>NZ_BIMA01000080.1 GCF_004000845.1 Paenibacillus koleovorans NBRC 103111
AAAGTAGCCAATTTGTTCACAAATAAGGGCCGTATGGTCCGCATACTCGCCACTGTTGGAATCCCTAACCTTGATAGCATTGCTTCCTGCCCTCCCGATGCGCTAACGGAATGCCACGACCAAGGACCATCAGAGATCTTCCCTCATGTTTTTTCTTATCCAATCAAACAATACTTTACCGATCGTTCTCAATGTGGTATGATCGCACCATTGATATATGAGAACGATCATTCCCGAAAGTGATCACAAGAATGTGGTTACTCTAAACATGGAGGGCGAACCCAATGAAAAACGAAAGATCCGTCACGGCCATCCTGGGGTTTACACTGGTGCTGGTCATTATGAATACGATGATGTTCAACTTGGCGCTTCCCAAAGTGGCGGCGCAATTCGAGCTGCTTCCGTCTACGGCGTCGTGGATTGTGACCGGCTACTCGATCGTATTTGCACTAGCGTCCATCACATACAGCCGTCTGTCCGATTTTGTGCCGATCCGGCTGTTGTTCCTGATCGCACTGGCATCGCTTGGTGGAGGGTCCGTAGTCGGCTTGTTCAGCGAGGGCTTCGGGGTCCTGCTCGGAGCCAGACTGATCCAGGCAGCCGGTGCAGGTGCGATCCCCTCGCTCGGCATGGTATTATTGACGCGGTATGTCCCGGTGTCGCGCCGTGGCGGCGCCATGTCGCTGTTGTTATCCGCCATGTCGCTCGGCTTGGGGCTTGGCCCCGTATTCGGCGGCTCGATCGTGCAATACTTGGGCTGGCATTTTTTGTTCGTTATCACAAGCGTAACATTGCTGCTGATACCGGTATTCCTGCGACTGTTGCCAAAAGAAAAGGCGGAAAGCGGCTCGTTCGATTTCATCGGCGCGATCCTGCTCGGGACTGGAACGACGGGGTTACTGCTGTTCCTCACTTCGAAGAGCTGGATAGCTCTTGCAGCCGGAGTGCTCGCAATCGTGTTATTCATCTTACGAATCCGTGTCGTGGAGAATCCATTCGTTTTGCCGAAGCTGTTCCGCAATAAGCCGTACTTGGCGCTTGGAGGAATCGGCGTCGGAGCGTACATGGCCAGCTTCGCCTTCCTGTTCGTCGCCCCGCAGCTGATGGCTCGACTGTTCGGCTTGGCACCCGGAGCGACAGGACTCGTGCTGTTCCCCGGCGCCTTGCTTGCCATGCTCGTCTCGAACCGAGTCGGTCGCTTGATCGACAAGTATGGGAACCGCGTATTGCTGCGAAGCCTGCCTTGGCTGCTACTAGTCTCGCTCATCTTGCTGGCGTTAACCGCCATTCATTCTTATTATGCCATTGCCGCCATCTATATATTGACCAGCGTCAGCTTCACAGCAATCTCAAGCGCCGTACAGAACGAGATGTCTCGTCTGCTCCCGAAAGAGCTTGTCGGCTCCGGGATGGGGCTATTCCAGCTGCTGCAGTTTTTCAGCGGCGCCTTTGGAGTAGCGCTCATCGGCAGCGCCCTCGTGTGGCAAAGCTCCTTGTCGGTCGGCCGGATGTACGACAACTTGCTATGGGGACTTGCGGTCATTGCGATTCTCACCATTATCAGCGCGGTCGTATACGGCAGACTGGGAAGCAGAAGAGAGCTTGCCTGACCGGATAAAGGAATTGAAAGGGGGGTCTAAGCCATAGCCAGAACAAAGGAGTTCGATGAAGATCAAGTGCTGCTAAAAGCGATGCGATATTTTTGGGAATACGGCTACGAGAAAACATCCATCAACGATCTGGTCGATTGTATGGGCATCCACCGGCGAAGCATGTATGACACGTTCGGCGATAAGCGGCAGCTGTTCCAACGAGCGGTCGAGCGGTACCGCAGGCTGCTAAACGATCGGTTTCAAACCATTTTGGCCAGTACGGAAACGGCGAAACAATCGATGCAAAACTTGTTCGGCCTGGTCCTCGGTGATGACGTGAAATCGATGGGCTGCTTGATCGTCAATATGGCGGTCGAGCTTGCACCTAGGGATCCCGAGGTGGATCAGATGGCGCAAGAAAGCTTTGCCCGGCTTGAAGGACATCTGACGGAGCTGATCCGAAAAGGACAAGCTAACGGGGAATTTGCCACAACATATGACGCAAGAGAAAGAGCGGAAAGCCTTCACAACAGCTTGATCGGACTACGCGTCCTGGCCAGAACGACAACGGACAAAAGCAAGCTTCAACGCATTGCCGCAACCGCAATTTCCTCTTTACAATAAAAATACACTAACAAATTTTTTGTTTGTTTGGAACCTTTTTCGAGCTACTACCGTTTAGTTTGTGACTTCCCAAAAGGAAGATCCATCTTCTAGGAGGAATCAGACATGAAGAAAAAATTAGCGGTAGTAGTTTCGGCAGCCATGTTAATGAGCAGCTTATCGTTCGGCACAGCGTTCGCCTTCCGCGATGTGGACCACTCCCAAGCGGAGGCCGTTACGAGCCTGCAGCAGAAAGGAATCGTGAGCGGTTTGGACGCCGAGACCTTCGCCCCCCAAGCAAGCCTTACATATGCGCAAGGCATCCAGTTCCTCGTCCGTGCGTTCGATTACAACTTGGATTCTATGCGTTTTATTAAAATGCCGGTCGCCTCTGAGCTGTTCGCCAATGTGAAAGACAACGAGTGGTACTCGGACGCATTCATCGCGGCTTTCTATAACGGTGTTGAAATTCCAAAGGATGTGAATCCGAATGGGACGGTAACGAAGGAACAGTTCGCTTCCTGGCTGGATGCCGCTTTCCAGAAAATGTTCAATAGGCCGATGATCAACATCAAGATGGAGCTGAAGGATGAAGCAGACATCACACCGAGCTATCAAGGCAGCATTCTGCGACTGATCCATTATAAAATTGCCGAGCTGGACGCTAACGAAAAGTTTAATCCGCAACAAGTCATTACGCGCGGAGAAGCGGCCGCCTGGATTCATAACGCTATGAAATCGATCGATGGGGTGAAAACGCCAGTGCAAACGGAGAATGTAACCTTCCAAGTGGAAAAGGTAAATGAGAATGTCAACAAAGTGACAATCAGCCGAGGAGAGAAACCGACTGCCGGCTACAAGATCGCGATCGACAGCATTCAGTTCACCGTCGACGGACAAGCTCTTATCCGTTACAAGCTAACGGATCCGGCTGCGGATGAGATGGCGGCACAAGTGATCACGACGCCGACGGATGTCACATACATTTCGTCCAAATATGAAGTAAAGCTGGAAGCCGTGAAGTAGTAACGAGTTATTCAAGAAAACCTGATCGGAAGTACTCCGACCAGGTTTTTCGTCGTTAATGAAGTCCGGCTTACATCAAAAGGAAGTGCAGCGATCATACTACCTTACCAGAGAGGAATGTATTAATATAGCTGGGAGGGGGTATTCGTATGGAAGTGTTTATTATTGTGCTGATCCTGCTGGCGTTGATCGGACTTTCCAATGTGGTGCATCGTTTCATTCCTTTTATTCCCGTCCCGCTAATTCAGATCGCGCTCGGCGCGCTTCTCGTGATCGCGCCGATCGGTCTCCATCTGCATATGGAGCCGGAGTTGTTTTTCTTGCTGTTCATTGCGCCTTTGCTCTACAACGACGGCATGCATGCGCCGAGAGGAGAGCTGTGGCGGCTGCGGGTACCGATTTTGCTGCTTGCCTTGGGGCTGGTGTTCGCAACGGTCTGCATCGTCGGGTATAGCGTCCATTGGCTCATTCCATCGATCCCGTTAGCGGCTGCCTTTGGATTGGCTGCTATTTTGTCGCCTACCGATGCGGTAGCGGTCAGCTCGTTGTCCAAGCGCATCCATCTGCCAGCCAGAATGAAGCAACTGTTGGAGGGCGAAGCGTTGATGAACGATGCGTCCGGTCTGGTCGCCTTCAAATTCGCGATCGCCGCCATGGTGACGGGGTATTTCTCCTTGACCGCAGCCAGCTGGAGCTTTGTCGTCATTGCCGTTGGCGGTCTCGTGGTAGGCGCTGTGATGGCCGTTCTGATCACGATCGTACGCAAGCTGCTGCGAAGAGCCGGGCTCGAAGACGAAACGATGCATATGCTGTTGCAAATTTTGACTCCGTTCCTGATTTATCTGATCGCGGAGGAAGTAGGGGTGTCGGGCATTCTGGCTGCAGTAGCGGGAGGGCTGCTCCATGCGGTGGAGAATGAACGAATGGCGTTTACAATGCCGAATTTGAAAAATGTCTCGGACCCGACGTGGTCCGTCATCCTGTTTATTTTGAACGGGCTCGTGTTTGTTCTGCTTGGGCTGCAGATTCCAGATGTGTCCCGCACGGTATTCGTCAATCCGGCCATCGACAACGGGTCGGCTATCGGATTTGCGATCCTCATCTATGTGATGCTGCTGGCGCTGCGCTTCGTCTGGACGTTGCTGTTCTCTTCGGGCGGACGTTGGTTCGGAAATGCCGAGCAGAAGCGGCCAAGCTTCCGTATGCTGATGCTCACTTCGCTATCCGGCGTTCGGGGAGCGATTACGCTTGCCGCGGCCTTTTCCATTCCGCTGTTCTTGGAGAATGGCGATCCGTTTCCTCAGCGTGATCTGATTTTGTTCTTGGCCTCATCCGTTATTCTGATCTCGCTGCTGGCCGCAAGTATATTTCTTCCGCTCCTCGCCAAAAAAACGAGCGCTTCGGATACCGCCGAGAAAGAGCGGCTGGAGCGGGCTTGGCAGCTGGAAGTGATGGCCTCGGCAGTGAAAATCTTGCAAAATGCGACCACGGAAGAGAACGAAGCGGCCGTGAACAGCGTGATCGGCGACTACAAGCTGATGATGCAGCAGCTGGCGCAGAGAGGCGGAAGCATGAGGAGCTTGATGCAGGCTCGCAGAGACGATGCGGAGGTGCGGCTGCTGGCGTTGAATATCGAGCGTAATTATGTCAACAACCGCTTGGAGAGCGGGCAAATCGGCCGAGAGGAAGCGGACTCGTACTTATCCATGCTGGAGCAGCTCGAGCTGCTGTTGGCGAATCGGACCAGTGTAGGCAAGATCATGGTCAAGTCCATATGGCGCCGATTGAAGAAAGGAGCCAGCATGTTGACCGCTCGCTCCAAGTCGGCGCTCTCCGCGAGCGAACCCGATCGTTCGGAGCTTCGCGCCTTGAAGATGCAGTGCACCCAAGCCGTCGTGAACGAGCTGTCCGCCCGTTGCGAGCAGGTGAGAGATGAAGCGGCGGAGGGTGTGCTCGATCACTATCGGCACATGCTGGACCGGCTGCGCCGATTCACATTAGGCTCGCAGCGCAGAGACCAGGAGTTCGTCGAGCATCGGCGAGAGCTTCATTGGATTGCGGTGCAGGCTGAGCGCGATGCGGTGCAGAAGCTGTTCGAGCAAGGCGACATCTCTCGTGAGCTCGCAGCCATCCTGCGCAGAATGATCCGCAACCGGGAAGCGTCGCAGATCGAACTATACGAAATGAGTTGACTGCGTAACACATTGGGTACCTCCTCAATATGATGAGTCTAGAACAATCTAACGAGGTGACCCAATGGCAGTCGTGAGAGCCAGAAGCAACGACATCGACATGTTGGCCAGATTGCTGCGTGCCGAAGCCGTAGGCGAAGGGGAGCGAGGGATGCTTCTCGTCGGCAATGTGGGGATCAACCGGATTCGGGCGAATTGCTCTGATTTCAAAAATATCCGAACGATCCCGCAGATGATCAACCAACCGCATGCATTTGAAGCCTTGCAGCACGGGATGTACTACCAGAGAGCCAGAGACAGCGAACGCCGGCTGGCGCAACGCGCGGTGAACGGGGAGCGCAGTTGGCCGGGCAAATTTTCATTATGGTATTTTCGTCCGGGTACCGCGGCCAATCCGTTGCCGTGTCCGCCCACTTGGTACAATCAGCCGCTCGTCGGCCGGTGGAAGCTCCACTGCTTCTACGAACCGACCGCTGAGGAATGCGAAAACATATATAACACATACTAACTTTGTGGATGACCCGCCCAAGAGCGCCTCTCTTGGGTTTTTTGTTTGCTCTCTTGACAGGACACCAAACGGTGGCCTATAATAAAAGAGTCACCAAATGGTGTCCGATTGAACCATCCACGATATTTGTAGGAGAGGGTGTTGTGACCGAAAACAATCAGCGGGATGTATTCGACGCGATTGCGGATCCAACGAGGCGAGAGCTTATTCGTCTGTTGGCGGAGGCTAAGGAATTACCGCTCCATGAGCTGACGGCACATTTCGAGATGGGCCGAACGGCGGTGTCCAAACATTTGACCGTATTAAAGGAAGCCGGATTGGTCGAGGACCGAAAAGTCGGCCGAGAAACCTTATTCCGTCTGAACGCATCGCCACTAAGGGAAATTCAAGACTGGGTGGCGTTCTACAGCCGATTCTGGACCTTGAACATGATGCGCTTGGGCCAATTACTTGAGGAGGACGAAGAGAAATGAGCTTGGAGCTTACATTGGATTTTCAATACACCACGACAATGGAGAAGGCATGGGCCGCGCTCACAGATCCTGATAAATTGGCAAAATGGATCATGACCAACGACTTCAAGCCCGAGGTGGGACATCGCTTTCAGTTCAAGACGGAGCCTAACCAATATTGGGATGGCGTTATTTCGGGGGAAGTCCTCCTGGTGGACGAGCCTAACAAGCTGTCGTATACATGGGGAATTACAGGTGAGACGCACACCGTCACCTGGACGCTTCAAGATTTGGGAGACGGGAAAGTAAACCTGAACTTGTATCAAACGGGCTTCTCGAACCCGCACGGTGTGGAAGGCGCACGTTACGGCTGGAGCAATTGGTTCCAAGGTTTCGAGCAGGTGTTGGTAGCTTAAATCAAATTTGCGACTCAACCAAGAAGGGAAGGATGTTAAGTAGCATGAGCGATTCCAATCAGGAGTTCATTGTTATCTCGGGTGCGAGAGAGAACAATCTCAAGAATGTGTCGCTGCGCATACCGAAGCGGCAAATCACGATTTTCACCGGAGTATCCGGCTCCGGCAAGTCCTCGATCGTCTTCGATACGATTGCCGCCGAATCGACCCGACTGCTGAACGAGAACTTCAGCATGTTCGTACGCAATTTCTTGCCCCGCGTGCCGCAGCCTGATACGGACGGGATCGAGAACTTGAGCATGGCCGTCATTGTCGATCAGAAGCGGCTGGGTGGCGGTTCCCACTCGACGATGGGCACGATTACCGATATTGCTCCCATTCTGCGCCTCTTGTTCTCCCGGGTTGGACAGCCCTTCGTCGGGCAGGCGCATATGTTCTCGTTCAACGATCCGCAGGGCATGTGCCCCGAGTGCAACGGGATCGGCCGTCGGCTGGGCGTCGATATGAGCAAGGCGGTGGACATGTCCAAATCGCTGAATGAAGGCGCGATCATGCTGCCGGATTATGCGGTGAACAGCTGGGAATGGAATATGGTGGTCCAGTCCGGCACGTTCGACCTCGACAAGAAGCTGAGCGATTATTCGGAAGCGGAGCTCGAGCAGCTGCTGTACGCCAAGGCGAGAAAAGTGGAGATGGATTTCGCCGGTAAAGCGATGAATATTACGGTCGAAGGCATTCTCGAGAAATTCACCAACAAGTATATCAAACGCGATATCAAGACGATGTCCGAACGTACGCAGCGGACCGTAGAGCCCTATATCTCCGAAGGCCCATGCTCCAGCTGCCTCGGCGCAAGACTCAGTCAAGCGGCGCTCAGCTGCAGGATTCACGGACTGAACATCGCCGAGATGTCGTCCATGGAGGTAGGCCGCCTTATCCGGGTCATCCGGGAAATCGACGATCCTGCCGCGGGGCCGGTGATCAAATCGTTGACGGAGCGTCTACAGCATCTGGTAGATATCGGACTGGACTACTTGACGCTGGACCGCGAGACCGATACGCTGTCCGGCGGCGAATCGCAGCGCGTCAAGATGGTGAAGCACCTGAGCGGCAGCTTGGTCGATGTCACTTATATTTTCGACGAGCCGAGCATCGGCTTGCATCCCCGCGACGTGCATCGGCTGAACGAATTGCTGCAGAAGCTGCGCGACAAAGGCAATTCCGTCATTGTCGTCGAGCATGATCCCGATGTGATCAAGCTGGCGGATCATATCGTCGATGTCGGCCCTCATGCCGGCAGCCGCGGCGGTAATATCGTGTTCGAGGGAAGCTTCGAAGGACTGCTGGAATCCGGAACGTTGACTGGGAATTACATGAAACGGCCGCTCCAGCTGAAGACCGAGACGAGAAAGCCGTCCGGACAGCTTCCCATCCAGCATGCGACGCTGCACAACCTGCGGGATGTTAGCGTCGACATTCCTACCGGCGTGCTGACCGTGGTAACCGGAGTTGCCGGCTCAGGCAAAAGTACGTTGATCAACGACGTGTTCCTCAGCCAGCACCGGGATGCGATCGTCATCGACCAATCGGCGATCGGCGTATCGACACGCTCGAATCCCGCTACCTACACGGGGATTATGGACGATGTGCGCAAAGCATTCGCTTCCGCTAACAAGGTCAATCAAGGTCTATTCAGCTTCAATTCCAAAGGCGCCTGCGAAAACTGCCAAGGGCTTGGCGTCGTTTATACCGATCTGGCTTTCCTCGAGAGCGTGAAGCTGCCATGCGAGGTTTGCGGCGGCAAACGGTTCAAGGAAGAAGTGCTGGAGTACAAGCTGAACGGGAAAAACATCGCCGAAGTGTTGCAAATGACCGTAGAGCAAGCGCTGGGCTACTTCGAGCTGAAGGATGTCGTACGCAAGCTGCAGGCGATGAGCGATGTGGGGCTGAATTATGTTACGCTTGGCCAGCCGCTAAGCACGCTGTCCGGCGGGGAGTGCCAACGGATCAAGCTGGCCAGCGAGCTGCACAAGAAAGGCAGCATCTATGTGATGGACGAACCGACTACCGGTCTTCACATGTCGGATATCGGGCTGCTGCTCGGCATTATGAATCGCCTCGTCGATGCCGGCAATACGGTCATCGTCATCGAGCATAACCTCGATGTGATCAGCCAAGCGGATTGGATCATCGATATGGGACCGGATGGCGGCAGCAGCGGCGGTCAAGTGGTGTTCGAAGGAACGCCGACGCAGATTGCGGACTCGGAGCTGTCGATTACCGGCAACTACTTGCGCTAACTAGTCATCCATTTATTTCATTCTGGAAGGCGGTTCACTTCTATGTTTATTTTCTCCATCATTATTCAGAGCTGGCTGCTGCTCTTCATGACGTATCAAGCGATCAGCAAGCTGGCAGGCGTCAAACATCAGATCGAGCTGTTCGAGCAAATTCGATTTCCGCAATGGTTCCGCATTGTCACCGGCATCGTACAGCTCATCGGCGTTATCGGGCTCGTTGTTGGGTACTGGTACCCGGGAGTGGCGGCATGGGCAGGCGTATGGCTCGGGATCACCATGATCGTAGCCGGCTTCTCGCATATTCGGGTGAAAGAGCCGATTACCAAAGCGATTCCGGCACTCATTTGTTTGTTGCTCTCGGTTGGGGTTATTTTGTTGTTTATGGATGACATGGCGAGTCCGTTCTCTTGAGTCCATCGCTGCTTCCTGGCATGCCTCGTTGTGCGCAGCTAGGTTTTTTATTTTGCAGAAATATGGTAAAATAAGTGCAGACAGACTCTTGTTCTGTTCGCTGGCGCAAACCGATTTCCAAAACGTATAATTTGGGAGGCTAAACGATGGACGATTATTATTTGGTCAAGGAAGGTAGAATTGTGCGCTGGGACGGACTTACTCTTGGAGGGACCAAAATCCGAGCCGATGAGCTGATTGAGTCCTTTGGCCGCAAGGCGCTCGATGAGATCGAACAATACGGGTTTTACATCATAAAGAAGTCTTAATCACACAGAAACCTTGAGGGGCAGACCGCCTTTCAAGGTTTTTTTGTTAGCCCCGGACATCCGGCGATAAACACGAAAAATGTACATTGCCGGAGCTCGGTTTGATCCGTATGATGAACCTGGTAGAGAGAGGACTTCAGGAGGAGAGAGCATGAGCAAACCGTGGGAGCAAACTGCAAGCTGGGTAAGTCGTTGGGTGTCCTGTGCAGATGCCGGGCAACCCCCGTTCGTCACTGGATATCGCTGCAAATTTAAGATAAGCGAAGCCCTTCGCATCCAGGTATCTGTTTCGGGAGACGAACGGTATGAGCTGTACCTGGACGGCAATCGTGTTGGCCGCGGAAGCGAACGGGGCGATCGCTGCAATTGGTTTTATGAGACGTACGAGGTGGATTTGTCTGTTGGGGAGCATCAATGGGTAGCTCGCTGTTGGTCGCTGGGACCACATAAGCCTTGGGCTCAGGTCAGCGTGAAGCCTGGGTTCCTGCTTCATCCGGAGGATGAAACGCTCGCACCGCTTATGGGAACCGGAGTTGCTCCATGGGAAGCGAAGCGGATGCCGGGATATCGTTTCATCCCGACGCCTTCAGGGATCGGAACGGGAGCCAAGCTGGATATAGACGGCTCCCCCTTCGACCGGGATGCCTTGGCTGGGGAAGGCGTCGGCTGGTCACCTGCGATGCTTGGCGAGAAAGTATATCTTGCTACGGACAATTACCATGTTTCCTCGACCCAGCGTCTTATGCGACCTGCAGCTTTGCCGGCTATGCAGGAGAAACGCTTCTATCCTAGTGCCGTACGTTTCATCGAGGATGCTGGCATCGCGGAATCCGACAGTCAGTCAATAGAGGCAAGACGTGATTTGGAAGAGGAGCATGCGGGCTGGCAAACATGGCTCAATGGCGGGTCGATTCTTGTTCCGGCTTGTACTCGCAGACGCGTCATTTTTGACTTGGGTGATTATTATTGTTTGTATCCGGAGCTGGTCGTCTCGGGTGGAAAAGGCTCCGTCATCCGGCTTCACTGGGAGGAATCCCTCTATGATGAGGCGCAAGGCCACCGCAAGACGAACCGGGGCGAGATCGCAGGAAAATGGTTTCGCGGCATCGGCGATACATTCCGTCCGGATGGTGGAGTGGGTCGCAAGTACGACACGCTGTGGTGGCACGCGGGACGATATGCCGAGCTGATCGTGGAGACGGGGAGCGAGGCGCTATGCCTCCAAGAGCTTCGGCTGCTGGAGACGAGATATCCCCTCGAAATGGAAGGGGCGCTGGGTAGCGACGATGTTCGTCTGAATCGCACGATCGCCGCGTCGTTCCGAACGCTGCAGATGTGCGCGCACGAAACGTACATGGATTGCCCATATTGGGAGCAGCTCATGTATGTGGGAGACACGCGCATTCAGGCGCTAGTTACTTATACAAGCACGCTCGATGATCGGTTGCCGCGCAAAGCGCTGGACATGTTCCGGGCTTCGCGGCATAACCACCTGGGCCTCGTGAACTGTTCTTATCCGGATCAAGGCGGCAAACATATATCGTCCTTCTCCTTCTGGTGGGCGGCGATGGTTTATGATTATGCCCTCTGGCGGGGCGACCGCGAATGGGTTCGTACCATGATGTCCAGCGTTCGGGATGAGTTGGAGCGGCTGATGGGGGAGCGAGACATGAATGGAGCGGTGCGGCTGCCGGTGTCGTGGAACTTCTTGGACTGGCAAACGGCGCCATCCGATGCTTGGCATGAAGGCGAGCCGCCTAACGGACTGGATCGGTTGAATGCGGCATACAATCTGCTGTTGGTTCATACGTTGGAGCTGGTCTCCAAGCTGGAAGTTTATCTGGACGAACCGGAATTAGCATCCAGAGCTGCACGGCTGGCAAAGGAATTGAGCGCAGCTGTTGAGCGGCTGTTCTGGAGCGAGGCGCGTGGGCTGTTTGCCGACGATACCGGCCATCAGTACTATTCGGAGCATGCTCAGGTACTCGCCATCTTGTGCGAATCCTTTTCGCCGGCCCTGAAGAGTCAACTTGTGCAAAGGCTGCTGAATGCTCCTGGCGCGCTGATGCGCACGAGCATTTATTTCGATCACTATACATTCGATGCGTTGGCGTCTGTCGGTCGCACGGATTCGTTATTGACAAGACTGGAGCCATGGCTTGGGATGGAAGAGCGAGGACTGAAGACGACGCCGGAAATTTTCCTCGACGAGACTCGTTCGGACTGCCATGCATGGGGAGCGCATCCGATCTATCATTTCTATACGAATCTGCTGGGTATCCGGCCGGCTTCAATGGAATTCGCATCGGTCGTCATTCGCCCGCAGCCGGGGACTATGGAGTTGCTGCATGGCAAGCTCCCGCACCCCCTAGGTATGATTGACGTTAGACTGGAGTACTCACAGCAAAATCAGCAGTGGTTCATTGAAGCGGTGCTGCCGCCTGGGCTGCCTGGCACTTTGGTTTGGGCTGATGTTAGTTATCCGTTGAACGCGGGCAGGAATACGTTTCAATTTGCAAAATTAGGATAAGGGTGCGAAAATGGACTCACCAGATCCAGAGGGGATGTCCGTTCATGAGCCCAAAGGTAGATTACAAAAAAGATTTCAAACCGCTCTACTTGCCGAAGCCTATACCGGAAATTGTGGATGTGCCGAAGCTTCCGTTCATTACGGTGAGCGGATCCGGAGACCCGAATGGGGACGATTTCGCGAATGCCGTTGAGGCTCTGTACAGCATGAGTTACGCGGTGCGCATGTCTTACAAAAGCGATGATGTACCCGCGGATTACTACGAATACACGGTTTTTCCGCTTGAGGGTGTATGGGATCTAGTGGATCGCTCCAAACCTGCCACAGACAAATCGAATCTCAAGTATACGATCATGATCCGCCAGCCTGACTTTTTGACCGAAGCTTTGTTCGAGCGGTACCGGGTACAGGCGAAGAAGAAAAAGCCAAATCCGCTCCTGGAGCATGTTCGGTTCGAGTTTGTGGAGGACGGTTTGAGCTGTCAAATGATGCATCTGGGAAGCTTCGATGACGAGCCGGCCAGCTTCGCGCGAATGGAAGCCTTCTGCACGGACAAGGGTTACATCCGGTCGAGCAAAATCCATCGCGAAATATATTTGTCGGATCCCCGCAGAACCGAACCTTCCAAACTGAAAACCGTCTTAAGATTTCCCGTTCACCAATGAACCTGCAGCCGATCGGATAGATCGGCTTTTTGATATATGACAAAACCTGTCATGTATTTGGTTTATACTGGTCTAGTGGTGATAACGGAAGGAGCTGAACCGATATGAGACCATTGGAAGGAAAAGTGGCGCTTGTAGCAGGCGCAACACGAGGCGCTGGCAGGGGGATCGCGATCGAATTAGGAGCAGCGGGAGCAACTGTTTACGTAACGGGACGTACGAGCCGAACGCAGCGTTCGGAGTACAATCGAGTCGAGACGATAGAGGAAACCGCTGAGTTGGTAGATGCGGCTGGAGGACAAGGCATTGCTGTGCAGGTGGATCATCTTGAACAGGATCAGGTTCAGGCATTAATCGAGCGGATCGAGCGGGAGCAGGGGCGCCTGGACCTCTTGGTCAATGATGTGTGGGGAGGCGAAAATCTGATTCAGTGGAACGTGCCGATTTGGGAGCATTCCCTCGACAAAGGGTTCCGCATGCTGCGACTGGCGATAGAGACACATCTCATTACAAGCCACTTTGCCACTCGATTATTGATCCAAAACCCGAATGGATTGGTCATCGAAATGACGGACGGAACGGCCGAGTACAACGATAACAACTACCGATTGTCGATGTTCTATGATCTGGCGAAGTCATCGGTCATTCGAATGGCCAAAGCTCTAGCCCATGAACTGGCGCCACATCAATGTACCGCCGTAGCCGTCACTCCAGGTTGGATGCGATCCGAAATGATGTTGGAGCACTTCGGAGTGAAGGAAGACAACTGGAGGGATGCAGCCGAGCGGGAGCCCCATTTTATTATCTCGGAATCCACACGCTACGTGGGACGAGCAATAGCCGCATTAGCCGGTGATCCGGAGGTAGCCCGGTGGAACGGGCATTCCGTATCCAGCGGTCAGCTCGCGCAGGTGTACGGATTCCGTGATGTGGACGGCTCGCAGCCGGATTGCTGGCGGTATCTGGTTGAGGTTCAGGAAGCCGGCAAACCGGCGGATGCTACAGGCTATCGGTAAGGAGGCTTGTCTGTGCGAGTCATTGATTTGTCATTGCCTATTGAAGACGGCATGTCTGTTTACCCTGGCGATCCTGTGGTTAAAGTCCAGGTGGTACACACTTACGAGCAACACACCTGGGAGCTGCGCCAGCTATCCTTGGGGAGCCATACCGGAACGCATGTGGACGCGCCTTCCCACATGCACCCGGGTGCGGCGACACTGGATAAGCTGCCTCTGGAACGTTTTTTCGGAGTATCACGCTTGGTGAAGGTTGCAGATGCAGCTTGGCCGGAGGGGCGGGGGCTATTTTTCGCGAATGCGGTAGGGTTGGAGTGCTATGATCGTCTTGCTGCGTTGCGACCACCGTTCGTCGGCGGCGAACTGTCCGAAGAGCTGGAGCGGGCCTTGTTAGGAATCGATGTCATAACGTATACGGGTCTGCGAGGGTTGGAGCGGTTGCCTGAGGGGACTGACTTTCAGTTCTATGGATTTCCGCTGCGGCTTGCAGGTGGGGACGGGTCACCGGTTCGTGCGGTTGCTATCATTGAAGAGTAATTTGACCGAAGGAGCAGGGTTGTGGGATTTATTGGCGAATAATCCATATCAGTTAATAGGATAAGGAGCGTGCCAAACATGGAAAACCCAAACCGTGCAGATGTGATCGGCTATTGCTGCTTGAGATTTCCGGTTGCTGATTTGAAGCGATCGGTAGAATTTTATTGCGAGGTATTGGGATTTACTTTGATCTCGGCTGATTATTCATTCGGCGAAGCGCATATTGGCTTGAAAAACGGAAACGGGCCGGGTATTTTTCTTATGGAAACGCCTCCGGAAGAGGTCACCCCGTTGAAATTTCGATTTCCTCGCCCCTTCTTTATTACGAATGAGACGGGTCATGTAACGGTAATCGAGCTATTGACGCATGATTTGTTGACTCTGCATGAACGGGTTCAACAAGCGGGAGCGACTATAGACAAAGCCCCTGTTTTCAGAAATGAATTCGGCTATTTCACGTTCTTCGACCTGGACGGGCACTATATCCGAGCGGTCGAAGAAAGACAAGGCTGTTAACTATACATGTGGTTTTAGGAGTGTGACGGATGGGAAATACGGATAAATTCGAGATGATCGCCGCGATGTATGACACGCCTGAACGGATCCATATCGCCAAGGTGTCGGCGGATGCCATTCGTGAATATGTTCAGGATGCAGCCGGCCATCATGCGATTGATTTTGGCTGCGGGACGGGGCTTGTCGGGATGAGTTTGTTGAACGAGTTTCAATCGATGCTTTTCCTGGACACCTCTCCGAGCATGATTCAACAAATCCGAGACAAAATATCGGCTTTGGGCTTACAGCTGGCAGATACGTTGGTCTTTGATTTTGAGAAGGAAGATCTTTCGGAGCTGCGTGCCGATTATATTTTTATGGCTCAAGTTCTGCTGCATATCCCGGATGTGTCTTTCGTCTTGAAAAGGCTGTACGATGTGCTGAATGATGGCGGCCATTTGATTCTCGTCGATTTCGATAAAAATGAGCAGGTTGTTTCGGAGCTCGTACATAACGGGTTTGATCAGACGGAGCTGGCTCAACTGATGAGGGACATCGGGTACACGGACATTCAGTCCAAAACATTTTATTCGGGTTCTCGAATCTTTATGGGTCAGGATGCCTCCATGTTCGTGCTCGATGCTCGGAAGTAAGATTCGGAAGCCGATAGCAGTAGGAGGAGGATGACTCGGTGGCACCCAAACATATCATTTCCGCTGCAGCCATTGTGGTGAATGAGCGAAACGAAATTTTATTGATTAAAGGGCCAAAACGGGGCTGGGAAATGCCGGGCGGTCAGGTTGAGGAAGGCGAGTCGTTGAAAGAGGCCGCAATCCGGGAGACGAGAGAGGAGAGCGGGATCGAGATTGAAGTGACTACATTTTGCGGCGTGTTCCAAAACGTTAGTGCAAGCATTTGCAACACTTTATTTTTGGGCAAACCGGTGGGCGGACAATTGCTAACCTCACATGAGTCATTGGAGGTTGGTTTTTTCCCGATTGAAACCGCTCTAGAAATGGTCACATGGGGGAATTTCAGGGAACGAATCGAGCTATGTTTGGATGAAGCCCGTCATCCTGTTTATGTCGAGTTCTCTATCCCACTAAAGGATTGCTAATTTTTCACATACAATTTCATCAAAGCGGCAGGCAAGCGCGTTGAACTGGAAGAATAAGTGGCGGAGACGAGGTGCTCCAATGAACGCAAAAGATGTACTAAAGAGTAATCTCAGGAAGTTTATGAAAGGAAATCGGAACGAGTTTATTGAGCGAATCATTGATATTTACTATGTTGGGAGTCTAAATCCCGAGTTAACTAAAAATGGGTATGAAGGTCTCGATATGTCGTTAGAAAGCAAAGTGATTTCACACTTCTGTACTGGAGCGGTAAATGAGCCATTCTCGGAACTAATTCAGGTTGAGGAACTTACTGATTGGTTGATCTACAAAAGAAATTTGCTAGAGGACGAAGAAGCTCAAGATATGTACTATATTCTACTCAATATATACAAAACAATTAATAACATTAACTAATTTACAAACGCACCGTTTCCCCAAAGAAGCGGTGCTTTTTTATTCACCCAAGCATATTCTCCCCACCAGTAATACAGTATTAAATCAGTGGAAATCAAGGGGGATGCCAATGTGGATGGGGAAAATACGTTCGTTCTGTATCGCATCATCCGGATATCCCAGACACAAACGCGGACTGTCCTGGAAAACCTCCAATTTATGCTGCAACATGAATCCCGCTTTCCGAACTGCGAGAAACGCTGGGTCGTCAATCGCATCGTGGATCCGAAGCAGGAAAAACAAATTCTGGATCTGCTGCAGCGCCACAGGCAGTCCTATTCGTGAATCCGTCTACTGGAATGACACCCCATTTGAAATATGCGCAAGTCCGGATGGGCCTGCAGAACAACCAAGGGCACCGGCTAAGGGATCATCGAAATGAAGGATATCCATTATTATTTGGAGGCCGTTCGTCTGTTCCGGAATGCCGGGGGATCACCGATAGCAGCTGGAAATCATTCAAAGCCTGGTTGACGAACTACTTGAAATGGCTGCTCGAAAAACGGAGCAAGGAGCAAGCATTAAGAAAGGGGTACAATGGTTTCTCGCGTTTGCCGGGAGAGCATGGCTATATATGCAAGCAGAAGCCTTCGATGCGCAACTTTTTGATCAAATTCGATACTCTGTCCCTCCGAGTGTCCTCGGTCCAATCACGACGGCGGACTCCATGGCAGTGCCTGCAAGGAGAGTTAAGCCTGTTTTTACGCCATACGATGGAGTTCGACCTTATTGGAATTTGGATTTGCAGCAATGAAGTTGATACGCGGGAAGGATTATCAGGTTTTTTGTGGAATTAATTGGATAGTTGCAGAAAGAAATAGTTCAAGAGAGGTATACCATGCAAATAACTATTCATCGACCTGTTCGCATCCGAATGGGCCTGCAAGACAAAAGCCTAGTAAGCTTGGACTTGCAAGGGGACGTCATTTTGATCAAAAAACAAGCATCTGGGTTTCCGGTGACGATCGAGGGGCAAGCCGAAGTCCGGACTCCCGTATCGATCAAAGGCCAAGTGGTCGTCCCCAGTTTTATCGTAAACGCCATGCAGCCGCGTGATGGAGAAGTATATCGGATTATTGCCTATTCCCAGAATGAAGCGGTGGCTGCGCTTTGCGATCCGCGAAATGACCTTCCTACTAGACCGGGAGCGGTTGCTTACATGCAGTCCAATAAGGCGGAGGATTCGGGGAAACCGGAGAATTTGTTCCTGGCCCACCCTTTGCGGGAGTTTCAGCCAAACGATTTTATGTCCGGTAAATTCAGCAGCACAGATCTCGCCGTCATTTTCGAGAAATTGGCCAAATCTTTGCGTGCCCGCAAGCAGCAAGACTACATATTGGGTTTGTCGATTACGAAGGTATCGTCACAGCAGCCTGCTCCGGTAGCGAACTCCTATAAGGCGCAGCTGCAAGATCCGCAGGGGAATAAAACCGAAATTACGTTCCAATTGTTCGGCACCACGATCAAAGCCCAAGAATACCTCCAAGGGGAATATCCGGGCTGGACCGTTCATTACCTGTTTCCCTTCCAAGAGTAGCTCGTTTATTTTCCTTGTTATCCCGTTTCACATCATCGTCTAATTTGCTTGAAGTACAATAGCCTTATCGCTGCTTTCAGGAGGATGAGTGATGAGGGTTCCCATCTTGAACAAAGCCATCCCACAGCCTCAAGCCGATTCTGTTCCATGGTGGAGGTACAAATCTCGGTATCACAAGTTCTTGATATTGGGGTTGTTGTCGGAAGGCAGTCAGCACACACCGGAGGAATTAGCCGACCTATTGCAGATGCCCCAACCTTTTGTTACCAAAATCACCCACAGCCTTCATGCTAGCGGATTAATACGCACTGCGGATCAAGATGCTCGTAAAATGGAGGTCACTTCGAGTGGCCGCTTATTCCTGAAAACGTTGCAGAACGACAAAATGAAGCTAGGCCAGCTCCGACCGTGGAAAGTAGAAAACGAATAGAGTTTCTGCCACAAACCGCTAAATGCGGTTTTTATTTTTTGTGGTTGCACTAATATCAGGAAAGAAGCTTGTATTCGCTAGGCTTCATCCCGACGGTTCTTTCAAAGATTTTGCTGAAATATTTGGAATCCTCATAACCGACCAAACGGCTGATTTCGTATACTTTAAGGTCCGTGGAAACAAGCTGCTGTTTGGCCTGCTCCATGCGGACATGCGTAAGGTAATGGAGGAAGGTGACTCCGGTTTTCTTCTTAAACAATTGGCTCAAATAGTGGGCATGCAGGTAGAAGCTATCGGCAATGCTGGTCAGAGTCAGCTGTTCATCAAAGTGCTCATCGATGTATGCTTTGATCTCGTCGATGATGTTGCGCTTATGGGATTGTTCGTTCGGCAGCTCGCGGGATAATTCGGAATTCGCAGCGGATGCGGCGCCCAGCGCGCTGCGCGCGAGCTTGTAGGATTCGTTCAGGCTGTTCATGCTTGAAACGATGCTTCCCGCTGCAGCGCGGACCGTGCACCCGAAATGACCGGAAAGCTTCACGCTTACCAACTGCACCCACCGCTGAAGCTCCTCTTCAGGCCAACCTCCTGAAAAGCTGAACATGATCCCCAGCTCACCCTCCTCGAATCGGAACGGATAGGAAGCGGACAGATCGGGTAAAGTCTCCGTTAAGACGGTGCTGACCACAGAAAGATCGGGCTCGTTCCATAATTTTCCGTCACTTCTTACGAGCGCCAAGCTGCTGTTAGAGGAATAAGGAAAATCGACCTCAAGCTCATGCAGGCTCGCAATAATCTCATCCGTATGTTTGCCCGCATGGATCCAGTCGCGAAGCATGTTCTCCCGCTGCAGCTCCAAGTAAGCAGCCGAGCGGCTGCGGAGCAGATTCAGCTCCGACTCTTCCTCGCGAAGGGAAGCTATACTGCGCGCGACTTCAACCAGGCTCGCTTCCAGTGCGGTTTCTTCAATCGGCTTCAAAACATAATGTCTAACCCCAAGCTGCATAGCCTGTTTGGCATACTGAAACTCGGTGAAGCCGCTCAGAATAATAAATTGCGTCTGGGGATGAGTGGATTTCCACTCTCGGATCAGCTCCAACCCATCCATCTGAGGCATTCGGATGTCGGTTACGATCAAATCCGGCTCCAACTGCCGGGCGATCTGCAGAGCCTCCAACCCGTTGCGGGCGCGGCCGCAAATTTCAAATCCGTATTTGTTCCAGTCGATCATAACGGTTAAGCCTTCTACAATTTTAGTTTCATCATCGACCAACATGACCTTAAGCATAGGGATCTCCTTTCGATTGAGGAACAGCTTCTGTGCTACCTATCGGGATATGGATCGTAACGGTTGTTCCGACACCTGGAGTCGAATCGATCTCCAGGCCGAATTCCTGGCTATAGTGCAGCTGCAGACGTTCTTGAATATTGCGCAGGCCAAGAGAATGCTCATTAGATTCATAGGACCAATCCGTATATCGCAGCTGCTTGCGCACCTTGGCGAGCTGATCCTGGCTCATTCCGATCCCGTTATCGACAATCCGAATCGTGCAGCTATGTTCCGCTTGCTCTCCTTCAATTCGGATCTCATATTCGCGGTCCGGGTCGACAAACCCGTGCTCGATACTGTTCTCAACGATAGGCTGGAAAACAAGCTTAATGAGGGGAACCAGCATAATAGGCTCAGGAAGCTGGATGACCAGCTGGAAACGGTTCTCAAAACGGATGTTTTGCAAGCTCATATAAACCTGAATATATTCCATTTCATCCGCAATTCGATTCGGTTGTTCGCTTTGTGCCAGCGTGAGCTGGAACATTCTCCCCAACGTCTTAATCATATTTGCAATATCCGGCGCTTTCGACAAGTAGGCCTGCATGCGTATGGATTCCAACGTATTATTGAGCCAATGAGGATTGATCTGATTTTGAAGAGCGAGAAATTTGGCCTGATTCTGCTTAATTTGCGAGACGTACACATCTTCAATCAAATGTTTGATTTTCTGAATCATCAAATTATAGGTTCTCGTCAGCGTCTCGATCTCGATATTCAGACCCTCTTCGGAAAGAGGCTTATAGCGACCGTCTTCGACTTGCCTCATATTGCGAATAAGCCGGTTAATCGGCGAACTGATTTGATAGCTGAGCAGCATGGAAATAAATGTGATGGCGAATACGGTTATGGCTGCAATCATAAAAGCGAGATTGCGATAAGAGCTAATTTTCTTATCTAGCTCATGGGTGGGAACGGCTACCTTGACGGTCAGCTTGCCGATATCGTCCACGCCGTGCATCCAGAGCTCCTCCGGAAGAATCGGGGACATGCTCTGGGGCGTGAAGGACGCCGGCTTCAGCTCCGAGTCGTAGATCAGCTGGCGCTGCTGGGACAATTCGATAAGGATCCGTTTGTTGAACGGGATGGTATCGCTATTCAGATTCTCGTTGTGAATGACAATTTTGTTGATCGTTAACTGAAACAGCAATATACCTGCCTGGCGTCCTTCGATATCCTGAATGAGTCTGCCCGCGGAGAACACGGTGTCAGCATTTCCAGTAGACGAGTACACCTGGGAATGAGAGGGGACGATTACGAGCTGGCCGTTGGCTTCGCGAATCCTCTTCAGCCATTCGTCCCAAAAGACGCTATTATGACTCATATCCGGGTAGAATCCGATGTTATTAATGATTCCTGACCCCGAGATAAGCGAAACGCCCTGCAAATTCGGCAGCTGAGTCATGAATGTAGAGAGCTGCCGATTTAAGTGAAGATTGTATTTGATCCGATCGGCAGCGGAATACGTCAGTTCTTTGCCTAAATAATCGATAAGCTCGTAGTCGCTGTACATCGTTAGAGAGGAGTTGTTTACTTGAGCGATATATGTGTCCAGGGAGGTTGCAAGCTGCACGGCCAGCATCTCTACGAATTGGGTGGAGGTTGTTATAATCTGCTCCTTGGCCTTGCTGTAGAAGACATTCGTAATAATCAAGGAAGGTACGGTACACAATAGCAAGTAGCTTAGGAACAGCTTCGTGAAAAATCGGTAGCGACGGTTAGAGGTGAGCTTTTTTATCATTAACGGCATTAATAAATCCTCCGCGAATCAATTTGACAGCGCTTCCAATTAGGGTTGAGGCGCACTGATCGAATGTATCCTTGATTATAATGGCCTGCGTACCTATCCGCAATACGTTCGGATATCCAAACGCAAACATGTGAAGAATGTCTCACCTGAATGTTAAAGATGTCGTATCGCCTGCCAAGGAATTGTGAAGGTATAATGAAAACGCAATCACAACCAACCTTCAGAAAGCAGGGATACATGTGTTAAAGGCCGCGCATCCGCACAAAGCGGCAGGCATCACAGTAAGATCGTCACCCAAGAAGCGAATAGGCTGGGTCTCCAATTGGAGAAAGTATTGGCCTCTTTATGTAATGGCATTCCCGGGGTTCGTCTTTTTTATCTTATTCAAATATGTTCCGCTTGCCGGATCTGTAATCGCTTTCCAGGATTATATGGTTTTTAAAGGAATAGCGGCTAGCCCATGGGTGGGGCTGAAGCATTTTCAAGCATTCTTCGAGTATTCGAATTTCTGGCGAGTATTCCGCAATACGGTAATCATCGCAACCTACAGCCTGCTCTTTGTTTTCCCGGTGCCGATCGTGATCGCTTTGCTGTTCAATGAGCTCAAGAATGTGGTGTATAAGCGGACGTTGCAAACGATTTATTACCTTCCGCATTTCTTTTCTTGGATCATTATTTCGGGGATCACGTTCGACGTCCTTTCCCATACCGGTATCGTCAATTCGATTCGCGACTGGTTTGGACTGGACTCCATCCTTTTCCTTCAGGAAGAGAAGTACTTTCGAACGATCCTCGTGCTGTCCAGCATTTGGCGTGATGCAGGTTGGGGGACAATTGTCCTGCTGGCCGCAATTGCAGGGATCAATCCTGAGGTGTACGAAGCGGCTGTAATGGATGGTGCGGGAAGATTTCGCCAAATTTTCAGTATCACACTGCCATTGATCCTGCCAACCGTCTTGATCCTGTTCCTGCTGCAGATCGGCAACTTTCTTGATCTCAGCTTCGATCAAATTTATAGCTTGCTGACGCCGATGACTTTCTCGGTAGGCGATGTGATCGATACTTATGTGTATCGCGTCGGGATCATTGAGGCGCAGTACAGCTCCACCACGGCAATAGGCATGTTCCAATCGGTGATTGGCCTGGTGCTGGTGCTTACGTTTAATCAATTAGCCAAAAGGCTGCAGAAGGACGGGGGGTTGTTTTAATGGCTGCCATCAAGGAGACCAAGTCGGAAACCGCCTTTCGCCTGTCCAATATAGTGCTGCTGGGTATACTCGGGTTCATTATGCTTGTCCCTCTGTTAAAAGTTTTGTCGACCTCGTTCAGCTCGCCCTACGCTGTCGACACAGGCCAAGTATTCATATGGCCGGTTGAATTTACCTGGGCGTCATGGGAGCGGATAATCGGTAGGGAGGCTTTATGGCGGTCATTCGCGCTTAATGTAGTCGTAACCGCGGGCGGGACCGTGATGTGCTTGCTGATGACGGCGCTTATGGCTTATCCGATGTCCAAACCGGAATTCAAGCCTGCCCGATTTCTGGCGATCATGGTTGTCTTTACGATGGTATTCCGGTATCCGATTATTCCGTTCTTTCTGACGGTCAGAGGGCTTGGCCTCTATGATAACTTCTTGGTGCTTATCGTTCCGTATTTGATAACCGCCTATAATCTGATCATCATGAGGACTTTCTTCCGGGAGCTTCCGAAGGAGCTCGAGGAAGCCGCTCAGATGGAAGGCTGCGGGTATTTCCAGCTGCTATTCCGCGTGATCCTTCCACTCTCCAAGGCTGTGCTTGCGACACTCGGCATCTTCTATGCCGTGCTGCTCTGGAACCAGTTTATGAACCCGTTATTGTTCATTGATAATCAGCATTTGTATCCCCTGCAGCTAAGACTCAGGGAATATATGATCAACTCGGACTCGGAGCTTGAGCCAAGTTTGCAAGGAAACATTCCTTACAACAACGCCACGCTCAAAGCCGCAACCATTATATTTGCGACAATTCCGATTATCATCGTGTATCCGTTCCTCCAAAAGCATTTTGTCAAAGGAGCTACACTTGGCTCCGTTAAGTAACGGTTTCAATGCATTCCTATATAAACCACGAAGGGGAGTTATCTCATGAAAGTAACATTCAAAAAGGTGCCTCAAATGATCATCAGTTCAGGACTTGTCATTGCACTGCTTGCCGCCTGCGGAAGCAAATCGCCTGCCGAACCAGGAGCGGAAGCCAGCGTAAAGCCCCAGGAAACGCAGTACCTGGAAGTATGGCGCAATATGGAGAACGTCGGTGCCTTGGATAAAGACAGCGCGTATTCCAAATTGATTCAGAAGGATATCGGAGTCGGGATCTATGCGCCTTCCGTCCCTTGGAACGGTGGAAGCGCATACGTTCAGAAGCTGAATACGCGCATCGCCAGCGGCGAATTGCCGGATATGTTCCTGCCGTGGCAGGGTAATGAAGCGTCGCTAATGAAGCAAGGCGCGCTTGCCGATTTGACCGATCTGCTCCCGAAGTATGCGCCTGCCGTGTGGAATCGCATTCCTAAAGAAGTGTGGGACGTCGTCCGTTCGGCGGATCCAAGCGGCAAGAACCGGATTTACTACATTCCCTACGCGCAAACCTATACGCACTACGGGGCGTTTATTCGTCAGGACTGGCTCGATCGAGTCGGCATGAAAGTACCTACGACCAAGGATGAGTATGTAGCCGTGCTTAGGGCGTTCCGCGATAAGGATGCGAACGGAAACGGCGATCCTAACGATGAAATACCGGTATCCGGACGGGAGCAGGGACGTTGGATGGATCATCTGTTCGCGATGTACGGCATTGCGATGCTGGAAGGCATTCCGGCTTGGGATATTTATGACGGCAAGCTGACTTATTCGGCCGTAACGCCGAACATGAAAGCGGCCATCGAGTTCATCCGGGATTTATATAAAGAGAAGCTGCTCGATCAGAACACGTTCCTGAACAAAAACGACGATTGGCTGGCTAAAATTTATAACGATAAAGTCGGCAGCTGGTACCATATCAATTATACGGCAAGCGCTCGTTTGGAGAACATTGTGAAAGTAAACAAGGATGTCAATCTGGTCGCTCTAGGCGTACCGAAGGTACCCGGATACGACGGGTTTATAACGAAGGTGCAAATCAGCCGCCCGCAATGGGTCATTGCCAATAAGAATGAACAGACGACCATTAATGCCTTGAAGCTGCTCAATTGGACTTCCGAGCCTGCCAATGCGGAGAAGGTTCTGCTCGGGGTGGAAGGGATGCACTATTCGATAAAGGACGGTAAGCCGGTCAAGATTGATGGAGATTCGACGAATCAGGATTTCCGGATTATGACAAGCTTTATCAATGGCATGGATGAAATGAAGAAACAGAGCGAAGTGGAGCTTGCTGCCGCATCTTCGGCGACGCAAACCAATATTCTTAAGCAACGCGACAAGCTGATTGCGGATATGCAGAAATTCGGCAAAGCGATCGCCGGTGACGGCATGCCGGCATCGATCTATGACGGTTTCTCGGATCTGAAGAATCATACGATGTATCAGGAATATATGACCAAGATTATTATCGGGGAATGGCCGATCAGCAAGTTCGACGAGTTCGTGGACAAATGGAACAAAAGCGGCGGCGAGGAAGTGACGAAACGCGCACGTGCCTGGTATCAATCTATGAAACCATAAAAGCGGCTGCCTCAAAAAAGGAATGGGAAGAGGTGCGGTTCTCTGAAACATCTAGTTGATTTAGGCAAACAGGAGCTGTTCAATCGAATTGTGGTTACGGAAATTCCGGAACAGGCCCTTCATTTAACTATTCAAATCTCCGACGACCAAGAGAGCTGGACGGATGTCTATCATGCTGACGCCGCAAGCTTGAACCAAGTGCTAAGAACCGTTGAAGTAGAGGTAGACAACCTCACGGCCCGGTATATTCGCTTATTGACGGAGCCGGCTTCGATCGACGCGGAATCTTGTCACATTCAAGTATTCACGGCTGCGGCGGCTCAAGCGCTAATGATCGAGCATGTGGATTTGTATGGAGGCACCGCCCAGCCCATTCAAGCTTCCAGGGAAAACTTCCATCTGTATTTGTTTATCGGACAGTCCAATATGTCCAGCAGAGCCGGCATCGAAGAGGAAGACCGGTTTGCGATAGCAAGAGCGTATGTCCTCAATGGAAGAAGCGAGTGGGAGAAGGCCGAGAACGGTTGGGTCAGCAATTTGCCCGCTATCGCGTCCATACAAGGATTAAACCGGTATTCCACAGTTGAGGTAATCACTAAGATTAATGGATACAGCTTGGCCAGCATGTTCGCGCAGACAATGACGGAGCATAACCCGGATATCGAGATCGGGATTGTGTCGAATGCCAGAGGCGGAACCAAATTAGCCGAGTGGCAAAAAGGCGCGGGAACCGGGCTGTACGAGGAAGCCGTCAGAAGAACCCAAGATGCGATGAAAAGCGGCACCCTCAAAGGTATATTGTGGCATCAGGGGGAAGCGGACCAGGGCTCTCCCGAGACCTATATGGAAAACCTGAGAAAGCTCGTCGACTGTTTGAGGCGGGACTTGCATGCAGCCGAAGCGCCTTTCATCGTTGGTCAGCTGTTGCCTTCCAAGAGCGCAGCCTTTAACCGAATGCTGATGAAGGTGGTCGAGCATATTCCTTATTCCGGCTGGGTGTCTAATGAAGGAACGGAGTCTACCGGAGACGGCACGCATCTGAACAACGCCAGCCAGAAGCTGCTGGGCAAACGGTATGCGAACAGCATCAGGAAGCATTACGATCATTATGTTCATGTCCCGTTTGCAGCACCGCTAGCTCAGCATTTTAGCTGGATCTATCACAACCCCGATACGGAGCGGTATGTAGAAGGGTGCGGGCTGGTTCGACTCGATGACGGCAGTCTGCTCGCAGCGGTTCCGGTCGTTCCGCGCCAGAGGTGGAGCCAGGAGCGGCGAGTCGAGACAAGCCGCACGTATATGATGGGCAGCACTGACGGAGGGGCAAGCTGGAACGAGCTTGCCGAGCTTCCTTACTATTCAGCCGTTCCATGGACCTATGACGGCATACTCTATTTATTTGCTGTCAGAGGCGGAATGAAATACCGGAACGACGATTTGCTGCTGCTGCGCAGCGAAGACGGAGGTGTAACCTGGTCGGAGCCTTCGATTTTATTCTCCGGACATTACTGGAACTGTCATACCGGCATGGCGATCCGGAACAACCGGTTGTACTGGGCGATCGACGATCTCGGATTGACGGAGGCCGGCTATAATTCGCCGCTTGACATTCCACGCGGCGCCAGGCGAGCACCTCGCGTCGTATCGGGTGATTTGACGCGCGACCTGATGGATCCGGCATCGTGGCGGATGTCCAATCCGGTTCCTTTCCCCGAGGAGACGAAGCTTCTCGTGAATGAACGATTCGAGGCGCCGCACAATCATTATTTGGAGCCGAACGTTATCGATGTGAACGGACATCTGCGTGTGCTCGTCACGGTCAAGCTGTGCAAGCAATCCACAGCGAACATATGCGCCGTGCTGGACGTTAGCGATGACGGAGCCAACCTGGAAGCGTCCTTCACGCAGTACGCCTTTATGCCGGGCGGTCAGCTCAAATTTTGCGTCATCTGGGATCCTATCTCCCGCCTGTTCTGGGCGACCTCGAACATGGCGGTCGACAGCCAGAAGCTGCTGGATTGGGATCTATCAACCGACAAGGACGATCCGATCTATGCGCAAATTCCAGGTGGAGACGACCGCCGAAACCTAATGCTTAGCTATAGCGCGGACGGTCTGAACTGGTTCCAAGCCGGTTGTGTCGCCCAGGCGAGCAGCTTGACCAACTCGTTCATGTACGCCAAGCCGGTCATTGACGGCGACGATCTGGTCATTATTTCTCGTACAAGTATAGAGGCGCCTAACCGGCATGATGCCAACTATGCCACCTTCCATCGCGTGAGCCATTTCCGGAAGTTGGCGCTGAACCTGTATATGCAAGGCGGTCGGTCCTGATGGGCGGTACGATTAGGAAGCAGATGCTGCAAATTCCGGATGCCAATAAGCATTTGGTTGCTTTCGAGGAAGGTGTCTACATTTCGTTCCCGGGAGTGGCTAAGACCAAAGACGGTTTAGTCTGCTCCTACCTTCGTTCGGATAGCCACAAAAAGAAGACGACGGATATTATGATTGCCCGCTCGGAGGATGGTGGTCTGACTTGGACGGACCACCAGGTTATCGCTCATGCGGACGTATACGAACAAGGCTGCATCTACGTTGTGCCGCGGATCAATGCGCTGTCGAATGGTCGCCTGGTGATGATTTGCGATAAGGGTCAGCGTACCCCGAATGGAAAGTTTTATAAATTGTCCACTTGGGTGCTTAATAAAGAAATGGTCAATGAGTTGTTCTGGAGCCTCGATAACGGAATCACTTGGGACGGCCCCTATGAAATTGACAATGTCGGAGGCGAGCCGGAATACATCCAAGAGCTGTCTAACGGCACTCTGATGTTCACCCGTACGGAAGTGGCTTACACAGACGAACGGGCTGCAATCAATCAAGCCGTCTACAATGATCTGGAAGACAAAGAGAAGTACGAGACGATGACCGGAATGAAGGTTTACTATCAATCGGTCGCCGTATTCTCGGAAGACTCGGGGGTTACATGGAGCCGAACTGCTTATCTTGCGAATAATCCCTTGTATTCCGATGCGGAAGCAGGTTTTACTGAGATCTCGCCGGGGAATCTGCTAGCCGTAACTCGCTGCTGCGACTGTGTAGGCCGATATGGACAGCCTAGCCGGATGCTGCGCAGCCGGGACTACGGAGCTACGTGGGATCATGGCGTATTGGCGCCTTTCTATGGGCATCGTCCGACGATTGGGATGCTTCATTCCGGCAAGGCACTGGCCGTATTCCGCAATCGTCCGGGAACAAACGCCACCTATGCGTTTGTGTTCGATCCTCACGAGACGTTCGAATATGAGCCGAATTCATTCATTTGGGATGAAGCGGATTGCACGCTGGAGCAAGACAGTCTAACCATTCGAACCTATGAGGGCCGCGAGCATGCCGTGCAGTTCATCTTGTATCCTGCCCAGCATGATACTTCGCGGGTGGAAATCGAAACCGAGCTTAGGCTGGAGGAGGCTGATGAGAACGGCTGTTGCATTAGCGCCGGCTGCCGCATCCGCTTCATGCCGGGCCGTATTTGCCTGGCGGACCGTCCGGAGACGGGCTTCGACTGCAGAACGGATCGTTGGCATCGCTACCGGATTATCCGAGAGGGCGAGGAGCTGACGATCCATGTCGATGGAGAGTTGAAGCTGCAAGCGAGTACCCGTGGAATTTCTACGAGAGCGATTCACTTCGGCAACGCCCATTTCGAACCGCACCTTACCGGCAACGAGTCGATCAGTCATTGGCGTTCATTCTCCTTGCAGGTCGATAATCCAGACGATTATTCCATTCGCTGGCACTGGAATGCGGCGCAGGGGTATCCCGATCAGTTTAGAAGAGACCGGTTCGTCAAGCTCGATCATTGCTTCAGTACATTCGGAGGGGACAACGGGTATGCGCAGTGGACCCAACTGGAGGACGATTCCATTGTGATCCTGGATTACACCAGACCTTCTCCGTCCGACATGTATCCCTATATCCGGTCGTATGTCATCCATGAGAATCAGCTAGTAAACGAATAATGCTGGGAGAACGAACATGACGACAATTGCAATTACGAAGGAATGGATTCAAGGCGCCGTTTCCCTGGAGCCGACTGAGCATGGGGTCCGACCGTGGAGGCTGCCCCAAGACAAGCTTCAATTGTTCCGAGAGGGGCTGGTTGACAAAGCGGGAGAGACGGCGGGAGTAAGGGTATCGTTCGCCGGTCATTTCGGCGTGGATGCCGTTACAGGTGAAGCGAGATCAGTCGAGCTGGAGGTAGCGCCAACGGAAGCGGAGCGACAATTCGATCTCGTTGCGGACGATAAACTGGTTCATTCTCTGACATTGCCGGCGGGGGAGGAGCGCTGTTCGTTCCACCCGCCTGCAGGGGAACGGTTCGATATTTATTTGCCGCAGAAGAGCGGCGTTATATTGAAATCGTTAAGTGCAGCTGAGCATTCCGAGCTGGCACCAATCCGCACAAATCGGTTGAAGTGGGTCACATACGGAAGCTCCATCACCCAGTGCTCGGCTGCGGCTAGCCCATCCTTAACATGGCCGGCCATCGTCGCCCGAAGCAAGGGCTGGGATCTGACTTGTCTCGGCTACGGCGGACAATGCCATCTGGAGACGCTTGTCGCGAGAATGATTCGCGATACGCCTGCCGATCTCATTTCCTTGTGCCTCGGTATCAATGTGATGAGCAATACGCTCAATATCAAGACGTTCCGTTCTGCGGTGATCGGGATGGTAGAGCTGATTCGCGAGAAGCATGTCGACACCCCGATCGTCCTTATCTCTCCGATCTATTGCTCTTATAGGGAGACGACCGAGAATGCCGTCGGGATGACGCTCACGCTTATGAGAGAAGAAATTCGGGAAGCGGTATCCATTCTTCAGGCTTACGGGGACCGGAACCTTCGACTTGTGGACGGCTTGAGGTTTTTCGGAGAGGAGTTCGCCGGTTACATGCCGGATCAGCTTCACCCGAATGCAGAAGGGTACGGAATCATGGGTGAGCGGATGATCGATATTTTAACGGAACTGGATCTGTAGCCATTCTGCTCGTCGACTCGATAAAAAAACAGATACCCGCTGTGCGCTGGAGAAGAGGGAGAATGGAACCATGATCAAGCAATATTGTTACGATGTTGTTGTTGTCGGCGGCGGCGCTACAGGCATCGTGGCTGCAATGGCAGCCGCACGTTCCGGGGTAAAGACCGCCATTATTGAATACAACGGCTTTGTAGGGGGCAACGTGATCCCGGGTTTGCCGCTGCTCGGCTACCATAATGGGAACGGTCAAGTTGTCGTACGCGGGATCGCCTACGAAATTGCCACGAGGCTGCAGGAGATGGGGGCTGCAACGGAGTTTTATTTGGACCCGATCACCAGCGACGTCCTTGGCGTCGATCCTCATTGGTTCAAATATTTGGTCACGAAAATGCTGCAGGAGGCAGGCGTCGATTTCTTCCTTCACAGTATGCTGTCCGATACGATCGTAGAGGACGGGACGGTCAAAGGCGTGATGATCCAGAACAAGGAAGGCTCGCAAATGCTGAGCGCCAAGGTTGTGATCGACTGCAGCGGCGATGGCGATGCGGCGGTACATGCTGGAGCGGACTATGTATACGGACGGCAGTCCGATCGGAAGACTCAGGTGTCGACCTTAGTATTCCGAGTTCGGAATATTGATTTCAAGCCGCTTATGCAATACTTCAGGAGCAATCCGACGCAAATTCGCCCCTGGTCGCTGAGCGACGAAGTAGCTACCCAACTAATGGATCAGATGGAGACGTCCGAGGTGTTCGTGCTGGGCGGGCTGCAGCAGTATATCGAACAGGCGGTGCGCGATGGGGCGGCTTACCCACGGGCCAATCTGGTAGGGGTTTGCATTCCGAAGTTCGATCAGATGATCGTCGTCTCGAGCCGAGTCGAAGGGGTAGATCCGAATAACAATCGGAGCTATTCCAATGGAGAAGTGGCCGGGCTGCTGCAGATGAAGGACGTGTTCGATTTTATGCGCGACTATGCTCCGGGCTTCGAGAACATTCAGCTGATCGATACGGGACATCAGATCGGCATTCGCGAGAGCCGTCATATTGTAGGCGATTATTTGCTTACCGGAGAAGATTTGACGACCAGCAAGCAGTTCGACGACGTCATTGCGCTTGGCGGTTATCATATCGATATTCACAGTCCTGATCACAGAGGCATTCAATCGCAAAAGGTCAGCACCTACGAAATCCCGTTCTCTTGTCTGTTGCCCAAAGGGTTGGAAGGCATGCTGCTCGCGGGGCGTCCGATCTCGGCGACACATGAGGCGATGGCATCGACGCGAGTGATTCCCATTCAGATGGCGCAGGCGGAAGCGACCGGAGTTGCCGCAGCTATGAGCGTGCAACAGTCGAAGCCTCTTCGCGATTTGAGCGTCAAGGAGCTGCAGAGCCGCCTAATCGCCCAAGGGGCGGAGCTTGGCCAGGGAATCGGACGCCGGACGTTTGAAGGTGCAGGAGAGGGGACTTTACATTGAGTGAACCAGCCATCCAACCGGGGGCGGGCGATTTCGGACAGCCTCGTGTGATCGTCCCTGCCCCGGCTAATCTGCGATATGCGCATTTAAGCTGGCCCAAGATTGTCAAAGCGGCTAACGGCAATATCGTGCTTGCTTTCTTGGCGGGCACGACCCACAGAATGAACGGCTGTCCTGCGGTTGCGGTGTCCACGGACGGCGGGGATCACTTCGGCGCTACGCATATATTGGCAGAGCTTCATGAAGGCTTGGAATTCGAGCACTCCGGCAACCTGGCGTTAGGCATTGCGGCTGACGGCTCCGTCGTGCTTCTGGCAATGGCTCTGCGCAGCAACCAAAGCAGCAGTACGATTATGGGCTGGCGCTCCGTCGACTCGGGAGTGACGTGGGCAAGCGTGGATACTTCTAAATTGCAGCAGACGGCAGGCAGTGTATACGGTCATCTGTTTATCGTTCCCGGGAAAGGTCTGGCCGCAACGGGCCATTTTAGACGAGGAGCCAGCTTGAGGGAGCAAGGGTTATGGATATCCCTGTCAACCGACGATGGTTTGTCTTGGGGCGAGCCTCGCATCATTACGGAGCGGCACTTGGCTGAACCGGCATTCTGCTTTGTGAACGATAAAGTGATTGGGCTCGCCAAAGGCATGAAGGAATCTGGAATCGGATACACCCAGTTTGTTTCTACCGATTACGCTGCCAGTTGGGAGGTCGCAAATCCGGTGTTAAGCCTGGATCCGGACCCGGCTTCGCCGACGATCATCCCCGACCCGTCCAATCCGGGAATCGTTTACGCCTTTCAATCCGAACGCAAACGGTTGGAAACCGATACCGAGCCGGGTCATATCACGCTGTATCGTGCGAATGTTTCGGACCTGCTGTGGCATAAGGTGGGGATAGTCGCTTATTTCCCCAAGCTCTCGAGCCCGTCCGCAGTCAAACGAGATTTCGGGTACCCCTGGATGACGAAATGCGATAATGGGAAATGGCTTCTCGTCTTCTACGACGGAGAATTCGCCGGGCCTAATTCCATCTGGGGCTTGACTCTCGATTTGGGGGATCTGAAATGAAGCCTTATGTGTTCATAGACAAGCCGGTTCCTGCTAAAGTGGATCAATATTTGGAAGCGTTTGTGCGAATCGGCAAGTGGGAGGCGGGAGAGCCTACCGACCGGGAAGCGTTGTTTCGCAAGCTGGAGCAGGCGGACGGGTTCTTGACGGCGGGCACGCCAATCGACGAAGCTTT
>NZ_BIMA01000081.1 GCF_004000845.1 Paenibacillus koleovorans NBRC 103111
CACCCACACCATAACCAACTCGACCCCCGCTAATGCCCGTAATCCGTTTGCTAATAACGAATATTCGTTTGTTAAGCTGCCATTCACCGTTTTTATCCGAAATTCAGCAAACTTTTGTTTGTTACTAGCCAACTTTCTTTCTCAGTCCCCGTTTCCACCAATCTGTCACCCTGGAGACGGATTCCTTGTCAACCTGTCCCCTCACCCCGAACACCAAGTAACCGCTGGATGCAGTCCGAAAAAGTCGGACAAGAGCGTATACTGCCTTTTTATGTGCTCTATAAGAAACCCGGATCGGAACAATCACCGGTCCATTTTTTGGCGGTTGTGTTTAGTTGGCGCGTGGGACGGAGAAAACGGAGAGCACCTGCTCCTCTCGCAAGACAAATAACGCTCCTGCATAACGCTATTTCGCCGTTCCGGTGCTGTTGCGGCCCAATAGCGTTACGCCATATACGCCCTAGCGTTATTGGGATTCGGAACCACCCTTTAGTTTACATAAATATTATTCTGTTAATATTATTTTACGGACCTGCGGGGAAACTCGCAAAAAATTGACCCAAACCTGATAATACGCTAAGTTTACCTTATCCAAACATAAGCTTTCATGGAACTGCTCTGGTACAGTAAGGGTGTAACCCAATACCATTGGAGGCGAAGTGGAATGTCGAATCAGACGGCGTTGCTTACACCTGTTGAGACGGATCTATACAGAAAGAACGGGTACCACATTTACAAAAAGCAAGTATTCTCCGCAGACAAACTGGCTCGATTGACCGGGTTGTTCGAGGAACAGCTGGCATTGAAGGGCAAAAAGCTCTCGGATGAACTTGATACACCGCATTTTCGCGATGAACGCCTCCTCGAGTTTCTGCTCGCGGATGAAGTGCTGGATCTGGTCGAGCCCATAATCGGACCGAATATCGGGTTGTGGTCCAGTCATTTCATCTGCAAAGATCCTCTTGTCGGCCGAGCCACACCGTGGCATGAAGACTCCGCCTATTGGAAGGGCCGGCTTACCGGGTTCACACGAATTGTTACGGTATGGCTGGCGATTGACCGAAGCAATCAAGAGAATGGCTGTATGCGGGTGATCCCGGGCACTCATGAGAATGGGTTCTCGGACTATGAAGACGTAGATGGCAGCAAAAATTTATTTTCCACCCAAATCAAGAACATCGACGAATCCAGTGCCGTGTATTTCGAGCTGGAGCGCGGAGAATGTTCCCTGCATGATAGCCGGATTATTCATGGGGCTAAAGCGAACTTGAGTCCGCATCGCCGATGCGGTTACACCATGCGGTATTTCTCCACGGAGGATAAGGTCATTCCTGAGAAAAATCCGAATTTCAAAATTTGGCTGGCACGAGGCCGTGATCTGGCTGGGAACCCATTCGTAAACGTATAAGTGGAGAGGTGAAAGGCTATGGAGCGAGGCAAGCTGACCCAACCGGAGCGACTGCTCAAAGAACAGTTCATGGAACTGAGCAAATCGTTCAACATCTTTTTGCAGCAAGTGAGTCAGCCTACCCCGCTGCATTGGCACGAATTTTATGAAATGTGCGTCATTCTCGGAGGAACCGGCACTAATGTAGTAAACGGGACGGCTCACCGCTTAACCAGGGGGAGCCTGTTTCTGTTGACTCCTGCCGATATCCATGAGATCTATCCGGATGACGGCGGCATGCTTGAGATCTATAATGTGATCTTTTCAGATGAGATGCTGAATGAGGAGCTAAAAGAATCGTTGTTCTATGGTCGGTTGGAGCATATGACCGTTTTGGATGAGGCGACCCTGCAATGGATCGAACAAGAATACGGATTGATCGAGCGCGAGACGAGAGAACGAAGATGGGGTCAGCGGTTGATTGTGAAGGGGGCATTGGAGCGGATCATCATCGCCCTTCTGCGTCAAGAGGAGCAGCCGGGCAGCTTGAGCACATCTCGTACGAACCTCGATACAATTGGAAAAGTCGGCCATACGGCGATTTCAAGAGCCCTGATCCACATCCATAACCATTTTCGGGAACCCCTTACTTTAGAAGCGGCGGCTCGTGAGGCCCGGCTCGCAGCCGGGTATTTCAGCGAGTCCTTCCGTATTGCAACCGGGTCGACCTTTCAGCATTATCTTCAGAACCTGCGCTTGGAATTCGCGGCTTCTTTGCTGCAAGCCTCCCATTTGCCGATAACTGAAATATGTCTGGCTTCCGGCTTTCGGACATTAACGCATTTCGAGCGTGTGTTCAAGGCCAAATACGGATGTTCCCCCAGAAAGTATAGGAGTTAATTATCCTCGTTCAAACCCTTTCGCAGCTGCTTCGCCTTTTTCTTATCCCCCTCCCTTATTGCCTTAAGGAAATTCGCATCTTAAGAGCTTAAAATTTCGTGTTACATATTTACTAAATCGTAGCACGGTGGTATGATTCAGCTATTAGCATACCATTGGAGGTATTTTCTTGCACATTCCTGACGGCATTCTAGATCCAAAGGTTTGGGGAGTGTCTGCTGCAGTTACGGCGGTTGTATTGGCCAAGAGCGTCCAGTATTCGAAGCAGCTGCTTGAATACCGCGCGGTCCCGATTATGGGCGTTATGGCCGCCTTCATCTTTGCTGCCCAAATGGTCAACTTCCCTATACTAGGGGCGGCTTCTTCCGGGCACCTGATCGGCGGAGCGCTTGCCGCCTTGTTGTTCGGCTTCTGGCCGGCAACATTGATCATGACTACCGTAGTCGCCATCCAAGCGATTGTATTCCAAGACGGCGGAATAACGGCACTCGGAACGAATTTGCTGAACATGGCCATTATTGCTCCCGGCGCGGCGGCTGTTGCCTTCCACTTGCTGAAGCGTCTGTCGTTTGTGCCGCGGACCGTCTCGATTTTCTTGAGCAGCTGGGTATCGGTTACACTCGTCGCCCTGATAGGCGCAATTGAATTGTCACTCTCAGGTGTTGCTCCATTCGGTACGGCAGCCGGCGCTCTACTGTTCTGGCACGCCTTTATAGGGATCGGAGAAGGGATCATTACGGTTGTCGTCATGCCGTTCGCGCTTCGTTCATCGTTTCAGTTTGCTAACAAGGAGTCGACGCAGCCATGAACAAATCCATTCGCAATTGGCTTATTATCTCGCTGATCATCGGCGGCTTCCTTTCTCTCTTCGCCTCCTCGCATCCGGACGGTTTTGAAACGGCGGGAGAATCGGTCGGTTTCATCGAACACGCGGCTAGCTACATAAGCTCTCCCCTGCCCGATTATTCCGTTCCTGGCCTCGATTCCTGGATTTCCGGAAGCATAGCCGGATTGATCGGTGTCGGAATTACATTCCTGCTCTTCTTAGTGCTGGGGAAAGTAATCGTCAGAAGGAAATGAAGCTAACGATCACATACGCGCCTCTGCGCATCTTAACTGCATTGTTGATTATAATGATGGGCGTTTCCATGAAGCATTTGGGAACGCTCCTTGCTTTTGTCCTATTCGCAGCACTTCTGCAGCTAGGGAGTCGAATCCCTGTTGCGGTGATGTGGCGGCGTCTAAAACTAGCTCTTCCATTTATGGCGTTCTCGTTTGTTTATTTTGGGTTGTTCAGCGGCGGCATGTTAGTGCACCCACTGGGCATTCCGATTTCTGTGGACGGGCTGCACCAAGCGGTAACGTACGCCTTGAGGCTGCTCGTCTCCCTTCAAGTGCTGACATTGTTGTTTTTCAACCTGTCTCATAACGAATTTTTCCAAGCGCTGCTGAAGCTGAGGCTGCCCGGCATTTTCGTCGAGCTCATCTTGTTTACCCTCCGCTTCATGAACGTGTTTCGGTCCGAAGGGGTTCAGATGCTCAGCGCCTTGAAAAGCCGTGGATTTTCGGCGGGAAGCTACTATCGGCTATCCCGTTACATCGTACTCGCTCGATTGCTTGGCAGCTTGCTGCTTCGGGCTCTGCGACGATCTGAACGAATTTATATGGGCATGATGTCGAGAAATTACCGCGGCATTCCGATGCAGCAAGAGCTCCGTCCATTACGTTCCGTCGATTGGGGCGTTATGTTACTTTGGGTGCTTCCCTGTTTGACTTTGTTTCTATTCGATTTGCGATGATAGGAGATTCCGATGGAACCGGTATTTGAATTCGATCGCGTTAGTTACCGTTATTCGAAGGAACGAGATCCGGCCCTAAACCAGATTGATTTCCAAATCCCGCTCGGCCGTAAGACTGCAATTGTGGGTCCGAACGGCGCCGGCAAATCGACGCTCATTTTTCATCTGAATGGCCTGTTCATATGCCAAGCGGGACAAGTTCGATTTCGAGGCGAAATAATTAATGCCATTAACAATGCAGGAATGGTTCGACATGTAGGGGTCGTCTTCCAAGATCCGGACGATCAGATTATCTCCATGACGGTTAGAGACGACGTAGCTTTCGGCCCTACCCAATCGGGCCTTCCTCCTGCCGAAGCGTTTCATAAGGCGGAGCAGAGTATGGAGTTGCTTCGTATCGGTCACCTAGCCGGCTTCAACCCCCATGAGCTTAGCTTGGGGCAAAAGAAGCTCGTCGCGATTGCCGGCGCCATCGCCATGAACCCCGAAGTGATCGTGATCGACGAGCCTATGGCATTCCTCGACCCGGCGGGGCAGAAACGGGTACGCGAGGTGATGGACCAGCTCTCGGCTGACGGCAAGACGGTTATTGTCGCTACCCACAGTATGCAGCTCGTCGCCGAATGGGCCGATTATGTGATTATTATGAAGGAAGGTCAATGCCTCGGCAGTATGACACCACGGGAGCTCTTTTGCGAAAACGCTCATCTGTTGGAAGAGGCGCATCTGGAGCTCCCCCCTGTCCTTCAGTTGCTGTCGGGGTTATGGAAGGAGCAGTACGGGGAAATGCCGATCAAATTGGAGGAGGCTAGGAGAGCACTCGCTAAATTGCTGAATTGATACATGCAGAACAATTACAGGAAGAAGCGCACGTTGTACTATACTCAGTGCGCAACTCCACGTCATCAGTGTCCGGTAGGCATGCTCACAAATAGCGGCTCGATTGTCCGCTCAATCTCTTTCGACTAAAACTTCACAAGCAAAGCGGTTGCGTACATCAACATAATTCCCAGCGTGACTCCGCCGAGGTTCAGCCACGACACGGACGAAACGCCTTCTTCGTTCGATTGCTTCAGGATCATTTTCGAGATGGCGTAGATAACCTGCAGGATCGCTCCGGCCCCGATGCCGAAGAACAGAGCGGCGAACGTGGGATTAAAAATAAATCCGCCTACCCATGTACCCAGAATAGCCGGCCCTCCTGCGATGACAGCCAAAGCTACAAATAGCTTCCAAGTAGGTCGTTCCTTCAACAGAGGCGATGCAATCCCAACACCTTCGGTTATATTATGCAGGGTAAATCCGATGATCAGGAACGTCCCTAACGCGGCCTCGCCTACTGCAAAGGCGGATCCGATCGCAAGACCTTCCCCGAAATTGTGAAGGCCGATCCCGGTCGCGATTTTGTAGGAAACGGTTTTCCCGGCGGAGCCGTTCATCTTCCTATCGTTGTACTGGTCCATCGCGACCAAGAACAACAAGCTTAATAAGGCGCCAATCCAGACAAGACCCGTTCCTTGAAAAACACCAGGCGCCTCGCCGGCCAGCTCAAACCCTTCTTCAAACGTATCCACCACTAAGAAGAACAGCAGCCCCACCGTTAACGCGAGTATCGCATGCATGCCGCGAGTCGTGAACCGGCGCAAGAACGGATACCACATCAACCCTAACCCGACGGGAACAACCCCTACGTAGAAGCCGATAAGCGCGTATTGGAGAAATAACTGAGGAGAAGCTTTCAGCGTATCCGTCGCAGCGACGACTTCACCGACGAAAATAAGACCATTCGAAGTGATCAGCTTGATTTCATGCGGATCTCCGTATACCCAAGGGTAAGGAATCTTGATGGTTGCAGTCTGAAACCGTTTCAGCGTATCGCTTGGCACAAATTCGGCATTCCAGAATGAGCTGTCCACAACGACTTGAGCAATCGTCACTTCTTCGGGACCCGAGTTCAATACCTTCACTTCAAATCCGTCTTGATTCAGGACGATCTTCTCGAAATTCAACATCTCGATTGGGGCGGCCGGTTCATTTTTGACGCCGGTGCCCAGGCTTGCAATAAGGACGATAATAGCGGTCAGCAGAATAATCGGGAGTGCTCCGAGCAGGATAAACTTCCCTTTGCTCCCTCTTGTGCGACTGGACACATTAACTTGCGGTTGCAGCATTCGAATCCCTCCTCTCTATTCCGCTACGAAGAAGCCCATCCAGCCGAGCTCCGCGAATTCGCTCTGATGCGCATGGAACATGTACTTGCCGGGAACGGGAAAGACGATTTCCAAGATCCCGCGCTCGCCTTGACATTGCATTATGGTGTCTGTATAGTTCGGCCGTGCTTCCGGATCCGCCCCGGTGGCAAAATAGTTGAAAAAGTTAGCATGCAGGTGAAAGGAATTGATCAGATCAAACTCGGTCAAATTGCTCAAATAGATCCGAACGAGCTCCCCTGCTTTCACTTTGATCGCCTCTTGCATATAAGCAAAGGCATATCCATTGACGGTGTATACCTCATTTTCCCCGTCCAAATCCAGATCATAGCCGTTCATCACCATGTTGAACTCTCTTGCCGCGGCTCTCGGCTTTTTCGGATCGATGATGAAGTTGCCGTACAGCCCTTTATGAATATGTCTGGCGAGTGGAGCCACATGACAATGGTATAGATGCATGCCGCCCGGTTTAGCCTCGAATTCATAAACGAACTCCCCGCCGGGAGCGATAGCTTCCAAGCCGTCCATATTCGTCGGATGGATCCCATGGAAATGAATGGAATGCGGATGAGCGGAAAGGTTCTTAAACTTGACGCGCAGCAGATCGCCTTCCGTACAGCGGATGGTCGGACCTGGAATTCTCCCGTTGTATGCCCAGCCTGGGAACTTGATGCCTTTGGAAATCTCCACCTCAGTTTCCCGCGCCGTTATTTCGTATTCCCTAAACGTTTGACCGTTCGGCAATGTGCTGACCTTTCCATAATCAAAATTCGTCAATGCATCCCATGCTGCTTTATAGCCGACGGTTTGCTCTGAGCTGGGAACGAAGCCGTGCTTCATCCCTTCATGCAATTGGGTGTTCAGTCCGGCATGAACCTGATGTTTATCCATCGCATTGGCGCTCTTCTGGAAAGAGGTTAATGAGCCAAACAGTGTACTGCTAAGTGTAGCGAAAGCCCCTACCGCACCGATTTTCAGGAAATTTCGCCTGGAGACGCTTTTTTCCTTCGCCATCCTAAATCCTCCATTCTTGTACCATGACAATACTTTTGCGTCGGGGCAAAAAAATCAATAAAAAAATTTATGTTTCCTTGTGGACAGAGTTTTTACCTCGTGCAACTTTACCTATACTATATGCCTAAGAGGTACGTTTGTAAATAGCAAAATTCCAAGCTTTGTCCAAGTGAAATTCACCTTTCACTCTCTACTCGGGCCGCTTGTGGAGCAACCCTTTCAGCAAAGGCGGGGTAACGATGGTGGAAATAATAACCACAATGATGACTGCGGTGTAGTATCTAGGCAGCAACAACCCGGCATTCAACCCGATGGAGGCAAGAATGAGCGCTACCTCGCCGCGAGAAACCATCCCCGCTCCAATAACTAGCGACGAACGCATCGTAAAGCCTGTTAATCTCGCCCCAAGTCCGGCTCCAAGCAGCTTCGTGGCTACAGCCAGGACCGTCAGGCCAAGAATCAGAACAACCTGGCTCGTCAACCCTTGGAATGTCACGGATAGGCCAATGCTAACGAAAAAGACAGGCACAAAGAGGGTATAAGCTATTGGCTCCAGCTTCTTCTCCACCTCGTGTTTGAATTCCGTCCGGGATATAGCAAGGCCCGCGGCGAACGCGCCGATAATGCCTGCAACGCCAAAGTACTCCGCGGTAAAAGCAAAGAAAAGACAAATGGCAATGGCCAAGCTCATGACTGGCTCGGATATTCTAAGCGAAGCGAGCTTTCTCATTAAGAACGGAACCCCTTTATACCCCAGAAGCCCTATAACTATAAAAAACACAATCTTTTTCCCCATGACCAGACCAAGGCTTATGTCGCTAGAAGTTAAAATACTCATCAAAACGGCTAGCGCAATCACGACAACAATGTCATCGACTAAAGCTGCGCCTAAAACGGTTGTGCTTTCTTTGCTTCTCGACTGGCCCAGCTCCTTGAACGTCTGGACCGAGATGCTCACCGACGTAGCCGATAGAAGCAGCCCCAGGAAAATCGCGTGACCGGCAGGCATCCCCATCCCGATCCCGAATAGGTAACCGCCAAGCAGGGGAAGCAATATCCCGCCTACCGCAACGGCGACGGAAGCGTTTCGACTCTCATGCAGGTCCTTCAAGTCCGTCTCAAGTCCCGCCAAAAACATCAACAGCAGCACCCCGATCTGGCTTAGCGCCTCGATGATCTCGCTGCTCTGTACCCACCCTAACATCGCGGGGCCAATAATAACCCCGACCAACAATTTACCCAATACAGAGGGTTGACCAAGCCGAACGGCTATGTCTCCTGCTAATTTCGTACTAAAAATGATAACAGCCAGTTGAAGTAGTAATTCCATCTCGCGCCCCCCCTAGTTAACCCGAAAAAAGCAAAAAGAAGCCTTGTGTGACAGGCTCCTCCCAGTGCGAAGCTATTCTTTTCATTCCTCATTATAGCTGAACAGTCTTCCCTCCACAAGCCTAAGAATGCTTCAAATGCTGCAAGGTGAGCGAGAAAATTTGCTCGATATGATCGTCGTCCAACGAATAAAATACCGTCTTCCCGGCCTTTCTCCGTTTCACAATTCTCAAATTCCGCAAATACCGCAGCTGGTGAGAAATCGCCGACTGTCCCATCTCCAGCAACACGGATAGATCATGGACGCACAGCTCCCTATTGAGCAGGACATAGATGAGCTTCGTTCGGGTCGGGTCGCCCAAAGCTTTGAAAATATCGGCCATTTCATTCGCCGTCGATGTGGAAATCATCTGCTCCTTGATGTCTTGCATATCCGGACTTGTCCCGGTACATGTATCGTCGCATGCTTCTATCGGCAATTTATTCATAATGGACACCGCCTTCGCTAAATCGTAATATTTTCAATTATAGCAAAAACGGCAGAGCGCTATCCATCGTTATCTTAACGCTTCTTCCGACGGAGACGTTGCACTAGAGCCATCAACAAGACCACTACTACCCCGATCAGCATGACCGTCCAATTCGTTGAAGGACCGGAATCCGCGTCGGCTGCCTCTGGAGTCGGTGTAGATGCACTGGATGGAGCAGGTGATACTGCAGGAGATACCGTCGGCGTTGCTGAAGCGGTTGCGGTCGGCGAAGACGATGGAGACGATGATGGTGCCAAAGTTGCAGTCGGCTGAGGCAGTTGGACGGAAAAGGTGTAGCTTCCTGAAACGGGATGTCCATCTTTCCCTACGATTTTCCAGTTTACCGAGTACTTTCCGTTCGGTAGAGCGGCTTCGAATTGAGCTTTAATGAGCGGCGAGGCGACTTGTACAGTTGTTGGTGTGAGCTTTCCTCCTTGTTCATTCAGGATCTCGACCGAGCTTAATGGCTCGATGTCCGTGTTGAACGTCAGGGTGATTTCCTTAATTGGATTTGTTTCCGTCTGATTGGCAGCTGGCGCGGATGAAGATACATTTGTATGTGCCGAAGCGATTGTTGGGAAAGCAACCAACACAATCAGAAGGAGCAACGTTTTTCTTAACATTTGCTACCCTACTTTCTATTTGTATTTGAGGAGTATTACTTCGGTTTGATTATAGCAAAGGACATTGCCGATCTTGACAACGATTATCAACAAAATTCCGAACGTTTGTCAATATGAACACTTATTCATATGAATCTTATGATATGATAATCCGGTAGAAATCTCAAACTAAGGATGTGTGGATCGTTGTACATTTATTTTTCCGAAACCTTGCTCTACATTTGCTTTGCTTTGGCAACCAGCACCGTCTTGCTTCACTTCATACCCACCGACAGAAGGCCTGCGATTCGGCTCTCTTCAACCGCGCTTTTTAATCTCATTATGGCCATTACGGCCCTCTCGTTTGTTCCGGTTGCCCGAGCAACCCTGTATTTTACCGATGAACAATTAACGTTCTGGATCGTCTTGCAGGACGTTCTGGCCGACCTGGAGTTCGGACAAGCATGGCTCGCGATCTTGTTTCAATGTACATTGATCTTGTTTGTGATGGCGTTCCGAGATATTTCGAAGCACTTGCTTCTGAATGGAGTTGTTGCGGCGTTGCTCCTCGGTGTCATTATCGCTTACGGCTGGGCGAGCCACGCCGCGGGACAATCAGAAAGCTTCGGATTTATTGCGGAATCTCTTCATCTGCTCGTCATCAGCGTATGGCTCGGTACAATTATGCTCGCAGCCTGGTTCAGCAAAGGCCCTGTGAACTTGGCGGCATTCACCAGATGGTTCAGCCCATTGTCCATCGTTTGCGTTGTTGTCGTGATAGTGTCCGGACTGACGATGATGTTCTACATTGTCCCTGATTTGGTCAGCGCCTGGGGAATATCCTATGGGCAATCGCTGCTGATCAAACATTTGCTGTTTATCCCCTTGCTGCTCTTCGGGTTGATCAACGGGTTCTTGATGAGGAGAAAGCTTCGCCAAAATCCGGATTTCGATTTTCGATCGTGGCTGCGAGTGGAAAGCTTGTTCGGCCTTCTCATCTTTATCGTCACGGCGTTTATGGGATTCCAACCTCCTCCCCACGAGACGGAAGGAGCTGCCATTCCGATTGACACGACGGCTCTTTTCCGACTTTTTCATCCCGACATCCTTGAATTCCAGCCTTTAAGCTTGGCTTGGAGCTTCCCTGCGATCCTGTTCGCGCTCCTCGGCGTGTCGGCTGCTGTAACAATGGTTGCGACTTATAGGAAAAATGCTCCTTGGGTAACAGGCGTAATCGGCCTCCTTATTCCCGTATCGGGGTTGTTGTCCATTATGTTTTTTATAGCGTAAATCAATTGACAACTTAAGCTTTCCAGAATAATATATGAGTATATATTCATATGTTAATTCGAGGTGATCAATATGCAGCAATATAAAGTGAAAGGGCTCACCTGCGGTCATTGCGCCCAAGAATTGGAGGGGCAGATTCAAAAGCTGGAGCACGGGGAACAATGTACTTTGAGCTTCAACTCGGGCAAGCTCACGCTTGATCCTAGAGTTTCTCTTGCAAAGGTGGAACAGCTATTGAAATCCGAAGGCGCGTATATTGAGAAATCCGTAGATACGCCTCCTCCTTCCTCCGGACAAAACGGTAGAAATGACGAGCACCCTCATACGCACGAGCATCATGCAGATGACGGGCACAATCACGACCACTCCCACGCTCATCATGCGGAAGAGGGACACGATCACAGCCACTCCACGACCGGCCGGATGAAACTGCTGCTTGGCTCTGCGGTTGTGCTCTATGTGGGAGGCATGTTGTTGGAGGATCGTGTCCAGGACTGGCTACCGATTGCCTTGTTCCTGGTTGCCATGGCCATTAGCGGCTACACGACTTTCATCAAAGGTGCCAAAAACCTATTTAAGCTGAAATTCAACATCGATACCTTGATGACTATCGCCCTTGTCGGAGCGATCAGCATCGGTGAATGGAAAGAAGCAACCCTTGTCGCGATCCTGTTCGGGCTCAATGAATGGCTGGAAGGGTATGGGATAGAAAAGGCGAGACGTTCGATGGAAACTCTGCTGCAGGTGGCGCCGAAGGAAGCGACAGTGCTCCGCGATGGCGGTGAAATTGTCGTTCCAATTGCCCGGCTGCAGGTCGGAGATATCGTGCTAGTCCGGTCCGGGCAAAAAATACCGTCCGACGGCGTCGTCGCAGAAGGCAAAAGCTCCGTTAACGAAGCCGCGATTACGGGAGAATCCCTTCCTGTCGAGAAGAGCAAGGATGAAGCCGTATTTGGCGGCAGCGTCAATAATGAAGGCGTCCTGAAAATCCGGATACAAAAAGCATACCAGGACTCCTCGCTCGCGAAAATTTTGCATTTGGTTGAAGAGGCACAAGAGACGAAAACCCCGACGGAGCTGTTCATCAATCGTTTCGCGAAATATTACACTCCACTAATCATGATCATTGCTTTGCTGGTCACGGTGGTCCCTCCCCTCTTGCTCGGAGGCGATTGGGGAGCCTGGTTGTATCAAGGTCTCGCCGTGCTGATCGTCGGTTGTCCATGCGCTCTTATCTTATCCTCCCCAATCGCGATCATTGCCGGAATCACAAGCAATGCCCGCAACGGCATTCTTGTGAAGGGCGGGGTGTTCCTCGAGCAGCTCGGGAAAATCACTACAATCGCTTTCGACAAAACCGGCACCTTGACGAAGGGCGAGCCGCATGTCGCGCAAGAGCTTGTCTATGATGAGCGCTTCTACCCGATTGCCGGCGCCATCGAGAAGTCGTCCTCCCATCCGCTCGCCAAAGCGATTATGAAAAAGATGGACGAACGGAATGTCGTTTTCGAAGAGCCGGAAGAGATCACCACCGTATCCGGCCAAGGAATCGTAGCCAAGATCAACGGCGCTACCTACTGGTTGGGCAATGAGAAAAACATGAAGCATCTCGCGATCTCCGCCGACGTGCAGCAAGACATCGATGCGATGAAAAACGAGGGACTCACGTTGGTGTTAGTGTCCGATGAACAAGTCGTGCTTGGGGTTTTCGGAATTGCTGACGAGATTCGCGAGGAAAGTCGAGCGGTCATCGATGCCCTCCACACGGCAGGAATTCGCGAGACCGTGATGCTGACCGGAGACCATCAGAAAACCGCTGAGAAAGTGGCAAAGGCGGTTGGCGTAAAATCCTTCTACGGCAACTTGCTGCCGGAGGATAAAGTGGCTCGCGTCAAGCAGCTTAGCGAGACCGGCCAAGTGGCGATGATCGGCGACGGCATCAACGATGCTCCGGCACTGGCTACCGCCCAGCTCGGAATCGCTATGGGCAAAGGCACCGACAGCGCCATCGAAACCGCCGATATCGTGCTCATGCAGGATCACCTGGGCAAGCTGCCGCAGGCAATCTTCATTGCGAAGCGGGTAAACCGAGTCATTAAGGCGAACATTATATTTTCATTAGGATTAAAATTGATCGCCTTGCTGCTGACGATTCCCGGCTGGCTCACGTTGTGGATTGCCATCCTCTCCGATATGGGAGCCACGATATTGGTTACGTTGTTCAGCTTGACGATTCTGATCCATAAGCAACCAAAAAAGTCCACTCAATAGTGGACTTTTTTGGTTCTATACGTCATCGGCGGGGTTAATGATAGCCAGAACCTGATGATCCTCCCACACCCCGTTGATCTTCACGTTGCTGCGGGATATGCCTTCCTTGTGGAAGCCGGCCTTCTCGAGCACGCGGATCGAGCCTGGATTCCGGGGAGAAGCTTCCCCATAGATCCGGTGAAAATGCAGCTTCTCAAACGCATACCGAACCACCTGCTTTACCGCCTCCGTCATATACCCTTTGCCGTTATAGGCTTGGTCCAGGCTATAGCCGATCATGCAGCTCTGAAGAGGTCCTCGCACCACAAACGTCAGCCCGATATGTCCGATAAGCCGCTCGTCTTCCTTGCGGCAAACTACGAAAGCATATCGATGATCTTCTTCCCGATCCGCCTTGCCTTTCACAATGCTTTGGAGCTGATACTCTTCCGTGTAATACTCCTCCGGGGTGCTTGGTGAAAAGGTTTCGAAAAACCCCCGATTGCGTTTGTACATCGCTGTCAATTGTTGGGCATCCGTCTCTTCTGGAAACCGGATATACACTTGCTGCTGCGACATCTGCACCATCCTGCCTGCTTCGAAGTTTGAAACATTATATCACAGGATGGACCGTTTCGATAATGGCACTTATACCCTTCTTCTAGCTTTGATATAATCCGCCGTTCGGAGCGCCAGCGACATGACGGTATTCGTAGGATTGCCGGCACCAGAGGTGACGAATGTGCTCGCATCGCAGACGAACAAGTTCGGGATATCGTGAGTTTGCCCGTACGAATTCACGACCGACGTGCTCGTATCCTCTCCCATTCTGCAGCCCCCCATCATATGCGCGGTGTCCGGAATGACGAAATCGACTTTGCCGCCGGCTGCTTCGAGAATCGCGCTCATTTTGCCAACCGCATGTTGGATCAGCTTCCGGTCATTGTCCCCGTAGCTGAACGTCACCTTAGCGCGCGGCAGCCCGTATTCGTCCTTCTCGTCCGTTAATGTGACCCGATTGGACGCGTTAGGCAATACTTCGCCAACCAACGTCACTCGCCCATAGTGATTGTAGTCGAGCATAGCCTCTCTCAGCCGTTCGCCCCAGATCGGACCGCCGTTTGCTTTCGAGATCCCATTCGCAAACCCAACCGGTCTGGAGCCGTGTGCATGCAGCGTGTAACCCCGGACAAAATCATTGTTCGGGTCCGTCCGGTAAAAATCCTGGGTCGTCGCCAATACGGGAGTGCCTTTGTACAGCCGAATTTCCTCATCGAATTTCGCATACACGTCCTGACTGCTGTGCACCATAATCGACTTCCCGACCCAGCCGCTGCTGTTGGCGAGCCCGTCCGGAAACTGACTGTTCGCTGAGTTGAGCAGCAGGCGCGGCGTTTCGACCACGAAGGCTGAGAGGATGACCATTTTTGCTTTCTGTTCGTACGTTCGGCCGTCATGGACAAAGGAGACACCTGTGGCTCTGCCGTCCTTCCCCATCAACACCTGCGTCACCATACAGTCGGCGAGCACCTCGGCCCCGGCTTGAATCGCCTTCGGAATATGAACGATCAAGGTGCTGAATTTCGCATCCGGCATACAGCCCTGATTGCAGAAGCCCCGATTGATGCAAGGCGGACGTCCCTCGAACGGTGCAGAAAGAATTGCAAGCGGGGCAACGGAGGAGCGAATGCCGAGCTTCTCGCAGCCGTTCATGAACATGTAGGCGTTCGGGCTTAGCGGCTCCCGCTCCGGATATGGATAAGGACCGTTATAGTCCCCCCATGGGAAATGCTTAGGTCCGGAGACGGCAATTTCTTTTTCGATGCGGGAATAATACGGTTCCAAGTCCGCATAGCCGATCGGCCAATCCTCCCCCACCCCGTCCATCGATTTAGCTTTAAAGTCTGCCTGATGAAACCGTAGAAAGACGGCTGTAAAATGAACAGTCCCCCCGCCGATCCCACGCCCGGAATTGTTGTGGCCCATCGCCAACGGGTCGCTGCCATCGACGATGCGGGTATCCTGCCAGCTCAATCGTTTCATGGACAGCTCATCGCTTGCAAAATCTTTTTGCGGATCCCGGAACGGCCCTGCCTCCAGCACAACAACGCTCATACCGGCTTCGCTCAATTCCTTGGCCAACACGCCTCCGGCAGCTCCTGCACCTACAATGACGACATCTACTTCTTCATGGGCGTATTTGCGGTTCATCATCGCTCCGGCTTCGCCTCCCAAGGATCCAATAGTCCCAGCTCCGTCCGAACATACCCCCGAGGATAAGCCGGACCGCCATAGCCGATCTCCGACCAAACCTTCGGATGCGAGCAATAGGACTCTACCGTCATATTCAACAGCTTTTTGAACAGTGCGTCCTGCGGTATTCCGCCCCAGATGGCCGGAGGAGCCGCCGCGGATTCGCTGATTTGCCGCAAAATCTGCTTCTGAAAATCGATATCCAGCTCCACGAAGGAGCTGTCGTACTTGGACCTCACCTCTTGCTCCAACGCCTCTAGCCCCGAACGGACCAGCACGGGAGCATCGGGCACGCCGACTTTACGCTGGCTTTCGCCTGGCGATTGATGAAGCGTCTGATCGATGTGGCTTAGTATGAAATCGAGCACGTCCGGCGATTCGTCATCGACCAATAGCGAGCAAATTCGCCTCAGCAGCTCGGCCTCCGCTTGGGAAAGGAAGGAGTAGCTCTCGTGAGGTCGGAGACGGGATCCAACAATGGCTTGCGTATGGGCATCCCACTCTTCCCGCTCATTCATGACGTTGTACGAAGGATAATGGGTTTGTCTAGTCATGCGGCTCACTCCTTCCAGTAAATCGCGATCAATCCGAGGACGCTAACCGCCGAGAATACGAGCGGCAATATCACCGGGGGGCCGATGAGGAAATTGCGCAACGCATATCCTCCGACGCGAATGCCGACTCCGCGAAAATGAAAATAAAAGCCGATCAACCCGTCCACCAGACCGATCCACATGAGGATCATAAACAAGGTGCTCAGCCACGATGCGTTATACATCACCAATACCAAACCTGCCAAGAAAAAAATAGGCGATGAAAGAACAGGCGCCCACATCGCTTTATGGGTGAAGCTTTGCCGATAATGAAACATCGTCACCTGAATGCCGATCAGCAGAAAAGCCAGGCTGACGAACAAGATCACGATCCGATCAAGCGACCACGAATCCCAATTCATACGAAGAACCTCTTTTCCAAATGCAGTATAGTCGTTCAAATTATGTCCGGGGCGATAGTAATCTATTCCAGAAAAAACGGCTCGAGTAATAAAGGAAATGAGGGTATGAAATACTACTTGAAAATGCGAGTAGGAGCGTTGAAGAATCGATGGTAGTGGCGCAGTTGATTGTGATGCAGCTTGCAAAATGGGGCATAGAGCGAATCTATGGTGTTGCGGGGGATGCCATATTCGGGTTGTTGGACGCGATTGCCAAGCAGAACAAGATTCGACTGATAACGGTTCGGCACGAATCCGTCGCCGCCTTAATGGCGTCTGCCGAAGCGAAGCTAACGGGCAAGCTTGCAGTCTGCATTGTGCAGATGGGACCAGGGCTTGCTAATCTTGTTAATGGCTTAGGCGACGCCTACATGGATCAAGCTCCCGTGCTGGCCATCAGCGGACAAGCTCCACTCTCCCAAATCGGGACCAAGTACAAACAATTGATTGATCAGCAATCGCTCGTGCACCCCGTGTCCCGATACAGTCAGCTGGTTGTACATCCAGACGCGGTTGCCGACTCGTTGAAACAAGCGATGCTCACTTCCGTCCTGCAGCGAACGGTATCTCACTTGTCCATCCCCGAGGACTTATTCGGGATGATCGCCGCTGGGCAACTGGTTGATCGTCCTCAAATTACTATTCCATCACCTGTAGATGATGCTTTGCAACCCCTGCTTCAAATTATGCACTCGGCTAAGCAGCCCATGATTCTTGTCGGCGAAGGCGCCAGATCCTCTCGGGAATCGATCTGCGCATTGGCTAAACTATGGGGGTGCGGAATCGCGACCGGGTATGGAGCCGTGGGGGTAATTCCGGATTCGGAGCCCGCTATGTTAGGGGGACTGGGCAAGGGTGGAAACTCTTATCTAACCGAACTGTTCCAACAGGCGGATGTCGTCCTAGCCGTTGAAACTACATGGTGGCCGGCTGGCCAAGCCCCCGTCTTGGCGCGAGTCCTTCAGATCGCCAAACATCAGGTAGACATCGGGGCTGGACTTCCGACTGAGCACGGAATTTTGGGTGATCCTTCGATCGTCATGCCTAGGCTCGTAAACGGTCTCGAATCCTATGCAGGGAACCAAGCTTGGATCAAGCAAGTTCAGATGTGCAAGAGGACATGGTCCGTGCACAACGAGTCGGAGCGAAATCTCTTGGCTTCCACCGGCTCCTCCCTGCACCCGGCATCCGTGATTAGGTTAATCGAGTCCTGTTTGGCGGAGGACGCCATCGTTACGTTAGATGAAGGCGACTCCACCTTATGGTTCCTCAGACATTTTAGAAGCGCCAATCAGAAGGTGTTGCTCTCGAGCCGTTGGCGAACGATGGGGTTCGGGTTGCCCGCCGCTTTGTCCGCCAAGCTAAATTCACCGGAAAAGCAGGTCCTCTGTATTACAGGAGATGGCGGATTAGGGATGGTGCTGGGGGATTTGATTACAGCCGTTCGATACAGCCTTGCGATTACAGTGGTTGTGTTTACCAACGGGGCGCTGCAGATGGAGGCGGATAAAATGGTCATGAAGAGGCTGCTGCCGGAGGGAACGGAGCTGACCAATCCCGATTTTGCCAAGGTAGCGGAAGCTTGCGGTTGGACTGCTTACCGGGTAAATTCGGAAGCGCAATTGCATGTCGCTTTGCAACAATCGCGAGCCAGCCATCTCCCCGTGTTGATTGATGCGGCTGTAGCCCGGATCCCTTATCCAGAATTCACATCCCAACTAGAAGAGGTGCGCCTATGATGTCATCGAACCAAATGTCGAATGCTAATCCCCAGCAGTCCGCCTTACAGCCAGCCCCTCCCTATCCCGCTCAACATCAGGCTCAGCAGCCCGGGCTTGAATCGCTGATGAACCCACGCCCAGTTTATGAGAATCCGAATTATAAGGCAAGCGGCAAGCTGTTGGATAAAGTGGCGATCATCACCGGCGGCGACAGCGGTCAAGGGAGAGCCATCGCCGTTGCCTTTGCCTCGGAGGGGGCCGACGTTGTTATAGTTTATTTGAACGAGGATGCGGATGCGGCGGAGACGAGACAAGCGGTGCAACAGAAAGGCCGACGCTGTCTGACGATCGCAGGCGATATCGGCGGCGAACCGTTCTGTCATCACGTCGTGCAGCAAACGATCGAGCAATTGGGGAGGCTGGATATTCTCGTCAACAACGCCGCTGAGCAGCATGTGCAGACCCGCTTGGAGAACATCACTTCCATCCAGATGGAGAAAACGTTCCGGACCAATTTCTACTCGATGTTCTACTTGTGCCAAGCCGCACTGCCGCACATGAAGCCAGGCAGCACGATCCTCAATGCGGCCTCCTTGACCGCTTATGAAGGAAACGAACAGCTAATCGATTACTCCGCCACGAAAGGCGCGATCGTTGCGTTCACCCGCTCGTTGTCCAAAGCTTTGATCGGTCGCGGCATTCGAGTCAACGGAGTCGTCCCCGGAACGATATGGACCCCGCTCATCCCTGCCTCCTTCCCAGCCGACCAAGTCGCGAACTGGGGCGGAAAAACGCCGATGAAACGGGCCGGACAGCCGTATGAGATCGCCCCGGCTTATGTCTACTTGGCCTCAGACGACTCTTCTTATGTAACCGGTCAGTTTATTCATGTAACCGGCGGTGTGATTACGAACGGGTAAGAAAAAAACACCTAGGGCAAGCTTCCGCTCCCAGGTGTTTTTAAATATTAGTGAAACATCCAACCGCCGTCCACGTTCAAGGTTTGACCGGAGATGAAGTCGCTGTCAGGAGAAGCCAGGAATACGAAGGCGCCTACGATATCGCTTGCCAGCTCGCGGCGTTGGAAACATTGAAGAGCTAACAGCGCGCTCTCCGCCTTCTCCAGCTCTAGGGGATCGACCTTCTCCTCCTCCGATTCGGTCTTGACTGCGCCTGGCGAGATGCAATTCACCGTAATGCCGTATGCTCCCACTTCCCGGGCAAGCGCGCGGGTGAAGCCGATGACAGCGCCTTTGGACGAAACATAATGCAGAAAGTTTCGTTGACCGGTGTAAAAGGTAACTGATGTCACGTTTACGATTTTGCCATACCCTTGCTGCTTCATGTAGGGAAAGGCCGCTTTCGCGCATAAGAAAGGGCCGCGTGCGTTGATGCCCATTACCCGATCCCACTCCTCGGTGGAGATCTCGTGCCATGCCTTTCGTGGATCGACCGCCGCATTGTTGACTAAGATGTCAATCGTTCCGAAGCGTGAAGCGGCTTGGTCCATCATGGCCATCACCTGTGTCTCGTCGGAAATGTCCGTCTGATAAAAGGCGGCCTCGCCACCTAATTGAGTGATTTCCTCCACCAGGAGGGCTGCCTGCTCAGGAAAGGAACGATCGACAATCGCCACCTTGGCGCCTTCCCGGGCATACCGCTTCGCGACAGCGGCGCCGATCGATCGGGCTGCCCCAGTCACGACGGCTACTTTGCCTTGAAGTTTCATAGTCTCACACCCCTTCTCTTCTCTAAATAAAGTTGTCGTCGAACGGATACATCGGTCTTGGGATATGGCGGAACGGCAGCCCATGCAGATTAGCTGTGCTTGCGCCCGGCGTATCCAGAATGAAAATATGCTCGGACAGCTTCTCGTATTCGAACCTGAACTGAGCAGCCGACTTGACCAGAACGAAGTCGGCATTCGCCGGCTCCAAGCCTACGCTGCGATACATAGCCGGGTCGCCGGTGAACACGGACTGTTCGATGAGCAACAGCGACAGGGTACCGATGGCGATGACCGCGGAATGCCCCATCTGGGCTTCGCTGCCCGGGACGAATCCGCCGCTGTATTGAAAGCGTCCGTCGCTTATTTTCACCACGGTGCCTTCGATCTCCAGCGGCTCTCCGAAATCGGTGCTGACGGAATGACCGACGCGCAACCGGACCGTACGCCCCTCTCCGGCGGCGACAGCAACACGAGCCGCAGCGGCGTCGAATAGAGACAGCTGTGCGCGCAGCCACTGGTCCGCGTCAAGCCGCAGCAGCTCGCGCAGCACGTAGTTGCTGTCGCCTGGCGACCCGGCGCCGGGGCTGTCGGCGGAATCGGACACGATCACCGGTCCGCTCGGGTTTTGGTCACGGATGAAGTCCAACACTCGTCCAACCGAGTATAGCTCTGCGTCGAACGAGCTCCTTTTGTCCCAGAAGAGACGAGCGAGAAGTTCCGCTTCCTCCTCCGCATCGGCTTGCTGCTCGCGTTCTCCGATCACGACGACCGAGCAGCCCATCTCCTTCACATCCAGCCAAGGCTGTACGGCGAATAATGATGTAATCGTCGATCGGCCGGTCCGCTCCCCCTCCTCCGCTTGCTGCCACAGCTCACGCATCGGGCCGCGGGATGTCATATGATTCTCCGCCTGCACGATCATCGGCACTTTGCGGTAAGCGATAACAGGATGACGTTTGCCCTCTATGATGTCGAACAACAAGTGAGCGGCGCGATACCCGGTCTCCCAGTAATCGACGTGCGGAAATGTGCGGTAGCCGACTAGCGCATTCACACTGGAAATGATCTTCTCCGTCACATTGGCATGTGAATCAAGCGTGACTACGATCGGCATCTCCGGGCCTGCCATCTCTCGAACGGCCGCGAGCAGCTCGCCGCACAGGTCGTCTTCGTCCTCGCCCGACCATGCGCCGTGCAGGGTCAGGAAAATGCCATCGCACCCCTTGGCTAGGCGAGCTTGAATTCGCGGGTACAGCAACCCGGTAAGCGCTCCTACGGTAGCCCGCGGGATTCTTCCCGAAGAGGTGGCCGAAGCCGCGGCCATCGTCGGCAGCAGGTTCGCACCACGCTCCATAGCGGCCTTCATCAGCCCTCCGTATTCATTCCGGCCCTTGCTTGCCGACAGCTCTTCATCGACGAGCACATAGTTTTGCACAAAATCATCCATTCCACTTCTGGCGATACTGAACGTATTCGATTCTTGAATGATGCCTCCGAAAATGACTCTGGGCACACTATTATGCTTCGAACTTTGGCTCATATAACTGGCTTCCTTTCCCCGTTGCGGACGAAATTAACCCCAGTATAATTCAGCTTGATAAGATTGTCTACAATATTACAATTCGGGCGCCATAGCGTTATTGGGGTTTGGAACCGCCTTTTCGAGGGGAGCAAACAAAGAGCCTGTCCACATGGACAAGCTCTCCTCATTAAAATCGAAACGTATCGTCCGTAATCGGAGCGACCTTCGCCACGGCGTAAGTCGAACCTTTCTGCGAGAAAAAATCGTAGGTCGAGCCTTCGTTCCGGATCCCGTTCATGACGATCGGGTTCACTTCCTCCTCCGGGAACATCACCTCGAAGCCGATGTTCATCAGCGCTTTGTTCGCGTTGTAGCGAACGTAGCTTTTCACATCCGGGCTCAGTCCGGTTTCGGCGTACAGATCGTTAGTATAGTTCATCTCGTTGTGATACAGATCCAACAAGAACTCATACCCCCAGACGGTCAACTGCTCCTTCTGCTCCGCAGTGAACTGCTTGAAGCGGTGCTGCGCGAAAAATCCGATCGCAACTCCATGAATCGATTCGTCCCGGAGGATGAGCGAGATGACTTCCGCGCTGTTGCGGAGCACTCCCTGCCCGCCCAAGTAGAGCGGATAGAAGAAGCCCGAGTAGAACAGGAACGATTCCAGCATTACCGAGGCGAACATCGCCTTCCACAAGGAGACGGGATCGTTCTCCTCGATCGCCAAGTAGACGTCGCTGATTCGTTTGGCTTTATATTGCAAGTATTCGTTGCGCTTGACCCAATCGAAGACGTTGTCGATCTCGCCGTTCGTGCAAAGCGTAGTGAAAATGTAGGAGTACGACTTGGCATGAATCGCCTCGAACGAAGCGAACACGGTGTACAAAGCTTTCTCTTGCAAGTCAGGCGCATGCCGCGCGATCTCGTTCATACCGATATTCGTTTGGATCGTATCCAGCAGCGTCAGACCGCCGAACACCTTTTTGTACGTATCTTGATGGGAAAAATCTTGCCACTGCTTAATATCTTTACTGACCGCGATTTCTTCCGGAAACCAGATTTGCTTCCACTGTTGGTCCCAGAACACTTTGGTCAGCTCGAGTTGGTTTCGGTTCCAGTTGACCGCCTCGAACGGCTTTAGATCGAACATGATACACACTCCTCAATGGTCTGCAAGCGCTGGCGCACGTAATACACCGTCTTGATGCCTTTCACCCATGCGTAAATGTAGAGACGGGCAAGACGCTCGGTCGTCCACTGGTCGGTCACGTACAACGTCATCGAGATCCCTTGATCGATATGCTTCTGAGCGGCCGCATACATATCGATCATCCGGAATTGGTCGATATCGTAAGCTTCCTTGTACAGCGACACATTGTCGTTGTTCAGGAACGGCATCGGATAAATCGTGCGGCTGTCGGCGTAATCGCGAATCTCGACCTTCTCCGTACAAGGGGCCATGGATGCCGTGCTGTTGCGGATATAGGAAATGCTCCCCGTCGGCGCAATAGCCAACCGGTAAGAGTTGAACAGGCCGTGCTCCATCACTTGTTCCTTCAAACTAACCCACATCTCGCGGGTAATGAGCGGAACATGCCCCAATGCCTTCAAGACTTCGTCAGACAAGGCGTCCTCGGATTTAGAGACATAGGTGTCAAAATACGTGCCGTTCGCATAATCGCTCTGCTCGTAACCATGGAACGTCTCTCCTTTTTCCCTGGCAATCTTCATCGAAGACTGCAGCGAATAATAATTGAGCGCCTCCATGAACTTGTCGACGAACGCAATGGACTCCGGCGAACCGTATAAGAGTCCTTGCGATACCAAGTGGCCGTGCAAATTCATGACGCCGAGCCCGACCGAGTGCATGCAGCGATTCGCCTTGGCTACAGAAGGCACGTTCCGGATATCGGTCATCGTCGACACGTTGGTCAGCAGGCGCATGGCTGTCTCGATCAACTGCTCGAAATTCGCGTCCCGCGTTGCTTTATGGATATCTACAGAGCCCAGGTTGCAAGAAACGTCCAGGCCATAGTCGTTTTCGGTGCCATGGTTGTTGATGATGCTTGTTTCTTGCACTTGCAGAATTTCCGTACACAGGTTGGACATCTTCACGCGTCCCAGGTTGCGAAGCGCATGGCTCTCGTTCACGTGGTCGTCGAACACCTCGAACGGATAACCGGACTCGAACTGCGCCTTCTTGACTTCCGTGTACAATTTGCGAGCGTTGATTCGTTTGATCTTGCGAATGTTAGGATTATCAAGCAACTCATAGTACATGCTGCTGATGCTGATCTCGGACATCCGTTTGCCGTATTCCTTGTAGATGTCGTACGGGCTGAAGAGCACCATGTCTTTGTCCCGCTTCATGAGCTCGAAGAAGATGCTAGGGACAATGATGCCGGTCGATAGCGTCGCCAAACGGATCTTGTCGTCGGCGTTCGGTTTCTTGGCGGAGATGAAGTTCTCGATGTCGGCGTGGAAAATGTTCAAATAGATCACGCCGGAGCCGTTGCGTTGGCCGAGTTGGTTCGAATACGAGAACGAATTCTCCAGCAGCTTGGCTACCGGCATAACGCCGCTCGCGCGGTTGAGAATGCCCTTGATCGGATCGCCGAGCGGACGCAGGTCGGTGACATTGACGCCAACGCCCCCGCCCAGGCGCGACAGCTCCAGGCAGTAGCCGATATTCTCGGCGATGCTGTTCATCGAATCGTCCATCGTCAGCTTGAAGCAGCTGACCAATTCCCCGCGGGCCATCTTGCCGCTGTTCAGCGCAGTTGGCGTAGCCGGCTGATACGCCGACATCATCGCCTCAACCGCTCGCTCGGCCAGCTGCTCGTCCCCTTGAGCCAGATACAAAGCCGTGATGACGATCCGATCCTCGTACTTCTCGAGAATTTCCTCGCCGTCACGGCTCTTCATCGCGTAGCTCTCGTAAAATTTGCTGGCGCTCATAAACGAAGGGAAGCGGAATTTGTAGGCATACGCTTTCTCATACAACCCTTTGATGAACTCCATCTTGTACTGCTGGATAAATTCGGGTTCATAGTAGCCTTCATCTACCAGGTAGCGGATCTTCTCTTCCGTGTCGATAAAGTAGCGGAGCTTCACGTTCACATGCTCCAGGAAATAGCGTCGCGTCGCCTCTTTATCTTTGATCAGATCAAGCTTCCCCGTCCGGTTGTATTGATTCAATACTTCATTATTCAGCTTCAAATAAGACTTCATCCAACGAGCTCCTCTCGAAAACATTGCTCATAATACTGATGGATCGCCTCATAGTCCTCCGAGAAGCCGCGCATGTCGACTTTGCGCACCAATGGGATTTGCCACTGCTGCGAAATCGCATCGCCGGCCTTGCCGAAGACTTGATGGCCGAAATTGCTGTTGCCGCTTACGATGACGCCTCGGCAATGTGCACCGTTCCGATCCAAGAATTGTCTGACCTTCTGGGGAATTTCGCCCAGTCCATCTGTGTAGGTGAAGAGCAGGAACGGCTCCTCCAGCGTCACATCCGCCTCGATCTCCACGGCGGGCAGCTGCAGCCGGTTTACGATATAACGGACATTTCCGGTTCGGCTGGCGTATGCGATCATACGGCCATCCGCTCCATCTGTTTAACCATCTCGTTCGGATCGAATATGTATTGGCCGTCGACTTCCATCACCGGTACACTCATCACGCCGGCTTCTACAAGTCTATCATGCGCCGCAGCATCATGGTCGATGTTCACGATCTCAACCTCCAGGCCGGAGCGTTGCACCTCCGACTTGATCCACAGGCATTTCGGGCAAATCGTCTTGGTATACAGCTTCATTAGTAGTTCCTCCAGTCATATGTGTAAGTCCGAAATTGAAAAAATACCCTCGACTCCAAGGGTGTGTCGAACGAAGAGCGGCTGGATTGCGGCAGCAGCAAGCCGACGCGAAAGCGCCACCATGTTGCCGGACAGCTCGTCCTGTTCGTTCCACTCCTCAACCCCGGTGAAATGCAATCGTCGTTTCGGTCGGGCACCGAACCGAAGCTAGTATGTAAATTTGGAATAAACCGATTGTAGCACAATGCGAACCACATTCCAAGATACAGTATATAACCGTTGAATTTGTTCCGAATAGACGCAAGATGTTGATTTCCTTATGCAGAGCCGAATAATGATTTGTCTAGTATGCAAGCCATAGAAATAAACTATATCAAGCTATAGAAATTGTGTATTTCCTGATATCAAGTCAAAAACTCTATAATTAAGCCAACTTCCACACCTGATAAGGAGCTGTTCGAACCATGCAAACATCCATCATCGGTTTTCCCAGAGTAGGCGCGTTGCGCGAGCTGAAATTCGCCTCCGAAACTTATTTTAAAGGCAAGCTTTCCTCTGACGAGCTGCTGCGCACAGCGGCCCAGCTACGATCCGCTCACTGGAGCCTGCAGCAAGCTCACGATGTCGACTACATCCCTTCTAACGATTTTTCCTTCTACGATACGGTGCTGGACACCGCTTGTTTGTTCAATATTATTCCCGAGCGTTACCACGCGCTTGGACTTGGCGAGCTTGAGACTTACTTTGTTATGGCGCGGGGGTATCAGGGCGAACAAGGCGACGTGAAGGCGTTGGCGATGAAAAAGTGGTTCAATACGAACTATCACTACATGGTTCCCGAAATCGACGATCGTACTGCAATCCGGTTAGCCGGAACGAAGCCGTTCGATGAGTACACGGAAGCCAAACGGCAAGGAATCTCCACCAAACCCGTACTGGTCGGCGCCTATACGCTGCTCAAGCTAGCCAAGTATGTGGGGGAAAAGACGGCCGAAGACTTCGCGGACTCCGCCATTGATGCATATGGAGCTGCGATCGTAAAACTTGGCGCACTAGGCGCAGAATGGGTGCAGCTGGACGAACCCGCACTAGTGACCGATCTGTCGGAGTCCGACCTCGCCCTCTTTACGAAGCTCTACACCGGCATTCTCGCTTCCAAAGGAAACACCAAGGTACTCGTTCAAACTTATTTCGGAGATGTCCGCAACGGTTACGTCGAGCTGCAAGCTCTCCCCTTCGACGGCATCGGCATCGATTTTGTCGAAGGCAAACAATCGCTTGAGCTGATCCAGCGGTTCGGCTTCTCGGAGGAGAAAACTTTGTTCGCAGGTATCCTGAACGGCAAGAACATCTGGAGGAATCGGTACGCCGACACGCTCGGCCTTATTCAACAATTGCGAGAGCACGCCGGCCGGATCGTCCTAAGCTCCTCCTGCTCGCTTCTCCATGTCCCCTACAGCTTGAAGCAGGAAACGAAGCTGCAGCAGGAGCATAAAGCGTACTTGGCGTTCGCGGAAGAGAAGCTGCAGGAATTTACCGAGCTCAAGTCGATCTTGAGTGTGGCAAACCCGACCTCCCATGCGGAATACGCCCGGAACGAATCGTTATTCAAGGAAGAACGCTTCTCTAGCAATACCGCGGTCCTGGCTCGGACAGCCGGCCTGACGGATTCCGATTTCACCAGGCTGCCGGCATTCGAGGAGCGGGAAGCGATTCAGAAAGCGAAGTTCGCCCTTCCCCTGCTGCCGACGACCACAATCGGCTCCTTCCCGCAGACAGCCGAGGTTCGGGCGAATCGATTCGCCTTCAAGAAGGGCTCCATCACGGAGGAGCAATACAAGCAGTTCAACTTCGAGCGCATCGCCGAATGTGTCGCCAGGCAGGAAGCGATCGGGCTCGACGTCCTCGTCCACGGCGAATACGAGCGCAACGACATGGTCGAATACTTCGGCGAATGCCTGGACGGGTTCTTGTTTACGGAGAACGCCTGGGTACAATCGTACGGCACCCGATGCGTGAAGCCTCCGATCGTCTGGGGCGATATTAGCCGCTCCAAACCGATGACCGTCGAATATTCCGCTTATGCCAAAAGTTTGACGAGTAAGCCGATCAAAGGCATGCTTACCGGTCCGGTAACGATTCTGAACTGGTCCTTCCCTCGCGAGGATATCAGCTTGCGCGACAGCGCCTACCAGATCGCGCTGGCGATCCGGGAAGAGGTGCTCGATCTGGAGGCGAACGGCATTGAGATTATCCAGATCGACGAAGCCGCGCTGCGGGAAAAGCTGCCTCTGCGCCGGTCGGATTGGCAGTCCGACTACCTGAACTGGGCGATTCCGGCTTTCCGGCTCGTGCATAGCGGCGTCCAGTCTCATACGCAAATTCATACGCATATGTGCTACAGCCAGTTCAGCGACATTATTCGCGATATCGACGCCATGGACGCCGATGTCATCACGTTCGAAGCTTCCCGCTCGGACCTCGCGATCATCGACGCGATCAACGAATGCGGCTTCCAGACGGAAGTAGGACCCGGCGTCTACGACATCCATTCGCCTCGCATTCCGAGCGTCGGCGAGCTGAAGGACGGACTGCATCGCATGCTGGACAAGATCGACGCGGCCAAGCTGTGGGTCAACCCGGATTGCGGCCTGAAAACTCGCGGCGAGACTGAGACTTGGGCGAGCCTGGAGCATCTTGTCCAGGCTGCGCAAGAAGTCAGGCAATCGCTCTAATAGAAGTGACAAGGGGATGGACTCATTGTAGTCCATCCCCTTGCTCTATAATCGGATAGCCGAAATCGGCTATTATAGTTTTGAGCTTGTGGACATAGGTTGTCGCCAGCTGGCTCAGATGCAGCTTTTTCCCCGTCACATAACCGATCGTCATCTTCTCGTCCGTACGGAGTCGCACGGAACGAATTTGGGTGCCGTTCAAATCCTCGTTCAGCACGCCCGAGCTGATCGTGTACCCGTTCAACCCGATCAACAGATTGAACAATGTGGCGCGGTCGCTCACCAATATTTTTTTCCGAACCGTTCTCGTACTAAGAATCTCTTCGGAGAAGTAAAAGGAGTTATGCTCCCCTTGCTCGAAAGCGAGACACGGAAAAGGATCCAAGTCCTCGATCTCGAGCTGCTGCTTGCCGGCGAGCGGGTGATCGGTGCTGATGAAGACGTGCGGCTCTGCTACGAACAGCGGGTGAAATTGCAGGTCGTTCTCCCGCAGCAATTTCTGAATCACCTTGCGGTTGAATTCAGTGAGATAGATGATCCCTACCTCGCTACGCATATTGCGCACGTCGTCGAATATTTCATAGGTCCGGGTTTCGCGCAGCGTGCACTCGTACTCGTCGACGTTCAACTCCTTGAGCAGGCTGACGAACGCTTGCACGGCAAAGGCGTAATGCTGGGTCGATATAGAGAATAGCTTCTTGGACGGCTTCAGGTTCATGTAGCGCTGCTCGAGCAGCTCGGCCTGCTCTACCACCTGACGCGCATACGACAAAAACTCGGCTCCGTCGCTCGACAACACGATCCCCTTCGACGTTCGCAGGAAAATCTCGATGCCGACCTCTTGCTCTATCTCCTTCACCGCGCTGGACAAGCTGGGCTGGGAAATGAACAATCGTTTCGCCGCTTCGCTGATCGAGCCGCAGCTAACGATCGTCAGAACATATTTTAACTGCTGTAAGGTCATTCGGAAAACTCCTCCATTTTCGTTTCATTTTCCCCTGATAAAAGTTTACATGACGCCATTCCGCCAGTCAAAAAAGGGACCGTCCGGGCAGACGGTATCGGATGTATTCACCGTTGCGGTGAGCGACACCGGCTTGTGATCGGCTGCCAAATCGTATCGGTGTCATTGCTGCGCCCATACTTTATCGGAAGGCTTGATTCGACTTGTTATAGGGATTTATTTTCGAGCTGTTAAACAAACAGAAAATGGAAATGATAGTGGATAATACTAATCCGGGTGGAGTTTATCATGCACTTGACGCTTGCTTTGTTTACCATTCTTTGCGTCTGGCAGACGGGGGCTTGGAGGGACTGGAGAAAGTATCATCATACGATGATGTATTTTGCCCTCGGGAACCTGACCTACAACTTTCTGACGGCGAATTATTTCCTATGGAAAATGATTCCCGATGTTCTGCCAAATCATAGCCTTACAGAAATGGTCTATACGTTTGTCGTGTTTCCGGCTTCGGCGTTAATGTTCCTCTACAGGTATCCTGCGGACTCGAAACAGAAGCTATGGCATTACGTCAAGTGGATTGGCATCTATATAGTAGCGGAATGGTTCTTCACCACGAACGGCCGAATGTCGTACCAGCACGGATGGAGCCTGATGTGGTCCGCCCTGTTCGACGTGACGATGTTCCCGATGCTGCGGCTGCAATACAAGCGTCCTTTAGTTGCTTATATATTTTCCGTCGCCATGTGCGTGTTCTGGCTCTGGCTATTCGAAGTCCCGGTAGACGTCCCTATCGAGCAAAGAGGCGGCTGATACACTCACAATGCGGTCGGCCGAATCATCAGCTCGCTGACAAGCGTGTCGTCCGGCTCATTGATCGCGAATGCGATCGCTCTAGCGATGCTGGCCGGCAAAATGCCTTTGCCGCTCAAATGGCTGGCGAACGTCTGCACCTCCGGGCTCGTGATGGTGCTGAACAGCTCGGTATTCGTCAGGCCCGGCGAGATCAATGTGGCTCGGATGCTCGAGCTTGCCGACTCCTCCAAGCGAAGCCCTTCCGTGATCGCTCGTACCGCGAATTTCGTCGCCGCATAGACGGCGGAGGTGGCGGATACTTGGTAGCCCGAAGTGGAAGACAAGTTGATGATGTGCCCGGACTGCTGCTCCCGCATGATCGGCAACACCGCGGCGATCCCATAGAGTACGCCCTTGATGTTCACGTCGATCATTTGCTCCCATTCACTCACTCGCAGCTCGTTCAATCTGGAGCTCGGCATCACGCCTGCATTGTTCACCCACACATCCACCCGGCCATAAGCCTGGAGCGCGAACTGCGCCAATTGCTGCATCGCTTCGATGGAGACGACATCCGCTTTTACAGCAACAGCCTCTCCACCATGTTCCTTAATGTCATTAACAATCTCGGCAAGGCGATCTTCTCTTCTCGCAGCCAACACAACTTTGGCTCCGTGTTGAGCCAACAGCTTTCCCGTGGCTTCCCCGATTCCGCTCGATGCCCCCGTAATGATGACAACTTTATCTCGTATATTCTCCACGCTCGCTCAGCACCCTTCTTTTTTCAACACGCGTTGATTATTTAACGGCCGTTGATTTACATTATAGACATTACACTCATCGGCTCAATAAGTAATGTTTCCGAAATCGTCCCATAAACAACAAAACCCTCAGAACTGTTGAGGATCTGAAGGAGGTAACCTAATCTATGAGTGAAGTTGTCAAAACCGACCGCCGCATACTACGCACTAAACAAGCGATTACTACGGCGTTTCTGGAGCTGTTCGCGAAAAAAGATTTCGAGCAAATTACGATCAACGAAATAGCGGATCGGGCAAACGTAAATCGAGGCACCGTGTACTTGCATTTCAGCGACAAATACGAGCTGCTGGACAAATGCATGGAATCGCATATCCAAGAGCTGATCTCATTATGCCAGTCTCAAGACACCGGTCCGATCCAGCCCGGTGTCATACGCGACCCAAAACCTTTTTTCGACTATGTGCAAGAGCATTATGCCTTCCTCTCCGCACTGTTCTCCAACCAAAGAGCGTTTGTATTCCGCGACCGATTGCTCCACTATATCGCATCCAGTCTCACAGCTAAGCTGGAAAGGCCAGACCGTGCGATCGACAAGGAAGTCAACGCGCAATTCATGGCCTCCGCCTTTATCGGTGTTGTGGAATGGTGGATCCGGCATCAGATGCCGCATTCCACCAAGTACATGGCCGATCAAGTCCACCATCTATTCAGCCATTCGCAAGGCTCACCTCCGGCGGATACACGCAATTAGCCGACCAACAACGCCAGATCAGTGTAAATGGGCAGTGTAATTTCAATCGTTGTGCCGACTCCCTCTACACTGCTCACTTTGATTTGGCCGGAATGGTTCTCGATGATCGTTTTGCTTACCATAAAGCCTAACCCCGTCCCATTTTGCTTCGTCGTCATGAAGGGTTGGCCTAGCTTGGCGAGGATGTCCTTCGGTATGCCGCAGCCATCATCGACGATTCGGATTAAGATATCTTGCTCGCTAAGGCTCTGAATCTGAATGCGAATCATGCCGCCGTCCGCCATCGACTCCATCGCATTTTTGATAAAGTTGATAAACACCTGCTTGATCTGATTCTCATCGCAATACAGATGCGAGACTCCCGGCTTGTACTCGGTGACGAACTGGATGTTCTTCAGATTCGCTTGGGAGTCCAACAGCGCCAGCACTTGGGATAAGAGCACGCGGATATCCTTAGGCTCATATTTGATCAACTGCGGCTTGGCGAGAAGCAAGAGTTCGCTTAGAATCAACTCGATGCGTTCAATTTCCGAAGTCATTATGTCAAAATATTTTTGTTTCTCGCCATACCCGGATCTCATGAGCTGGATAAAGCCTTTGATCGAGGTAATTGGGTTCCGGATTTCATGAGCGATGCCTGCCGCCAGCTGGCCCGCTACCGAGAGCTTCTCGGAATTTTTCATATGCTCTTGGGCCAGCTTCCAATTCGTTATGTCTTGATATGTAACCGACCAGGCATGATTGCCTCCCCGTGTATTGAGAATCGGAGTGGCCGATACCATCACGTTAAGCCCTTCCCCATTTTTGCGTAGCCGAACCGTTTCTACCCCTCTTAACGTTTCCCCATTTCTCAACCGCTCGCTGAGCTGCCGGGACTCCGCCATCACATCCGCCGGCACGAACGGGACGGAATGGATGTTCAAGCCGACAATCTCTTCCTGGGACCAGCCGAAAATCATCTCAAAGGCATGATTGACGCGCTCAACAATAAATTGATCGTTGCAAATGAGGATGGCATCGGCATTATTGTCGATAAACGACTCCAGCTGCATCGTTCGCATCTGGAGATCATGCTGCGCATGCTTCTTCGCCGTAATGTCGCGGCAAATACCGGTAATTCCAATGATCATCCCCGTCTGGTCTCGAATCGGAGACAGCGTCGCTTCCACTTCGATCCACTTGCCGTCCTTCCGCTCACGAATCGTCTCCATTCCAACTACCGTTTCGCCGGTACGAATGCGCCTGTGCAGCTCATCCATGTCAGCTTTCAGATAATCAGGAATCATGGGCAATCTGGATCCAATAATATCTTCCGCCGACCAGCCGAACAATGTTTCAAAAGCCGGATTCACATCAATGACCGTATCAGCCGCATCGATCAGCCATATTGCATCGGCATTATGCTCGATGACGGACAGCAGCTGCACGGTCCTAACATGGTATGCTTCTTCCCCCAATAGTCTCTGAGTAAACATAGTTCCTCCTCACTAATATCGACGTAGAATCCCAACTTGTACTCTTTTGACAGGGGGTCGAAAAATTCCTTGTGGGCAACTGAACTCTTTTATCCCGGCTGCCAATGATCATCTTACATTTCCTATATCTGCATAATGGGCAAAGTGGGGCTTATGACGATCAGCCGCTGCGATCATTTTGATGCTGTACTTTTTCTTGGGAAATAAGAAAAACCATCAGGGAAGAACACCCTGATGGTCCTCTGGCGAAAGCGCTCAGTTGGCG
>NZ_BIMA01000082.1 GCF_004000845.1 Paenibacillus koleovorans NBRC 103111
GTTGGGTGGGGAAGGAGAAAGGGCTGCAAAGCCTGGTTACTGGCTGGACCCGAGAGTGTCGTGCGGAAACTGGGGATTGAGGTCGAGAATAACTGGTATAAAATGGAAATTGTCGTGCAGGAACTGGGGATTGAGGTCGGGAGTAACTGGTAGAGGCTGAAAGTGTCGTGCAGGAACTGGGGATCGAGGTCGGGAGTAACTGGTAGAGGCTGAAATTGTCGTGCAGGAACTGGGGATTGAGGTCGGGAGTAACTGGTAGAGGCTGAAAGTGTCGTGCGGGAGACTGGATATTGAAGTCGGGAGTAACGGGTAGAGGCTGAAAGTGTCGTGCAGGAACTGGGGATTGAGGTCGGGAGTAACTGGTAGGGGCTGAAAGTGTCGTGCGGAAAACTGGAGATGAAGTCGGAAGTTACTGTAGATGCAACCCAGCCGGTCGCCCTTTAAGTAACTGTGCTTGTTCTTCCCCAAATCCGCCTGATTTTCATCATCCATGGCGCCGCGTCGCGGCATCGGTGTCTGGAGTCCGACTTGTTCGGACTGCATCCAGAGGGTACTTGGCGTTCGGCGCTCTGGGGTTGCATCTACTATCGTTACGCTCGACTCCCCATCCCCACCACATTCCAGCACGACAATTCGGGTCCCTACGTTCTCAATCTGTGAAGCCAAGCTTATTCGGATCCGGGCTTTCCTCTGCACATAAAAACCGTCCAAAGCTTGGACGGTTTTTATGTGCTAACCAACTATCCAACAACCCTTAACACAGCCAAGTGTCGCCCCACTTCTGAACTTCTTCCATCACCTTGTTCAGCGCGCGGCCTTTCTCGGTCAGCTCATATTCGATACGGATCGGCATCTCCGGATACACGTGGCGGTTGACGATTCCTTGCTGCTCAAGCTCCTTGAACCGCTCGGTCAGCATCCGGTCGCTCATCGCCGGGATCATCGCGGATATATCCTTGAACCGCTTAGGCCCTTGCAGCAGCACACGGATGATGAGGCCGGTCCAACGTTTGCCCAAAATTTCAAACGCATTCTCGAATTTAGGGCACAGATGCTCATTATGAGTAGATTCATGGGAATCCATATGCATCATCTCCTGAAATAATTATAACATAGTTACTTGACAAAAGTAAGTAACCTCGGTAATATACATAACAGATACACTAACAAAAAGTAAGAAACAAACAAAAATATATTAAAGGAGCTGGATTTCATGTTAGCTACAGGGTTGTTGATTATTCGTCTGGTTATCGGATTGACGTTCTTCGGTCACGGTGCGCAAAAGCTGTTCGGATGGTTCGGCGGTTACGGGCCAAAAGGAACAGGAGGGTTCTTGGAATCGATCGGCATCCGTCCCGGCGTGTTCATGGCCGTCATGGCCGGCTTGCTCGAGGCCGGCGGCGGACTGCTGTTCGCGGCAGGTCTCCTGACCCCGGCCGCATCCGCGATGATCGTCCTCGCGATGCTCGTCGCCATCGTGAAAGTGCATGGCAAAAACGGCTTCTGGGTTACTTCCGGCGGGATCGAGTACAATGTCATCCTGATCGCCGCTGCCGTGGGCGTGGCCTTCTCGGGAGCGGGAACTTACTCGCTCGATCACCTGCTTTTCTAAGTCCTGCGTAAGCCTCAAGCGAACCTTCTCCCCCATCTTAAAGGAGTTCCTGTTCCGGTTCAAGTGGCAAACAGGGCCGCAGCAAAAGAAGCTTCCATCACCACTCCGAGAGTGGGCTGGAAGCTTCTTGCTATTCGTGAACAATATGCCTGCGCCGCCAAACGCCTAAGCGCTTCAGGTCGCCTTCACTGGAACCGACCGCTTGCGCGGACGCATCAGACTGAAGCCGGTCAAGATCAGTGCGAACAAGGCGCAAATCGAGAACAGCACGCGCACCTTCGGAGCGAGCTCAGCGGCATCAACCGCCACGCCACCCAGATGGCCGACGAGCAAAACCGCCAATGCGATCCCGACGATCATGCCGAGGTAGCGGATGAGCGCGAGCATGCTGCCCACGAGGCTTGCTTTGGCGGCGGGCGCATTGCCCATAATGTCGGCGTTGTTCGAGGCGAGGAACAGCCCGGTGCCGAGTCCGAACAACGAGCAGTAGGCGATGATGTCGAGCATCGACACCTCGTTGCCGATCATCACGGGCAGCATCGCGAATGTACACAAGAGCGCGCCGATTGTCGTAGGGATGCGCGCGCCATAACGGTCGCGGCACCAGCCGGATATCGGCCCCATCACCCCCATGAACACCGGCTGGATAGCCAACAGGAGACCGGTCGTCTGTGTCGAGAGCTGCAGCACGCTCTGCATGTAGAACGTAATAGGAATCAGCGAAGCCATCTGCGCGGCATAGAACAGAAACGCGGATAAATTGCCTATGCCGATATACGGATTCGCATAGAGCACACGGTCCAGAATACCGTGCTCCAGCTTGCGCTCGTAGAGCAGTAGGACCACAATCAACAGCAGACCGATCGTCCCCATCCAGATCACGGTGGAGGTGAAGCCCGCCTGCTCGGTGACGACCGAGGCATAGAGCAAGAGAGATGTCGCCAGGGCGAGCAGCAGCGAGCCGAACACGTCGAGCGGCTGGGCCGACCGCTCCGTCTGCGGGAACATGCGCAGCCCGAGGTACAGCCCGACGACGCCGAGCGGGACGTTGATCCAGAACAGCAGCGGCCAGCCGCCCAGCTCCATCAGGAAGCCGCCGACCGCGGGGCCGGACAGTGTGCCGATCGACATAACGATCGTGTTCGTCCCGAGCGCCTTGCCCCGCTCGTGATCGGGGAAGATGGCGCGCACCATCGCTTGGCTGTTCGCCATGACCATGGCGGAGCCGATCCCTTGCACGCAGCGGGCGATGATGACCGTCGTGAGACTGGTGGCGACGGCGGCGAGCAGGGAACCGATGCCGAAGACGAAGAAGCCCCAGCTGTAAATTTGCCGGCGGTCGAGCCGATCGGACAGCTTGCCCAGAATCGGCAGCAGAGCGACCATGGAGAGCAAATAAGCGGTGACGACCCACTGCACATAAGACAGCGTCGTCGTGAATTCATAAGCCATCGTCGGCAGCGCCAAGTTGACGATGCCGACATCGAGCGTCGTCATGAACGTGCCGAGATTGACGATCTGCATAATGACCCAGCGATTGGGAAGCGGCTGATTAGACATAAGTTCCTCTCGAGGCGGCGATTGAAGTCCGGCGGCTTATTGCCCGATGAGCTGACGATCCCGGAGTGCCGCGTATACTTTGATGAAGCCGCCGATGATTTCTTCCACGTCCTGCTCGGTCAGAACCGGCGAGATCGGGAGGTAGGTCGTCCGCGGAATCAGATCGATCGCGCGCGGGCAGAGGTCGTCGGAATAAACGACAGGCTTCCGGAACGGATAGTTGAACGGGAAATTATCCTTGTCCGCGGTCCGTTGGTTGTAGATGGCGGGAGTGCGGTAGGCGGGCAAGCCGGCATACAATATGTGCATCCCGATATTCTCTGCGCCAATTGCCTTGTTGAACTGAGCGGTCGCTTCCTTCGTCGGCATAATGATGCCGAGATTCGAGCCGATGTACCCCGCATCCGGATCCGGGCAATGCCGGAACTGGATCTCAGGGAACTTCTCAGCCACCGCGTCGCGAATAAGGTCATGGCATTGCCGCATCGCTGCGACGATCGAAGGGAGCTTCTTCCATTGCTCGACCATGACCGCGCCCGTAATATCGCTCATCCGGTAGTTTTGCCCGACGAAGGCGAACTGGTCGTCCGGCGAATCGATCCCGTAGCGGGTGTGATGGCGCATCAGCCCTTGGTCGTGATACCGCACCGCGCGTTCGAACAGCTTGACGTCGCGAGTGACGACGGCGCCGCCTTCGCCGGCTGTGATGATTTTGTTCATCTGGAAGCTGAACGCCCCGATCGTCCCGATCGAACCCGCCGGCTGTCCTTTGTAAGTAGCGCCGCACGATTGGGCGACATCCTCGATCACCGGGATATCCTTGCTGCGCGCGAACGCCATGATCGGATCCATATCGACGGGATTGCCGAGAATCGGCACGGCGATAATCGCCTTCACTTCGTCGTCGTACACTTGCTCAAGCGCTTTCGGATCGAGATTCAGGCTTTCGTCGACGTCGCAGAACACCGGCACCGCATTGCAGCAGACGACCGCGCCGGGGGTGGCGAGGAACGTGTTGGCCGGGACGATGACTTTATCGCCATAGCCGATGCCAAGCGCTTTCAGCGATACGACCAGGGCGGCAGTTGCAGACGTAACGCCCAGCGTATAGGGGACGCCCAGGTCGGCGCTCATCCTATTTTCAAGCTGCTCGACCGCATATTGCGGATCCGGGGAATAGTAGCGAAACGGTGACTGGGACATGATAACCTTGGAAGCGAAGTCTGCCTCCTCCTGACCCAATACGACAGCACCTGGGTAATTCGGGGGCAACGGTTTGCTGCGGGCGGGCGTACCGCCGTCGATAGCCAGCTTGGACATGGTTTTCCCTCTTTTCGAATTCATGTTAGAATAAAATAGATACAAGTACAATACATCTTTATACATCTTCTATTCTAAACGATTCCGCGGTCCGAGGCACTTCTTTTTCATGTCCATATTTCGCCATTCGCAACAAACAGCCTTCCGGCTTCATCGGTCGGATGAATGGAAAGGCTGCTGCATTTAGTACGTTTATAGAGTGCCTGCTTGATTGAACGGGTAGTAGCGGAAAATGATTTTCCCTACGAGCTCGCTCTTCGGAACGAAACGATTCGGCCACAGATGGCCGTCGTAGCTATCGTTGCGGTTGTCGCCCATGAAGAAATAGCTGTCCTCCGGCACTTGTACCGGACCGAAACGATAGCTCATCGCTTGCTTCACATACGGCTCGTCGACCTTCTCTTCATTGCGGAACAGGACGCCGTCGCGCACCTCGATCGTATCGCCCGGCAGACCGATCAGCCGCTTGACGTACCGCACCACGCCTTTGCCGTCGGCATCGTGGTTGAATACGACAATGTCGCCGCGTTGCCAGTTCGTGAGCGGGACCAGCTTCTCCATAATAAGCCGGTCATTGATTTCAATATTCGGCTCCATCGAGCCGGTTGGGACTTTGACGGCTTGCGCTACATAAGTTTGGACCAGGACGCTTAGAAGGACGGCCACGGCGAGCGGGACGACCCATTCCCGAATGAACGATTTTTTGCGCTGCTGCTGCATGGGTATGGCAATCTCCTTTCCACTGTTCGCGGATCCCCCTGTCTATCATTCTATTAAAGCATGTTCGGTCGGGCGAGTCAAAATAGGGACTCCTAATCCGATTGTTAGATGATGAAATCCCAAAGCTGCTTGCCGATCAATAACGTCGATATGAGGATGAACAGCGGCTTCACATAGGCTGCTCCTCGCCGGATGGCGAACTGGGAGCCGATTAGCGCTCCGACTACCATCGAGATGGCCATCGGGATGCCGTAGTAGTAATTCACGTAGCCGAGACAGGCGAATGTGACCAGACTGCCCAGGTTGCTGGCGAGATTGAGCACCTTGGCGTTGCCGGCCGCCCCGACGAAGTCGAAGCCCAGCAGCAGGAAGGCGAAGATCAGGAACGAGCCTGTACCCGGCCCGAAGAAGCCGTCATACAACCCGATGACCAGCGCGACGACTGCGCTTAACCAGGCTGCTCGTTTGCCCAGCCCGCGGTAGGTGGAGATGCTGCCCCAATTTTTTTTGAACAGGGTGTACAGCGTTACGAGAATGAGCAGCACGACGACGATCGGCCGGAGCGAATCGCCCGGAATGAGCTTGACCAGGAAGGCGCCGCCGACCGAGCCGAGCAAAGAGAGCGGGAATAGCCACATGACGAGCTTTTTATTGATTTTCCCCGAGAGGAGGAAGGAGGTCGAGCTTGTCAGCGAAGAGGCGGTGCCGCCGAGCTTGTTCGTGCCGAGCACCATCCCCGGCGGCAGACCGGTCAACAGCAGCGCGGGCACGGAGATCAAACCGCCGCCGCCTACGACCGAGTCGATGAACGAAGCCAAAAAGCCGGCTGTAACTAGGAAAATAAGCATTTCTAGCGAGGGGTGTTCCATTGCAGTTTATCGTCTCCTATGAGGGGTGATCTGGATGAGTCAACCTATATTATAATCCAGCGGACCGTCGGCGGCATCATCAAAAAAAGGAAGCCCCGGCTCTCGGAGCCAAGGCTTCGCTTGCAAGCGAGAAGACGGTTAGGGCAAATAGCTGCGAAGCACCGTAAATGCTCCCTCGAGCGCATAGTCTCCAAGCGAAGCCGGCAGCAGCAAGCAGTCGCCCGGCTTGACGCCGATCCGGCCGTCCGGCCATGTCACTTCGCCGCCGCCGTCGCAGACGACGAGGATGACGAAGCTGTCGGGCGTCGTGCTGAGCTTCCATTCGCCTTCGACTTTCGCTTTCTCGACGCGGAAGTAAGGAGACTCAGCCAGCGTCAGCCACTGCTGCGGCGCCGCCAGCTCCGTCGTCATGCGGGTCGCGCCGCTGCCCTCGTAGGCGATGACGTTCAAAGAATCTTCGATATGCAGCTCGCGCGGTTTGCCGTCCAGGCCGGGGCGGTTGTAATCGAAGAGACGGTAAGTCGTATCGGAGTTTTGCTGAATCTCGGCTACGAGCACGCCCGCGCACAAGGCGTGAACGGTACCGGCCGGGATGTAGAACGAGTCGCCGGCCTGGACGTCCACAAGCTGCAGCACATCCATGATCGTGCCGTCCTGCAAGGCGCGTGCCACATCGTCCCGCGATTTGCCCGGCTGCAGGCCGTAGATGATTTTGGAGCCCGGCTTGGCGCCAAGCACGTACCACATCTCGGTCTTGCCAAGCTCGCCCGGCGGCAGCTTCGAGTAGCCGTTGTCCGGATGCACCTGCACGGACAAGTCATCGTTGCAGTCCAGCAGCTTGATCAGCAGTGGGAAGCGGCCGTTGTCGCCGGTGAACTCTTCGCCCTTCGTGCCGAAGAAGGAAGCTCCATATTGCTTGCGCACGTCGTCCAGCCCTGCGCCGGCAAAGGCGCCGTTCACGACGCGCGTCGTACCGTTCGGATGATCGCCGATCATCCAGCCTTCGCCGATCGGCCCTTCCGGCAGCTCGAGCCCGAATTGCTCCAGCGAACGGCCGCCCCATACACGCTCCTTGAGCAGCGGTTGGAACAGCAGGGGATAAGGCTTGACAGTCGTTGAATTCGTCATGATAAGTCCAGTCACTCCTAATCTAGTTGGGGGTCGATTGGGTCTGCGGCTTCTTCAGCACCGCGATCAAATAAGGCGCCTCTGCCTTGGCATTGATAAACCGGTAGCAGACGGTCTGGTAGCGCTCCTGCGGCAAAGCTTCCGCCCAAGCCTGTACGGCCTCGGCTTCGGTGCCGCCTCCCTCATGGCCGCTGTACAGCACGACCGTCGCGATCCCGCCCGGCTTCAGCGCTTGCAGCGCGGCTTCGAGGGCCGGCAGCGTCGTCTCCGGGCGGGTAATCACGAGCGGCATGGCCGCCGACTGCTGCTCAGGCGCGGTCTCCGCGCCGGGCAAGTAGCCGAGGTTGAACATGACCGCGCCGACGCGGCCGATGTCTCCCGCAGGCAGCGCCTCGAGCAGCTCGTCGTGGCTGCGCAGCAGCAGCGACGGTGCGGCGTGCCGCCCGTCGGACCCTTGCGCCTCCAGCCGGCGCCGCACCTGCTCGAGCGCGCGTTCCTGCACGTCGAACGCGTACACCTTGCCGGCCGAACCGACCGTCCGGCACAAGAAGAGCGTGTCGACGCCTCCCCCGGCCGTGGCGTCGACGGCGGTGTCGCCGGCCGACAGCCTTTCGGCCACCCATTGCTGCGCGATGCTTAATACCGATTTGAATCCCATAGCTTCAGACGCCTCGTTCCATTCCGTTCATTCGATTTTCTTAAGCTTGCTTGGTTATTGCATAGCCGCCAGCCAGTCGGCGAGCGCTTCGATCGAGGCCGCATCAAGCGAGCTCTCGAAGCCCGGCATGCTGCGGCCGCCCTTCGTGATTTGCGTTACGATCTGCTCCTTCGTCTTGCGCGCGCCTACCTTCGTCAAGTTCGGACCGGACTTGCCCTGCAGCTGGTCGCCGTGGCAGGCTAGGCAGCTCGTCTTGTACACGGCGTCCGCCTGAACCGCCCTCACAGTCGGCGCAGGGGTTGTTGGAGTCGCAACTGGCGTAGGGGTCGGCGTCGGAGCCGAGGTAGCCGTCGGAGTCGGTGCAACAGTCGGTGCGACAGTCGGTGCGACAGTCGCTGCCGGTGTCGGCGTAGCCGGAGCAGGCGTCGCCGTAGGCGCGGTCGTCACGGCCGGAGCCGGTGTCGTGATCGCCGGAGGCGCGCTTGCCGTCGGCGCGACGGTCGCAGCGGCGCTCGCGGTCGGCGACACCGAGGCGCCTGCGGCTTGGGCCGGCGTTGGCGAAGCCGTCGCTGTAGCCGGCTCGACCGGCTTCACGGGCGACGTCGGGCTGCCGGTCGACGGCGAGCCTTCCTTGGAGTCGCCGCCGCAAGCGGACAGCATCACGCCCAAAGCGACAGCGGCGACAGGCAGCAACATACGACGAGTGCGGTGTTTCCAATTGCGCTTCGAGCCTTGCTCTTGGATTTCCATTCCGATCGCCCCCCGGTAGTTGGTTGGTCCTTCATCCCTACCTCATTCGATGATCGGCGCCCGACTTCCTTCCGCCATTACCGCCCGCGCCAATATTTTCCCTGCCATGTCCCGCGCGCCAGCAGCTCCGCGTCGATCGCATTCAGCACTTCCCACTTCTTCAGGCTCCACATCGGACCGATCAACAGCTCGCGCGGAGCGTCTCCGGTCAGCCGGTGAACGATCATCTCGGGCGGCAAAAACTCGAGCGTGTCAACGACCAGCTTGATGTACTCGTCCTTCTCAAGGAAACGCAGCAGCCCGGCTTCGTACTGCTTCACCATCGGGGTTTTGCGCATCAGGTGCAGGAGGTGGATCTTGATGCCCTGCACGTCCATCCGCGACACGGCCCGTCCGGTGTCCAGCATCATCTCGTGCGTCTCGCCCGGCAGCCCGTAGATGATATGGGCGCAGACGCGAATGTTATGCTTGCGCAGGCGTGCGACGGCGTCCAGGTAGCACTCGGTATCGTGCGCCCGGTTGATGAGCGTCGACGTTTCCTCGTGCACGGTTTGCAGCCCCATTTCGAGCCACAGATAAGTCCGTTCATTCAGCTCCGCCAAATACTCGATCACATCGTCCGGCAAACAATCCGGTCTCGTCGCGATAGACAACCCTACGACGCCGGGCTGCTGCAGAATGACCTCGAAGTACTCTCGCAGCTCCTCCACAGGAGCGTACGTATTCGTATAAGCCTGGAAATAGCCGATATAGGCCGCTTCCGGCCATTTCTGGTGCTGCAAGCCGCGAATCGTGTTGAATTGCGTCACCAGGTCCTGCCGCCGGCTGCCGGCGAAATCGCCCGAGCCTCTCGCGCTGCAGAATGTACATCCGCCGGCCGCGATCGTCCCGTCCCGGTTCGGGCATGTGAAGCCCGCGTCGAGCATAACCTTGAACACCTTCGTGCCGAACTGCTCGCGCATCTCGTAATTCCATGTATGAAACCGCTTGTCGCCCCACAGCAGCGGGGGTTCGAGCGAGGAGGGGGGCTGCTTGATCATTTCGGAATTGCTCCTTCTCTGGCTTCTCCCCCTATTGTAGCAAAGCGGCGGACTTTACACCAACAAGGCTCCCGCAAAACCTTACATGAACCCTCAAAAATCGCGCACATATTAATGCTGAAAAAGGGCGTTATTATCATGTTTTACCCTTGAAATACCTAACATGATGTGTTATATTAAAACCAGATAGCAGCAGCCAACCAACTCCTCTGCGTTCCAGGATTCATGCGATTGCACAGCAATGGGCATACTTAACCAAAAATCCGAGAGGTGATATCCATGAGCAACTCCGTACAATTCGCGAATGGCAATGACAAGATCACGGTTGAGCTTACGGTGAAAGAAGCGCTTGCTTTGAGCGGCGGACAGCGATTCCATCCTTCCAGCAATGTCGTGCTGAGCGCCAAGAAGAAGCTGCAGCGCGAGATCGATCACGTTCTGCTCCCCGAAGGCGAGAAGCTGCATTTCCACTCGCTTGATATTTAATGCCGGTCGATCGTTCAACAGCATCCCATAGATCACGAGCCTTCTCACAGACCCGTCCAAGGTCGGTTGAGGAGGTTTTCTTTTTCCTGTATGATGGAGCATGTAGTCAAACTTGTAGACAAGTGGCAATAACGGCTTTATCGGCTCGATTTGGAGGAAACGGATTGTATGCGACTTAGAGGCAGAAAAGGGATCTTGGAAGAAATCGAAAGGCAGAAGGACTTAATCGTCCTGACCCCTACCGATTACAAGGGCAAGTGGGCGGAGTTTTTCGGCAACGGCAAGCCGATCCACGTCGAGCTCGGGATGGGCAAAGGCAAGTTCATCTCTGAGATGAGCGTGCGCCATCCGGAGGTCAATTACATCGGCGTCGACATGTACGACGAGCTCGTCCGCCGCGCCAGCGAGAAAGCCCGTATCGCGGCGAATCTCGAGGATGGGGCTGCGCCGCCGAACCTGGCGCTCGCGCGCATGAACATTGAGCGCATCGAGGAGGCGTTCGCGCCCGGTGAGATCGAGCGGATCTACTTGAACTTCAGCGATCCGTGGCCGAAGAAGAAGCATGCCCGCCGCCGGCTGACGCATGCCGGATTCTTGCACAAGTACCGGGAGCTGCTGAACGCCGCGGGTGAAATTCATTTCAAGACCGACTCGCGATCGTTGTTCGAGTTTTCGCTGAACACGTTCGCCGATCTGGGCTTGCGCATGCGGAACATTTCGCTCGATTTGCATGTCGAGGGATGTCCCGAGTGGAATGTGACGACGGAATACGAGAGCAAGTTTTCCGGCCGCGGCATGCCGATTCACCGCGTCGAGGTCGTGCTGGGCGAAGCGGCCCTGCACCGTCATCTGGAGCAGCTGTCGGCAGACGAATCCACCAATGCGAGTCCCAAGACCTAACGAGGGTGCAGACCCAAGAAACGCATAAGAACCTGACCGGAGCCCAGCTCCAATCAGGTTCTTTCTGTTCGGCCCTGTATTGCGGTCCGATGGGTCCGATGCGCTTACAGCAGTTGCATGATGGCCTGCGAGCAATAATGCGGCTGGTAGGGCAGCTGCCATTCCTGCGTAGCGTTCAGTCGCTCCTCCTGGACGGCGGGGTAGTCGCGGATCAACCGATCGAATCGGGCATCCAGCGTCTCGAGCGATTTGATCGGCTCCCCCAGCCCGAGCTCGGTGAAGTATTGCAGGTTCTCCTCTTCCTGACCCGGAATCGGGTTGTAGAACAGCATCGGAATGCCTTTCGCAAGCCCTTCCGTACAGGTCATGCCGCCGGGCTTGGTGATCAGCAGGTCGGACACGTCCATCAGCTTGTCAATCTCGCGGGTAAATCCGAGCACCCGGATGTTCGGATGCTGGAACAGCGGCTCTTCGGCAAGCTGGGCGCGGGCTTTCTCGTTGCTGCCGAGGCAGAACAGGAACTGGATATGCTCCCGCCAGTTCGTCATATAGGCCATCAGGTTCTCGTTGCTGTTCATCATGCCCCAGCCGCCTCCCATGACGAGCACGGTCGGCATCGGACGGAGGCCGAAGCTCTGCCGAAGCTCCTCGCGATTGTGCTGCTGCCAGAAGTTCGGATGCACGGGGATGCCCGTCACCTCGATCTTGCTGTGCGGCACGCCGCGGAGCTGCAGCTTCTCCTTCACCTCGGCGGTCGAGACCAGGTACTTGTTCACCTCGGGGTTGACCCAAGTGCCGTGAGCGTCATAGTCGGTGATGACCGTACATAAGGGAATCGACAAGCCGGCCCGCTTGAGCCGGGAGACGACGATGTTCGGAAACGGATGCGTGCACACGATCGTGTCCGGCTTCAACTGCCGGATCAGCTCGGAGGTCTGACTGTAGAAAATCCGATGCAGCGCCAGTTGGGTCAGGCGGTTGAGCGACTTCTTGTATTGGGAACGGTAGACGTAGCCGTATAGCTTCGGTTGGGAAGCAATCGTTTTGCGGTAGGCGCTGAAGATCAACGGGGCCAGCGTCGGGTGCAGGAAGGCGCCCAGCTCCACAACGCGCGTCTGCAGCTCCGGCGATTGCCGGCGCAGGGCAACGGCGAGCGCATGGGCCGCTTGCGTATGCCCCGCACCGAAGCCTTCGGACAGCAGCAAGATCCGCTTCTTTCTCAACAGTCGTCACCTTACCTTTGGAGAATCTCTCAAGTCATGCTTCTATTTACAATAATCGATTTCAGCCGACGAATGCAACCGAGAGGAATGCGGTAGCGGAGCCCAGCACGATGCCGGCGATGCAGTCGGATGGATAGTGAAGACCGAGATAAATGCGGGAGACGCTGACGGCGAAAGCGAGCGGCACGAGCAAGAGCCCGAGCAGTGAAGCGACGGCGACGAACGGGACGATGACAGAGAAAATGGCGGTGGAATGGCCCGACGGGAAGGAATGATCCTTCAGCGGATTTTTGCACAGATTGACCCCGGGGTGAACAAGATAAGGCCGCTTCCGCGGATACTTCTTCTTCACGAGATGCACGGGCAGATGGCTGGCAATCAGAGCGACCAACGATTGCAAGGCGGCGATTCTCCAATCGCCGGAAGCCAGCAGCAGCAGCGACAGGCATACCAGAATGGTGACGGACGCTCCGCCCAGGTGGGTGATTACGGCGAAGGCTCGATCTAATATAGCGTGCTGCAGGCGGCGGTTGACCCAGAAGAACAACTGGTTCTCATGCTGCTGCAGCCAACTGACGACACGGCTCATACGATTCCCTCCGTCTCGGTCTTAATAAGGATGCGTTCGGATTGCGCCTCTCGGAGAAGGCTTCAACTAGAAGTATAAGACCGGATTGTTTTTGCTGTATTAACTGGGTGATAAATTCAAAAATTATATTGCGATGATATCCCGCTAACAAACCATGGTTATACTATAGAATAGCCTGTATTTTCGTAACGGGAGGAATAAGAATGAAGGTAGCATTGTTTACGGATACGTTTTTGCCGGATGTAAACGGCGTCGCTCGTACGCTTGGCCGTTGGACGGCCTACTTGGAAAATCGGGGCGTCTCCTTGCGCATCTTCGCGCCGCAATCCTCGGGAGCGGTGGATGCCGGCAATCGTTCTACCGACTTGATGCGGTTTTTCAGCATACCATTCCTATTATACCCGGAGTGCAAATTGGCCATCCCTAATCCCAACCGGATCCGGCAGTCGCTGGAACAGTTCCAGCCGGACCTCATACATGTGGCGACCCCGTTCAACCTGGGCTTGTACGGTCAGCGCTATGCGCACCGCCATTACATTCCTCTAGTAGCATCATACCATACTCATTTCGATCAATACTTGTCTTTTTACAAAATTCAATGGGCGGAGCCGATGCTATGGAAGTATATGCATTGGTTTCACCAGTCGTGCCGGGCAATCTATGTCCCTTCGCAATCGACTTTGGAGCACTTGGACGCCAAAGGATTCGAAAAGCTGGAAATATGGTCGAGGGGTGTCGATGTCTCGAGGTTTCATCCGATGGTCGATCGGGAGGCGGTCCGTAGAAGACATGGTGTGGGGCCTGATAAATTCGTTTATCTCTATGTAGGACGGGTCGCGCCGGAGAAAAGCGTGGATGTGCTCCTGGAGGCGTTCGAGCTGCTGCCCGCCCGCGTCCGCGAGCAGTCTCATCTGCTGATCGCAGGCGACGGCCCGCAGCGCAAGGAGCTGGAGGAAGTGTACCGAGACCGGGGGAACGTTACGTTTATCGGATTCCTGGAGGGCAAGGCGCTTACCGAGCTATACGCGGCGGCTGACGTGTTCTGGTTCCCGTCTGCTACCGAGACTTTCGGCAATGTCGTGCTCGAGTCGATGGCGTCCGGCACGGCCGTGATCGGCGCGGCTGCAGGCGGCGTGCGCGACAATATCCAGCATGAGGAGACAGGGCTCTTGTGTTCGTCTGGAGATGTCGTCGCGAATCGGGACGCTGCGCTGCGGCTGTTCTACGACAGGGATTTGCTCGGAAGGCTGTCGAGGCAAGGCCGAGCCTATAGTTTGAAGCAGTCGTGGGAGAGCGTTTTTGATAAGCTATACGAGAGCTACTGCCGCGTTCTTGGGGGGACAAGGGCGAAAAAAGTCGAATCGTCTTCGGTTACTGGACCTAAAATAGGACTTCGATAAGATTGTTTCGACAGTCGCGCTTGAGTATAATGGGACACAGACCTTTTCTCGGCATACTAGTGAATATCCCCCAGGCTTGTCCGTCAGACAAGCCGATTAAGAAGCAAACGCCCGAAAATGAGCAGGAATTCGCTCTATTCGTCGTCTCCGTCAGTCCCGACCGGGATAAAGTCCCCAATACCCTGTAATCTGAACGTTTGCAGCGAAAAAGGGATTTTGACAAATGCGGGCAAAGATAGGAAAATCATAATCGGTCACTACAACGGGCATTTTTCCAACCTTAACCACTTCGAAACACTTTAACACTTTATAGAGAGAAATAGGGTCTAGATTTACAAAAAAGGGGGGCTATTAGAGATGGATGCCTTTATTCTCACCATGCAAGCGCTGCTTGCTTGTATGGGCGCGTACCAACTATTCTTCACCTTCTTCGGCTACGTCCGGAAGAAGCGCACGGTGCATTATCCCGCTCAGAAATCGTTCGCGGTGCTGATCGCCGCGCATAACGAGGAGCAAGTCGTAGGGGCTTTGATCGAGAACCTGAAGAAGCTCGAGTATCCGAAGGAGCTGTACGACGTCTTCGTCATCTGCGACAACTGTACGGACCGGACGGCGGAGATCGCCGCCTCGATGGGCGTGAACGCCTGTGTCCGCACGAATCCGACGCTCCGCGGAAAAGGGTATGCGCTGGAGTGGATGCTCAAGGAATTGTGGAAAATGCCGAGATCGTACGACGCCGTCGTCGTTCTCGATGCCGACAATCTGGTCAGCCTCGATTTCTTGCAGCATATGAACAACGATCTGTGCGCCGGCAAACGCGTCATCCAGGCTTATTTGGATACGAAGAATCCACACGATTCCTGGATTACGGCTGCTTACGGCGTCACATACTGGTACTGCAACCGGCTGTGGCAGCTGCCGCGCACGAACCTGGGGCTTGCCAACTATCTTGGCGGCACCGGGATGTGCTTCGAGTCGACCCTGCTCAAGGAAATGGGCTGGGGCGCCACGAGCCTGGTTGAAGACTTGGAATTCACCGTCCGTTGCGTACAGCGCGGCATCAATCCGGTCATGAACTACGACGCCCGCGTTTTCGACGAGAAGCCGATTACATTCAAGGCTTCCGCCCGCCAGCGCCTGCGCTGGATGCAAGGGCATTTCGCCGTCGCGCGCCGTTATTTCTTCCCGCTCATGTGGCAAGGGATCAAAGAAATGAGCTTGTCCAAGATCGACACGGCGATCTACACGATCAACGTGTACAATGTTATGCTGGGCTTTATCTTCAGCGCCATTCTGTACGGCGACAAGATGCTGCCGGGCGAGCCGAATTTCGCTTCCCTGTATGAGCATGTGCCTGGTTTCCTCGTGATGGGCTTGACTGTATTCATTTACTTGCAATTCCCGGTTGCCCTGATGCTTGAGCGCGTGAAGTCCTGGAAAATTTACTTGTCTCTGATTACGCTGCCGATCTTCTTGGCGTCCTGGTGGCCGATCACGACGTATGCGTTCTTCACTCAGAACAACAAGAACTGGAGCCATACGCAGCACACGCGGGTCATCCGGATGGAAGAGCTGCAGAGCAAACAAGGTTAGGTTGGAGCCTGCCGGCTGCCGCTGTCGATTGACAGAGCGTTACCGGCGTGTTATAGTAGCAAGAGTGTCTTAACAAGATATGCTTAAAGCAGAGGCGCCCGCTTCTCACCTGCCCGACTTCGTCGGCTGGTCTACGCATAACGTTCATTCTTACGGATTTTGTTAATTTGCGTAATGAGGATGATGAGATGTGGGCGGTATTGCACCTGCCTGCATCTTTTTTGTTTGCCATGCATTCACAAGATAATCCCCTGGAGGTGGAACGTTATTAGTAAGGAACATATGATTAACGACGAGATTCGCGTTAAGGAAGTACGCCTGATCGGTGCCGACGGCGAGCAGTTGGGCATCAAGCCGATCCGCGAAGCGATGCAGATTGCGATCGACGCGAGCCTCGACCTGGTCAATGTAGCTCCGACTGCCAAACCGCCGGTATGCCGCATCATGGATTACGGTAAATTCCGTTACGAATTGCAGAAGAAAGACAAGGAAGCCCGTAAGAATCAGAAAGTGGTCGAGATTAAGGAAATCCGCTTGTCTGCCACAATCGATGAGCACGACTTCCAGACGAAGCTCCGCAACGTCTCCAAGTTTCTGAACGACGGCGACAAGGTTAAGCTGTCCGTTCGCTTCCGGGGCCGTGAGATTACGCATGCGAGCATCGGCCAGAAGGTTCTTGAGCGCATGGCGACCGAGGTGGAGAGCTTGTCCGTTGTAGAACGCAAGCCGAAGCTGGAAGGCCGCAGCATGATTATGATTTTGACACCTAAGCAAGCCCAATAACGCATCGCCCGTTCCGAGAACGGGAATGACTTTAAGGAGGAACCACCGATATGCCGAAGATGAAATCGCACAGCAGCTTGAAAGACCGCGTAAAAATCACAGGTACTGGCAAAGTGATGAGATACAAGGCTTACAAGAACCACCTGATGTACGGGAAATCCCCAAGCCAGAAGCGCACGCTCAGCGGCCAGCCGATCATGGCTACCGGCGACGTGAAGCGCCTGAAGCAGCAGTTGTCCCTGATCAAAGGCTAATTTATTTGCAGGTCCACTATATCTAGGAGGTAGAATACAATGGCAAGAGTCAAGGGCGGGTTCGTCACTCGTCGTCGTCATAAAAAAGTACTGAAGCTCGCGAAAGGTTACTTCGGTTCCAAACACCGCCTGTTTAAAACCGCGAACGAGCAAGTAATGAAATCTCTGATGTACGCATACCGGGATCGCCGTCAGAAAAAACGCGATTTCCGCCGTCTGTGGATCGTGCGGATCAACGCCGCTGCCCGCATCAACGGATTGTCGTACAGCAAGCTGATGCACGGTCTGAAAGTAGCCGGCATCGACATCAACCGCAAAATGCTGGCTGACCTGGCCGTGAACGATGCTAAGGCGTTCACTAGCCTGGCCAACGCTGCGAAGCAAACGAATTAAGCCATATTCACGCGTAAGCGTGTTGGAAGCCGTCCCGGAAGGGGCGGCTTCTTTGACATATCTCATGCGTGTTATCCAACAAGATTTGAATGGTAATGCAATAAAACAGTCACCTTAACCGTGTCCAGCAACCTCGCCGCCCCCACCACAACCGGGTCACTCCCGTCGCTTACACTTTCTCTGATCGATATTTACTTTTTCGGGAACCTTTGAGAGGAGTATGCGGTCTAATTTTATAGAGGTGAACGAAGTGGATGAAGATTGGTTCAAACAACTCAGCCGAATGGACGGGGACACGCTGCGTCATCTCATGGAGAAGTACGGGGAAGACATATGGAACTATGCCTACTTCCTGACGAAGCGGCATGAGGCGGCGGATGATATCTCGCAGGAGGTGTTCGTCAAAGCCTACATGCACATTGGCAGCTTCCGCGGAGAGTGCAGCATCAAAACATGGCTGCTGACCATCACCCGCCGCCAGTCGTTCAACCACCTCCAGTCGGCTTATTGGCGCAAAGTGACGCTCATGGACTTGGTCAGCCGCAAAGACACCGCCGCTTCCGCCGAGCAGCAGGCTATGGACCGGATGATGACGGACCGGCTCTGGGAAACCGTGCTGTCCCTGCCGGTCAAATACCGCGAGGTGCTTGTCCTGGAGGCGCACTACAGTATGCCGATGAGGGAGATGGCGGAGCTGCTGGGCATTCGGCTCGGCACGGTGAAATCCAGGCTGAATCGCGCCAGAGCGAAGGTCGGCGAGGCGTTGAAGGAGGGTATCGAATATGGATCCGTCTAAGCCGGATTGGTATAGCCGGTTGCAGCAAAGGCCGTTCGAGAAGAGAAATTTTACGGTCAAGCAGATGCAAGCGGTGGAAGGGAAGCTAAGAGGTGCGGAAGCTAAGAAAAAAAGAGCGTATCGGCGTTTCCTAACGCTGGGCCTCTCGATAGCGGCGCTGCTCTTGTTCGTCGTCATGCTGCCCCAGACGCGCTCCTGGATGAACGAGCGAATAGAAGGCCCGGAGCCGCCGAACCAAGTCGTTTCGCCGTCACCAACCCCCTCCCCGACAGCGACGGTCACTCCAACGCCAACGGCATCTCCCGGCTCGGGGGAGCCGTATCATTTTGATCCGGCCAAGGTTCGGGTCGGCGATTCGATCGGGGGGATGCGGGTGGCCTCGATCAAGGAAGGGACACACGGCTCGAATTCCTACTCGATTACATTCAGCGCAACCTCAGAGCCCAAAGAGCTAAGCGGGACCTTCCGATATACAAGTGAGCATTTCTTTTTCGAGGCCTATAATCCGAATCAAATCCTATTTACACCAGCCCCTCCGTCCGCCAAAAAGCTGCCGTATACCAACAGCAAGCCGTTCCCGCCTGCCGTAGTCTTGCAAATAAGCCCGGGTGAGCTGAGCAAGTTCGGCGAGCCGGGCCGATCAGGGACGGCGACGGTGCGGATTTCGGAATACACGATCGTGACGGGCGACATATTGGAAGGTACAACTGAGCGTATGCTTGTATCGGCCGTGGTGCAGTCCAAGCTTGATGATCCGCCGCCGCTGGCCGAGATGAAGGAGGAGTTGAGTGAGTCGCTCCGACCGCTGGAGCAGCTGAAGCTGTCCGGAGGCAAGACGCCTTCGGCTGCAGATGCCCAATCGGTTTATCCGTGGCTGCAAGCGATGAACGGCACGTATAATGCGTCCATTTCTGCCTTAGGCGAAAGGATCGGCGAGAAGACGGTTGCCCCGTCCGTGAAAGCGGCGATGCAAGGCTGGCTGGAGGCGGTCCTGACGGAAGAAAAGGCGCGCGGCAAGCTGGAGGCGATGTATTTCCCGCTGCTGGGCGGCTATCAGTTTATGTACAGCATTCTGGACCTTTTCCCTCCGGGGCCGATCAAGGCAGCGGAGCAGCCGGCTTTGACGTTGCAGGATGAGAATACTATGCTCTTTACGGTTAAGGTGATCATGGCCTCCGGTACCCGAGACTTTAAGTTGACGGTCACCTTGGTCCGCTCCAAGGACGGTGCCTGGGTCATCCGGGACACCGGATATACGCCAATTTAGCCGGAGGTATTGACTAATGGCGACGGGATGATATAATAATGTCTAACATTGAATTCAATTGTGCAATCGGCCATGATGAGGACGAAGTGACTAGGGCCCTTATGTTCCAGAGAGCTTAGGATACCGCTGAAACCTAAGCCATAATCCCTTGTTGACGAGCTCACCTCGGAGCTGTTTCCCTGAAAGACGGCAATTGCTGCTACTCAGCAGACCGGATTATTAGGGGAAATCGGACTGGCACACGTTACCGTGCCGCAAGTATCGTCGATCTCGAGCCGACATTACTTGCTAAGGCTTTGCGCTGTGAGGCGCTGAGCAAATCTGGGTGGTACCACGGAAGCTAACCCCTTTCGTCCCGTTGACGCATCGTATATGCGCGACGGACGAGAGGGGTTTTTTGATGCTCGATTTCGCCGGACGCGCGAACTAAACCCGTTAATCTTTGAGAGGAGGATTCCTTATGAGTGCTCAAATGGAAGCTACGTTGTCCAAGGAAGATCTGCGTAAGAAGCTGCTGCAGCCGGATGTTATCTCCGGATCGGAAATTTTGCTGCGATCGCTGTTGTTGGAGGGCGTCGACTGCGTGTTCGGTTACCCGGGCGGTGCGGTACTGTTTATTTACGACGCTATGCATGGGAACAAGGATTTCAAGCACTTGCTCACCCGTCACGAGCAAGGGGCGATTCATGCGGCGGACGGTTATGCGAGGTCGACGGGCAAGGTGGGCGTCTGTATCGCCACTTCCGGACCCGGAGCGACGAATCTCGTAACCGGAATCGCCACTGCTTATATGGATTCGGTTCCGCTCGTCGTCATCACCGGCAACGTAGCGACGAACTTTATCGGCACGGACGCCTTCCAGGAAGCGGACATTACAGGCATCACGATGCCGATTACGAAGCATAGCTACCTCGTGCGCAAGGTCGAGGACCTGCCGCGCATCATCCATGAAGCGTTCCACATCGCCAACACCGGCCGCAAGGGCCCGGTCCTGATCGATATTCCGAAGGACGTGTCCGCGCTGAAGACGGCGTTCCACTATCCGGAGCAAGTCAATATCCGCGGTTACAAGCCGTCGCTCAAGGTCGACGTGAAGCAAGTCGAGAACTTGCTGCAAGCGATCGAGCAGGCCGAGCGCCCGGTTATCCTCGCCGGCGGCGGCGTGGTGTACGCGGATGCGGCGGCCGAGCTGATCGAGTTTGCGGCGAAGACGCAAGTTCCGGTGACGACGACGCTTCTCGGGCTCGGCGGATTCCCGAGCGGCAACGAGCTGTGGATGGGCATGCCGGGCATGCACGGCACGTACACGGCTAACCACGCTCTGCAGAATGCCGACCTGATCATCTCCATCGGCTCCCGGTTTGACGACCGCGTCACGATGCGGCTGGACGGATTCGCTCCGAAGGTCAAGGCAGTCGGCCATATCGATGTCGACCCGGCGGAGATCGGCAAAAACGTCAAGGTCGACTACCCGGTCGTCGGCGACATCAAGGTCGTGCTGCAGCTGGCGAACCTGAAGGCGAAGCCGGCGAAGTCCAAGGAATGGAACGCGCAGATCGCCGACCTGAAGGAGACTCGCCCGCTGAAGTACAAGGACTCCGAGGAAGAGCTGAAGCCGCAATACGTCATCGAGATGATCAGCGAGACGACGAACGGCGAAGCGATCGTCACGACGGATGTCGGTCAGCATCAGATGTGGGCGGCGCAATATTACAAGTTCAAGAACCCGAGATCGATCGTCACTTCCGGCGGCTTGGGCACAATGGGCTTCGGCTTCCCTTCGGCGATCGGCGCTCAGATGGGCAATCCCGACAAGCTCGTCGTCTCGATCAACGGCGACGGCGGCATGCAGATGTGCGCCCAGGAGCTCGCCATCTGCGCCATCAACAACATCCCGGTGAAGGTCGTCATCATCAACAACCAGGTGCTCGGCATGGTGCGCCAATGGCAAGAGATCATCTACGCCAATCGCTACAGCCATATCGACCTGGCCGGCAGCCCTGACTTCGTGAAGCTCGCTGAGGCGTACGGGGTCAAAGGCCTCCGCGCAACGAACAAAGAGGAAGCCCGCTGCGCTTGGCAAGAAGCGCTCGACACCCCGGGACCGGTCGTCATCGACTTCGTCGTCCGCAAGGACGAGAACGTGTTCCCGATGGTAACGGCAGGCTCCACCATCAGCGATATGATAATGGGGGATTCGGAATGAGCAGCAGAAAACATACCATCTCCGTTCTAGTGAACAACCAGCCGGGCGTGCTGCAGCGGGTTTCGGGCTTGTTCGGCCGCCGCGGCTTCAATATCGAGAGCATCACGGTGGGCGAGTCGGAGGAATCCGGCTTGTCCCGCATGATCATCGTGACGACCGGCGACGACGCCACGCTCGATCAAGTGATGAAGCAATTGTACAAGCTGATCGACGTCATCCGCGTGGAGGACATGAGCTCGAGCCCTATGGTCGCCCGTGAAGTAGCGCTGATCAAGATTACCGCCGAGCCTAGCGCTCGTCCGGAAATTCTCGGCATCGTCGAGACGTTCCGCGCTTCCGTCGTGGACATCGGTCCGGCATCCCTGATCGTACAAGTCGTCGGCGATACGGACAAGATCGACGCGATGGCGGAGCTCCTGAAGCCTTACGGCATTCGTGAATTTTCGCGCACCGGCGTAACGGCTATGAGTCGCGGCTTGGCTTAATCATTTATTTCAACAAAAACGCCTATGAGCGGGCGTCCGGTGTCGCAACCCTGCGGCCCGGCAAAAACTGGTCTTTCGTCAACCGTTGATTTTTCCGCGTTAAAGCGTTATGGTCCGATTAGGCGAATTTCGCAAGTCCGCACCGAAGCCGGTTGCAGCACGGGACGCCCACTCATAGGGTTTTAAATTAAAGGAGGCAATCATACTCATGGCAGTAACAATGTATTATGAAAAAGATGCAGATCTCTCCGTACTCTCCGGCAAAACCGTTGCAATTATCGGCTACGGCAGCCAAGGCCACGCTCAAGCGCAAAACCTGCGCGACAGCGGCGTAAAAGTGATCGTTGGTCTTCGCCAAGGTCGTTCCTGGGACCAAGCGAAAAACGACGGCTTCGAAGTGCTCTCCGTTGCTGACGCAGCAAGCCAAGCCGACGTGATCCAAATCCTGATGCCGGATGAAACGCAAGCGAAAGTATACAACGAAGAAATCAAGCCTAACGCGAAGAAGGGCGTAGCGCTCGTCTTCTCCCACGGCTTCAACATTCATTTCGGTCAAATCGTACCTAGCTCGGACATGGACGTCCTGATGGTCGCTCCTAAATCCCCGGGACACCTCGTTCGCCGCGTATACGTAGAAGGCTTCGGCGTTCCAGGGCTGATCGCGATCCAGCAAGACGCTTCCGGCAAAGCTCATGACATCGGTCTGGCTTATGCCAAAGGCATCGGCTGTACTCGCGCCGGGGTTATCGAAACTACATTCAAAGAAGAAACCGAAACCGACCTGTTCGGCGAGCAAGCCGTTCTATGCGGCGGTACTTCCGCTCTGGTCAAAGCTGGTTTCGAAACGCTGGTTGAAGCCGGCTACCAACCGGAGATCGCTTACTTCGAGTGCTTGCACGAGCTGAAGCTGATCGTCGACCTGATGTACGAAGGCGGCCTAGCGGCTATGCGTCACTCGATCTCCAACACGGCTGAGTACGGCGACTATGTGACCGGCCCTCGCATCGTGACGGACGAGACGAAGAAAGAAATGAAGAAAGTGCTGTCCGACATTCAACAAGGGAAGTTCGCTCGCGACTTCATCTTGGAGAACCAATCGAACCGCGCGTTCCTGACTGCTACTCGCCGCAACGAGTCCGAGCATCAGCTCGAGGTTGTAGGTCGTCAGCTGCGGGAAATGATGCACTGGATCAAGAAGTAATTGGCGGCTTTATAGGAAAATAAACAAAATCAGTTCGGTCAAAAATGGCGCTATTTCGAACGATTAACAGGCTCCAAGTGAAAAAATTTGCCCTTCTGCTCAGACATCTTGTTTTAAGTACTCTGATCTAATTTTTAGTGGAATGTACTTAAAGCCAAAACTCGCGGCAAATTCCTTTTCACTTTCCGCCACCTACGTCACTTGGTTAATCGAACTCTCAATAGCGACAGGAACGGACCGAACTGATTTTGGCCCATTTTTCCGATAAATCGCCAATAGGGAAAAAATAAGAAGAGAACATGGAAACGGAGGTGGGTGTGGATGAGAAAGATTTATATTTTCGACACGACGCTGCGCGACGGCGAGCAATCCCCTGGAGTCAACCTGAATACCCAAGAGAAGGTGGAGATCGCCCTCCAGCTCGAGAAGCTGGCGGTAGACCGCATGGAAGCCGGCTTCCCGGCTGCGTCGCCGGGAGACTTGGCCGCTGTAGCGGCTGTCGCGCGCGCGGTGAAGAATACCAGCGTCATCGGCCTTTCTCGCTCCCGCGAGCAGGACATCGAGGCCGCAAGGGAAGCGCTGAAGGACGCGCAGGATCCTTGCTTGCACTTGTTCCTTGCTACCTCTCCGATCCATCGCAAACATAAGCTGCGGATGGAGAAGCACCAAGTGCTGGAGACGGCGGAAGCGGCGATCAAGTACGCGAAGCGCTACTTCAGCAAGATCGAATTCTCGCCGGAGGACGCCGCTCGGACCGAGCTCGACTTCCTGTGCGAGGTGACGGAGATGGCGATCCGCGCCGGCGCGACGGTCGTCAACATTCCGGACACGGTCGGCTATATGACGCCAAGCGAGTACGGGCATATCTTCAAGACGCTCAAGGAGAATGTGCGCGGGATTGAGAAGATCCAGCTCAGCGCGCATTGCCACGACGACTTGGGCATGGCGACCGCGAACGCGCTGGCCGCGATCCTGAACGGTGCCGATCAGATTGAAGGCACGATCAACGGCATCGGCGAGCGCGCCGGCAACACCTCGCTCGAGGAAGTCGCGATGGCGCTGGAGACGCGCCAGGAGTTTTTCCAGGCGAAGACGTCGCTCGTGCTGCATGAGATCGCCCGTACGAGCCGCCTCGTCAGCAAGCTGACCGGGATGCCGGTGCCGGGGAACAAGGCGATCGTAGGCGCCAACGCCTTTGCGCACGAGTCCGGCATTCACCAGGACGGCATGCTGAAGGAGAAGACGACGTACGAGATCATGTCGCCGGAGACGATCGGGCTGAAGGAGAGCAAGCTCGTCTTGGGCAAGCACTCCGGTCGCCATGCGTTCCGCGAGCGGCTGCTGGATCTGGGCTACGAGCTGGCGGACGAGCAGCTGAACGAGGCGTTCGCCAAGTTCAAGGACCTCGCCGACCGCAAGAAGCACGTGACCGGCGAGGATATCGTCGCTCTGATCGAGGAGAAGCTCGTATCGACACCGGAGGTGTTCGCGCTTGAGACGATCCAAGTGTCCTACGGCAACCAATCGACGCCTACGGCAACGATCCGTATCCGCACTCAAGAGGGCGCCTCGCTCGAGGAAGTCTCGCTCGGCAACGGGTCGGTCGACGCCATCTACAAGGCGATCGACAAGGCTACGCAGGAAGAGGTCGAGCTTGACGATTATTCGATCAAGTCGGTCTCCCAAGGCAAGGACGCGCTCGGCGAAGTGCATGTCGTGCTGAAGCAAGGCGACTTGTCCGTCCAAGGCCGCGGCATCAGCACCGACATCCTGGAGGCGAGCGCGAAGGCTTACGTCGACGCGATCAACCGCCTCATCGACAAGCGCAAGTCGCCCGGCTCGAGCCGCCGCGATTCGATGTCGTTGATCTAACTCAACAACAAGACGGCCCTCCCCAAGTGTCCGCGTCTTCGTGCAAACGAAGCTAGCGCAGATGCAGGGGGAGGTTTTTTTTCGTTTAGAACCGAACCTTTTGGTCCCGTCGAGCCAATATAAGAAAACCGATAACGAGGGAGGGGGCCCCGCCTATGGAGGAAGACGAGCTAAAGCTATGCATCGGCCGAGTGAAGCAAGGGGACGAGGCCGCGTTCGAGGAGCTGTACGCCTCTACCTGCGGGGACGTGTACCGCACGGTCAGGCTGCTTGTCCCCCATCCGCAGGATGCGATAGAAGTGACGAACGAGGTGTTCGTCCAGGTGTGGAAGTGTCTCCCGTCCTTTGACATGGAGCGGCCGTTTCGGTTCTGGCTGCACGGCATCGTCGTACGTCAAGCGAATGCGCATCGGCGCTCGCTCTGGCGAAGGTTCCGCTTGGCGGAGAAGCATCGCGCGCTGGGTGGAGTCTCTGCAGGCTACGAGGAGCCGCTCGTGGAGGAAGCGCTATTGCGGCAAGAACGCAGCCAGACGTTGATCGAGCATATTTTCCGGTTATCCTGGAAGCTCCGATCGGTCATCGTCTTGAGGTACTACCACGAGTACACGTTGAAGGAAATCGGCGAATTGCTGCGTATCCCGGTCGGAACGGTCAAATCGAGGCACAACGAGGCTATAAGGCGGCTTAGGGAAAAAGAGTCGATACTAATGGAGCGAATGGCGGTGGAGCTGCAATGAAGCAAGGCGGAGGTCTTCCAACACAATTGCGAAGCGCAACGGCACAGTATGCTATATCCCTGGAGCTGCCGGAACAGATGAAGGACGCTGGACGGTTTTCACAGTATCGACGAGCACGTTTGGTCAAAGAACGAAGGTTCAAGAGAGTGCGAAGAAATGCTGCCGTCCTCCTGCTGGGGACGATAATTGCGCTTGTTTCCGCGGCATTCGCGAGTCCGGAGTTCGCCGACCGAATTTATGGGTCCTTCGAGCATGTCCAGAAAAAGTTCAAAACCGTCACCATACAGCAATATCAGCAAGTAGCGTTCAAGTTCATGGGGGCGAAGCGGCAGCTGGGGGACGATTATCCTGCTTTTGAGAAGCTGGCCAAGCAGCTGGTGGCGATCAAGATCGAGTATGCGAATGAGCAGCAGCAAATCGATTATGATGCCCTGCCGCCCGAGAAGCGTGCTGAGGCGAAGCGGGTGATAAGCCGGATTCAGCCATTATTCGACCGACTGAACGACGATGTGATCAGCAGCGAGGTGTTCACGCCGGAGGAGTATGACGCCTACATCGAGTCCTTGCTCGTGTATGAAACCATGGTAGCCAGGGCTGGAGTCGATCCGAGCAAAGGGCCGTACGGCATCGAAGCGATTCCGGAGGCATTTCGAGAGGAATACAAGGCTGCTAAAGAGCGGTGGATGGCTTTTGAAACCCGAATGCAGCAATTGAATAGGGAGAAGGACATAAGGGAGTACCAGCAGAAAAAAATGCAAAGCCGATAAGCAAAGTCCCAATCACCCAAGAACGTCAATTCGTACTATAGCAGTAGTGCGATTCAGAACGACGATCGGGGAGGGCCGGGGCTTGTCACAATCCAATATACCAAATGTTACACCGAGTATCACGGTAACAAGAGATGATGCAATCAATTGCTGCTGTCGTCCATTGCGCTGGAGGAGCTTGGGTTAAGTCATATCCTCAATGCCGAAGGGGAAAAACTGCAGTTCGTGCTGGGAACGCTGCCCGGAGTCACGGCTCCGCCGGCTACAATCAGCGACCTGCTGGCCGTCAACGAAAGCGTCCGGGATACGATAGGAACGTTGACGAAGAAGGAGTTTTTGCTGCAAAGCAAGCTGGACAGCATCCTGTCGACACCGATTTCCGTCGGGCCGCCTGGTCCGCAAGGAGCAACCGGGGCTACTGGCGATCCCGGAGTCGCCGGTGCGACTGGACCAACCGGGACTACAGGACCGGTCATTACGTCCAACTTCGCGACGATCGACGGCGGATTCGTGCCTCCGATCGCGCCGGGGACGGCGGTTCCTTTCAACATGCCGCCGATCTTCAACGGCTCGTTTATCAGCCAAACGCCTCCGTCGCCTGATATTTTCCTAGCAGGAGGCCACAGCTATTTAGTGAACTGGGAAGCGTCGGAAATTACCGTACCGTTGCCTCAGGCGACTTCCATCCACTTCGACTTGACTTTGAACGGAGTTGTGATCCCTTACAGTTTCACCTCGGCGATCCCGGCGGTCGGCTCCACGACATCAGGTACAATCATTGTTACAACGCTGCCAGGACCGGACAGCATCCTAAATCTGGTCAATACGTCCCTGTACACGATCACATCGCTTGGCGCGACTTTTACGATTGTGACGATAGCTTGACGAGGTTACAGCGGAATGTACTCGCTTTTTAAGCCAAGTACCGATTTGGGGAGCACCAGCATCTTGGCGATTGGCTCTCCGCGTCGGATGCGGCATGCCTTCACAGGCTCGAAAGCAATAGGCATCCCGATACGTTCTTGAACTCTGGCGATAGCCGGACCGGCGAGCAACCCAGGATAGGCGATAAATCGGCCGTCCTGGGTTTCTACGGGTTGGAACAGCACCACATGGCTGTCCGGAACCTCCACGCTCCACCCCTGTCTCCATTCGAAGGTACCTTCCCCATTTGGCAAAAACATCGGATAAAAGAGGCCGTTCCAGCTGTACTCATGAACCTTGTACCAAGCTGCAGGCGATATCCCGATCAGCACATCCTTCTTCTGCACCCAGTCCTCCATCGGCATCAGCTGCTTCAGTCTGGCGAATTCCGCAGGATTATCGGCCGAGGTCTGGATTTCTTGGACAGGCTGGATAGCGATATCGATCGGAGAGACGATCGTCCAGCCAACTTCCTTAGCTATTCGATACGGCCAGCAGACCCCCTTGACCCTCCTGGTGTGAATCCAACGCGAGCCGGTGTCGTGAAGCTGAGGCTCTTCCACCTTCTCCTGGATCGGCAAAATGGCGATGTCGAGCAATTGCTTAAACTTGACGACGCTCATAATGTACCTCCTCCTCCGAACCCGCTTACGTCCGGCTATAGTTCCGGGCTTCACCTGCTTCCCTATGTTTATGCGAATATGTTCAAAACTATAGCTACAGCGCAGCCTGCGCCTTGTAAGTCTCCAAAGCCGCAGCCAGCCGATCCATCGCGACACCCATCAGCTCCGGGGCCGTATGCGTGAAGTTGAGCCGCATCCGGTTCAGCTGCGGGTGCTCGGCGTAGAAGTCGGTGCCCGGCACGAACGCCACGCCTTCCTGCACCGCCAGCTTCAAGAGCTCGCCGCTCCGGATGCCCTCCGGCAGTTCGACCCAGAAAAACATCCCGCCCCGCGGCTCCTCCCAGCGCAAATCGGCGAAACGGGGCGCGAGCAGCAGCTCCCGCATGCGCATCATGCGCTGGCGGTACTCCTCGCGGATCGTGCCGATGTGCGCATCGAGATCGAAGTGCGTGAGCAACTGGTACAGCGCCTGTTGGTCGATCGCGCTCGAGTGCAGGTCGGCGGCTTGTTTGGCGCGGGTCATCTGCCCGATAACCCGGCTGTCGCCGATCACCCAGCCCGAGCGCAGTGCCGGCACGACCGTCTTCGAGAATGTGCTCGTGTAGACGACTCCGCAGTCTTCCGGATGCTTGTCGAGCGAGAAGATCGTCGGGTAGTCCGCAGCGGAGTCGAACTTGATCTCGCCATAGGGGTCGTCCTCCAGGATCAGCACGTTCCGCGGCTTGCATAGTCGGAGCAAGCCGGCACGACGGTCGAGGCTCCATACTTTGCCGGTCGGATTGGCGAACGTAGGCGTCACATACACGAGCTTGGGCCGACATCGCTCCAGCTTCGCTTCCAGATCGTCCAGCTTCATGCCGTTCGAGTCCGCCTCTACGCCGATTACCTGCACCCCGCTGGCCTGGAAAATTTGCAATGCCGCCAGATAGGTCGGATTCTCAACTAGCACGACGTCGCCGGGGCTCAGATACACACGGACGAGCAAGTCGATCGCTTGCTGGGAGCCGGTCGTGAGGAGCATATGCTCGGGCTTGACCTCCATGTTCTTGGTCGCCATCCTGCGGCAAATCGCTTCGCGCAGCGGAGTGTAGCCTTCGGTCAGCCCGTACTGCATGGCGCCTTTCCCGCCTTCCCGGAACACCCGATCGAACGCCTCTCGAACCGCCTCCAGCGGAAAGTAGTCCTCGGCAGGCAATCCTCCCGCCAAAGAGATGATCGATTTCCCCTGCGTCAGCTTCAAAATATCTCGCACCGCCGACGATCGCAGCCCTTTCGTGTAATCGGAAAATGAATACTCCATCCTGGCGCCCACTCCTTTTTTCACCCTGTAATTGTCTGAATAGATCAAATTGAAAGAAAATAATTAGAACCTATTCTATCGAATTTGGGCGGCGGTTGCTATTGTTTTTTTTGCGAGACGTTATAGTTAATAGCTATAAAGATCATAGTTATTATATCTTAGCCAAATGAGCGCGGGATGTGGTACAACTGAGAATAGAAATCAGTACGAGGAGTGAACGAAATGTCCGACGTGAAAAAAATTGCTGTTTTGCCGGGTGACGGGATCGGCCCTGAAGTGATCGCCGAGGCGGAGAAAGTGTTGAAGAAAACGGAGGAGCTGTTCGGCTACAAGTTCGAGCTGTCTCACGGCTCTTTCGGTGGCATTGCGATCGACGTGCACGGTACGCCGCTGCCGCAAGATACGCTTGCGATCTGTAAGGATGCCGACGCGGTTCTGCTGGGCGCTGTAGGCGGTCCGAAGTGGGACAACAATCCGAAGGAGACGCGTCCGGAGACCGGCCTTCTTGGCATTCGCAAAGCGTTGGGCTTGTTCTCGAACATTCGTCCGGCCGTTATTTTCGACTGCTTGAAGGAAGCTTCCACACTGAAGCCGGAGGTGCTGGAAGGCACCGATCTGATCGTCGTGCGCGAATTGACGGGCGGCAGCTACTTCGGCGAGAAATTCCGCCGCGAAACCGAGAACGGTCAAGAAGCGGTCGACACTTGCGTGTACAACGTGAAGGAAATCGAGCGCATCGCGCACCAAGGCTTCCAGATCGCTCAGAAACGCCGCAAGAAGCTCGCATCCGTCGACAAGGCAAACGTAATGGAGACGTCCCGCCTCTGGAGAGAGACGGTCAACCGCATCGCTCCTGAATACCCGGATGTTGAGCTGGAGCACATCCTCGTCGACAACTGCGCGATGCAGCTGCTGCGCCGCCCTTCGAGCTTCGACGTTATCGTCACCGAGAACATGTTCGGCGACATCCTGAGCGACGAGGCGGCTATGCTGACCGGATCGATCGGCATGCTGTCGTCCGCCTCGCTCGGCGAAGGCGCCTTCGGCTTGTACGAGCCGGTGCACGGCTCGGCCCCTGATATCGCGGGACGCGGCATCGCGAACCCGATCGCTACGATCTTGTCCGTCGCGCTGATGTTCAAGCTTTCCTTCAATTATCAGGAAGCCGGCGACGTGATCGAGCGCGCGGTGAAGGAAGTGCTGGATGCCGGCCACCGTACGGGCGACATCGCCGTAGACAAGAGCAAGGCAATCGGCACGACGACTATGGGCGACCTGATCATCGCCGCTATGGTCCGCTAATTTCGAAAGCTTCTTCTAACGGTTGTTTAGCCGATAGAAGAAGCTTTTTTTCATGTTCATTTGGATTCGTTTTGGGTCATTTCCTTGTTTGACTTTCTTATAGGGGAAATGTTACGATTCTTCATGTTACAGATGGAGAGGAGCGAAGAGCATGGCCTTGAGATTGCGTGCGGAGCTGCCTGCGCTGGAAGGCGTAACGGAGTGGGTGAACGGTGCTCCGGATATGGCGCAGCTGCAAGGTAGACCTGTGCTTGTTCATTTCTGGGCGGTGAGCTGCTCTTGCTGCAAGGACGGGCTGCCGATCCTGAATGACTGGCGCGACCGGTTCCAAGCGCAATACGGGTTGCAACTCATCGGCGTCCACATGCCTCGCACCGAGCAAGATCGGAACATCGCCGAGACGAAGCGTATGATCGAGCAGTACAAGCTGCGGCATCCGGTCGCGATCGACAACGAGCAGACCGTGAACGACGCGTTCCTGAACGAGTACGTGCCGGCTTATTATTTGTTCGACGCACAAGGTCAGATGCGCTTCTACGGTGCAGGCGAGAAAGCGCTTGGCATGGTAGAGCAGCGTATACATAAACTTTTGGGATCACAGGAAGAGGCCTAAGCGCCATGTTTTCCGGTTCCCAGTTTTATTAGAGGAGGAGTTTGGTCAGTGAACGTACCAGCAGAGTTAAAGTACAGTGAAGAGCATGAATGGACCCGACTGGAGGGCAACCGCGTTGCGGTTGGCATTACGGATTTCGCGCAGCATGAGCTTGGCGATATCGTGTTCGTGGAGCTGCCGCAAGTCGGCGACACGATCCAAGTCGGCGAGCCGTTCGGCAGCGTCGAATCCGTCAAGACCGTATCCGAGCTGTATGCCCCGATCAGCGGCAAGGTAGTGGAAGTGAACGGATCCCTCGAGGACGCTCCGGAGAAGGTCAACTCCGCGCCGTACGGCGACGGCTGGATGATCATCGTCGAGCTGTCCGACGCCTCCGAGCTGGACAAGCTGTGGACCGCCGGGAAGTACATCGAGACTTACGGACAAGAGTAAGGCATAGGCGAAAAACCGGACACTGGCGATTCGAGCCACAGTGTCCGGTTTTTGCGTACATTCAGGAATAATCGATTGCGGCAGGTTTCATCCTTGTCTAACCAATTTCTCGATCTGATTGGCAGTCAATCCGGTGAATTGGACAATCGTTGCGATGTCGCATCCTCGGTCCAGCATATTGCGAGCGACTCGTTCCAGTCCTTGCTCAATGCCCCGCTCAATCCCACGCTCAATTCCCTGCTCAATGCCCCGTTCAATGCCCTGCTCGATGCCCCGTTCAATGCCCTGCTCGATGCCCCGTTCAATGCCTTGCTCAATGCCCCGCTCAATTCCCTGCTCAATGCCCCGTTCAATTCCCTGCTCAATGCCCCGTTCAATGCCCTGCTCGATGCCTTGTTTAAGGCCTTGCTGTATAGCTTCCTTCCGGGCCTCCTGGAGATCTTCCTCATGCTCCTCCAGCAACGTGGCGCGGTCGTGCAGCGCTTTCTCCCGCGCTTCGTAGTGCCGGCGCAGCACTTCGTCACTGGCCAGGTAGGCCAAACGGGCCTCGGCTATCTTGATCGTCTCGTCCATCTTCATCAGCTCCTCCAATTGTTCGGGTGTTGTCTGCTGCTCCAGGAAGCGCAGCCAGCGGTGCAGCGGATCATGAATGTCAAACGGTATAAGGCGAAACTTGGAGCATTCCAGCATGTGCAGCTCCAAAACATCCGTTAGTTTGTAGTGCCGCTGCTCGTCCTCGTACAAATGAAAGATGCTATG
>NZ_BIMA01000083.1 GCF_004000845.1 Paenibacillus koleovorans NBRC 103111
TTGCCTGCCCTCCCACGCTCCAACTGAATACCTTCGCCAGAGGACCATCCGCCAGGACGGTTCTTCTTAAAAACGTTATAGTTTTGGGACGGAATGCAGCATTCATGATTTTGCTTTTGATCGTTTGCGCTCGTTTCTCGTATCTAAGCATGGTCCGGTGCCTGCCATCGTATATTTTGTAATATCGTGTTCTGTATAATTCATAAAATCATTGACGAAACGTTCCGGCAGGTATAGTATGACATATGAAATATCCGGTATAGAATATTTCATAATTTCTTGATTGGGAGGTGCCGGCGTTGCTTACAGTGGATCATTTGACGAAAACATTTTCGAGCGGGAGAGGCGTTTTCGATGTGTCGTTTACGGTCAAGAAGGGAGAAGTATTCGGATTTCTAGGACCCAATGGGGCGGGCAAATCGACGACAATCCGACACATCATGGGCTTCATGAAGCCGGACAAAGGATCGGTGCTCGTGAACGGTATGGATACGTGGAGGGAGCAGGGGAAGGTTCAGGCGCTGGTCGGTTATTTGCCGGGGGAGATTGCTTTTATAGATGGGATGACGGGCAAAATGTTTCTGGATTTCATGTTAGAGATGCAGGGCGTCAAAGATCGAAGCAAACGCGATCGGCTGATCGAGCGGCTGCAATTCGACGTGAATACCCCTATCCGCAAAATGTCAAAAGGGATGAAGCAAAAAGTAGGCATCGTCGCCGCGTTCATGCACGATCCTGCCGTTATCCTGCTGGACGAACCGACCTCCGGGCTCGATCCTCTGATGCAAAAGCTGTTCATCGAGCTGGTGCTGGAGGAGAAAGCGCGCGGGACCACGTTTCTGATGTCGTCGCACAGCTTTGCGGAGATCGAGCGGACTTGCGACCGTGCGGCCATTATCAAAGACGGAGTGCTCATCGCTGTAAAAGACATACACGAATTGCAATCGATGCAGCGAAAGCTGTTCGAGGTGACGTTCGATACGGAAGCCGATGCGAGATCGTTCACGGACAGTGGAGTGGCGGTCGAATCGCGGGAAGGGGCTCGAGTGCGGGTAGCCGTACAAGGCAATTACGATGAGTTCGTGCAAGCGACGTCGCGTTACAAGGTACGCAACATCGATCTGTTCACGCAGAACCTCGAGGATATTTTCATGAACTACTACGACCGGAAGGGGACGATCCAATGAACATGACCTTGTACAAGCAAATGATGAAGGTCAACTTGAAGGGGTTCCTGAACTATGGGATTGGATCGGCGTTCTACATTTTGCTTATTTTCTGGCTGTATCCGGCGATTGCCGATAATGCAAGTGCGATTGACGAAATCGTTCAATCGATGCCGGAAGGGGTGGGACGCGCGTTTGGCCTGAATGGATTCGGAACGGCGGAAGCGTTTATCTCCGGCGAGTATTACGGGCTAATTCTTGTGTTGATTTTATCGATTGTATGCGTACAGCTATCCACACAGCTAATGGCGAAGCTCGTCGACCAAGGCTCTATGGCGTATTTACTTTCGGCTCCGACAACACGGCGCAAAGTTGCCTTCACCCAAGCCAGTGTGCTGATCAGCGGACTGCTGCTGATCATGACGATTACGACGATCGCCGGGTTCGCGGGCAAAGCGTGGTTTCTAGGCGGGGAGTTCGCGTTCCACCCTTCGCGGTTTTTGCTGATGAATGTGGCGGCATTCCTGCTGTTCTTCGCAGTCGGGGGGATCACGTTCCTCGTATCGTCGCTGTCCAATGACGAGAAAAAAGCGATGAGCATCTCCGGTATGATCACGTTCGGCTTTTTCAGCCTTGATCTGCTGGGCAAGCTGAGCGAGAAGATCGGCTGGATGCGCCATGTATCGCTATTCTCTTTATACCGGCCAGGTGAAATTATCAATGGCGACGCGGATATGGTGGCGACTAGTCTTCTTCTAGCTCTGATTGGGGGAGTATCGTTCGCATTGGCCGTGATCTTGTTCCGACGCAGGGACCTGCCGTTGTAGAAGTAGAAGATGCAGGTGAACAACAAATCGTTTATCATCATGAGCGACTATGGCATCACGTTCAAATCGGATCTGGAGAATCAGGAAATTCTCATCCAGCAAGGACGTTTCGTAAAAGCCGCCTATATTGGCCATCGAGGGTGGGTGTCCATTCACGATCCGGAGGATTGGGAGGAAATGGCGATTGTGTTGAAGGAAGGTTACTTGCTGGCGGCGCCGAAGCGGCTGGTTAAGCAAGTGGTTTCCGGAGGAAGCTGACTATCATTGTTGGCTGGAATGGCCTGGTGCTTGCGACGACGTAGCCAAAGTCTGAGCTCTCCGATACTGACTAGGGGTCATGCCCTTCAGCTTGGCGAAGCACCGGGAGAACGTCTGGAACGACCCGAAGCCGGTCTCGAGCGCGATGCTTGTAATCGGCAGATCGGTCGAACGCAGCAGGCTGCAGGCATGTCGAATGCGGAGCTCGTGCAAGAACGACACGAAGTTTTGGCCGAGCCGTTTGATCATAAGCGCGCTGAGATGTTTGGCGTTCATGTGAAAATGGTTGGCCAGCTGCTGCAAGCCGAGATCGTCCCGATAGTGCTCATGCATATAGTGTACGACGGGCCATAGATTGTTCTGCGATTGCACTTGTTCCGCTGCTGCTGCACCGGCAACAGGTCGAACGGCGGCAGCAGCGGATTCGCTCCGCACCCGATCGAACAACACTAGAGCCTGGAACAGCAATGCTTTCAACTGGACAGCCTTCCACTTGGCTTCGCCCGCATATTCGCGGAGCAAGCTGTGGACCAGGCTGTCCATTTGTTGTTTCTCTTCGCCGTGAAGCCTCAAGTGCGAGGGCAGCACATCGGTCTCTGCAAGCAAACCGCTTAATCCGGATAGCGGGCCGTTGCCGTCGAACAGCAGGCTCATGTCGAAATTGCAATTGCAAATATGCAGCGACTGCCCGGGTTCGGCATGCAGCTCGTGTATTTGGTAGGGAAGCAGGAAGGTAACGCTGCCGGGCTCGAGTCGATGCGGCTTGCCGTTCACATATTCGGTCCCATGTCCATCCAGAATGACCTGCAGCTCCAGAAAATCGTGCCGGTGTGGCGTCACATGTGAAGCACGGGTACCTACGACCAGAAGCGGGATGGTTAAGCTGCCGGTGGAGAGCTCATTCAGATAACGCGGATACATGGGTACGCCTCCGTCTCAACTCGAATCTTGCTCTCATTATAGCATGGCCGCGGAATTATGAGAGAAATTTCAAGAATAGTGACATGCCCGTCGATGGCGTTCGAACTACAATGGGGGTATTCCAGCTCCAACCATCTAAGGTGAGAGCGAGAGGAGCCGACGATAACGAATGGATCAACCGAAGCTGCCCTATAGCGAGCTGTTGAAGCTGAAACGATGGAATACCCCTACAATCTATAACGGCTGGGAAGCGATTACGCGCCATGACCGGAGAACGCAGTTCAACAAAGAGGAGACGCGCGACTTCATGCCGCAGATGGGGCCGATGGTCGGTTATGCGATTACGGTCGTCTTCGAGCCGAGCAATCCCGCGCACCCGAAGGCGAATCCGGACGCCTGGAGCGAGTACCGCCGCTATGTAGCGAGCGTGCCGGGTCCGAAGATCGTCGTCTGCCAAGACCTCGACAAGCCGAATGTCGTGGCGGCTCTGTGGGGCGAGGTGATGAGCAATTTTCATCGCGCGCTCGGCTGCGTCGGCACGATTGCGGACGGCGCGATCCGCGACGTCGATGAGATGACGAATGCCGGCTTCAAGGCGATTGCGCGGCGACTGGCTGTGGGGCATGCGTTTATTTCGCCGGTCCGCTGGGGTTGCGAGGTTGAGGTGTTCGGCTGTCCCGTGAGACCGGGGCAATTGATCCATGCCGACAAGCACGGCTTCATGGTCGTCCCGCAGGAGGACGAAGCGAGGCTGCTCGAAGCTTCCGTATTCCTGGACAACAACGAATGCAACACGATCATCCCCGCTTCCAGAAGCGCTGGCGGCAAGAAGTTCGAGCAAATTTTGTATGAGATCGACGAAACCGGCAAAGCATTCGGACGCGCAGCACAGGAGAAGTTCGGCGAGAAAGGCGAATGGTAAGGGCGAGCTTCCGGAGCGGGATTCTAGCTCCGGAAGATATTTATTGCTGGGCGTGAAGCTTCCGCCATGCTCTCGGGGTGTCGCCATACTTTGCTGCAAATAATGTATTGAACTGGTGCACCGAGGTGAACCCGGCTTCCATGGCGATGCGCGTTACGTTGTACGATGTGCCATCACTTCCTTGAACTTGTGGCGGAAATAGCTTGGCGATGCTGTATGGGTTTATTCAATCCTCCGAAGCCGGCGCTCGAATCGATTTGAGAACTATGGTAAAACAAACCACCTGATCCGATAAAATAAGCAATTGTACAAATCGAAATATCCCCTATACTGGACGTAAGCGTTTTCTTTCATTGGGGGCTTTAGCAGATGAAATCGAAATGGAGTTTGAGCCGGCTGCTCATTCTTTCCGGAATGCTGCTCAGCGTGCTGTTTCTGTTCGTATCCGGGCTATTGTTTTATTGGTCCGGCAACCTGCAGATCGAGGAGCAGGTTCGCGAGATCGACAGCCGATACGTGAAGCAGCTGGAAGGCAAGTCGGAGCTGATGATCGGGGAGATGGAACGGTTTACGCGTTACGTGGGCGAATCGGGTACCTTGCAGCAGTTGTTAGGAACCTATTTGGCATCTCGCGGGGACTTGTATGTGCAAGCGCAAACGCGGCCGCTCCTGAATACCCATTTCTCTCGCTTGGCGACTTTCTATACAATGATCGAGCAGTTTCTTGTGTATTTGCCGGACAAGGATGGGGCTTACAAGCCGTTCGACAATGCATGGCCGGAGCTTTCCCTAGAGAGACTGAGAGAAATATTGACCGCCTCCGAGAACAAAGTTCTGATCCGCAGCGAGCAGAATCTTACGACGAAGCCGCAGAGCTACAATGTCGTGTTCTATACGACGATCTTGCTGCCTGACAAACGCTCCGGCATCATCGGCATCCGCATGAAGGCGGACTGGATCGCGGCTTGGTTCGAGTCGGGCAAACAATCGGTCGTGCAGGATGGGAACGGTCAAGTGCTATGGGCGACGCAGCCGGAAACGGCGAAGCTGCCCATCCCGGAAACAAAGGAGGGGCCAAGTCTCCGCACCCAGATCACGATGGCCGGCCAATCCTACGAGATGCTGTCGCTCAGCTTGCCCAAGCTCCATTGGCGGATCGGCGTGCTGTTCGAGCCGAACCAGCTCGTACGGCCAACAACCAGCTTTATTCAGGTGACCGTTATCTCCTTTCTGGGCAGCGTCGTACTCGCGTTTCTATTCTCCACGTTGATTTCCAGAAGAGTGGCCAGGCCCTTGGTCAGTCTGGCCAAGTCGCAGCAGCAGGGCGTTCCGGCTCCTCCGGTTAAGCAAAGGATGCGGTTCGGCTTCCGTGACGTCGTCTTGTTCTATTATATTGTGATTTTGATGCTGCCCTTGATCGCCAGTACGATCGTTCATATTTACTCGGTCTCGCGAATTATTTATCAGACGAATCAGTCTATGCTCGACGTCAGCATGAAGCAGAACCGAGACAATATCAACTATTTCCTCGATATGAACCAGCGGCTGACGTTGAACTTGGCGACCCACTCGACAATGCAGGATTTGCTGGCTAGCGGCGCGGAGCCTGAGGATGACGGGCAAGAGGCGCTGCTTCGCAAAATGTTGAACGAAACCGCGTCCATTCTGACCCAATCGGCGGAAATCTATATCTACGATACGTCCGGACGTCAGTTGATTTCGAGCTCCGATGCGGAAATGAAGCTTGATGCGAAAGACTTGGCGGCCCTGCAGGACTTGGAGACGGACAAGCGGCAATGGGCGGGATTACGCGTCAACCGGTACGGCCGCAACAGCGTCATCTTCTACTTCCGCATGCATGTGCTGACGAGCATGCTGCCGGCCGGTTATTTGGCGCTCGTCTACGAGGAACGCAACATCGAAACGTTGTTCCGCGAGCTTCACTACACAGGAGGAGCCGTCGATCTGGTGGATGGGGACGATGTCATTTTCTCCTCGACTGTGACGAATCGGGTAGGCGAGAGCTACGTAAGGCAGCCGGAGGCGAAGCCGGCGCTGAACGAGTTCATGCTGCCGCTGAGCAAGGAAGGCAATCTGGAGTTGAAGGAGCCGCTCGCGGTCAGCGGCTGGAGCATCATCGCGAACTTCCCGATCAGCCTACTGCTTGCGGACAACATCCGGATGATGAATCTCGTACTGATCATCCTGTTCGTCTCCACAATCGTCATCCTGATCACGTCCTACATGATCTCCTTCTTCTTCTCCCGGTCGATCGAAACGTTGATCCGCAACTCCAAAAACTGGAAGCGAGACGACTCCAGATTCATGCTGGCTCGCGGGGTGCAATTCAGCGAGGTGGAGCAGCTCAGCTTGTCGTTCAACCGGCTGATCGCCCAGATCGAGCGGCTGAACCGAAACGTCTACGAGTCGAAGCTGCGGGAATCGGAGATGGACCTGGAACGCAAGGATGCGGAAATTCGCTCGCTTCAGATGCAGATCAATCCGCATTTTCTGTACAACACGCTGGAATCGGTCAAGTGGATGGTCATGGACGACGAACGGAAGCTGGCTGCGCGGATGATTGAGAAGCTCGGCGATTTTTTCCGCAAAGGGATTAGCCGCCGCAAGACGGTCGTTTCGCTAGCCGAGGAAAAAGAGTATACGCAGCTGTACATCGAAATCCAAAATATGCGTTTGGGCGATTGCATCGACGTGACGTGGTCGATCTCGGATCGACTGCTGTCGTACCCGATCATCAAGCTACTGTTGCAGCCGCTGATCGAGAACACGATTCACCACGGCTATCAGTCCGGCGACGGCAATCGCATTCACATTGAAGTGCGAGCGTCCGAATCGGACGGCATGCTCATCCTCGAAGTGGAGGACGACGGAGTCGGCATTCCTTCGGAGCGGCTGGAGGAAATCCAGCTCGGCCTGCAGTCCGGCGAGATGGGCAGTCATGTGGGGCTGATGAACGTGCAGCATCGGATCATGCTTCATTACGGCCCGCAGTACGTGCTTGAAGTGGAATCGCCAGGGGAACACGGCACCCTGATCCGTCTCCGGATCCCGTGCTGATGAATAGCGGCAAGCCAAACCCGGCGGTGAGCCGGGTTTTGTCAACGCTAGGATAAAATAATACACATTTTTCGGCATCGAATCCCACTCAATTCCTCGAAGCAAACGCTAGACTAAGGCTATACAGCGCTTACATCATATGCGAGGTGACAAGAGCTTGTATAAAATATTGTTCGCAGAAGACGAAGATCGAATCCGGGAAGGCATTAAGAAGCATACGCCCTGGCATGAATGGGGCTTCGAGGTTGTGGCGGAGGCGCGCAACGGCGCGGAAGCGTACGACCAGTTCCTGAAGATGTCGCCCCAAGTCATCCTGACCGATATCCGGATGCCGGTGATGGACGGGCTCAAGCTGATGGAGCAGGTGCGTGTCCAGGACACCAAAGTGAAGCTGATCGTGCTGAGCGGATACGGCGATTTCGACTATGCGCGCCAAGCGATTTCCCTCGGGGTAAGCGGCTATTTGCTGAAACCGACGAAGGAGCAGGACATCGAAAGCTTGTTCAAGCGGCTCAAGCTGGAGCTGGACAAAATGTTCCTGCCATCGCGCATTTCGACCGAGAATCGGCTCGACGACAACATCGCGCGGGTCGTGCGTCACTTGGCCGAGCATTACGCCGAGAAGAACACGCTGCAGGAGATGGCCGACATGGCGTTTTTGAGTGCGCCTTATTTCAGCAAGCTGTTTAAGACGCAATTGGGAGTGCCCTTCATCGACTACTTGACCGAGCTGCGCATCGGGAAAGCGAAGGAGCTGCTGCGCGAAACGAACCACAAGGTAATCGACGTAGCGCTGTTGGTCGGCTATGAGGATTTCCGCCATTTCTGCAAGCTGTTCAAGGCGAAGACCGGGTTTAGTCCGAAGCAGTACTCGCTGGGGAAAAAAGAGTAGGGGTGTAAAGAATGGAGTGGAGCTTGAAAGCAAACGACTACCATCCGAGGTATGTCAATGAGTCGGACAGCCAAACGTTCGGCATCGCTTTGATCGGCTGTGGCGGCATCGCCGTCAATCGCCATTTGCCCATGTACAAGCAAGCCGGTTATCGCGTAGTCGCCTGCTGCGATATTCGCGAGGAAGCGGCTAGAGGAGCAGCCGACAAATTCGATATTCCGTTCTGGACAACAAATGTGGACGACATCGTCGAGCGCGATGACGTCCATATTATTGATCTGGCGCTTCATCCGCAGCACCGGATGGAGGTGCTGGAGCGAATCGCCCGCAAGCCCCGTGCTGTCCTATCCCAGAAGCCGCTGCATTTCGATCTGCAGGAGGCCAAACGAATGGCGACGTTCGCCGAAGCGTCGGGGATCGTCATGGGGGTGAATCAGCAAGCGCGTTGGGCGCCGGCGCATCGAGCCATTCGCGTGCTGCTGGACCGGGGGGCCGTCGGCGCCGTGTACAGCATGCACAATGTGAAACGGACATTCCAGGATCAGCCTAATACATGGATGACCGCGATGGAGCATTTCAACATCGTGGACAACGGCATCCACTACATGGACCTGTGCCGTTATTTCGCCGCTTCGCCGGCTGCCGGCCGTAAGGAGTGGACCCGTGTGCATTGCACGACGGCCTATATGCCGGGACAAAACGCCGTTTCGCCGATGGTCTACTCGCTAAACGTGGAATTCGGCGACAAAGGCGGACGAGAGCCGCTGATGGCGAGCCTGCAGTTCAACAATATCGTGCGCGCCCCCAAGGCGCTGAATTACGAGTGGCGCATCGACGGGACCGAAGGGTCGCTGTGGGCGAACCATAATACGCTGTGGCTCGCGAGAGCGGACGAAAGAAACACCTTTCACGAGCAGCCGATCGAGGGCAACTGGATGCCGGACGCGTTCCAAGGTCCGATGGGCGATATGATGAACGCCTTGGCTCAAGGCCGCCCCCCGGCCGTAACGCCTCAAGACAACTTGATTACCGTCGCGATGACGAATGCAGCCGTGCTGTCCAGCATGGAAGGACGTGTCGTGGAGCGAGCGGAAGTGCTTCCTTAACGAATGGAGAGGAGGAGAAAAGAGGATGAATCCGTTAGGCATCTTCAATTCGGTATATCGTACGTCCTCGTTGGAGGAAATGGCTCGACAGGTAGCCGGGCATGGCATGAGGTACTTGCACCTCGACCCCCGGATCGAGCAAGTGCTGCCGAGAGGGGAGGCGATCACGTCATCCTGGGCGCGATCCGTCAAGCGGACGCTGGACAGCCATGGGCTTCAGGTCGCTGCGCTGGCCGGCTACTGCAACCTCGTGCATCACAACATAGAAATTCGGGAGAGCGGCTTGCGCACCTTCGAGCAGTTGATCGAAGTGTGCAACGATTTCGGCACCTCGTACATTGCGACGGAGACCGGCGGACTGCATCCGGAAGTGCCGAACATGGACTATCCGGCGAACCATAGCGAAGCGGGCTGGCAGGCGCTGCTCGAGGTGCTGGACCGGTTGGTCGGCAAATGCAAGGAACACGGCGTCAAGCTGCTTATCGAGGGCTGCGTCAAGTATACCGTAGCCACGCCTGCCGAGGCGGTCAAAGTGATGGAGCATTATGGGGAAGAGCGGATCGGGTTTATCCTCGACCCGAACAACTACGTGCAAGAGGTTGATCTTCATCGACCGCAAGCCGTGCTGGCGGATGTGTTCGAGCGGTTGGCCGGACACGCCCCGATCGCGCATGCGAAGGACGTACTGTATACCGAGAAAGGCTTCGAATCGCCGAAAGTGGGGGACGGCCACATGGATCATGTGGAGTATGCGAGGCTGCTGCAGCTGCACACCCCGGATATCCCGCTCATCGTCGAGCATCTGAAGCCGGACGAAGTGCCGCATGTCCTTAGCCTGTTGGAGCAAGCGTTTCGGGAAGCGGATGGAGCCGCCCGGCGCTAGGGCAGCTCGTAATATTGCCGGTATGCGCCAGGAGAGACGCCATATTGCTTCTTGAGTATTACAAATGATAGGGAGTGCAAAGATGCTGGCGGATCGATTGAACAAGCTTAAGCAATATCAACCTGCTCCAACCGCCGCAGACGATTTCGATACGTTCTGGCAGGCGAATTTGCGGCAATCGGCAGCGCGACCGCTGCGGGCTAGAGCGGAGCGGGTGGATCATCCTTGCGAGATCGCCATGGTTTACGATGTTGCGTATGTCGGGTTGAAGGATCCCGTCTGCCCGCCGGAAACGATTTATGCCGCATTCAATGCCATCCAGGCGGAGAAGGAAATGGCGGTATATCCGGATTTCGGCCATGAGGATACGCATCAGGCGACGGTGGACATGAACCTTCGATTCGTTAAGCAATTCTTATAGGCAAATCAAGTACAGAGAGGAGAATGAGTGGGATGAAGCTAACTCTGCAGCAGTACAAAGAGAAAGTATTAGGGTGCTGGACCGGTAAAAACATTGGCGGCACGCTCGGCGCTCCGTTTGAATGCAAACGAGGTGTGTTCGATGTTTGGTTTTACACCCAAGACACGAAAGGAGAGCCGCTGCCGAACGATGATCTGGATCTGCAGCTTGTCTGGTTGAATGCCGTAGAAGCCCATGGGCGAAATGTGAATGCTACGATCCTAGGCGAGTACTGGCTGTCGTTCATTACGCCGAACTGGGGCGAATACGGCGCCGGGAAAAACAACATGCGCGCCGGCCTCGTGCCGCCGCTCTCAGGTCATGTGAACAACAGGTTCAAAGACAGCAACGGCGCCTACATCCGTTCGGAAATTTGGGCGTGTCTGGCGCCTGGAAATCCCGACATCGCCGTGCGTTACGCCTATGAAGATGCGATCGTCGATCATAGCGGAGAAGGGGTCTACGCGGAAGTATTCTGCGCGGCGGTCCAGAGCGCGGCCTTCGTGGAATCGGATGTCCAGAAGCTGATTCAGATCGGGCTCAGCTACATTCCGGACGATTGCGGCGTGGCGAAAGGGATCCGTTCGGCGTTAATCGCCTACAACTCCGGCAAAACGTGGCAGGAGGCTCGTATCCAAGTGTTGACCGACGTGCCGGGCAGCTTCGGCATCCTCGGCATGGACCGGAAGAACGTGCCGGATGACGTGCCGATCGGACCGATGGGATACGACGCGCCGAGCAATATCGGCATTACGCTGATCGGTTGGCTCTACGGGGAGGGCGATTTCGGCAAAAGCATCTGCATCGCCAACAATTGCGGCGAAGACACCGACTGCACGGCGGCGACCGTCGGCTCCATTCTTGGAATCATTTATGGCAAATCCGGCATTCCGAAGGAATGGAAGGATCCGATCGGCGACCAGATCAAGACGCTCTGCATCAATCTGGGCGATCAAGGAGTGAAGATTCCGAAGTCCGTCACCGAGCTCACCGACCGCATTTTGCGGCAGACGCCGCTGTTTCTCGGCACGCAGCTGTGCGATGTCGTAAACGCATCCGAGGGCTATACGATCGAGGTGAAGGAAGGCGATGACCTGCTGCATCAAGCTCAGCGCTTCAATGCCTGGGAAAATCGGAGCTTCAAGGACCATGTGCTCGCCCGCAGTCCCTATGTGGTGAAGCATAGCTTTGTCATCTTGGACGCATACCTGCGCTATGAGGACGATCCTTACATGGCGGAAGGGGTATCCAAACGCTTCACCTTGACAATTGAGAACCGGCTGTACACTCAGCAAGTCCTCACGGTCAAGCTTCACCTGCCGAACGTGCTGGAGGCTTCGCCTTCCGCGCGATTTACGTTCCCGCTGGAAAATTATCACTGCAACATCGGCAAAGAGGAGATCGGCTTCACGCTTACATGCGGTGCGTCTGCAGGTCTGCACGGTTCCAGCCCATCGACCTACGAAGCGTTCCTCGAGATCAGCTCGCTCGGCCGGCCGACCAAAGGATTGATTCCGATCGTCCTGCTCCACAACCCGATAGCCGCGAATAAGAGCAGCTAAGCTGCAGCTTGCTCTAATGGCTACTGCATATCCTTCCGGAGCCGTTCGCGGCTCCGAGAAGGTACACTCCAATCCAATGAGGAAAGGAAGTCGATTATGTATAAACGAAATGTAAGCGTTCTCTTCATGCTGATTGTCCTGTTGCTGCTGCTTCTGACGGGCTGTCAGGAGAAGGCTGAGCTCCCGCAGCGTCCGAACGATGCAGCCACGGTCGCTACGGTCAATGGGGAGCCGATCGCTTACGGGGAGTTCCAACTGCTGATGATTCCGCAGCGAGCTGCGATCTTTCAGTATTTTGAGGATAAATACAAAGCGGGCAGCGGGCAAGGGTTCTGGACGACGGCGCACAATGGTGAACTGCCGCTGGATATGATCCGGGAGCGGACGCTGAAGAGTGCGGTGCGGGATAAGGTGATCCAGTTGGTTGCGCATGAGCAAGGGTTGATGAAGGATCTGAGCTATACTACCTTCATAAGCGAATATGCCGCCGAGAATGAGCGCCGCCAGCGCGCCGTCGAGAAGAAGGAGCCGATCTACGGACCTGTGCGTTACAGCGTTCAAGACTATTATCAATACCGGATGGGCAACTTGGCGATTCAATTGAGGGATGCGTTGGCGGCTGCGAGGACAAGAACGGATTCGGAGTTGTTGAAGGAGTATGAGTCCCGCATACTTGATTTCAAGGTTGAAGGCGCGGTCACATTTCAAAAAGTAAGCATATTACTCACAGGAAGTGCGGCGGATAAGCAACAGGCGGAGCAGAAGCTGAATGCCATGAAGGCGTTAGTAGCTTCCGGAACGTCCTTCGAGGCGGCGGCCAAAACTTTGAGCCTGTCGGTGTCAAGCCAAGAAATGAACGATCGTACGGGCAAATCCGATTCGGTGTCGACACCTGCGCTGCGTCAGGCCGCTTTTCAACTGGCGGTAGGTCAAACAAGTCCGGTCGTAGAAGATCAAGGCAGCTTGTATTTGATTCAATTGACGACCAAGGGAGAGCCGACTTACCGCACCTTTGATGACATGAAAGGATTGCTCATTCAAAATCTGAACCAGGCGCAATACGATGCCAAAGTGGAACAATGGATACGGACGGCGAAAGTGGAGCTTATTCATGAGCACTATGACCAGACGTCTCCGGAATAGGAAATGAGCGGTGCGCTGGATCTGCAGACGGGGGCGAGGGAGCTCTTGGGCTTATACGCGAGCCATTGCTTTGCGATAGGCGCTTGGGGTGAGGCCGGTTTGCCGTTTGAACAACCGGTTGAAATGATCGGCGCTCTGGAAGCCTGACCGGACAAGCACCTCCTGGACGCGCAAATCCGTAGACAACAGCAGCTCGCAGCTTTGCGCGATTTTGTGCTTCTGCACGAAGCGAAGGAAGCTCATGCCGAGATGGCGGTGGCAATGGCGCAATATTTGCCGTTCGCTCAAGCCGAACCGGGCGGCAACATCGGTCAGCACGAGCTCGCTTGGCGGCGATTGCGTCAAATGCACCATCAGCGCATCTAAGCTCGAGTCCCCTGTTCCAGCTACTTCGTCGGCATCCGCCTCATACGTCGCCTGATACAGCAGCGCTAGCAGCTCAAGCACCGCCGCCATCGCTTTCGTCCGATAAGCGCTCTCACGGCGAATCGTCCAATCTTGCATACGCTCGGTCAACCGCCGGATATGAGTCGATCGATCGAGCACCTTGCGCCACCGAATTACGGAAGCCCCGTCTTCGGCGATCCCCAGGCCCAACAGCCAATCGACGAACAGCCGCATTTCGGGATCCGGGAGCAGCGGAGCGAGGCGCTCCAGCCAATCCGCCCGGACGATGACATTGCGCACGACAAGAGGAGTGGAGGACTTGACGGGAGAGGGACGGAACACATGCGATACGCCAAGAGGAAGCAAATACACTTCATCCTTTCGCACCGTCATCGGCCGACCGTCGATGTATTGTGAGCCTTCGCCGCTCAGGACGCAGACGATCTCGACGAAATCGTGCACATGCTCCAGCAGCCAGATCGACTCCTTCACCTCACAGACGTACAGGAAGGAATCTTCCTGCAGCAGCTCGTCAGCCGTATAAAGTCCCAGCTTGCGTTGCGATTCCATCTCGAATCCTCCTCGTAGCGGCGATGTCGGTTTTGACAGGGGTGATGTCGGAAGTGCAAGTAGTGAGGCGGTTTTACCCATTATACAATAAGTGCGATGCAAGTAAACGACCCAATTTCGCAACCGAAGGAGTTTTTGTGAGATTGCGTCAAGAAGGCTGCCCTTGTCGGAAGCGACGAAATAGGGGCAGCCTGTTTGTCATTTACAGCCTCACACTGGCCGGTCGGAGGGAAGTTCCATCCAGAACCGCTTCCGGATCGAATACACGAATGTCGCGCGACTCTCCGGGCAGCAGGTCGAAATATTCATCGCTCAGCCGGAGCCGGTCATCCAGCTGGAAGTGGACCGCATGGGCGAATGTTTCGGCACTCACTCGGAACCGCAGCTCTCCCTCTTCATGCCGGACTTCCGAGATCGACAGGTTAGCAGGTTCCTCTGGCAATTTCATCTCGATGAAGTCGCAGGTGCGCAGAATCGATGGCGTGACGTTGTGCCCTCCATAATCGGAATCCGTCGGTCTGACGAAGTATACGCCTCCCTGGCGGTCGTAAGCGCCGAGCTCGAAGCTGCCTGCCGTGCCGCGGCTGAACGGCGCCATCTCGAAGGCGATGAGTCGCGTATCTTTGACCGAGCCGTCGAACGAGACGTACCCAACTTCTAGCATGCCGCCCAGAGCGGCAGGAGTATCGTTAAGCCCACGAATAAAGGCCTGTCCGTTGTCCCCTTCTCGTACGATCCATTTCACCGGAGCCAATGCCCGTTTGACGCCGTAATAAGAGATTTTGCGGGTCAAATAGTAGTCCACGATCGTCCACCCGACCTCGCCCCAAGTATCGTTGTACATCCAGAACAAGCCGCCGGCGCATTCCTCGTTGTAGCGCATCGCTTCAAGCGAATAACCGAGCATCAAGCTCTGGCATAAGCCCGCATACAGCAAGTAGCTGCCGATATCGGCTTCCGCCGTTTGCCCGTAATGCTTGAGAATGCCGGCCGCTACCGTATCCTTCTCGAACGTGTTCGTGTGCAGCGCCCAATTCCGGCCGGTTCGCTCCAGCGGGGCGTCGCCGATGTAGCGGATGGTGCTGGATTTGCGGCAAGGTCCGACATAGCCGTATTCGGAGACGAATTTGGATGTAACCTTGTCGTATTCCTCGGGGATGACACGGACGTTGATGTCCGGATTCATCATGCAGTCTTTCCAATGATGGCGGTCGCCCATCTCATTGCCGTTCGGATGCGCTCCACCGTACGGGGAGCTGTTCCAGTATGGGACGCCCGGGCAATTGCGCTTCACGATCCGCGGAGCGATCTCATTGTACACAATGGCGCCGCCGTAAAACTGCGATTGGCGAGTATTCACCCACCATTCGCCGAAGCCCCAATGGTTCTCGTTGTTGCCGCACCAGAGCACGATCGAAGGGTGATTGCGCAGATGGATCGTCTGGTAGTCGAGCTCACGCTCCGCTTCACCTCTGAACCATTCCAGATCGTCGCGGTATTTGCCGCAGGAGAACATGAAGTCATGCCAGATCATAATGCCTTGCGCGTCGCATTGCTCATAGAAGGCATCCTGCTCATAGAGTCCGCCACCCCATATACGCAGCATGTTGAAGTTGGCTTCGCGGGCTTCACTGACGAGCCGCTCGATCTTCTCCTCCGCCACGCGGGCATAGATGGAGTCGGCCGGCACCCAGTTGCCGCCTTTGCAGAAGACGGGGACGCCGTTGACCTCGAGGGTGAATCGGCGTTCGTTCGCGCGGAGGCGATCCGTGTTCCACCGCACGGTGCGGATGCCGAATTTCACCGTCCGCTCCTCGAGCTGCCGCCCCTCAACCAACACGGAGACCATTGCGGTGTAGAGGGGCTGTTCGCCCATGCCGTTCGGCCACCACAGCTTCGGATCCGCAAGGTGCAGCGGGAGGATATAATAGTTGAGGCCGGAGTTCAAATTAAACTCTTCCAAGGAATCGTGAATGACTTCCTTTCCATAGGCTACAACGACTCGGACGACGGCTTCCTGCTGGGCAAACGGGTTCGGGTTGCGCAGCTCGGCCTCCAGCTTCAGCTCCGCAGCGGCATGACCCGCTGCGATCGACCCGGTAGAGACGAAAACATCGGTGATGGACGCCTCATATGTAAACTCCAACCAGGCGCTCTTCGTAATGCCGCAAGTTGCGACGCGCGGCCCCCAATCCCAGCCGTAAGCATACTGCGGCTTACGTACCATTACGCGCCGCTCGTCGCCGCGTGTGCCGAGGTCACCGTTCAGCTTGATGCGAAACGAGCTCTCCTCCGTTTGATCGACATCCGCGGCCGTGTAATGCTCGAGCCCGGAGGTGACGCGGACGAGCACCATATTGTCGCCTTCTCGCAGCAGCGAACGTACCGATTGTATGAACGGATAGAAGGAGCTGCGGTGATGGCCGAGATGAGTCCCGTTCAGCCATACATCCGCCTCGGCGTCGAGCGATTCGAAGACGAGCTGGATGGACTGTGCGGCTAGCTGGCCCGCGTCGACGCGGAAGGAGCGTCGGAATCACCAGGAACGGCGCTCGATCCATTCCGAGGCGAAGCTCTGGTCGCCGACGAGCGGCTCCGGGATTAAGCCGGCTTCGAGCAGCGGCATATGCACATCGACCGGCAGCGCGCAGTGGAGCCAGTTTTCCATTTTGGCGGACACAGCCGAGGCGCCGGATACGCCGCAGGATACATTTTCCCAAGTCAATTGCCAATCCGCATTCAAGTCAAGACGCACATTACTGGTCAATTTGTTTCATCCTTTCCCAATCATTCCTATGCTGTATTGATACAAAGTGAATATGTCTTATACTGAGTGTAGAAGATAGAAGGGAACAAATCGTATTGCGTATTGACCACTTTATATGCTGGATTGATTAGGAGGCATGCGGATGCTGAGGCTTCAGGCGAACGATCTGATCGATCCCCGATTGGAAGCGAACTATCATTATCACAAAAAGCTGAAATATTGGACGATTGAGCATACCCATGACTTTTATGAGCTGTTTCTCATTGCCGAAGGGCAGGTGCTGCATCTGGTGAATGGAACGAAGCAGCTGCTCTCGGCCGGTGCGCTGGTCTTCTTGCGGCCCGGTGACGTGCATAGCTTCGAGAAGCTTGAAGGCTTCGATGTGGAAATGCTCAATATCAACTATCGGGTGTCGATCGTGGATGCGCTGTTCGGTTATTTAGGGCATGGCGCTTTCCCGGCCGGCCTTCTCGCTGATGAGCTTCCTTGGTGCACTTCGCTGGATGCTAGCCGAACCGCTTCTACGAAAAAGCAGTATGAGCATGTGATGACGATTCAACCGGATGCGCTGGAGGAACGGAGGGGTGTCGACCGTTCGTTATTGGCGGAATGGCTTATTCGTTATTTCGGGGCGGCGAATCGCGAAGAAGGAGGAGGCAGTCCGGACTGGCTCTTCCGGCTGTGTGAGGAGATGAAGTCCGAGCATCGATTCCTTGGAGGCTTGGACGAGCTATACGCTAGAGCCCCCGTAGGGCAAGAGCATCTGTGCCGCGTTATGCGTCGACAGCTTGGCGTCTCGCCTACCGAATGGATCAACGAGCTGAAGCTGAGCTACGCCGCCAACCTGCTTCGCAGCCGGGACGACTCGGTCAGCACGATCGCACTGGAGGCCGGCTTCAACAATTTGAGCCACTTCCATGCTTTGTTTCGCATCCGGTTTTCGCTGTCCCCGGGAGCCTATCGCAAGCAAAGCAGCCAGCCGCTCTGGAGCCGCTTGAAGCAGTCGAGAGGGAATGCCGAGGCGGGCAGTAGCGACGATGTCCGTTTTGACAGGGGTGATGTCGGAAGTGCAAGTAGTGAGGCGGTTTTTACCCATTGTACAATAAGGGCGATGCAAGCAAACGATCCTATTTCGCATCCGAAGGAGTTTTTGTGAGATGGCCCGATATGAAGCCGCCGCCTATTATTTTCCGAACTACCATGTGGATGCCAGAAACGAGCAATGGCATGGGAAAGGCTGGACCGAATGGGAGCTCGTGAAGCGCGCGGAGCCACGGTTCCCCGGCCACCAGCAGCCAAAGGTGCCGCTGTGGGGTTATGAGGATGAAGCCGACCCCGCCGCTATGGCGCGTAAGATCGATGCTGCCGCCGATCATGGCTTGACGTCCTTCATCTTCGATTGGTACTGGTACGAAGACGGTCCTTATTTGCAGCGCGCGCTTGACGAAGGGTTCCTGCATGCGCCGAATAACGATCGGCTGAAGTTCGCGCTCATGTGGGCCAATCACGATTGGGTGGACATTCATCCCGCCCCGCGCAGCCGCCCCTACAACGTGCAAGCGAAAGGAACCTTCAGCGAGCAGGCTTTTATCCAGGCAACCGATCATATGATTCGGCATTATTTTTCCCATCCGTCCTATTGGCGGGTAAACGGCGGGTTGTACGTTTCGTTCTATCAAGTGCAAGGGCTGCTGGAAGGGTTCGGCGGGGTAGAGGAGACGGCGCGCATCCTGAATGAATTCCGCGAACGGGTGAGAGCGGCCGGTCTAGGCGAGCTTCATCTGAATATCGTCGTGTGGGCGCTCCAAATCCTGCCGACGGAGCAAATGCCGGGCGATATCCATGATTTCCTCGAGCGGCTGGGGGCCGACAGCATCACGTCTTATGTATGGGTGCATCATCAGTTGCTGAATCAGTTCCCGGTAACGGACTATGCGGACGTGCGCGCCCGATCGGAGCAAGATTACGAGACTTTCACTTCGGAGTACAAGCTTCCGTATTTTCCCAATGTAACGATGGGCTGGGATGCGAGTCCGCGAACCGTGCAATCGGACGGCTACGAGAACCTGGGCTATCCCCACATGGCTACGCTGGGCAACAACACGCCGGAGCAATTCAAGCTGGCGGTGGAAGGTATTACTTCGTTCCTCGACCGCAGCCCGGTGACACCTAAAATTTTTACGATCAACGCTTGGAACGAATGGACGGAAGGCAGCTATTTGGAACCGGATATTATTAACGGCATGAAATACTTGGAAGCCATTCGCGATGTTCTCGCCGGCAAATAAACCGTTCGTTCCCGCACTTGCCAAGAATGCCAAACTGTCGCTGCTCGTGCACGGGATTTTCCAGTTAGGGTCTTCGTTATCCGGCGTGTTCCTAAGCCTCTATCTATGGCGGCTCACTGAGAGCTTCCGGATCAGCTGCATGTATCAAATTGTCTTTTTCGCCATGGCTCCATTCGGCTTCGCCCTCGGGGGCATGTTGGCCAAGAAGTACGGGGTGCTTAGCGTTTATCGGATGGGAATCGGCGGGACCGTGCTCTTTTTCCTGGCTGTTATTCTTGCGCAAGAGCGCATGCTGGACTATGTGTACGGTTTCGCATGGTTTCAAGCGGTGGCGCAATCGTTCTATTTGACCGGCTATTTGACGTTGATGTTCGATGTGTCCGATGATTCGAATCGAGTTCGATACCTTTCGTTGAATTATATGACCATCACGTCAGTGAATTTGGTCGGACCTGCGGCTGCAGGTTGGATCATTACGGAGATCGGCGGGCTGGAGGGCTACCGGATGATCTTCCTGTTAGGATTTGCTTTGTTCACCGTCGCTGCGGGTCTTAGCTTCTTGTTCAAGCTTCGTCCGAATCGGAGGAAAACGTTTTATGCAGGCCATATGGCAGCTGTGATCCGCAAAAACCGTCCTTTTGCCAAAAGCCTATGGTCGTTCTTCATCTTCAGCCTGCTCGCAGGCATTATGATGTTCCTGCCCCAGCTGCTCTTGTATGCCGTATTAGGTCAAGAGGATTTGGTCGGTTACTACACGATGGGTTTCGCGCTTGTAGGCGTGCTGAGCAGTCTAACCATGTCGCGATATGGCAACTCGGTCTCCATGCGGACGTATATTTTGGCTGGGAGCTTCATTTTCCTGCTGGGCGCTTCGTTGTTGTTCGGCGGTTTGTCCAACTGGAGCGTGCTTGTGTTCTTATGCTGCTATACGGTTGGCAACGCGCTTCAAGGCAGTGCGCTGAATGCCCATTATTACAAGCTAATCAACGGTTTGCCTCTCCGGGGGGAGCTGCGTATCGAAGCGATCGTAGCCCGGGAGCCATTGGTAAATTTAGGACGGATCGTCGCCATTGGGGCGATGCTCGTTTTTGCCGAAGACATGCATGCTCGGTTGTTTCCGCTCGTGCTCGTCTTGGTGTCCGCCATGCAGTTCGCTTCCGTCTGGTTCGTGAAGAGCTCGAAGGCCGAGTAGCAAAATCATCGTTTTATACCACTTTTTCCGTTAAAATATCCCACGATTCTCTCGAGGCCATCCGCTATGCTAGGGAATGTAGACCAGCATTCGATCACAAGATGTGTCCTATGGGAGGGTTATGGAATGGAATTCAATAAAGATTTGAAAGTGTTGGACGAGTACGATGTTGTTGTATGCGGCGGAGGTCCTTCCGGCATACCGGCGGCTCTGGCGGCGGCTCGGGCGGGACTCAGGGTGCTGTTGATAGAAGCGACCGGGCAGCTGGGCGGCGTGGGCACATCGGCTGGCGTTAGCCACTTGCTAGGCGCGAGAACGCAAGACCAATCCCGTCAAGTGTGCGTAGCCGGCATTTTCACCGAGATTACGGAAGAGCTTGCTAGACGCGGCGGCGCCATCCATCCGCTCTCGATCAAACATGAGAAATATTCGCCTCACGGCTGGTCGGCCGGATTGGCGGAAGGAGTTCCGTTCGATCCGGTGCAGATGACCTTGCTGCTCGACGAGAAGATGCTGGATGCCGGAGTCGACATTCTGTATTTCACCCAGTTCGTGGACGTAGTTGTGAAGGATGAGCGGATCACCCATGTGGTCGCATTTAATAAAAGCGGTTTATTCTCGGTGCCTGTAAAAGCCGTCATTGATGCGACCGGCGACGGCGATGTAGCGGCGCGCAGCGGCTGTACGATGGTCAAGGGCCGGGAGGAAGACGGTCTGATGACGCCCGCAAGCTTGATCTTCCATGTGGAGAACGTGGATCAAGACGCTACCCGGGAATACATCGAGAAGCATGAATCCAACCGTTTCAGGGAAATCATTCTCGAGCTGCGGGAAAAAGGCGAGTGGACGTTCCCTTACGAAATCATGATCAGCGTCCAGCTGCATGAAGTGGGTACGATGATGATCAATACGACGCGGATCTGCGATGTGGACGGGACGGACGGCCGCTCGATCAGCAAGGGCATGATGCAAGGTCGCCGCGAGGTGAACCATCTGTTCAATTTGCTGCGGACATATTTCCCTGGCTTCGAAAACTGTAAAATTCGTTCGGTCGCACCTGTCCTCGGCATCCGCGAGACGCGAAGAATTGTAGGCGACTATGTCATGACCGTGGCGGATGTGGCGACGGGCAATCAGTTCCCGGATACGATCGGGTTCAGCGGCTACGGCTGGGACTTGCCGGATCCGAAACGCCCGAGCTATCAGCCGATGTACGAGGATCAGAAGACGGAGCGCAAGCTATACACTCCGATTCCGTATCGGGTGCTCGTGCCGAATCCGATCCGCAACGTCATCTGTCCCGGCCGCGCGATCAGCGTCGAGCGGCATGTGCTCGGGCCGCTGCGGGAGCAAGGACCGTGTTATGCGATGGGCCAAGCTGCAGGTGTTGCTGCCAGCATGGTCATCCGCGACAACGGCGCGTTCCAAACCGTCGACACGGATGAATTGCGAGCGGAGCTGCGCAGACTCGGCGCCAAGGTAGATTGGGAGCCCCAGCCGGTAGCGGCCAACTAAATTTATTTAGGGAGCGATAAGGATGATGAAATCGATCCCTTTGCAGGAATCGTATATTCAAGGGGCCATCTCCGTCCGTCGGACGGAAGAGGGCCTCCAGCCTTATAGAGCGCCTTATGAGCAGATCGAGCTATTCCCCTCGAACGGGATTGGCGGTCGGGCTCGCGAGGCATCGGGCGTGAGAATTGCATTCGTGTCGGATTCGACGATGGTGCGCGTACGATTTGTGCCTTTGGAAGGTCCAGGGCCAATCAGCTGTGTATGCCGAAACACCGGGTACTCCGTTACCCTGTCACTGGAGGAAGGTGAGACGGAGGCGCTATTCGACCGTTTGCCCACCGGGCGAAAGCTGGTCGAAGTGTATGTCCCGCACAACCGTGCGTTTGTGTGGACGGCGTTGGAGCTGGAGGAAGGCGCGGAGGCGGAGCCCTACGAGGACAAACGCCCTCGTTGGCTGGCTTACGGCAGCTCGATTACGCAAGGCTGCTCGTCGAAGGTAACGCCGGGCCCGCTGGAAACATGGCCTGTCGTCGCTGCCGGATTGCTCGATTACAGGCTGACGAACTTGGGGTTCGGCGGCAGCTGTCATATGGAGCCGATGGTGGCGCGAATGATGCGCGACGAACCGGCCGATCTGATCAGCCTCTGCCTCGGAATCAACATCTATGGCGGTCAAACGTTGAACGGCCATACCTTCCGCACGAGTGCGATCGGGTTCATCCAACTGCTGCGCGAGCGGCATCGGTCGATTCCGATTGTCGTGATTTCGCCGATTTATTGTGCAAGCCGGGAGGAGACGCCGAACGGTGTTGGACTTAGTCTCCAGTCGATGCGGTCCGTCTTGTCGGAAGTCGTAGAGCTGCTTCGCAAACACGGCGACGAACGGTTGCATTATGTACCTGGGCTGGAGCTGCTTGGGGCGGACGCTGCGGCGCTGATGCCCGATGAGCTGCACCCGAATGCGGAAGGGTATCGTTTGATGGCGGAGAGGTTTAGCGGTATTGTGAAGAAGTGGCTTTAAGCTGCACGGTTTGTACAGCTCGGTTGCTTTGACCTGTTGAGGGTCGTGGCGGTCGAGCTTTTTTGTTGCATAGGAGCCTATAGAGCTAGAGGTCGAATTGGTGAATTCCTTGATATTTTTTGATTAACAAACTGCACAATATTTCATAAGAAACGCCACATGGCGGAGTGGAAGAAGACTTAAAATAGATACAGTAAGCGCTTACATCATCACCTGCGCGAGGAGGTCAGATGTCTAGGTTTCGAAGCTAACTATCGATAGGAGGACATGATGGGGATGCAGTTGAAAAAATGGGTAAGTTGGGTCAGCTTGTTCGCTTTGTTGGCCGGCTTGAATGGGATCGTTCCGCTGAACCGGGCGGAGGCGGCGGGTACGAATATTGCTCCGCAAGCGAGCCAAATCGATGTGGATTCCGTTCATTTGAGCTATACGAAGGAAAAAGCGGTTGACGGCAATATCGGAGATGTGAACAGCCGGTGGCTGTCGGCCAACGTCGCGGGTGTCCATACATATGACTTGACCTGGTCGAGCCCACGCACGATCAATCGCGTAAAGGTATGGAGCGGCACGACATATGGGAACGCACCCGGCTTCCAGATTGACGCCTACACGATTCAATATTGGAACTCGACCACATCCACTTGGGTATCCACCGGCGCATCGGTCACGAACAATACGCAGGACGGCTCGCTCGGCCAGTTCAACGAATTGACGTTCAGCCCGGTTACCACTACCAAGCTTCGCATGAACATCACGGGTGCGGCCCATTCAGGCGATAATATCGCGCGGCTGATCGAGCTGCAAGTGTTCGACACGAGCATCGCCTCCTACGAATGGAACTATACGAGCTCGACCGAAGGCTGGACGGCTAACGGTGCGGTCAGCGGTTTGGCGCAATCCGGGGGCCGCCTGAACGGCACGATTACAGGTGCAGCTTCCCTGTACTCGCCCGATAATCTGAACTATGACATTTCCTCTTTCCAGACGATTGAAATTTCCCTCAAAAACAGCACCTCGTCCACGATCGGACGTCTCTTCTTCACAACGCTTAGCGATACGGTATTCACCGGGGGCAAACATATCGATCTCCCGCTCGTCGCGAACGATACCGGTTACACCGTGTACACTCTGAATATGGCGAATACGGGACAATGGCGGGGGACGCTCAAGCAGCTGCGGCTTGACCCGGCGTTGTCGGTGACAAGCGGATCCTTCAGCATCGAATACATTCGCATCAAGGATACGCCAGGCGTGGCGGATCCGGAGTTTCCGTTATGGAAAACGGAGCTCGAGAACACGACCCACGTCACGCTTAGCAATTACACCGTGGAGTCGGAAGCTCGAGCAAGCGGCGGGAAGCGGGTGAAAATCAACAATACCGCCAATCCGGCGACCGCGACCTTTACGTTTACCGGCGCAAGCGGTTACTACAAAATCAACACGCGGTACTACGATCAGAATAACGGCCTGAATAATTACGGGACGATCAAATTGAAGCAGAACGGCACGGAGATCGACCGGTGGATCCAATCGTACAACGACAACGACTATCATCGCCGTCTGAACAAGGATCGGTGGTATATTGCGAACGGCGACACGTTTGTCATCGAGGGCAATTACAACGGAGGCGAGCTTGGCATCGTGGACGCCTTCGAGCTGTATTTTCCGAACAATGCCAGATCGCTTGATCACGGGTACCTGGTGAAGGATGCGAACAACGCCAATTGGCCGCAACAGCTGTGGACATTGGATCAAACCGGCGGGACGATCGATGGTTTGGCGTCCGGTGACCCTGGTTCCGCTTACTTCGAGCCCTCCATGGTGCTGACCGATACGAGCAACTCAACCGGCGTCTCCGCAACGCGACGGTTTCTGGATGTGACCTCCGGCAAAGTAACGATTGAGGCCAAGCTGCGTTTCGACTCCACTTCCATGGCGGGAGCCGGGTTCGAGCTGCTGAACGACTCTACCGTGCTGCATCGGGTGAAGCTGAGCTCCGGCAATCTCGTGGCCGATTTGTCCGGTGGCTCCACGACAACTTTGCTCACCGGCGTCTCAACGACAGCGAACATTGGCTTGAAGGTAGTGTCCGACGTCACGGCGAAAACCTCCGATTTTTACGTGAATGGCGCACTGATTGCCTCAGGTGTCGGTTTCCTGGATGCAGGCGCGACCAAGATGAATCAGATCAAGCTGACCACGGGAACAACCGGAACCGGCATCATGTACCAGCATGGCGTTCGAGTGTCCGTCGGTTATTTGCTGAATGAAACCTTTTTCCCTTATGGGAATTCGGTTACGGCTGTCTCGGACTGGACTCTTGGCACGGCGGGAGGGACGGCTACGGCTGCTCTGCTATATGGCGCCAATCCGCAGGATACGAAGTCGCTCAAGCTGGACGATGTCAACACCTCGGCCGTCACGGCGGAGAAATCGTTCGCGAGTCAAACCGGCAACGTCACGTTCAACTACAAGTTCTACATGCCAACCAAGGTAGACGGGATGACGATGGAACTGCTCGGCGGCACGACGACGGCTGTGAAGCTGGTTACCGACGGGGGCGATTTGAAGTTTGAAAACTCCGGCGGCACGAAAACGTTGCTCATTTCCAATTACAAGGCTAAAGTGTGGTACGACGTTCGCATAGAAGCGAATTTCTCGACCAAACAAGCGAAAATTCTTATCAACGGGGTGGACAAATCGGGAGGCTTCGTCGCTTTCCGCAACAACACGGTAACCAGCTTGAACAAAATCAAAGCGTCCACACCCGCAACGGGAACCGGAGCGATTTATTTCGACGACTTGGAAGTGTATGCGGGGTTCGATGTGAGCTCAGTGCCGTCGCCGGTCGTGCCGTCCGATTATGACTCTACGACGGTGGGCATGCAGATGTTCAGCCAGTGGGTGGAGGGCAGCCAGTACGGATGGAAGCCGAACGCTACGTTCGAGGACCGCTCACCAATGTGGCGCTATTGGAACGATGGCGACCCGGAAGTAATCGACTGGCATATCAAGGATATGCTCGAGCACGGCATCGATGTGGCTTTCCCTTACTACAGCATGGGGGCTAAGCTCTACGACGGGCTGTATTCGATTGCAAAAGGGGATCGGATTTTCGACGAGGCGCTGACGAAAGGGTTCTTGCACTCGAGCTTCGCTCAGCATCCGGATTTCCGGTTTGCGGTTCAAACGTATTTTGTCGGTTCCCGGATTCAGAATAAAGCGCATTTGCTGGAGCAATACGATTATTTGATTGAAACGTTCGTGAAACATCCGAATTACTGGGTCGTGGATAATAAGCCGGTGATGATGCTGTTCAACGGGCTTGAAGTGTACAACGCGCTCGGAAGCTCGGAATTTATCAGTTTGCTGAACACGATCGAGACGAAGCTGGTGAACGAAGGTTTTGCAGGCGCCATTTTCATGGACTATGAAGGGCATTCCGGCAATTACGGGACCATGGCTTCCAGAGGCATTGATTATTTTTACGACTATTGGCACGGCATCTACACAAGCGAGTTCGATCAGAAAACGCAGATCCAGAACAAACGGGCAGCCGCTCAAAGCGCCGGTGCCGATTATTTGACCACGATCATGCCGAGCCATATGGAAGAGACGCGGGATTTCGAACGATATTTCGGCGGTCCGACAACCGCGTATGACGATCTAGGCTTCGTTACGCCCGGGGAATACCGGAACTTGTTGAAGTGGTCGCGCGATACGTTCAATCCTTCGAACACGAAAAGCGGCTCCTTGGGACAGTCGTTCGTTATGCTGGAAAACTGGGGTGAGGTTCATGAAGGGCACGGAATGCGGCCGCAGAACCGGTTCGGCTACGATTACTTGAACTACGTGCGCGAGGTGTTCACGACCGCAACTACGCCGCTTAGCCACAGTCCGGACGTCAGCAAGTACGATTATATGTCGCCGATTCTGTGGTAGGCAGCCGGGCTGGGGGCGGTCAAGGCTGGGTGTCTCTATAGACGCTTGGCGGCAGCCCGGTGTGTTTCTTGAATGTTTTAGAAAAATGATGGAGGCCGGCAAAGCCGCAAGCCTCGGCGATGTCGGCCATCGTCAGCTTCGTCTCCCGCAGCAGCTGCTGGGCGTTCTGGATGCGCAGCTTGAGCAAATAGTCGTACGGGCCATAGCCGAACTTTTCCTTGAATAGCGCCGAGAAGCGGGAGCGTGACAAATGCGCCCGCTTCGCCATGTCTTCGACCGTAATCGGCTCGTTCAGATGCAAGGTCAAGTAGGGGGTAATCCAGCTCAGCGATTGCGGACCTTGCGCGTGCTCCTCTTGGCGGTCGGGAGAGAACTGCTCGATCAGCTGCAGGATGAGCTCGGTCAGCAGATGGTTTGCCCGCGCCTGGGACAGCGGCTCGTAGGTCGTCCATAGGCCGATGGCCTTGAGCAGCGAGTCGCGGAAGTATGCGGGCTGCGACGGGCGAAGCTCGATCGGGATGTCGAGGCCGGCGATGGTGTTCAGGTTCGGCTGGAGCAGCTCGAGATGTGGCGAGATGTCTTCAATGCCGGGCGGGACGGGAAAGCTGCGCTCTCGACCGGTGTTGTAGATGAGGTCGAAGTGGATAAAGGGCATGATGATGCCCGGTTTCGCGATGTGGTGACTGTGCTTGACGTTCGGCTGCAGCAGGCAGAAGGAGCCTGGGCCGAAGATCATTTCTGCGTGCTCGGTGCGAATGATGAACTCGCCTTTCTCGACGTAGATCAGCTGATAGTCCAGCAGCCTGCGGTCAAGCGGCAGCGTTGTGCGGCTGCGGATGCCGTAATCGGCTCGGCGGATGTAGGGACATAGCGGGTAGCGGTTCAACCAATCGACGGTTTGGGTCATGGGGTGGCGGTCAGCTCCCTTGTTAATGATTGCATGGTGAGTGCACAGGACGATTTGACAACAAGTGAAGGGATCTGGATAAAGCTAATCTCCTTGCTTTCCCTTAGTATATAGGTGTGGAAGCAACAAAACAATCGAAAATGGGAGGCAAGGACGATGACAATATTGACGGTAGAAGCAAGACAATTGTACGAATCGAATGGGTATGCGATTATTCCCGGGGGACTTAGCTTAACCGATCTCGCCCCGATGCGAGGCGTACTCCAGCGGGTTGTGGACGACGCGGCGGAACGGCTGCATGCGGCCGGTGATATTTCTTCTACGTATGAAGAGGTTGCGTTCGAGCAGCGGTTCCCTCTTGTATCCGATGCTTGCGACGGGAAGTCCGGCATCCATTGGGAGCATGATGTGTTCACGCGCGAGCTGTATGAGCTGGCGACCCATCCTGCGATACTGGAAGCAATCAAGCCTTTGCTGGGGGAAGACATTATTTTCAACGGCGATTTCCACATCCGGCCGAAGCTCCCCGGCAGCAGCTACTTTCCTTGGCACCAAGACAGCCAATATTACGGCCAACCGACGGAAACGATGCACATCATCACCGTCTGGGTGCCCTTCGTGAACGTGCATGAGCGCAACGGTTGTTTGTCGATGCTGCCGGGCAGCCACAGGTGGGGGCTGATGGAGAGCGCTCGGGATGAGAAGCGCGAGATGCGGCCGGCCGTCGACCCCGAGACGCGCGGGCGGCAAGTGGTTGAGCCGATGCAGGCGGGCGATCTGATGTTGTTCCACAACTTGACCTACCACCAGAGCTTGCCTAATCCGAGCGACGGCGCCCGCTGGTCGGTCGATCTGCGCTACAGTGCCGCGCCGCGGAAGGATATGCCGGAAACGGAGCAGGAGGGCTACCGGTTTTTCCTCGACAAGCTGCGCGGGCTCGGTTTCTTGACCTTCACCGCCAGCGGCGCTAATAAGACGCCTTGGGCGGAAGTGGAGCGCAACTACGCCGAATTGCGGGAGAGCTTGAAGCGGAGTTAATGAGGAGGAAGCATGGGAACGCTTGTGCGTGTGGCTGAGAACAGGTAAACTATAGATAGAGTCGGGACCGAGTCTTCCGCACTTGGTCCTTTATTTTTTCAGAGAGGAAGTTGGACCCATGACGCCATCCCCCAAGAAGCCGACAACCTGCGAGTACGGACACACGTTCTATAAGAGCTCCGATTGCCCCACCTGCCCCACCTGTGAGCAAGGACGAAAGCCCGAAAGCGGCTTTCTCGCCCAACTGGGAGCCCCGGCCAGGCGTGCGCTCCAGCACCAAGGCATCGACACGCTGCAGTTGCTGTCCCAGTATAGCGAGAACGAAATTTTGAGCATTCACGGTATGGGACCGGGATCGATGCCCAAGCTGCGGGCTGCCCTGCAGGAGCAGGGGTTGAGCTTTAAGAGCTAACTTGGACCGAAAAGGAGCTGACCCGATGTACTTGCGCGGCCTGGAGATCATGCGAACGGACGAGACCGATACCAAGGCGTACCCGTTTACGATTCCGGCGATCCGGACGCTGGAGAAGCTGGCGTTTCGCTCGAACGTCACATTCTTCGTAGGCGAGAACGGCTCCGGCAAGTCTACGCTCCTCGAAGCGATCGCTTACCAATGCGGCTTCAACACAGCCGGCGGCGGGCGGAACAATGCGTACGAGACCGATGCGGCGGATTCCGCGCTAGGCGCGTCGCTGAGGCTATCCTGGATGCCCAAGGTGACGAACGGTTTCTTCCTGCGAGCCGAGACGTTCTACCACTTCGCCTCGCATCTGGATACGATGCCGGATGGGTTACTCGCGTACGGAGGCCGCTCGCTACACGCGCAATCGCACGGCGAAGCCTTTTTGTCGCTATTCCAGCACCGGTTCGGCAACCGCAAAGCGATTTATTTACTTGACGAGCCGGAGGCCGCATTGTCTCCAGCTCGGCAGCTAGCTCTGCTGCGAGTGATCAAGGATCTGGAAGGCGTGGCCCAGTTTCTGATCGCCACCCATTCCCCGATTTTGCTCGGTTACCCGGACGCCGATATTCTCAATTTCGACGTCCAGCCGATCGCCAAGATCCGTTATGAAGAGACGATGCACTACATTTTGACCCGGCGATTTCTGGAGCGCCGCGAGTCGGTGTTGGCTGAGCTGTTTGAGGAGTAAGCTTTTTCTCGCTATAGTGTAGGGGAACGATTGGTTCCTCGATTCAGAAAGGAGATGAGCTAATGATTATGAAACCAAGAATTACGGTAATCACTTTAGGCGTGGACAATTTGGAACGATCGCTCGCCTTTTATAAGGACGGTCTTGGATTGCCGACTGAAGGCATAATCGGGCAGGAGTTCGAGCATGGGGCTGTTGCCTTTTTCGATTTGCAGGCCGGACTGCGGTTCGCCATCTGGGAACGGCGCAATATCGCGCATGATACTGGATTGGACGTGACGCCGCCGAGTGCTACCGAGATGACGATCGGGCACAATGTCGGCAGCAAGGCGGAGGTGGACGAGGTGACCAAGCAGGCGGAGCTGGCCGGTGCCGTCATAACGGTGCCTCCCCACGAAACGTTCTGGGGCGGCTACGGTGCCTATTTCCAGGATCCGGACGGCCATCTGTGGGAAGTCGTTTGGAACCCGGCATGGGACGGTGAATTTGGAGCATGACCCTGTTTCATAAAGAAAGCTATTCCGGTTCAAGGGAGCAAAACTACGAGAGCGTGATTGGGCAGATGAAATCGCTGCTGGAAGGCGAGTCGGATCGAATTGCGAATTTGTCCAATATATCGGCGCTGTTGAATCAATTTTTGGAGCAGATCAACTGGGTAGGGTTTTATTTGTTCAAAGAGGGAGAGCTTGTACTTGGGCCATTCCAGGGGCTGCCGGCTTGTGTTCGAATCCCGCTGAACCGTGGAGTATGCGGCAAAGCAGCGCGAGAACGGGCGACGGTCCGGGTGGACGATGTGCATGCGTTCCCGGGCCATATCGCCTGCGATGCCGCCTCGCAATCCGAGATCGTAATCCCTCTCTTAAAAGAAGGCGAGCTCCTTGGTGTACTCGATATCGACAGTCCAATCTTGAGCCGCTTCGATGATGTGGACCAGCTTTACCTTGAGAAACTGGTACAAGAGCTAACTGTCGCTTTGTAGCTTCTGCAGCACGGCTCGGAAGCGATACAGGCGTCCCCACAATTCGCTGGTAATCGCATCTTCCGGCCGAGTCCAATCCGTGGACCCCGGGAAGCGGTAACCGGCTTCTTCAGCGTCGGCTTCGAAACGAGCGAGATCGACGGTCGGATAATCGAAGGTGAGCACGAGCAGTCCGTCCGGCTTCAGCGTCCGGTGAAATTCGCGGAGCGAGGCGAGCTGATCGGCCGGCGACAAATGCTCGAGCACCGAGATGCAGAAGATGGTGTCAAACATCGCGTCCTCGTAAGGTATATGCTGTGCGCTTACCATGGGTTGCGAGTATAGGCGGAGGTAACCTATAATGGGGCGAACGGGAGGTGGTAGGAATGGCAAATCAAGTTGCCGGAAGACGGAGCCACTCATGCAGAGCCTATCTTTAGGGCGATCCTTTGCATGGGCTGAAGCGGATTTCCGATCGCCCGAGCGAGCAGCAATCGTGTTCTAACGACGGGCTCTGCCCCTATGTGGAATTCACACCATCCATAAGGAGCTGAGTGAAATGAATCACCCGTTCATTAGAAACCATCAATTCAACGCTATGCGAAAAATAACCCAGCAATTGCAGCTGGCTACCCAGTCGGTATCCGATCCGAGAGTGTTGGCGTCCGTGCGCGATCATGCTCAAGCCCAGCTCGCTGAAGTATTACCGGGTGCAGCCGATGTTCAGAAGGCGCATTTGGAGCGGGTGGCGGGTCTTCGTACGGCAGAAGAGTTCGAGGAATTCCTGCGCACGATCGAGAGCTGGAGGCGACCGTTCCCATCGGTGACCGAGGCTCAGCTGAAGAAGCTGTTTCCTAAAGTGAAAAAGTTAAAGGTACCGGATTTGGAGGCCGTCGACCCGCATCGAGTGACCTACTTGAGCTGGACGGACATCGCTTCGGGTAAAATGTTCCTCGTTTATCCACTGGACGGCCAATGGGTGGGAATCGAAGGGCGATGTACGCCGGTCGGCAGACAAGGAGTCTGCTTCTTGTGCAACAAGGGCGGCGAAGTAGGTTTGTTTACCGCCATCACGAAATCAAGGCCGGCGGGCGCCTCTCCCGACTATTACAAGGCGATCGGCAACTACATGTGCCTGCATGGCGATGTCTGCAACAAGAACATTACCGATGTGAAGGTACTGGAGCAATTTTTGCATGAGCTAGTGGACTAATAGAAGCAGGCTGTCGGAGCGATCCGGCGGCTTTTTTAAAACACAGATAAGAAAGTTTAAG
>NZ_BIMA01000084.1 GCF_004000845.1 Paenibacillus koleovorans NBRC 103111
CGCGGCGAGCTCGGCCGCGTAGGCGGCCTCGCTCGCCTCAAGCGCCTGCAGGCGGCGGTACGCGCCAAGCCGCGCCTCAAGCGCGGCCAGCTGCGCCGCCAGCGCCTGCGCAGCGGCGGCGCCTTCCGCCGCGGCACGTGCGCCTAGCGCCTCGGCGAGGGCGAACGCCTCGCGGCGGAACAGCGAGCGCGCATCCGCGGCGAGCTGGCGCGAGTAGTTCAGCGTGTATTCCCCGCTGAACGAGGCGCCGGCCTGCACCTGCGCGGCCAACCAAGCGGCTCCGAGCGAGCCGGCAGCCTGCTCCAGCGTCGCGTCGAGCTCCGCGACAGCGACAACCCCCGCGTACCGCTCCGACTCGCGGACGAGCAGCTGGCGCAAGTGCCAGACGATATGCGTCTGCACTTGCTCCTTGAAATTCGCGGCGAACGCCTCTAGCCGCGTCTCCACTTCCTTCGCGTTGGCCGCTGCCCGCGCGAAGAACCCTACCTTGAAGCCGGGTTTCCGGCTCTGCAAGTACTCGTGAGCCAAATCCCGCATCACAGCCGGCGTAATCGGCGCATTCTCGAGCAGATGGACGATCTCTTTCTTCAGCTGGGTCGTGTACTCCTCCGCCAGCGTCAACTGCTTCTTCCGCTCCGCCTCCAGCTCGAGCACCTGCTCTAGCATGACCGGCAGCTCATCTTCATCCATCGCCTCGCGAAGCGACTGCTTCTCGTCTTCGCTGCGCTCGCGCACCCAAGCGACATGCTCGCCGCTCAGATGACGCGCCGACTGGGTCATACTCAATGAACGAAGCGGCTCCGACAATCCGATCAGCTCGCCTATGAGCCGTTCGAGCTTCGGCCATTCGTTCAGCGGATGCTGCTGCAACTTAACAGAAGTATACAGAATGCCATCCGGCTGTATATGCCAGTTCTCGAACGCATGCTTCACGCTTAAACGATATTCCTCGAATGACAGCTCGCGATCACGATGCTTGTCGATCTGGTTCACGATCAAGTACAGCGGCTTTCCCCATTCCTTGAGCCGTTTGCAGAATGCGAAGTTCACTTCCGACTGCACATGGTTGTAGTCCATTACATAGAACACAACATCCGCCATATGCAGCGCAGATTCCGTCGCCATCATGTGAGCCGAATCCGTCGAGTCGATGCCCGGCGTATCGAGCAGCGCCGCCCGACCGCCCAGCAGTGGAATCGGATATCGAATTTCAACCGATGCAATGTCGGTCCCATTTTTGCAATAAGCATCCAATTGATCCAGAGGAATGCCGACCGGTTCCCCGCCGGTTATCGGCATTATAATCGCTCCCGCCTCGCCGCTGGCGATCGTGACGACGTTCGCGCTGGTCGGAATCGGACTGGAAGGCAGCAGCTGGTGGCCGCATAATTTGTTGATCAAGCTGGATTTCCCCGCAGAGAAGTGACCGCAAAAAGCGATCCGCAGCAAAGCGTCGGACGCTTTCGACTCGAGCTCCCCCATTTTGCCGGCGTGCTTCCGGTCCCCTTCCTTCAGCATTTGTTCCCGAACCGAGGCGATCGCGCTCACAGCCATCGTCTCCCGGCTTTCGTGCAATGCATTCATGACTCATTCTCCCCGTAGCAACTTGAGGCTACCGATGCACATGATGTGAAACGGCCGTTCCAAGCGAAAAAGGACCCCTCTGCTCAAACATCTTGTTTGAACCTTTTTGATTCAATTAGTAAATTAGCGGTCAAAGGTTCAAGCCAAAACTCGCCGGGGTCCTCTTTTTCGCTCTCCACTCCAGCATTTCAGTTAGCCTCGATATCCTCAGATGTCGAATTCAAAAGAAAAAAACCGAATTTCTCCGGTTTCTAGTGTAACACATTTTCTTTTTCAGGGATAAAAATTTCGAATACTTCGCCGTGCTGCAAAATGGTGATGTTCTTGTTGCGATCCTTCATTACGACCACTTCGGGCCTCGCCTTCATCCGGTCCAAGTAGTTCTCGGGCACATCTGCGGATTCGTAAATCATCACGCCTTCCACTTCGGCTTCCTCGTCCGCGCCAAGCGGGGTGTTGAGCACTTTCTCGAAAATATCGGAAAACAGCTCAAAATCACTCGTATAAACTGCGATGCATTTCATAGTCATCTGTCCTCTCTCTAATCCTTCATTCCTTAGATTTCCTTTTTTTCGGCGTTTTCATACATTGTTTGCCTTCCGGGCACGAATCGAGCAGCGGACAAACCGGGCATTGCGGGTTCTGGGCTTTGCAATGGTAGCGGCCAAAAAAGATCAGCCGATGATGCGTAATCGTCCATTCCTCGCGCGGCACTTGCTTCATCAGCTTCTGTTCGACCTGCAGCACCGAATCGTCGGCATCGGCCAATCCAAGCCGCTTCGACACGCGCTCTACATGCGTATCTACCGCGATTGCCGGAACGCCGAAAGCGTTCGACATGACGACGTTCGCCGTCTTGCGGCCTACGCCCGGCAACTCAACCAGCTGCTCGTGCTTCTCGGGGATTTCCCCGTCATGGCGTTCCAGAACAAGGGCGCACAACGCCTGGATGTTCTTGGCTTTGTTGCGAAACAGGCCGATTCGGCGAATGTCTTGCTCCAATTCCTCCAGCGGGACAGCCAAATAATCGGCGGGCGACTTATACTTTTGAAAAAGCGTGGCGGTTACTTTGTTCACGGTTTCGTCGGTGCATTGCGCGGAGAGCAGGACAGCGATCGTCAGCTCGAACGGATTCGAATGGGTCAGCTCGCAGTGAGCGTCCGGAAACATGCCGGCTATCGTATCCAAGATGTGTCGAACTTTCTTCGCGGTCATGTGCGGCTCCTCTCTCCAACGGGTACAGGGAGATAGCCCTGTTGTGATTCAGTTTAACGAAACTGGACAGGCGGTTCAAGGGCTCATCTCGATCAATTTCGACAGTTTTGCGAAAAAAGTCACAATTTTGCCATATAGGCGCTCCAGTAAAAAACCGGCATGCTGCGAGCACACCGGCCGTCCTTGCGTTACCTGGAAATCTCAACGATTTTGTCGCCGAAGAAATAAATTTGCACCAAATCGTTGTCGAGCAGGAAGCTTGGGCTGATCACTTCGTTGCCTTGATGCACATATGCCTTTTCATGCAGCCTGTACGTGTTCGTATCTCCCAAAGTCCGAAGCTTGAACGTGATGATTTTATCCGTTATGTTGTACGTGCTGAACGCTCTCGTCTGGCCGAGCAGGATGGCGAACGAAGTTTTCGCTTGAGATGTAGTCGCCACCTGCACGCGATCGTTTACTTTGAGCGCACTTAGCGAGGTATACACGTTTCCTTCGCTCTTCACTGTAACCTGGGTCCCGACCTCTACGACATGCGTCTGAAGCGCATAGTCCGTAATCGTCACTTTGCCTGCGGCTGTATCGATGGCCGTCACGATCCCGCGGACCGGATTCAACAGATGAACCGCTTCAAGCGATTTGCCGATGTAATTGAACTCCACCCACTCATCCAGAGGGATGTTCGCGGACGTGAGCGACGACTGCCCTTCGCGAACAATCGGGATGCCGTTCAGCGGATAAGTTGCCGTGATCGTATCGGATTCCCTCACCGTAATCGTGTTGTTCGTCGAATCCTTGGATTGCGTATGCACGATCAGCGACTCGCGCACTTGGATGGTAGTGATCAAGTCCTGAGTCCCGTTAAACACGACTCGGACCGAATCGCCGACTCTCACATCCGCGAGCGCAGACGACGACTTGCTGGCCAGTTCGACCAACGGGTTCGAAATGTACTTGTACGTATAAGTCAAATTATTAGCGCCTTTGATCGTCAACTCGCCGGCTGCCGCGTTGATCTGTGCAACAGTGCCTTCCTGACGGGAAACGATCTGGATCGATAGCAGCTTCGAATCGGAATCGGAGACGGACAAGTTCACTTTTTTGCCTTTGGTGAAAATGTTCGCGAAGCTCTCTATCGGAATTTCGGTCTGGTCGTACAAAATCTTCGTCTTGGAGGTCAGCTCGTATACAGCCAGCTTGCCGGCTTCATCCCGCAAGTTGATCGTTTTCTCCGTCGCATCATAGCTGATGATCGTCGACATGGAGAAAGCTTTCACGCTTGTCGCCGTCACGATCACACGCGCTATGACACCGCCGTTAATCTCCAGCTTCACATCGTCGCCGATATTCAGATCCTTCACGGTGGCGTACGCATTGCCTTCCATCACAACCTGCGTACTAGGAGAGAAAGTGTACGACGCTAGCGCGGAGCCCGCTTTTTGCATGGTCAAAAACGACTTTGAAGTATCGATTGCCAAAATTTTCCCATGATCGCGCAGCTCGATGAGCTGCTTCACGACCGTTACGACAACGGCTTTGCCGTTTTTGATCTCCAGCTGAACCGTGTCGCCTGCATACAGCCCGGCCGGATCGAAAGGTTTGTCGCCCATAACGACCGTCGTAGCTGAGGTGACCGGATAAGTCTCCTCCAGCCCGGTGACTGCTTCCTTCACTTTAATCGTCATCGTTTTCGTGTCAAGGGCTACATAAGCCCCGAACACCGTTTTGTTAACCGGCACTTGCTTCACAAAGATTTGTGAAATTTTTGCATTCTGGATGCCGGCATTTTTCTTCAGCTCAATCACGGAATCCGGAAGCAAGCTGCCCAGACTGACACCGCCGCCGTTTTTGTCAAAGATCGCTACGTTCGAAGCAAGTCCGTACGTACTCTCCATGCCTTCCGCCTCGATCGTTACCGTTAATTCGTTCATATTCACACTGACCAATGTGCCGGTGATCGTCTGCATCTGAACTTCGTCGTTCAGGATATCGGCGTAATAGCCTACGTTTCCATCCAGTACGATGTACACTTCGGAATACAGCTTGATGTCGCTGGCTGCTATCCGTCGGCCGTCCTCGCCTTTGCCGAATACCGATGCAGTAGGGTACATCTGAATTTGCTTCGATTCGCCGTTTTTCTCTACCGTCCAAACGCTGCCTTCGACCTTCGTCACGATGCCGGAGTACACGCGCGTTGAGCGCTTAACCAAATATTTCTCGGCCCGGCTCAGGAATGTCGCCATCTGGGCACGCGTGACGCTGCCGGCCGGCTTGAAGGTGTTGTCCTCGAAGCCGTATACAAGCTGCAGCGACACCGCTGCATTGATATAGCCTAGCGAGTTGGCTGAGATCTTGGCAGCGTCGGCGAACGACGAAGCGCCGGTCGAAGTAGCAGCCAAATCTCGTTTGCCGATGGCGCGTACGATAATTTTGGCTACCCATTCACGAGTGGCACTGCGAGTGGCCCAATTAGCAACAGAGAAAGCCGCCTCCTCGCTCATGGAAATTAAACCTTTTTCAATTGCCATTGCTACATAAGCACGGGCATCGTCTCGCGTATCTGTCCATGGGAAAACACTGGTCGACCTGGAGTTAAGCGCCTCCTCCTCCAACCCCATCATCCGAATCGCCATGATCAGCACATCCTGCTGGCTCACTTCACTTTCCGGCCTATAGCCGGTTTCATCGCCTTGTACCACACCGAGTGTCGACAGCTTCAGAATGTGCTTAGAGGCCCAGTGTGACGCAGAAACGTCCGGGAACGACAGCTTGATGTTCGATCCGCCCCCGCCTGTGTTCGTTGTGCTCGTGGTAGTGCTGGTGCCCGTCCCTGCTCCCGTGCCGGGCAATGTTTCGGCAAACGCCGTCGAAGTGAGCATCATGGTCGTAATGATCGATCCGGTTACAGCTAATTTCACTTTGCGATGAATAGGGTTGTTCATTCCGTGCTCTCCTCTGTTTATCGTTTAATCGGATGCGGCAAATCCATATGGCCCATAAGTGTCTCGGCCTTCTTCCCGTCGACGAGCAGCTCGATCGACTGGACTTCGCTGAACTGGAACATCGTCTTCTTCAGCGCATCCAGCAGCAAAGCCTCTCCCGGCGCCCCCAGCCGTCCTTGATCGGAGATCGTTACATTCGCGGTCAGCAGGCCGTTCGCCAATGCCGCCGACTGTACGTTCACTCCCTTGAACAGCGAGACGGATGCCGTGTCCGGAGCGGTCTGCAGCTGCTGGAACGCCTTGCGATATTTGTCCGCATCCGCTTCATAGGTAATCGTGGCTTCTTTCTCCACTAGCTTGGTTATTTCCGGATCGGCATAATAGGCTTTCACTTTCAGCTGCTTGGGTGATGGAGCCGGCGATACCGTCTGCGACGCAGTCGCCGTTGGCGTTGGGCTCGGCGTTGTCGAAGGGGTAGCGGCAGGTGTCGGCTTGGAACCGCATCCCGTTGCGCTAATGGCTAGCAGCAGTAGGGCGGGAATGGCAGTTCTTCGTATCGTCTTGTTCAACATCGGCTTCACACTCCTAAACACTTATTCTCCGAACAAATATTTCTTCACCGAGGCCGCAATGGCGGCAGCCAATCGGTTCTGATAATCTTCGGAGTACAGCCTGGCTTCGTCCTCCTTATTGGACAAATATCCCGATTCTATGAGTACGGCCGGCATCGTCGTCTCTCGGATGACCTTGAAGTTTCCGATTCGGACACCGCGGTCGTTGATCCCTGTGGCGGCGATCATCTGTCCGTGAACCAAGTTCGCGAATGCGAGACTGTCCGGACGATAGTAATACGTCTCCAGTCCGTTCACGCTAGGATTGGAAAATTTGTTGGCATGGATCGAGATGAACAGATCCGCCCCTAGCTTGTTCGCTTCATCGACACGCGTCTCCAGATCCGGATATACGTCTTCGGTCCGGGATTCCACTACTTGCAGATCGGGAATTTGCTTCAACAGCGCCGCCAGCTTCGCTTCGGTAGCCAGGGTGAATTCTTTCTCGTGTCGATTGCTTAGCGACAGCGCTCCGGGATCCGAACCGCCGTGTCCGGCGTCGATGTACACCTTGAACCGTTTCACGACCGGCTGGAGCTTAATCGTATTCGTCGCCTTGTCTTCTGTCAGCTTGTAATCGGTTTTCTGCTTCATATCCAGGACGATCCTCACTTCCGCGGGATTGTCCGTTCGCTGGGAATAGCGGACTTTCTGCACATAAGGATGTTTGACCGCGAACTCGCCTGACCTAGGCATCAAGTCGACGATTGTGGAGCCCGCCAGCACAACGCCCGGCAGATCGATAATAATGCGCTCCGGATCGGACAGTGTAGACAGCTTCGGTGTTACCGGTTTCGTGGTCTGGATCGTCAATACTTCTCCCGTGAAATCAAGACGGCTCAATGTCAAAAGCGCTGGATTGGTTGGCGGCTTCGTACTGGCGCCAGGTCCGCTACTGCCCGAACTGCCGATAGAGCCGGTTCCGGAACCGTTGTTCGAACCCGTATTCGTGCCGGTTGAACCTGTTCCTGTTGAACCGGTTCCTATTGAACCTGATCCTGTTGAACCTGTTCCTGCTGAACCGGCTCCTGTCGAGCCGTTGCCGATATTGTTACCTGTAGTAGTGCCGGCATTGCCGTTCGTATCGCCAGGCTTGGAAGGGCCTGTCCCATCAGGCTTCGGCGGACTTGTGCCGTCCGGCTTCGAAGAACCTGTACCGTCCGGCTTGCTTGGACCGGTGCCGTCCGGTTTAGTTGGACCGGTGCCGTCCGGCTTCTGGGGAGTCGTTCCCGTTCCACCGTTCGTTGAACCGGATTGAGTCCCGTTCGTACCGGGATCGGGATCCGATCCGTTGCCGGAAGAAGCGGATTCTTCCTTGTGCGAGAAGAGCGAGACGGAATACGACAAGTTGTCCCAGCTGACCTTGAGCCCGAGACGTTCGCTAATAAATCGGACGGGGACGAGCGTATTGTCGTCGACGATGACCGGTGGCGCCTCCAGCTTCTCGGACACGCCATTGAAGCTCACGACGGGATTGTCGATCTGGAGCTCGATGACGGACTTGCCTTGTTTAACTTGGATGCGCTGACCATCGGGGATCCATTTAACATCGGCTCCTAGATTTTCCGAAATGATGCGCAATGGGACGATCGTAATGTCGTTGACGATACGAGGCGCGACTTCCGGGTTCAGCTTGGCTCCGTTCAAGTACAGCTGAACGGCGTTCGGAACGCTCGCAGCCTCTGTCCGGGCGGGCAGCAGGAAGGCAATCACAATGAGCAGCAAGAGCGGCGGGAGTGCTTTCAGAATCTTCATGGTTCACCTCTAGCAATCTATCGTTTTTGGCCTTCGCCCTGCGAGTCTCTCCCGGCAACAATAGCTTTATTCTACCAAATTTCATTGCCAAAAGACACTATCCGTGCAAAGCAGACAACCCATTATACGCCATAATTTGGCTAAAAGTTGCGATAAAATACAAAAAACTCTATCATGACCGACGAGGCGGCATAATAGAGCGGTTTTACGCGAATTTTCGCTAGTTTTGAAGAGAAATGCGACGGAGTTGAAACAAAATGTATCCAATCATTTCCCTGCCGTTAACGCATCCATTACCCGGCTTGTTCGAACAGCCGTCACTCCGGTGCTCTCGCAGACGCCTTTGCCCAATAAATCGTTCACGATCGTCTGGATGAGCGGTTGTTGAATATGAGCCGGAGCGTCGAACGGGTACTCCACCACACCTTGCTCCGTTGTCAGCCTGACAGGCTCATGGCCGAACGTCGAGAATGTGAGCTTCCCCTTCGAGCCGATAATTTCGTTCACTTCCCGGTTCTCATAGGCGCAGAAACACCACTGGCCGACTCCCTGCGCGCCCGATTCGAACGAATAGGAGCCGGACACGGTATCTTCCACTTCGTAGCCTCCGCCCAAATTGGCTTTTCGACCGGATACATCCCGGATCGGCCCCAGCAGGAAGTCGAGCACATCTAGCGTGTGGCTGGCGAGGTCGATGAAGTGCCCGCCTCCCGAAATCTCGGGATTCAATCGCCATGGAAGTACGCCCGTCTGTTCCGTGAGCTTCTTCGAATGCAGCGTCGTCACGAGCCGCACGTCTCCGATCGCGCCCTCCGCCAGCAACCGCCGGATATGCAAAAATCGAGGCAATGCTCGACGATAGTAAGCCACGAATAGCGGAACCCCAGCCGCACGGCAGCTCTCGATCATACGCTCGCACTCGGAGGCGTTCATCGCCATCGGCTTTTCCACATAGACCGGCTTGCCCGCTTCCGCCGCATCGATCACATACCTCATATGACTCTCAGGTGGAGTAGCAACGTAAACGGCGTCCACTTCGGGATCCTCGATCAGTTGTCTAGCGTCGTCATACCAGCGCGGAACATTATGACGACGTGCATAATCTTCCGCCAGCTCCTTATTCCGGCGCATGACCGCTAGCAATTCCGAGCCATCCGCTTTCTGGAAGCCCGGTCCGCTTTTTACTTCCGTTACATTGCCGCAGCCTATGATTCCCCAACGTATGTTCGAACGAGAAGCTTCCATTGTGCCACCAACGCTCCCTCGATTCATAATATTGTTCCACAATCAGATACAAGAAACGCCTGCAGCAACAGCTGTAGGCGTCCTCTCCCCTAAGTACTAAAAATGCGGTTCATTAAATCCCTAATTTAGCGGCATGTTTGGCTTCATAAGCAGCGATCGCATCTTCATGCTGCATCGTCAAGCCGATGTCGTCAAGACCGAGCAACAGGAACTGACGGCGATGCTCGTCGAGGTCGAACGAAATTTCCAGTCCGAAGTCGTCGGAGAGCTTCTTGTTCTCCAGATCGACGCTTAATTGGTACCCAACGTTAGCTGCTGTGCGCTGGAACAAGTCTTCCACTTGCTCTTCCGACAGCTTGATCGGCAGGATGCCGTTCTTGAAGCAGTTGTTGTAGAAAATGTCGGCGAACGTAGGCGCGATGATGACCTTGAAGCCGTAGTCTTGGATCGCCCATGGCGCATGCTCGCGGGAAGAACCGCAGCCGAAGTTCACGCGGGAAATCAAGACGGAGGCGCCTTGGTAACGCGGTTTGTTCAGATCGAAGTTAGGGTTGACGTTGCCCTGCTCGTCGAATCTCCATTCGAAGAACAGGAACTGGCCGAAGCCGGAACGTTCGATCCGCTTCAGGAATTGTTTGGGAATAATGGCGTCGGTGTCTACGTTGACGCGGTCAACCGGTCCGACGATGCCTGTATGCTGCTTGAATGCTTCCATCGTTAGGTTCTCCTCTCAGCCGTATCCTAAACGCCGGCTTCCACTTTGAATTTCCAATCGCGCACATCGACGAAATGCCCTTCGATCGCTGCGGCTGCAGCCATGGCTGGAGATACGAGATGCGTACGTCCGCCGCGGCCTTGTCGGCCTTCGAAGTTCCGGTTCGATGTGGAGGCGCAGCGCTCGCCCGGGCTCAGCACGTCCGGATTCATCGCCAGACACATGCTGCAGCCCGCGTCGCGCCATTCGAAGCCCGCCTCGGAGAAGATTTTGTCGAGTCCTTCCTTCTCCGCTTGGAGCTTGACGCGGCCGGAGCCCGGTACGACGATCGCATTCACATGCGATGCGACTTGATAGCCTTTGGCAACGGCAGCGGCGGCGCGCAAGTCTTCGATCCGGCCGTTCGTGCAAGAGCCGATGAAGACGCGGTCGACTTTCAATTCAGTCATCGGTGTCCCGGGAACGAGACCCATGTATTCGATCGCCTTCTCGGCGGCTTTGCGCTCATTCTCTGTAGGGAACTCGCTAGGAACCGGTACAAGCGCCGTAACGTCCGTACCCATGCCCGGGCTAGTGCCCCAAGTGACTTGCGGGATCAACGAAGCGGCATCGAACTCTACGACCCAGTCGAAAGTCGCGCCTTCGTCGGTCGCGAGCTTCTTCCATTCGGCGACGGCAGCGTCGAACGCTTCGCCTTGCGGTACATAATCGCGGCCGCGCAAATATTCGAACGTCGTCTCATCGGGAGCGATCAAACCTGCGCGAGCGCCACCTTCAATCGACATGTTGCAGACGGTCATGCGCTCTTCCATCGTCAGTTTGCGAATCGCATCGCCCGTGTACTCGATAACGTAGCCGGTAGCGAAATCCGTGCCGTATTTGCCGATGATGCCGAGGATCAAGTCCTTCGCCGTAATGCCCGGCTTCAGATCGCCGACCACGCGCACTTCAAGCGTCTTCGCCTTGGACTGCTGCAAGCATTGGGTCGCGAGGACATGCTCCACTTCGCTCGTGCCGATCCCGAAAGCCAGCGCGCCGAATGCACCGTGAGTGGATGTGTGGCTGTCGCCGCATACGATCGTCTTGCCCGGATGGGTCAAGCCGACTTCAGGACCCATGACGTGTACAACGCCCTGGTCCACGTGGTTCAAGTCGAACAGCATGACGCCGAAATCGGCGCAGTTTTTGGACAGCGTGTCGATCTGCTGCTTGGAGATCGGATCCGCGATGTTGAATCGATCCTTAGTAGGCACGTTGTGGTCCATCGTAGCGAACGTCAGCCCCGGACGGCGAACCTTGCGGTTCGTCAAACGCAGCCCTTCGAAGGCTTGAGGCGATGTAACCTCGTGAACCAAATGAAGATCGATATAGATGATGCTTGGTTTGCCTTCTTCTTGAGTAATGACGTGATTATCCCAAATTTTCTCAAACAACGTTTTTTTCGACATATTCTCACCTCGTCCGTTCTATTGGTTCGATCATAGCATGGACTCCTTGATTGTTCCACTATATAATATCTATAAGCATCATAGGTATCGCCTATAAACGTACGATTAAACTTACAATAGGAGCATCCTTCATGGAACTTCGCCAATTGCAATATGCAATTCAAATCGCTGCCGAGAAAAATTTTTCGCGTGCCGCCGAGAAGCTTCATATCGCGCAACCGTCATTGAGCCAGCAGTTGTCCAAGCTTGAGAAGGAAATCGGCGTGCTTCTGTTCCACCGCAATACGAATGCCGTAGAGCTGACGCATGCCGGCGCTCTGTTCATCGAGAAGGCGCAGAAGGTGATCGACATGATGGAGCAGATCAAACAGGAAATGGACGATATTTCCCATACGCGCAAAGGCCGCCTCACGGTTGGAACGCTGCCGATGACCGGATCCCATATTTTGCCGCTGGTCTTGCCGGTTTTCCAGTCGCGCTTTCCCGAAATCGAGGTCGTCCTGGTGGAGGATTCCACACTGAAACTCGAGCAATTGACTGCGAACGGGCAAACCGACCTTAGCCTGCTGACGCTGCCTCTATTCGACGATGCGCTGTCTTATCAGCCGTTGATCGACGAAGAAATTATATTGGCGATGCCGCCGCAGCATCCGCTCACGTTGCAGCCGGGGCTGCTGGACATGAAGCAGCTGGAGCACGAGCCGTTCATCGTTTTGAAAAAAGGGCAGGGCTTCCGGCAAATTGCGCTCGATCTATGCAACCAGGCCGGCTTCTCGCCGAACATCGTCTTCGAGAGCACCAATATCGAAACCGTGCAGTCCCTTGTCGCCGCCGGCATGGGAATTGCCTTCGTCCCCAGCATGTTCGCCCGCCGCCAATGGAGCGATTTGTCGCCTAAATACGCTCAACTAACGGCCCGACCGACTCGGACGCTTGTCATCTCGTATCGGAAAGGCCGCTACTTGTCCAAAGCCGCGGAAGCGTTCATCTCCACGATCATGCCGCTTCTGCAGCAATATCAAGAAACCAACATCGCAGGGAGATTTCCATCATGAGTCCTTCCACTCTAACCTTTCTGGGCACGGGCGATTCTATCGGCGTCCCTCGTGTATATTGCGATTGCGAAGTATGTACCGAGGCTCGTTCGACGGGCGTCAACCGGCGGTACCGCTCCTCCGCGCTGCTAACGGGCGACGAAGGCCAACGGCTGCTCATCGATTGCGGACCGGATTGGCTCGATCAGATGCGCCTAATGGAGTTGCGTCAATTAGACCATGCTCTGATCACTCACGCTCATCACGACCATATTGCGGGATTGCCGGAATGGGCGGATGCTTGCAGGTGGACGGGTCTGAAAGGCAACGTCTATGCACCGGCCGATGTGTTCGTCACGGTTCGCAGCCAATACCCTTGGCTCGAGCGGCATCTTCGCTTCCACAACAACGATGCCGGCTGCAGGTTCGGCGAGTGGTCGATTTTCCCGACGCCGGTCAACCATGGCCGCAACGGGATGTCTTATGCGTATGTATTCGAGAAAACAGGCTACCGATGGGCCTATTGTTCGGATGCGATTCTGTTGTCGGAGCAACAAAAAGAGCCGCTGAAGCGGCTTGATCTTTTAGTATTAGGGACGAATTATTACAAGGAGAATGCCGAACCCGGCTCGCGCTCCGTCTACGATATGACGGAAGGGGTCCAACTGATGGAGGAACTGCTTCCGGGGCGCGTCGTTTTTACGCATATGTCGCACGGGGTCGATGGACGGAACCGGTATGAGTTGCCGGAACGAGTCTCCCTCGCGTTTCACGGACTCAGCATCTCGCTGCTCTAAATCGAATTCTTAGAGGCTTAGATCAAGGCGCGCGGTGCTGTTGCCCGCTATCCCTCGGTACCGCTTCGTTTGTAGCTTTTGTACTTATGCACCACTTCCCGCCATCCCAAGTCACCGCGATCGAGCGATTTGACCAGCATCTCTGCTGTGGCGATGTTCGTGGCTACCGGTACGGATTGGACGTCGCAGAGCCGCAACAGAGCCGTGACATCGGGCTCGTGGGCAAGGGCGATCAACGGATCGCGAAGGAAAATGACCATGTCAATCTCATTCTGAGCGACGAGCGCACCGATTTGTTGATCTCCGCCCAGCGGACCGGATTTCAACCGATACACATGCAGGCCGGCCTCATCCGTCAGCTTATTCCCCGTCGTACCGGTCGCGAATACCGTGTGCTTCTCGAAAACCGCCTTGTATGCGATGACAAAGTTGACGAGCTCTTCCTTCTTCACATCATGCGCAATCAACGCCACGTTCATCTGAATCGCTCCCTCCATAATTTTTGAGATGTAAGAATTAATAACATCAAATAAGCTACATTTCTCATTATATAGAGGTTTATAGACTAAATCAATACAGGTATGTTATGTTTCATTACATGTAAGCGCTATAAATGATTGATTTATATATAAAGACAATTTTATGTCATATAATTTGACGCCGACATATAGGAAGCCGGTCCCGAGAGGAACCGGCTTCGGCTTATTTCGCCGTTTGCGGCTGGTTGCTGCGCTCCAGCACACGTGCGTTTTCTCCCATAATCTTGTGTTTCACTTCCGGATCAACATGCGCCATATCCACGAGTAAGCGAGAGCTTCTCAACGCGAACAACGGATGGTTGGACCCGTACAGCATTCTTTCGACGGGAAACGTCTGAATGATATCTTCGATGATCAGCACTCGGTCCTTCAACCCGGAAACATCGAAGTAAACACGCGGATGAGCGACTATCGCCTCCTTAATAGCCTCCAGCTCGGCAATCCGAGTCGTGAGCAGCACGATCGTCAAATCCGGCTGGCTCACGATCAATTGCCTGACCGCATCAATTGGGACTTGAATTTGGCGGACCAAATAGTCCAGCCGTTCGTCATCCATCCGTTTGGTCAAAAACAGCGGCAGTCCATGCTTAACCAGCACCCGACAAAGGTTAGCCATCGGCTTCCCGTTCAAATCGAACGGATGATAGCTCGGGTAGACGCGAACGCCGTGAATATCGAACCGCCGCAAGCCTTCCTCTATGTCCCGCTCCCAACCCGGAAGCTCGGGATTGACCGTCAATACATGCTTGTATTCGGTCCCTCCGATCGATTCGTGAAGCTCCTCGTCCCCTTCGAAAGGGTCATTGTAGAAAACGCTGTTCAGCGAAGCGACGTAGCCTCCGCTGATGTCGTTCATTTGATGCACCTTACGCAAATCCTCCAGCGTGTTTTTGCGGACGAGCCGAAACGGCCATTGCCCAAGCAGCGCATTCACGTCCATATACATGCAGGTCCCCCCATCGATGTCCGGTCCTCATTCACCCATTTTATAAGTTGTGGCAAGCTTGCTCCAGTCGCTCCAACGTTTCTGCAATATCGGCATCCTTGTGACTAAAGTTAACATAGGAAACGCTGTACAAGGAGACGCCATTCGCATACGCCTGCCGCATAAATCTCGAGACGATGTCCGCCTCTGCACCCGCTTTTGCCGTGAAGGCCGGACAAGTCCAGAAGCCTTTCAGCTCGATCGGCACACCCAATCGGTCGAACACACGATTCATGCCGCCCCACAGTGCTTCGCCTTGTTTCCACAGATGGCCGACAACGTTTTGCTCCTTGTATACTTGGAGCGTTGCTTTGGAAGCCGCCAGAGACAATGTTTCGCCTCCGAACGTGGAAGAAATGACCGTACCGCCTCGGTCGCAAGCCGCCATCACTTCCTTCCTGCCCACATAAGCGGAAATCGGCATACCGTTCGCCATACCTTTGCTGAATACAGCCATGTCAGGCGTTACACCGAAATGCTGCTGTATGCCGCCAAGCGCTACGCGGAAGCCGGTGACGATCTCGTCGTACATGAGCAAAGCTCCATGTTTGCGCGTCAACTCGCGGACTGCCGGATAAAACGTCGCCCCATGCTCCATTCCTGCATAATCGGCGGCGATCAGCACGGCGGCCACTTGACCGGAGTGCGCCTCCAGCACTTCCTCCATCGCCTTCAAATCGTTCCAAGGAACAACATGATGAAGCCCGGTAACGGCTGAAGGCACACCTTTAATGGAGGAACCCGATGCACGCTGTCCAGGAAGCATCTGCACGCCGGAGCCGAGCGCATTGACCCAGCCGTTGTAACCGACTTGGATAATATGGTCGCGGCCCGTGTATGCTCTTGCGATCCGAATCGCTGCGGCAAGCGCCTCGCCGCCGGTCTTCAAGAACCGTGCCTGCTCCGCGCAAGGGATCAGCTCGCACAGCAGCTCGGCTACCTCGGCTTCCAGCGGATGCGGCTGACCGAAAACGATACCGTTCGAGAGCTGCTCCTTGATCGCCTCATCCACTTCAGGGAATTGATAGCCAAGCGTAATAGGCCCTAGCCCGTTGCGGTAGTCGATAAAGCTGCGGCCATCCGCATCCCATACGCGGCAGCCTTTCCCCTTAACGATAACCGCCGGCTCCTCCGGCATCATGGAAGGCGCCTTTGAGCAAGTGCTCGACCCCCAAGGAATGTGCTCATTTAATCGTTCGTGCCATTGCATGTTAGAACTGGTCGTTTGCTGCGATTGCGATGCGCTCATCATTCCCCTTCTCCCCTCGGATATTGTCTACATTTAAATACAAGTGCGAAACAGGTTATGTGCTTTCCTCTCCATTCAAACACAGGCAGGCTCGCTTGACAAGAGTTAATCTAGGAAAATGAAAAACCCGCCCGAAGAGGCGGATCTCAGGGCAGGCATGTTGAAATTATTAACAATAAAGCTCGGGACGGCGATCCTTAAACACCGGGATACGCCCTCTCACCGAATCGACCAGCTCCAGATCGAGCTCTGCCGTCAAGATGCATTCGCTCTCGTCGCCTTCGGCCATCACTTCTCCCCAAGGATCGATAATCAAGGAATGCCCGAAGAAATCCGTCGTACCGCTTCGCCCTACACGGTTGCAAGCCACGACATACATTTGGTTCTCGATCGCCCGCGCCATGAGCAACGTCCGCCAATGATGCAGCCGCGGATGCGGCCACTCTGCCGGCACGAACAATACTTTGGCGCCATTCAGCGCCAGCTTGCGGGTCAACTCCGGGAAACGGATGTCGTAGCAGATCATTGCCCCTACCTGAACGTCGTCTATCGTCAGCTCGCCTAATGTGTCGCCCGCTTTCAAGTGCTTCTCCTCGTCCATAAGTCGGAAGAGATGGATTTTCGAATAAGTGCCGTTCACGTCCCCTTGTCTATCAAAAGCGTAAATCGTATTGCGCACATCATCGTCGGTACGTTCGGCAATCGATCCGGCAATGATGTGAACGCCGTGCTCCCGGCTGAACTCGCCGATCATCGTCTTCGTCCGCTCCCCCTGTAGGTCCGCCAGCTGTTGGATACGGTCCAGGGCGTAGCCGGTGTTCCACATTTCAGGGCAGATGATGACATCCGGCTTAGGCTCGACTTGGACGGCTTGTTGGAGCAGTTCGCTCAAACGTTCGAAATTGCGGTCCGGCTCTCCGATGGCAATGTCCATTTGCAGAACGGAGACGCGCATGGTGGAATTGGCAGTGGCAGTCATCGATACAGCTCCTCGGTACTTTATTTCTTCCTATCTTAGTCGATCGCGGCATTCAGGACAACTGATCCGATTGGAAATCGGGCACGTTCGAAGTATAATCAAGCTAATACATAATAAGCGGAGTGAGAGAAAAAGATGCCCTATCCATCGAATACAACATCAAACCCGACCCCGATCCAGCCGATCCGCGTTCAACCTGCTGAACGGATGCTGCAGCTGCCGGAGCAGTTTTTCGCCTCTATGGTCAGCAAAGTGACGTCCCGCATCGCACAAGGCCATGATGTGATCAACCTGGGCCAAGGCAATCCGGACCAACCTACCCCGCCTCATATCGTGGCAGCCATGCAAGAGGCGTCGGCGAATCCCGTCTACCACAAGTATCCGCCGTTCAACGGATACCGGTTTCTGAAGGAAGCCGTGGCCGAACGATACAAGCAAGATTACGGCGTGGACTTGGATCCGGACAGCGAGGTTGCCATCCTGTTCGGTGGCAAAACCGGACTGATCGAAATCAGTCAATGTTTGCTGAATCCAGGCGATGTATGTCTTGTGCCAGATCCGGGCTACCCGGACTATTGGTCGGGCGTCGCGCTTGCCGGAGCTGAAATGGTGTTCATGCCGCTGCGCGAGTCGAACGCGTTCCTGCCGGATTACAGCGAACTGAAGCCGGACGAGCTGAACCGGGCGAAGCTGATGTTCATCAACTACCCGAATAACCCTACAGGCGCTACGGCTCCCGCTTCCTTTTATGAAGAAACGATTCGTTTCGCAGCTCAGTACGGCATCGCGGTCGCCAGCGACTTCGCCTATGGCGCGATCGGCTATGACGGCGAGCCGCCGATCAGCTTCCTGCAGCTTCCCGGCGCCAAGGAAGTCGGCATCGAGTTTTATACGCTGTCGAAGACGTACAACATGGCCGGCTGGCGTGTCGGCTTCGCGCTCGGCAACGCCGAGATCGTCCGCCTGATTAACCTGATCCAGGACCATTATTATTGCAGCCTGTTCGGCGGCATTCAGGTCGCGGCGGCGACGGCTTTGACCGGTCCGCAAGACTGTGTGCGCGACCTAGTGGCAATGTACGAGCGGCGACGCAATACATTCTACGGAGCGCTGCGCGAGATCGGCTGGGAGGCGAAGCCGTCCCAGGGGTCGTTCTTCGCTTGGCTGCCCGTCCCTGCGGGATACACCTCCGCCTCGCTCGCGGATTTGCTGCTGGAGCAGGCCAATGTAATGGTGGCGCCAGGCATCGGCTTCGGCGAGAACGGCGAAGGTTATGTCCGGATCGGCCTGCTGTCGAACGAGGAGCGGCTGCGGGAAGCAGTGACTCGAATCGGTCGGCTGAACTTGTTCAAGTAGCGGCCGCCATCAGCGTGTCCATTCCTGACTTCCGTAAGACGGAAGAAGTATGATTGCACGCGAAAAATCGCATCCGAGTGAGCGCCAGTTCGCTCAGCTACTAGAAAATTAATGGAGGTGGTGTCAGCTACTGATACCACCTCCATTGGTACATTGTAATGCATATTTTCCTCTTCCATCGGGTATTGTCAGTTTCCTGCCGACTCCTTGCTTGTACGCCAAAAATCTCGATACGCATCTATAAATTGCGTGAAATAAGCAACAGCCCGCAGAGATAATCCATCGAGTGCCCCCGGCCCTTCCAACCAGGGTTGATTGGAATAGTAATCGTAGGTTTTCATGTCAAGCGGTGTATAAGTTAGCATTAACGTCCTTCTCGGGATCTCCTTGTGATAACGTCCACGGTGTAATCCGTTCGGATTGAAAATTACGGCATCTCCGGCCTTCAGAGGCACTCGGAGGGCATTCGGCATACCATCCTCGTCATTATGGGTTTTATTATCGGACAGTCTTATATACCGTTCCTCCGGTGAATCGTATCGATTGCCGGAATAAGGTACGTACTCAACATCGTCGTTATCGATAAGGGCAATTTGAAACTGTAAGCCCAGCACGATTTTTTCCTTCCACTGTTTGCTTAACATTTCCTGCTCTTCCTGCTCATCTTTCGTGACGAATTGCGAATCACGGTGCCAATTGCCGTTCTTACTGCCGAAACGCTGATTTACAAAATAAGACGTTGAGCGAAATAAGGACGGACCGGCAAATATTTGTTCAACAGGACCGAGGCAACGGGGATCGGCGATCGTTTCCATGATTGTCTTATAGTGTTCTCTCCCTTCCCGATGCCAACGGGTGTCATTCAGATGACGGAAGGAATTAAAGTCGATATTCGGATTTAGCCGGTCATGCTCTTCCGTGAACTGCTCCAGGACATAATTGCATGCGGCCCGAAGTCTGGAGAGCTCCTCTCCTTTGAACACTTGAGGGAAAAAGATGTAGCCTTCCTCAAAGAATTGATCGTATGCCGATTTTGATTGCAGCACTATTACTCCTCCTATGAATTGTATTTGGTTTCTTCCTCATTCATTTCGCTTGTTTTTAGTTCATGAAGCAGGCTATTGGCCGCTTCGACCAACAGTTGTGCAGCATCCGGACTAAAAGGACTATATTCCACTTCAAAGGGGGACTGAGGTAAATAAACGTCCGGAGTTGGAATGTAAACGGAATTTCCAGCCAAATAGGCAGCGAACATGGTATGGGGAAAAAGGGAGTTTCGCTTCACTTCTACACCGATTTCGCAATAGGGTTCGTTTCCCATTGCCAGAATCGCAACAGGGCCGATACGAATCGCATGAATCGGGACGAATTGATGGGAAGTTTCCCGGTATCTGTGCAATTGATTGACATATATCGTCAATCGATCCATTTGTTGGCGTTTCTTGATAACCGCTTCTCCCTCTTCCTTCCCGCCTCGATCCAGCAGCTCTTGCAGCTCTGCACGACAGTTGACCAGCTTTTCTTCCGAACTCTCCAACTTGTTGGAGAAAGGATTTCGATAAGGGAGACTGACCGTACGGCTAATAAAACGCAATTTGTCAGACTCCTGCGCGATCGGTTCATCGATATACTGTGTTAACGGTGCGCCTGACTCGATAATCTCATGCAGTTTTTTGCGTGTCGGGCTTGTGCTTAACGACAGAAACACCTTGGATGCTTCCAAACCAAGCAAATTCCCCAATCTTTCGGCAATCTTGACGTCGCCTGTAAAGCCTTCGATCGGCCCCATATTTCCCGCGGCTCCTTGAAGAAACAAGCAGGTCGCTCCGGTTAACTGCTCAACCGTACGCTTCGTGCTTCCCGGGTAATCGGGACTGATCAGCTTGTTTGCCGGTCCCAGTACGGTCGGATGGCAGGCATAATTGACAACGCATACAAACGGTCTGCCGTCAAGTCGGTCCATGCGAATAACAGCTACCTCTTGATCTCGGAATCCATCCGGATTTGGACCGGTGACGATTCGGCCGCTATCAAGGGGAAGATCGCGATTGACGCCGATCTCGGATATGCCGTTACCGGCGGCGATACGGACCGGGGTCATGTTCAACGAAGCATATCTGGCGGCGCCTGCCGCCAATCCGGGTACGGATGCGAAATAGCTCCTTACCCGCTTTTCTCCGGCGCCTGAATAAGATGCATATGTAACCGGTCCGGCATGATTATGTGTACAAAATGGAAGTACTCTAGCGGCATCCATTCCTGTCGATTCAGCAACAGCATCGCATATCATTGCGCCTTGCTCGTCCGAGAGGAGACAAAAATCGAAATCCAAGAGCGCAATCCGTTCTTCCCCTTCGGCCAGAATCAATACAGTCACCCATAAATCCTGATGCAATCCGTCAGGAAATATATGCTTCTGTGCGACAAACATCCCATTGGGTGTATCCAGCGGAGGCGTAATACAGGCCCTGCCTACACCTGCCATCAGCATGCGATCATTCCTCCTTTCCCTTTAAGAACATTTTACCAGTCAGCTACAGCGCCATCTTCATGCCAATAATGAGATGCAGGAACAATCGCTTGCCCAGATTCGTTCCCGAACAGAAACTTGTAAACGGGATGTAAAGGTGTTTCGTTATGTATACGATACACCGTTTTTTGTAATATTGTAAATTTTCTAATTATTTAGTATACCACCATTTCCACCGCTTACATTGGGCATAACTCCCTTATTGTCGCTCAGTCATACAAAAACGACAAAGTTCGAAACATTCGAACATGCGAACCATTGCTCTTGGCTAATGATTGGCAACTGACAGCCCCTATAGCGGTCTTCCACCGCCTAGCTACGCGTCATGCGTGGCGCACATCGAGAAAAAAATCGTCCGCATGGACGGTTCTTTGCGTAATGGGGGCTTTTCCAACCAAACTATGTTACAATATTCTCACATAACGAAACTAAGTTTTATTAGATGAAACAAATTATCGAACTAGGAGGCTCTCATGACCCATTCGATTTTCACCTATACCGGCATCGATCACGTACAAATTGCCGCCCCTCCCGGCTGTGAGCCAGAGGCGCGGGCTTTTTACGGCGGCATATTGATGTGGGAGGAGCTGCCCAAGCCGGAGCCGCTTCGCGGGCGGGGCGGGATCTGGTTCCAATGCGGCGCGCACCAAGTCCATATAGGTGTCCAGAAGGATTTTGTTCCGGCGACCAAAGCGCATCCGGCTTTCCTATTGAGCGGACTCGATCGCCTGAGGGAGTATCTGACCGCGCACCGGGTCCCGATCGTCGAGGACGATGCCCGAGCCGAAGAAGGCGTGAACCGATTTTTCCTTCACGACCCTTTCGGCAACCGGTTGGAGTTCATGGAGAAGGGCTAACGAATCCTTTACAACCCCGGCGCGCCGTGCTATCCTATAAGGAAATTGATGCAAAGTGCAAACGTATAGACGGGACTAGTAGATCAGCTCCGGAGCGTCAGAGAGTAAATTTCCTGGCTGCGAAAATTTACCGCTCCCCCTGACCGAACCCACCCCCGAACGGCCGGCGAAGAGTCGGACAGCTGTCCCTCTGTTACAGGGAATCGCAAGAAGGATGATATTGATTCATCGCTCTCATTTGGCGTGAATGGATACATCGAATTAAGGTGGTACCGCGGAAGCCCAGACTTTCGTCCTTAGCAGGACGGGAGTCTTTTTTTGTAGATTGCCAGGAGGAGTGAGGACTCATGAATCGCCGCATCGTGGTCAAAATCGGCAGCAGCTCGCTGACTTCAGACGAAGGCGGGCTGAACCGCGACAAAATCGAATACTTCGCCGCCGAGCTGGCCGCTCTCCGCGAGCTGGGCCATCAAGTTCTGCTCGTGACGTCCGGAGCGGTCGCCGCCGGATTCCGCCGCATCGGCTATCCGAAACGCCCCAAGCTCGTGCACGAGAAGCAAGCGTCCGCCGCCGTCGGCCAAGCGCTTCTCATGCAATGCTACAACGAGGCGTTTCACCGCCACGGGCATGCGGTCGCGCAAATTTTATTGACGCGCTCGGACTTCTCCAACCGCAAACGTATCGACAACGCCCTGAGGACACTTGAGGAATTGATCGGGCATGGCGTCATCCCGATTATCAATGAGAACGATACGGTCGCTGTCGACGAGCTCGAGTTCAAGTTCGGCGACAACGACAAGCTGTCCGCGCTCGTCGCGAATCTGGTGAAGGCCGACCGGCTGGTCATCGTCACCGACACGGACGGCCTCTATACCGACGATCCTCGCAAAAACGCGGACGCTCGCCGCATCGAGCGGGTCGGCGTCATCAGCGACGAGCTGTTCGCGATGGCCGGCGGCTCGGGCTCGTCGGTCGGCACCGGCGGCATGCGCTCGAAAATCGAAGCGGCGCGCATCGCGGTCCGCGGCGGCGTCCCGGTCTTCGTCGGCCGGGCCGTCGAGCCGGGCGACTTGCCTCTCGCGGTGCGCGAGTCGGGCAAAGGCACATATTTCGAGACGAGCCTCCACTCGCTCTCGACGAAGAAGCAGTGGATCGGCTTCCACTCGCTCCCGCAAGGCCGCGCGATCGTCGACGCCGGCGCGGAGAAGGCGCTGGTCGCCGGCGGACGCAGCCTGCTGCCGGCCGGCGTTGTCGAGGTTCAGGGCGACTTCTTGCCTGGCGATGTCATCGAGGTTGTCGGCGCAGCGGGAAACACATTAGGTCGAGGCGTCGTCAATTACGCCTCTTGGCAGCTTCGAGCCGCCGCCGGTTTATCTTCCGAGGAAGTACAGAAGCGCCTCGAGGTAAATCGGATTGAAGTAATTCACCGCGACGAATGGATAACGTTGGAGCTTAGTATGGAGGGGAACGAACGATGAGTGAAGTAAGAACGAAAGCGGCGGCGGCCAAGTCCTCCGCAGGCAAGATGGCCGGGTTAACGACGGCCCAGAAAAACGAAGCGTTGCTGCTCATGGCGGACGCCTTGCTGGCCGATGCCGAGGCGATCATCGCGGCGAACGCGATCGATCTGCAGCGAGGCCGCGACAATGGCACAAGCGCCTCCCTGCTCGACCGGCTGGCGCTGAACGAGAAGCGCATCGCGGCGATCGCGGACGGCCTGCGCCAAGTGGCGGAGCTGCCGGATCCGGTCGGCGCCCTGCTGGAGCAGTTCGAGCGGCCGAACGGCCTGCTCGTCCGCAAGTGGGCCGTGCCGCTCGGCGTCATCGGCATGATCTACGAAGCGCGGCCGAACGTGACCGTGGACGCGGCCGGGCTTTGCTTGAAGACGGGCAACGCCGTCGTCCTGCGAGGCGGCTCCGCCGCCCTCGAGTCGAACCGCCGCATCGTGCAAGCGATGCACGGAGCGCTCGCGCGCTCGGCGATGCCGCCTGAGGCGCTGCAGCTGATCGAGAGCTCCGATCGCTCGTCCGTCGACGAAATGCTGAAGCTGAACGGCTTGCTCGACGTTATCATTCCGCGCGGCGGTCATTCGCTCATTCAGAACGTCGTGCAGAACGCAACCGTTCCGGTCATCGAAACCGGCGAAGGCGTCTGCCACACATACGTCGACTCCAGCGCGATCCCAGCGATGGCCGCCTCCATCGCGATCAATGCGAAGGTGCAGCGCCCCTCGGTCTGCAACGCCATGGAGACGCTGCTGCTGCACCGCGACTTCGCGGCACGCGAATGGCCGTCGCTCGCGGACCAGCTTCGCGGCCTCGGCGTGGAGCTGCGCGGCTGCGACGCCGCACGCGAGCTCACGCCCTGGATCAACGAGGCGAACGAGGAAGACTGGGGCAAGGAGTACGGCGATCTGATCCTTTCCGTGAAGGTCGTCAGCGGTATTGAGGAAGCGCTAGACCATATCCGCCGTTACGGAACGCTTCATTCGGAGTGCATCGTAACCGAAGACAGCCCATCCGCCAAGAGGTTCCTCGCGGAAGTCGACGCCGCCGCCGTGTACCACAACGCCTCCACCCGTTTCACGGACGGCTTCGAATTCGGCTTCGGCGCCGAGATCGGCATCAGCACGCAGAAGCTGCATGCGCGCGGACCGATGGGCCTGCCTGCTCTCACCTCGACCAAGTATACGATCGAAGGCAGCGGCCAAGTGCGCGGCTAATTTGAATAAGACTGCTCACTAAGGTACGATAATAACGATCCCTTAAGATATCGGAGGAACTAGACATGCACAGCGAAACGATCGGTGTCCATGCCCTGGCCGAGTGCCAGATCTGCTTCATCGGCGCTGGCTCGATGGCGGAAGCGATCTTCCGCGGACTGATCGGCCGCAACATCGTGGACGCGGCGCGAATTCAAGTCGTCAATCGACAAGACAACGAGAAGCTGCTCCGGCTGCAAGAAACATACGGCGTCTCGACTTCGGAGCGCCAGGCGGACAAAGACCGCTTCATTCGCGAAGCTGACATCGTCGTGCTTGCGATGAAGCCCAAGGACGCGGGCAGCGGCATCGCCGCCATCCGGCCATTATTGAGAGAAAACCAGCTGATCGTGTCGGTCGTCGCCGGCCTCTCCATCTCGACGATCGAGAGCCTGCTCGACGGAACATTCCCGATCGTCCGCACGATGCCCAACACCTCCAGCACGATCGGACTCGGCGCAGCGGGGGTCAGCTTCTCCCCTGCCGTCACGCCGGAGCAGCGGGAGATGGGGCTCGAGCTGTTCCGCGCCGTCGGCGAAGCCGTCGAAGTGGAGGAGCCGCTGATGGAGATCGTCACCGGCGTATCAGGCAGCGGGCCGGCCTACATTTATTACATGATGGAAGCGATGATCGCCGCCGGCGTGCGCGACGGCTTGTCGCCGGAGACGGCTCGGCAGCTGACGATCCAAACCGTGCTTGGAGCGGCCGAGATGGTACGCGTCACGGGCGAGGATCCGGCGGACCTGCGCCGCAAGGTAACGTCTCCGAACGGAGCTACGCAGGCAGCGCTCCAGAAGATGGACGAGTACCGGTTTACGGAAGGCGTCATGAATGCCGTTCGCCGTTCCGCCGAACGCTCCCGCGAGATGGGAGACGATATCGCGGCGCAATACGCACCAGGCAAAGAAAGCTGAGGATTCCGAGAGATGAGCTATTGTATCGCGACGTATCGGTGCTTCGACGGAAAGGCCGATTTTCACAAAAAAGCGCAATCGATCGCCGTCGGATTAACCGTCGGCAGCTGGACCGAGCTGCCTGAAGCTAAGAAGGCCGAGATGGAAAAGCATCTCGGTCGCGTGCTGTCGGTTGACATCCATGAGCCAGCAGCAGGAGGAGATTCCTCCGCATCCGAACGTTATGCCGACATCCGCATCGCCTACCCGGACGTGAACTTCAGCGCCGATATTCCGGCCCTGCTCGTCACCGTGTTCGGCAAGCTGTCGATGGACGGCCGCATCCGGCTGATCGACCTGCACTTCTCCGCTGCGTTTATGAGCCGCTTCCCGGGACCGAAGTTCGGCCTGAACGGCGTCCGCGAACGGCTTGGAGTTCATGATCGGCCGTTGCTCATGAGCATCTTCAAATCGGTCATCGGCCACGATCTCTCCGGCTTGCGCGAGCAGTTCTACGGACAAGCCGTCGGCGGCGTCGATCTGATCAAGGACGACGAGATTTTATTCGAGAACCCGCTCACCCCGATCGGCAAACGAGTCGAGACTTGTATGCAAGCCGCGGAGCAAGCCCAAAGAGAGACCGGACAGAAGCTGCTCTACGCAGTCAACCTGACCGGTCCGACATCCAAACTCGCCGCGAACGCCAAACAAGCGATCGAAGCCGGCGCCAACGCTCTCTTGTTCAACGTGCTCGCGTACGGCTTCGACGTGCTGCACGAGCTGAGCGCGGATCCGGACATCCGCGTCCCGATCGCGGCGCATCCGGCGCTCGCCGGCGCAATCTATCCGTCGCCACATTACGGCATCGGCGCATCCGTCCTGCTCGGCAAGCTGATGCGGCTCGCCGGCGCGGATCTCGTCTTGTTCCCTTCGCCTTACGGCTCCGTCGTCATGCCGCGTGAGGAGAATATGGCGATCCAGCATGCACTGACGACCACCGAGCTAACGGTCGACTACATAAGCCGCTACGACTCCGATAACGCAACAGGCCGTTCCGGCGCAGCAACCGAGCAACCTGCCGCCGGGCTCAAAACAAGCTTCCCGGTTCCGTCCGCGGGTATTCACCCGGGCTTAGTCCCGCTTATCCTGCGCGACTTCGGCCAAGACGTCGTTGTGAACGCGGGAGGCGGCATTCACGGTCATCCGATGGGCACCGCCGCCGGCGGACGAGCGTTCCGACAGGCGATCCAAGCCGCCAGCCAAAGCGTGAAGCTGGCTGACGCAGCAGCCCAAGCCGACAACCTGGAACTCAAGACTGCGCTGGAGCTTTGGGGGAATCGCGAATGAGCAGCACCAACACTGGCGGCAACAACAGCCGCTCAAGCACCCCCCGCAAAACCGTCATCTTCTGCGATTTTGACGGAACAATTACGGAAAACGACAACATTGTTGCGATTATGAAGCACTTCGACCCACCGGGCTGGTCCGATATCGTCTCGCGCGTCCTGGACCGGACCGTCTCGATTCGCGAAGGAGTCGGCGCCATGTTCGCCTTGTTGCCGACCTCGCGCAAGGACGAAATTGTCCGGTACGCCATCGACAACGCCGTCATCCGATCAGGCTTCGCCGAGCTATTGGCCTTCTGCAAACAGCACGACATCGAATTCTACGTCACAAGCGGCGGGATCGACTTCTTCGTCTTTCCGCTCCTTGCGGCCTTCGATATCGAGCCCGAGCATATTTACTGCAACGCCAGCGATTTCTCCGGCGAGACGATTCGCATCTTATGGCCGCATCCGTGCGACGAGCATTGCCAAGTCGACTGCGGCATGTGCAAGACGACGTTCATTCGCAAGTTCCCGCAAGACCGGTACGAGCGCATCCTGATCGGCGACAGCGTAACGGATTTCGAAGGCGCCAAGCTGGCGGACACGATATTCGCGCGTCACTATTTAATCGAGAAATGCGAGGAAATCGGACTGTCTTATATTCCTTTCCATACGTTTCACGACGTCACCCATGCGCTAAAGAAGAAGCTGCAAAATGGAGGCATCGCCCAAAATGAACCCCATTGAACTGACCCTGGAACAAAAGCAACGCGCGTTCTCCGAGCTTCGGGACATCAAGAAGACGCTCGCCGACCGCGGCTGGTTTCCCGGCACGAGCGGCAACTTGTCGATTCGCGCAGGCGAGCACGACAAGGACAACGGACGATTCGCCTTCGCCATCACGTCCAGCGGCAAAGACAAGTCCGTTCACACGCCTGAGGATTTCCTGCTCGTGAACGAAGCCGGCAAGCCGATCGAGCCTACGGCGCTCAAGCCGTCGGCGGAAACGCTCATCCATTGCGAGCTTTACCGGCTCACCGGCTGCGGCGCTATTCTCCACGTCCATACCGTGTTCAACAATGTCATCTCGGAATGGTTCGCGGATCGCGGCAGCATCCCGGTCGAAGGCGTCGAGCTGATCAAGGCGTTCAACATCTGGCAGGAAGAAGCGGTCATCGACATTCCGATTCTGCCTAACTATACGGACATCCCCCGGATCGCCGCGCTTGTGGAGGGTAGCCTGAATCCCGCCATTCCCGGCATCGTGCTGCGCAAACACGGCATCTACGCTTGGGGCGCGAACGCCTTCGAAGCCAAGCGCCATCTGGAGGCATTCGAATTTCTGTTCGAGTACGTTTATCGGCTGGAGCTGCTGAAGCGCTAGTCATGCGCCCGTTACCACGCTCCCAACACAATAAACCCTCCGTTAGCCTTGAACAGGCGTGGCGGAGGGTTTTGTAGTAACAAACCGGTTTCACCAGAAAAACCTTTTGTAGATCCAGCTCCCGATGAACGTAATGCCCCCCAGGCTAAGGTTGATCCAGGCCGACCAGGTTGCTGCTGTTCGTTCTTTTTTCATGTTGTCATCCGTATATTTGCTGCGGTCGATCCACAGGATGTAGCCGCCGGACGACAAGAACAAGAACACCACATAATTCAAGTATCCGACGAAATTGACTAACATCCTGCACCTCCTGACTAAGTCGTTTTTCCGCCGACCCGGCGGATGTTGAAGTCGGTCTGCACATTGACTTTCACGTCTTTGTACATTTTGCGCCAGTTTTCTTTGGAGCCGATATGCGTCTTCCAATATTTCGGTTCTTTCGCCCTTACGTACTCGCCAAACCCGAAAATATCCGAATCTTTTTCTTGCGTTTTTTTGATCAGATTGTTAAAGGCCTTGAGCCCGTTCTCTACTAGCTGGTTCTCGATGGCTCTCAACTCATCGTTGCTGAGCAGGAAATGTTCATTTATTTTCTCCGTCAAATTGCCTTCCAAACTGATCTTCACTACGAATTCCGGCATCCCGTTCTTTATCGCAACATCCGTTCTTGCCTTGCGGTGGGTGACCTGGTACGTAATCGCGCTGTCTTTGTCTTGCAAATTAGTCAGCGCGCTGTAGCCGCCGGGATTCAATCCTTTCATCGCCATGTACACCCCGATTTCGAGCGGCTCCGTATGCCCGACCATCTTCTCCCCTCGGAACATGGCCAACCCGGCAATTTGCATGTTGCCGCTGTCCACCAGCCTCACATAAGGGAGAAATGGCTCCACCCCCAACGCCGAGTCGGCTATCCAGAACGTTCCGACGAATGCATTGGGCAGCTTGCCCATACGGACCGCATGATCCATGGTGGCCAGCAAATAGAGCGAAGGCACCCGCTCCAGCTGCGGCGCTATGTTCATCAAGTCGAGCGCTTGATCTTCGCAAACGACTACCCAAGTAGTTCTGCGGATTTCCGGAGTCCGACGCATATAGTCGCTTAGACCGGTCATGCCCGCTTTGGCGAAATCCTCGGATACGACCACAATCCGCAAATGGCCGAGAAAGAGCCGATCCGCCAGCTCCTGCTGCAGGTTGTTGATCGCGTCTTGTACGGTATGACCGACCACCGAGATGACCCAAACCGGCTTTTGCCCCCCTCCTGAGCCTCCTCCCCCTTCACCCGGCCCTAACGGAATTCGCCCCGGTATCGCCACTTGTGCGGATAGCATGATCATTTCGCCCTTAGGGGTAGGAAAGGATCCTTTTACATGAGAAATGCTGCCCTCGTTTTTCTCCGCTCCAGGTTTAGCGAGATCAATTCCAATCCCCAGGATGACTGCACGTTCCTCGATTTCCAGGCGATCCCAACAACCCGTTAAAAGCGGGACCGTCAGCAATAGCGTCAGGAAACTGAATAGCCAACGTCTACCCTTTCGACTCCGCATCCATGTGCCCCCTTTTCTTCCGGATCATCGCCACCAGCAGCAGCAGCAGCGGATAAAGGATTGTGACCACCAAACCCAACTGACCGATGTGATCGATGACCGCATACATCTGCAGCACATTCTGAGGCAGCATAGCGATAACGAATACGAACGGCAGCAGCAGCATCGTGAACATGCGATGGTCTTTGAGCTTGAACAGCTCGCTGAGCGAATGAATCGTAAAGTAATAGGTGGAGAACAGCGTCGTGAAGACGGCGGTTACCCATACCGCCAGAAATGCGGCATCGAGGCGCTCCAGAATATTTGCAGGCAGTGAGGTCGTCTTTGCCAGCTCCAATGTGGGCCACAGCAGCTTGTTCGTCTCCTCCGGTCCGAAGACGGAAATGGTGGAAATCACAATCAGCAAATACAAGCCGCCACTGATGAGGATCGCCCAAATGCCTGCTTTCATCGCTCTCCCCGGCACCCTTAGCTTCGGCATGACCATCGTGATGACGAAGGAAGCCTGGAACAAGGAAGCAACGGTCAGAACGCCTTTGCTCATCCCCATGAAAGTCCCTCCACCATCCATGACCGGCAGCAGAAATAGCGGGTTGGAGTTTTTGAGGGAGAGGACGATGATCAGCAAACCTGGAAATATTATAATCGGAACGTAGAACTGATGAATATACGTGAACGTATCCAGATCATGGCGCGTCGAGAATGCCGCCAGCAGTAGCATGACGACAACCGTGACGTCCAGCGGCGTTTTCTTGAGTACGGTGGTGACGACAACCTCCCCGAATTCCCTGGCTGCCAGAGAAGTGAGTACCGCGAAGAACAAGATGATCAGAATGCTGCCCACCTTGCTCAACGCCTTGCCAATTAGCAAATCGGCGTATTGGATAATCGTCTGTTGCGGAAACCGCTGGCCCAGCTTGATGATCAGAACTACGCCCAGCATCGCGACCATCACGCCTAGCAGCGTAATGAGAGGTCCGCCCGTTCCTGCCGCCTTCGTGGCGAATGTCGGCAAGGAAAGGACGCCCACGCCGATAATCGTGCTGGTTATAATCACGCTAGCCTGAATGGCCGTTATTGTCCTTTTTGTCCCCTTGTGCATCGGAAGCTCCTTTCTCCTCTTTAAACATGGCAGGCTCCAGCACATCGGATTTGGACCTCTCCTGCTTACTGTGGTCTCCTGGTTCATAGATGTTCTTCTTTTGCGGATGAAGCATGACCGGACGTTTGTGCATCCACCAAAGCGGAGAACGAAAAACGGTGTCCTTCATTCCATCGAAATTGCCGGGAATGACCGGGCTCAAATAAGGAACGCCGAATGACTTCAAAGACAGCATGTGATTCACGATGAGGATCAACCCGACCACAACACCGTACAGGCCAAAGACACCGGCAATAATAATCAACGGGAAACGAAGCAATCGGAGCGCCAATGCCGCGTTATAGGCCGGCGTTGCGAAGGAGCCGATCGTAGTGAGCGCGATGACGACGACGGTGATCGGCGAGACGAATCCGGCGGACACGGCCGCTTGGCCGACCACAAGCACTCCTACGATCGACAACGCGCCACCGACCTGCTGCGGCAATCGGATCGTCGCTTCTCTCAGCACTTCCATCGAGACTTCCATAATGAGCGCTTCCAGTACGGCCGGGAATGGCACCCCCGCTCGCCCCCCGGACACGGCGACGGCGAATTCAGTCGGAATGAGCTCCGGGTTAAATGAAATAATGGCTACATAAAGCGACGGAAAAATGAGGGAGAAGATAAGCGCTAGCAATCGGGCCAGCCGGATGAAGCTGACCAGGATGAACCGTTCGTAATAATCCTCCGTCGTTTGATAAAACTGCGTGAACACCGTCGGCAAGATGAGCGCGATCGGCGAGCCTTCCACGAGAATAACGACACGGCCCTCCAGCAGGTTGGCGACCGCTTTGTCCGGCCGTTCGGTGTTCTGAATTTGCGGGAACGGCGTAAAATGATTGTCCTGAATGAACTGCTCGATGTAGCCGGAATCCAGGATGCCGTCGATCTTGATCATA
>NZ_BIMA01000085.1 GCF_004000845.1 Paenibacillus koleovorans NBRC 103111
TCTACCTACCCTCAGCCTGCCCAACAACCAGACTGCCCGTCTGACCGTCTATCTGCCCTCTACCTGCTCTTCTGTCTAACCTCCCGCTTGCAGCACACGACCAGCACGACCCGCTTCCCGTCCATGCTTCTCCCTAAAGCCCTCCTGCCGCCCCACCCGCATTCGGATTCGGCGCCCCCGTCAACCCAACCTCCCGATCGTAGGCGTCGAAGATACGCCGCGCAATCGGAGCGGCTCCGTAAGAGCCGTACCCGCCTTCGGGGATGACGACGGCCACCGCCAGCTTCGGCTTCTCCGCCGGAGCATAGGCGATAAACACGGCGTTGTCGATCTCTTTGCCCGCCACCGACTGCGTGGAGGTTCCCGTCTTGGACGCGACCCGGTACGGAAACCCGCCGAAGCCTTGTTTGCCGACGAGCTCCATCCCTTTCTGCACCGTGTCCCAATACTCCTTCGGAAACGTCTCCACGTTCAGCACCTGAGGCTGCGGACTCTCCACCCATTGCCCGTCATACGTCGTCACACGGTCCACGAACAGAGGCTTCATCCGTTTCCCGCGATTGCCGAGCATGGCCGCATACTGCGCAAGCTGCAGCGTCGTGTATTTGCCCATCTGGCCCCAGGAAGCCGGGATCAGCGCCGCCTGAGGGCCGTATTTTTTCTCCGTCTCCCGGTACTCCTTGAACCCTGCATACTCGCCGCGCAGCCCGCTCCCCGTCAGGACGCCCAAGCCGAACCGCTCCATATACTGGTCCCACACCTGAAGCCCGTTCGTATTGGGTCGAAAATATAGCCGGTTCCCCACCATCGCCGACATATACGTATTGGACGAAACTTGAATGGCAGCAGCCGCATTGATCCTGCCGTTCACTTTGCCTTCCGAGTTCGACAGAGAAGCCTTATTGTCCTTGCCGTAGTAGAAAACTCCCGTATCGTTGTACTCCTCGTAAATGCCCATCAGCTTCTCGTTCAGCCCCAACAACACCGTCAAAGGCTTAATCGTAGAGCCCAGGTAGACAAGCGAGGTTGGATGCTGGTTCAGCTCCTTTTGCTCCTTGTAAGGCGGCCGCACTTCGCGAATCGTACCGTTCTCCACAAAATATTTCACCCGGTCGTAATCTTCCTGGCTAATGCCGCCCTTCCATACGTTCGGGTCGTAATCCGGCATGCTGGCCATAGCGACCACCTTGCCCGTATCGACCTCCATCGCCACCGCATACCCGGTAATGGCATGAGGCGCATACGTCCAGCGATCGCGCGCGGGGTTGCGGATATAGCTCAAATGCTCCATGATCGCCGTTTCCGTCTCCAGCTGCACATCCTTGTTGATCGTCAAGTACAGATTGTTGCCCTTCTCCGGCTTGATCAGCGAGACAGGTCCGATAATTTTCTCCGCGGCATTGACCGGATAGCTCTTCACACCGTTGCTGCCGCGAAGCTGCTCCTGGTACAACAGCTCGATGCCGTCGAACCCGACGTCCTCGGTGTCCATATATTGCTCGGTCAGGGAGGTGGATTTCGCTTTTTCCCGGTAAAAAGCAAGGTTTTTGTCCGTACGCGCCGTGGAAAATGATTTCAGATAGCCGACCAGCTGCACCGCAATCGTCTTCTCATTATATTGCCGGATGCTCTCCTCCTGCACCTCCATGCCCGGCAGCTCGTCCCGATGCTCGGAGATGTAGGCAATTTCCGCATTGGTCAAGTCCGCCTTGATGCGCCTTGGGATCGAGTAATAGCTTGGATCCTTGGTCGCCTTCTTCTCGAGATTGTACCCGACATCCATCCTGCGCAAAATCTCTTCAGCGCTTATCGTTTTCTTGGGATCTCCATAGTCCGCGAACAGCTTCTCGATGCGATAAGCCAGCGCGATTATTGCGTCTTTATCCTTATTGCCGGGCTCGACGGAGTAAAAGAGAGATTGAGTGGAAATCGATTCGGCGAGCGGGTACCCCTTCTGGTCGAAAATGGTCCCCCGGATCGGCGGGATCGAATGGTGCTTCGAGCTCAAGCTGCCTTCCTGCGCGGACAGCTCTTGGCCATGCACAAGCTGCAGCAGCGCGAGGCGAACGATCAGAAGAGAGAACAGCGCGAAGATGCAGAGGAAGAACAAATTGAGCCGAAACGAAAAATGGCGTTTCTTGTGCAGCTCCTCCTGGGTTTCATCATGCGTCGACATTGTAAAACGGCTCCGATCCTTGGAAAATCAATACAACCTCCATTCTACCATATCGCCTCTTTATATGGAAAATCGCACAACCAAACAAAAAACCGCCCCGATCGGGCGGCTGCCTGCTAAACATCGCGTATATGCGTATCCTCAAAATTCGGCGTATCGAACCAGTTGCCTCCGCTGGACACCCATGTGGAATCGAGCGGCACCCATTCCGCGCGTTCTCGGAGATACACCTCGTTCCAGGCGTGCGGTCCATAGCTGCCTCGACCGTCGTAGCCTCGGCCGGTGACGACCTTCACTTCCAGCCCAACCGCCCGGGCCATCACGCTGTATAGCCGCGAATAGTCGATGCAGACGCCCAGCTTCGTCGCGAACGTGTCCTCCGGCGTCTGTTCCTTCCATATGCCTCGCGTCTCGTACTGCTCCACCTTATCCCAATCGTACCGGACGCGGGTTCCGACCCATTGATACAGCGCGCGAGCCTTCGCCTCATCGGAAGCTTTCCCCTCGACCACCGCCTTGGCAGCTTCCGCGATATCGGCCGGAATTTTGGCATCGAGCACCTCGTACTTGCGCTGCAAAATCTTCTTGTATTCCTGCTCGACCGCCTGGGTGAGCACCGGCAGCTGCTTCTGCAGGAAATCGCCGGAGAAAGGCGCTATGACCTGGCTCGCTCCCGTAGTGTAGATGCCTGAGGATTGCACGTACCGTGAAAACTGCGACGAAGGGAATAGCGATGTGAACACGAACAGCGCCGCAATGACGAGCAACGCTCGGCCTGTGCCGAGCAGCACGCCGATCCCGCCGCCGATCCCGCTGCTCCACAGCGTACGGCGTCCATCCGCCGGCTGCTGCGGCCGGCCGCGGAACCAACCGGCGGCGTGGACGAGCTCCCGCCAGCCCCAATAGAGCAGCTGCTTGATCGCCGCGTAGCCGATCAGGAAGAGCACACCGCCCCGCAGCAGCGGGAAATCCCGGACGCCCGTCACGAACGTGTAATACGCTTGACGGAAGAAACCCAAGTCCCCAACGCTTGGAATAACGATGTTCCGCGCAATCAGCCAGTCCCGCAAGAGCGGCGACAGCCACGCGCCCAGCCGCCAAGCCGCCAGCGCGCTCAGCACGGTGAGCGCCCCTTCGGCGCCAAACGAGAGAAACGATTGCGCCGAACCCGACGCCCCCCGCAAATACCCTTGCACGACGGAAGCGAGCACAAGCGCGATCAGACCGATCGTGATCCAGTTCATGCCGCCTTCGAACCAACCGCCCCAACCGCTCATGCCGCTCCCCCCTTTGCCTATACATTACTCTATTCGACGAACATTGAAACGTCAGCCGTTTTTCTTGGCTCCCTCGATAATCGCTTTTACTGCGTCGTCGAGCGGAATCTTGAACGAAGGCGTACCCGCCACGCTGATGCTCACTTCGTTCACACCGGGTTTGCCCTCCAGCTTCACTTGCCCGGCTATTACCGTATACGAGCCGTCCGCGTTAGCCGTGTACTTCGCATCCTTCGCGGCCAGCTTCTGCAGCGCTTCGTCCTTCGCCGAAGCGACAGCGTCCTTCGCCGCGTTCACCGCCTCCGTGCCCAGCTCTTTCAGCTTGTCGGTGTACGAAGCTCCATAATAGAACAGACCGGCCAGCACCGCCAGCACGATCACCCATTTGACGACGGTCTTGACGATCTTGATCACCAGGAATAGAACTACCAGTGCAACGACGATGACGATCCATCGGTCCTGCAGAAACGCGGTCAATTGATCCAACTGAGAACACCCTTCCTATCTATCGTTATGTGCGAATTCCACATCCATCATACTATACGCCTTCGGCGGAATTCACCCTTTTTTTGTCCGCCGCCCAAAAAAATGGACTATCCCGGCCCGTCCCTACGTACAAGTAGTGAAGAACGCATGTACAAGTGCGCAACCTGCAACGGAAACGGGTGGATGAAAGGTGAAAACGGCAATATGGCTTTATTTGTTCATGTTCGTAGCGTTTTTCGACCTGCATGCGCAATACCCGATCCTGACGCCGTTCGCGCTCTCGCTGGGAGCCGCGCCGACGTTTATCGGCTGGATTATGGGCGTATACTCGATTACGCATTTGCCGGGCAACCTGCTCGCCGGAGTCGGAGTCGACCGGTTCGGGAGCAAATGGTTCATCCGGATCAGCCTCATCGCCGCCGGCATCATTCTGGTCTACCAATCGCAGGTCACCGACCCGTGGCAGTTGCTCTGGATTCGCTCGATCAGCGGCTTCGTGCTCGCCTTCCTCTCGCCCGCGTGTATGGCGATGCTGGCGAAGCTCGGCAGGGACCGGACGCATCAAGGCAAGCTGATGGCCGGCAACGGCCTTGTCCATACGTTGGCATCCGTTATTTCGCCAGCCGTCGGCGCTTTTCTGGTCGGCAAACTCGGCTTCACGACGTCGTTCACGTACCTCGGCTGGGCATTGATGGCGATCGGCATATTGGCAATATTTGGTATTAAAGAAGAGCGCGCGCCGGCCGCAGCAGCCGATTCAGGCCATGCCGCCCAAGGCGTGAGCCATCACCACCATCATGCCCCACTGCCAGCTTCCGCCCATGACGCCGCCCTCGATCCCGAGACCAAAGGATCGATTCCATGGCTGTTCTTCGGCATCCCGATGGCGCTCTCTTGCTCGCAAGGCATCCTGTTCTTCGAGCTGCCGCTCACCAAGGTAGCCCAGCAATCCATTATGACGTCCGGCTTGCTGTTCTCGATGGTCAGCCTCGGGGCGCTGACTACATTAAGCCTGTTGTTTCTGAACCGGTTCTCTCCCTACAACCGTACCGTGATCGGCGCATTGTGCCTGGCGCTCATTTTCTTCGGCTTGGCGGTGCAATGGCCGATTCCGATCGCGGGGTCGCTCTTCCTGGTCGGCATGGCCAAAGGCATCATTTTCCCGGCTATGGCCACCCTGCTGGCCAGCGTTTCCAGCGCCAGCCGCTACGGCCGCGTCTTCTCGCTGCTCTCCGTGTCCTTCTCCGTCGGCGCCTTCATCGGTCCCGTGCTGGCCGGACAATTCAGAGGCATGATCAGCTCCTACTTCATCGCCTTCCTGTTCTTGATGCTGGCCCTTCTGATGCTCTCCCCGAACAGATTCCGCAAGCCGGCCCCGATACTCGAAAGCTAGCAGAAACTCTGCCTCTTCCATAAGCACACACTTGCTGACGGTGCGCCTTAATGGCAGCCGTTTTTTATTTTGCCGAAAATGGATCGATCTCGCTGGATTACGTCGCGCCAATTCGCTAAACTGAGTAGTAACGAGGTGAAATGATGAATTCACGGTCTCCCGGCAAAAAATTAACCCCCCCACGGATCATGGCGCTCGGCTTCGCCACCTTGATCCTCTTGGGGACAATCTTCCTGGCTTTACCGATCTCCATTCACGAAGGGAAGCATATTTCCATCATCGATGCCTTTTTCACCGCCACTTCGGCCGCGTGCGTGACCGGACTCGTCGTCAAGGACACGCTGAACGACTTTACCGTGTTCGGGCAAGCAGTCATCCTGATTCTCGTCCAGCTCGGCGGCATCGGCTTCATGACGGCGGCCACCTGGGTCGCCTTGCTGCTTCGCCGGAAAATCTCCCTGCGCGAGCGGCTGATTCTGAAGGAAGCGATGAACCAGAACGACATGCAAGGCGTCGTAAGGCTGACTAGACGCGTCCTGTTCTACGCCCTGACCATGGAAGGAGTCGCAGCGCTAGTCTTTGCCGCTTATTGGTCGAACGATATGCCATTAGGCCGAGCGATTTACCATGGGATTTTTCATTCCGTCTCGCTGTTCAACAACGCCGGCTTCGAGCTGTTCGGCGAGTTCCGCGGCATGACTCCATTCGTCGAGGATGTAGTGCTGAACGTCGTCTCGATGATTCTCATCGTGTCCGGCGGCATCGGCTTCATCGTCATGTCCGAGCTGATCGAGTACAAGGAGAAGCGCAAGCTTTCGCTGCATGCCAAAATCGTCCTGTCGGCGACCGGCATCCTGATCATGCTCGGCGCACTCGTCGTTTTCGTCTTCGAGTATACGAACATCGGAACGCTTGGCCCGCTCCATGAAGGCAGCAAGGTGCTGGCCTCCTTCTTCTCGTCCGTCAGCCTGCGCTCCTCCGGCACGAATACGATCGACATTTCGGCCATGCGCCAAGGCACGCAATTTTTCATGATGCTCATGATGTTTATCGGCGCAGCGCCTGGTTCGACCGGGGGCGGGATCCGCATCACCACGTTCGTCATTCTGCTCGGAGCAGTAGTCACGATGATGCGCGGCCGGGAAGATGTCGTCATGTTCCGTAATACGATTCCGAAGGAGCAAGTATACAAGGCGCTTACAATTACCATTCTGGCAGTGTTCGTCGTGACGATCGCTACGATGATTTTGTCGCTGACGCAGGATGCTCCGTTTTTGGCGATCTTGTTCGAGACGACGTCGGCTTTCGGTACGGTCGGACTTAGCATGGGCTTGACCCAGGAGCTGACGATCACCGGCAAGCTCATCATTATCATCATTATGTTTCTGGGACGGCTTGGTCCTCTGACGCTGGCTTATGCCCTGCAATCCAAAGTAAGCAAGGAATTATACCGCTATCCGAAAGGAACCATATATATTGGTTAGGCTTCGCGGCGATTCCACATTCCGACATTTCCCGGGGAATAGTACCGACAGTTTATGACGTTAAATTCACTGCAGAGTGTAGGTGAGCCCCATGCCAATCGCCATCATTGTCGAAGGTAAAAATGACAAAAGCCGTCTGAAGCGGCTGCTGTCCGATCAAATTATGATCCTGTGCACCTATGGAACATTAAGCACGGAGAAGCTGGAAAAGCTCAAAAAACAAATCGGCGACCGCGAGGTATTCCTGTTCACGGACAACGATCCATCTGGCAAGCGGATTCGGGGCATTCTGCGCGACGCCTATCCGGAGGCGGAGCAGATCTATACGAGGCGGGGCTACGCCGGCGTAGAAGGCACCCCCGACGAGTACATCGTGCAGCAATTGGAAAAGGCGGGACTGGATGCTTACATCCAATACCCGCCTCCTGAAACGCTCGCTTAACCCACATATTGGAGCAAATAAATGACAAACGTCATATATTTGCTATCCAACATATTGGAGTAAATAAATGACAAACGTAACCGTAAAAATGCTGAACACCGTGGAGGAAAACACCGCTTGCGAGGCAAACTCGGGTTCATTGTCGAACTCCACGGCAAGCAGCACGCTGTTGAGCGATGTCGGCACGGCGCAGGACAGGACGAGCGCCTTGGCCATATCGCCGGTTATGCCGAGCGCCAATACAAGGCCGAATCCGAGCAGAGGGCCGATGCACAGCCTCAGTGCATTCGAGATCATAATATCGGCCAGCCTCAAGCTCCACTTCATACTTCCTAGCTGAACCCCCAGCGTCAGCAGCGCCGTTGCGATGAACCCGTCCCCCACATAGTTGATCGTCACATAGATCGGCCCCGGCACCGGAATATGCAGCCAGCGCATGCACAGCGCGAGCGGGATAATGTAGATCGTCGGCATCGAGGCGATCGTCTTCAGCGTATCCTTCAATTTCTGCCGATGCGCATTCACGCTATAGATTCCGTATGTATTGGGCAGCAAGCTCTGCATCATCATGATGATGATCTGGATCGACAGGGTGAACGGATCGTTCACGAAGACGAGCTGATTGAGCGGAATCGCATAGTTGGCGCTGTTGTAGAAAATAACGCTGTTCCGCATCGCACTCTTCATCCCGCCCTTATACCGGCGAATTCGAATCACGATCTCCGTCAGGACAAACATCCCGATGAAAAAGATGCAGAAAAACAGCAGCACTTGAAGCATGACGGCAAGCGATATTGCCGATTCAAACAGCATCAGGAACATGATGCAGGGGGCAAACAAGTAAAAGTTCAGCTTCGACAGCGTCTTGATATCCAATTTGAAAATGCGGCCCAATGCAATGCCCGCTGCAATCATAAGACTGAGCGGGACAATGTTGTTGAGCAAAATATAAACAAAATAAGTCACGTTGCTCAAATCCTCTTTTCTGGCTAGCCTTACTTTAGCTGCTTGACGTACTTGACGATATCTTTGTAGTTGACAATCGATCCATTGTCATCCGAAGTAATATATTTGCGAATGTTGCCGTCACGGTCCACTAGAGCGATCGAGTTCGTATGGAGGAACGTGCCGTCCGGATTTTTGTACACACTCACCGCATAAGAATTAGCCAAGTCCCGCATCGCCTTCTCTTCGCCGCGCAGGAACTTCCAGTTTGTCGTATCTTTCTGGAACCGGGTCGAATAGGACGCCAGCTGCTTCGCCGTATCTTTGTCCGGATCGAAGGAAATGGAATACATGGCGACGTCCGTCCCCATCATCCCTTCCTTCTGCAGCTCCTCCTGCACCTTCGACAGCTCGTAGGTCGTCGGTTGGCAAATATCCGGGCAAGTCGACCAGAAGAAATAAACGAGTCGAATTTTGCCGTTCGAGTCGGCCAACCCCGCCTGCGTCCCGTCCGAGCTCTCAAGCTTGAAGTCCGGCGCCTTCTTGATGACCGGCAGCTTGCCTCCGCTCGTCACCGTCGTATTGAGTACCAGCACCGCTGCAATCGCAATAACAGCCGCAGCCGCCACCCCTTTGAACCAATGCTTCATCACAAACTCTTTCATCCTGTCCATCTCCCTCCCAACGCAAATTCCGGTAAAAAAAGAAGCCCACATGGGGCTTGATTCGAATGATAGGTCGGAACGTCCCGCCTACACGCGGACCGTATCCAGAATCATCACGATAAACAAAATCGGCAAATAGTTGATCGAATATACGAACATGCGCTTCGCCCAGGTGTCGTCGTCCTTGGTTTTGAAGCCCATAAAGCCGAGGAACACCCAGATCAAACCCAGCACCGTTGCGGTAAGCAAATAAATTTCGCCCACATAACCGTACAGATACAGCATGAGCGACACCGGCACCAGCATTACCAAATAGCGAATCATATGAATTTTCGTAATATGATCGCCGTATACAACGGGCAGCAGCGGATACCCTGCGGCGCGGTACTCTTCCTTGCGGCGCATACCGAGCGCCCAGAAATGAGGCGGCTGCCAGAGGAACAAGATGCCGAACAAAATCCACGCGCCTGCGTCAAGCTCTTGGGTAACTGCGCAATAGCCGATTACCGGAGGCATGGCACCGGAGATGGCGCCGACCGAAGTACTGAACGTAGAAGTGCGCTTCAACCAAGCGGTGTATATCCACACATAAACGAGTAAGCCTACCACACCAAGCAAAGCGGCCAGCGGATTGGCGAAGAAGAACAACATCGTCAGACCGATCACTCCGAGCACTATGCCGTAGATCAACACCTGGTTCGGCGTCACGACGCCTGTAGGCAGCGCACGCTTCTGGGTCCGTGACATCTTCGTGTCCATGTCGCGATCGAGATAATTGTTCAGCACACAGCCGGAAGCCATGACCAACGCCGTTCCGACCATCGTAAACAATAGCGTCAAGTAGCTGAACGTCTCGCCGGACGAGCCCCAGCCTACCCAATATCCGCCGAACGCGGCAATCAAATTGGAAAATAAAATGCCCGGCTTGGCCAGGTTGACATAATCGCGAATCGTAGCCTTGCGGGGCACCGCAAGAAGCTCCTGGACCTCGAGCGCAGCCTGTTCGTCGACGCTGAGCGAACCTTCCATCTGGAGCGGTTTGTCCATCTTGTACTACCTCCTAAATATCGGAACCTTATCCACACTCGGACCGTTTCGTCCAAAGAATCCATTCTTTTAAACCTATCTTATCATATCAACCTGTCGAACATTTGACAACAAAACGGAAGACGAGTTCATAAAATTGTCGAACGCGCACCCGTATTCTTAACAAGACTGTCACCAATCGGGCATCGGCCCAATATGATGAATATGTAGTTTTCAGCCTAGACGGCAGCTGTCCCCCGACCTGGTACAATCAACCGAACTCCGGACGTTGGAAAAACCATTGCTTTTTCTGTCCGACACAAGAAGATTACCCAGCGTGTACGGAACATTTTAAAATCATAGGAGGCTTTCCATCATCATGTCCTATTATCAAGATGTTCAAGCATTTCCTTGGTATCCGGTGTACGCCGACTACCGCAACATGATGCCTTATATGCAGCCGGTTTATCAACAGCAGAAGCCGCAAGTCCCTCAACAAGGCGTCGCCGGCTATTACGCCCCAAGCGGGAGCACAATTCCCGGCGGTCCTCCACCCGTGCAAGGCATTCTGCAAGAAGAGTCCTACATCGAGAACATTCTTCGCCTGAACCTGGGCAAGATCGGTACATTCTACATGACGTACGAGAACAACAAGGACTGGAACGCCAAAATCTTCAAGGGCAGGCTTGAAGCGGCCGGCCGCGACCACATCATCATCAGCGATCCCGCCACCGGCGTCCGCACTTTGCTGCTCATGGTGAACCTGGACTACGCCCAATTCGACGGCGAGCTGAACTACGCCTACCCGCATCGGCAAGACATCTAACGACGGCAAAGGCGCCGTCCTCTAACGGGACCGCGCCTTTAGTCGAATATGTTTGTGGACAAGCCATGCACTTCCCCCGTACAACAGCGCGCTGCCATAAAACAATACATCGATCGTGAGCCAGTCGATCAAGAAACCACCCGCCACAACGGCGAACCCGGAAGCGATCGAGGTCCAGAAATGATAGGTGCCGATCGGTTCGCCTCGTGCGCCCGCCTCCGTCTCGTCCGCCAGCAACACTTTCTCGCTCATGCGCTGCATCGCATTGCACACGCCCATTCCCGCTTGCAGGGCAAGTACGACCCAGTAGGAATAGACCCACGGGAACAGCAGCATGGCAAGCATCATGCCGATATTGGACAGCGCAAGCAGCTGTTGGCCCGAACGATCCAGTCGCGCCCCCAGCCATTGCGAAGCCGCCGCCGAGCACACCGTAAATACCGCGAACGCAAGACCATATTTCGAATAGCTGTTGCCGAGGTTCTTAAGAAAGAGCAAATAGTATGGATAGATCATCCCCGCCGCTAGAGTGGCCAAGCTTTGCGAGCGGATCAGCCAGCGCAAATTCATCGGTCGTCCCCCTTATATTCTTCATAGAAATAGCTGCGGAACAACCCCCCAGGGTCGTACAGCCGCTTTTTCTCGAAAAACGACTTTTCTTGAGGATAGACGGCGCGAAATTGCTCCAGACTCGGGAAAGGCGCATACGGCAAGTAGTACGTACCATGATGGTCGATCACTGCATCGAGAAGACGTTGAATAGCTTTTTGGCTTCGAGCCTGTCCCTCGGAGGTGATCGGCAAATGAAACAAGCACACTAGCGCAAAGCTGTCTTTCGCAGCATAGGAGAGCAGCGACTCCCGATCCTCTTGTACGTACCTCACGGTAATATTCAGCAGATTGAGCCGTTCCTCCTGGAGTATAGGTCCCACCGCCGAGACGAAATCCGCGAATCGATCCACTGGAATAAAGTATTCCTGCAACAAATCGTGGCTTGAAGCAGCCGTATACTCCATAAACGCCGACTTCGAACGCATAGCGTTGTTTCGACTGATCAGATCGCCTTGAAGGCTGTCGTAATATTTATGCTGAGTTTGCCAAAATACGTTTTTGCCCCAATCCGACGAACGGTTCAGCTGAAACAGCAGCTTGCTCGGCAGCACGCCTTGATCGCCGGCCTTCAGCTTCCGGTAGGGTCCCAGAGGCTCCTTGTTTTCCAGCCGGTAGTTGATCGCCACTATCTCGGTCAGGAAGCTGTCCGGCGCAACGGAAATCCGGGCCAAATGCTGCCTGATCTGAGGGTCCGCCTGAACCTTATTGGCGAAGTACTCGCTGTAATCGGCCGTCGTCACAGGTTCGGTTTCAATCCGGTACAGCTCGTCCTCGGTCAGCGTAAGGGTGACGTCCAGGATGATGCCGAACAGACCGTAACCGCCGAGCGCAAGAGGGAACAGATCCTCGTTTTCCGATCGGCTGACCGTCTGAATCGTGCCGTCTGCGAGCAACAGTCGGAACGATTCGACGCTTTTGATCAGCGATCCGCTGCGAATATCGCGTCCATGCGCATTGATGCTGATCGAGCCGCCGACCGTAAAAATATTTTGCGACTGCATCACTTTAACGGAAAGTCCGTATGGATTCACCGCTTCTTGGACGTCTTCCCACGTCGCCCCTGCTTGAACCCGGATCGTGCGACGTGCGGGATCGACGTCCAGAATACGATTGAACGAGGTCATATCGACCATGATACCGTCCTTGTAGTACGTGTGTCCGCCTTGACTGTGACGCTGTCCCGCGATCGAGAGGGTCAATCCCTTGGCCTTCGCTTCACGGACGAGCTCGACGAGCTGATCCTCTTCATGGCCGGGCACGACCCGGTCGACCTTAACTGGCCGCAGCCGGCTGTAGTCCGTGATCAAGTAAGGATTCTGGTCTGGCGCATCGGTCGCCATGTAGACGTATAGGCACAGGCCCAGCAGCAGCGCCAGAGCTGCCGCCTTTTTCCCGCGATCCTTCAATGCGTCCCCTCCCGGCAACCCGTTTTCCCTATTTTACCACACCTTGGCGATACTGGGAGAGCAACACCCGATCTTCAAGCAGCTTGCCGGTTTTCGCATAGCGACACACGGTGGAGGCTACTTGGAAGGCATAGGCGCGGCGCGGTTTGTCCGTATGGTTTTTTTTGCTGTGGTGGAGCGTCTCCCGGTGGAAAAACACAGCGTCTCCCGGCGACATCGGAGGGCAAGGCATGCCGTTCGGCGGATCGGCGGCCCGTTTGTGCCCCTCGCCTTCGTTCAAGTTCGGCAGCCTTCCGAGCAGATGAGAGCCCGGCGCGAGCCATAAGCCCGCATTTTGCTGCGTGATCGTATCCAAGGCGATGAAGCCGTTCAGCATATGGCCGAGAATATGCGTGTACTGGTTATCCTGATGCCATTCGAGCCCGTTGCCTTGCGGCGCCACGACGGCATACATGCCCATCCACAAACGAACCTCGTCGCCCACAATTCGCTCAAATACACTGACGATCTCAGGATCGGTCAGAAACCCCGTTGTCTCCGGATAAGACGCCTTCTCCTCCTCCACCTTGACGATCGCCTTGCTTTTCCAGCGGCCGTCGCTCTCCGCATTGGCGAAATCCTCATTTTCCCTATTGATCGCATCGACCGTTTCCTGGTTCAGGAACCCCGGCGCATAGAAATACCCTTCCCGATAAAACTGCTCCACCATCTCATCCGTCAGTACGAACTGCGTTCTCTTCGTCATTAGCGATTCAACCTCCATTCCTGTATTACCGTCATTGTAGCGCAAGAGGGGGAGTGGTTACTTTCAATTGGGCCGGGAAAAATAACAATTTTGTTCGCGGATGGAGCATGCTATGCTTAAGGAAAAGATCGTGGCGCTGGGGAGGATAGGGCATGCAATATACCGACATCCGGCTACAGAGAGGCTACCAAATCGAGGAGAAAATAGCCGAGTATACCGAGCATGAGAAGCATTTTCACGATGCGCTGGAGATCAGCATCCCGCTCGACCGGCGGATGAGATATCCGCTTCCCGACCGCGAATATGTGGCGGAGCCGGGGGATATTTTCTTGATCCGGCCGTTCGAGCCGCATTGGAACTTGACGCTGGAGGCGGGGCAGCCTGCCCGCTGGGCGATGGTGCTGTTCGCGCCGGCGATCATCGGCTCCGTCGCGCGCGGGTACACGCTGTTGACACCCTTCTACCGGACCGACGTCTCCCCCCTCATCCCGGCCGCTTCCCCGCATGCCGCCGCCATTCAGCGCCTCGCGCTGCTGGCGCTAGAGGAAGAGCGCACTTCCGCGCCGAACTGGGAGGTCCAGCACTACGCACTGCTGCTGCAGATCCTCGTGCATGTGCATCGCTACTATGCCGAATTGACACCTGACTCGGGCACAGATCCCGTCTTTGTCAGTCTTGTTGGCGCCATCGACTATATGATCGAGCATTGGGCGGACAATTTTGATATCGACCTGTTGATTCGCCGAACGCGGCTGCGCAAGACCGGATTCTACACAAAATTCAAGGCGCTGACCGGCCTGACGCCGAACGAGTTCCGCTCGCGGCTTCGGCTGCAATTCGCCAGCGGCATGCTGCGGGATACGAGCCGCGCCATCACGGATATCGCTCTGGAGTGCGGCTTCGGCTCCTCGAGCTACTTCACCAAGGTGTTCAAGGAATACCGCGGCATGAGCCCGCGCGAATTCCGCAATTTGCGGGGGACGTGAGGATGCCGATGTGGGCGGGAGAGAAAATAAGGTGATGGCTCGTTATTTGCTTCAGACATGCAAATAGCAAACAAAAAACCGCAGCCGCCCGGATAGAGTGCCACGGTTTATTATGTAAACTGACAGTTAGCTAAGGTTTGAGCAAGCGCTGCTTGAGCACGTGAATGTCTCTATCATGCTCGGCCGATTTGTCCAGCAAATACTTGACTGTTTCTTGGGAGTGGACGTTGAAATTCTCCATGCGGTCCAGGCGTTCATCCACGGAGTCGAGTCTGCGATGTATGGCGCTTACTTCACCCTTAAGGAAATGTACATCGCCTTTGAGTGAACCGACATCTGATTTCAGCATGCCAATGTCATCCTTCATCGTCCGCTGCTCGCTAATGACATTCCCGACCATCCCTATCAATTGAGTAAACATCGATTCCAGCCGATCAAAGCGCTCTTCCGACATTTTCTCCCTCCTCAACTAATCATAACCCAAGAATAGAAAACAAGTGTTCTCATTTCAATGGCTTTAGCCAACAGATTTTCAGTCCGTTCCCAATCCGATTGTCGCGAGCCCCCCGCTCCAGACCTTCTCGCCAAGCAGCAATGTCCTCCTCTACGAGCGACGCCACTACGAAGCAAGCAGACTCCACAGCCACACGCCCCTCCGCTTCCATCCATGCTCTCACCTGGTCGATAGATACCCAATATTGGAGTACCGATACATTATGCAACAACGCCCGCCCGATCAACGCATCTGCAACCCAGCCGTCCCCGCACACATGTATGCTACGCACGCCACCATCCACCAGCCCCCGCACCAGATCGAACAGCATTGTTTGCACCCCAAAGCCGTCGATCGTCTTCAAATGATGCCGGTACAAGTACAGTGGACTGCTCACCGTAAGAGAACCCTGCGGCCAATAAGCATTCAAAGTCGAAGGTCCGAAATGGCAGGCGCGCAAAAACGATTCCTCGCCTCGGGCAAACCATTTCTCGTCAATCGGCGGACAAATCGGATGAACCTCGCTCAAATAGTGGTCCTGATGCTTTAACCGTCCTAGCCGCTCTGTCTCCTCCGGCATCGGCATCGCGATCGCGCGGTGAAGCGGCTTGTACCAGTCGCGCGGATCCGTCACAGCTGGCATATACGGCTTGAGCTGGCGAAGCGCATGAACGGCTGCTTGGTAAGCGAGCACACCGCGTTGGCACGCTTGTTTGCACAGCAGCACGGCGGGCTCCAGCTTCAGGGGCGCCAGCACGGGCACTACTTCCACACTGTCTAAACCTTCACCGCTGCCGCGTCTGTAACCGAGCGCCGTCCCGAAGTCGCCCATCGTCAGCTCCTCGAGGAAGGACGGGCTGCGAACAATCGTGCCCACGAGCGCTTCGCCCCTGCCCGGACCGCCGATGTGGCAACGGACGTCGATCCCTTGAAGCTGAAGCCGTTCCAGTCCGCCGCCCCCGATAGCGAGCAGATGAATCGGCTTCTCCCTTTGCACCGTCTGGCCATGCTCCGTCTGGCCGGCCACACCCGAACCCGATTCCACGCCACTCCCATGATCCATCGCCAGCTCCAAACTGCGTTGGATCGATCCGTGGAAGCCGATATCGACCGTCACCATCCGCCGAACATCGCCGCACACTTGCCGGAGATAGTCGGACAGCAGTTGCCGGTGACGATAAAGCGACTGCTCGATCAATGCCGCCGCATGCCCCTCCAGCAGAAACTCCCTCACACGTTCCTCCCAAGAGCCGTCCACCTCTAGTTCAGAAGCACCGGCCCTCTGCCTTACTAACTCTTCGCGAGAGAACGGCGCATTTTCCAAAACCTCTTCTATATCCAACAGCCGAACTAGCTCCGCAAAAGTCACGCCTGTGCCAAGCAGCCGGTTCAGCTCCGCCTCCCCGAATCGCTCAAGCGATGCCAAGTAGGTCGCCTGCCTCGACACATACAAAGGCTTAACTTCCATAGGATACCCCCGCTGCGCAGCAATCTGCCCGAGCAGAGGCCCGATCAACACCGCCTCCCGCATGAGCGGGTGCACGGCCGTTCTTCCCTCCGCTTGGCAAACGTCGACGACCCACTCACAGAAGCCCGTCATCATCGGCCCCAGCGTGCTTACGCCGAACCGATAGTACCATCGTGCCTCCTCCGACGACATCCCCCCGTCGTAGCCACCAACACCCGAATCCGCAGCATCATGCTGCCACTCCACCCATCTACCCACCGCTTGCAAGCCGTGCAAAAAAGAACCATGCCGCATGCGGTTCCAATGAGAGGCGCGATCGAATGTTTCGGTTATGACCGGATAAAGGCTTCCCGCAATCCCCCGTTTGGCAGCACCCTCGATATCCGCACGATTGGAATCCCCGATATGCAGGATCGCTTCAGCCGGTATATCCGGATACCGCCCTATAAGCAGATCAAACAACCCGCCCGACACTTTGCTGCAGCCTTGCTCACTCGAGACAAGCAGCAGATCGACACTCGAAGCCGCCAGTCCCGCCACCTCCAGCAGCTCCATTATTTGTCCCGAAGACAAATACATGTCCGACAACAGAGCAACCGGAACGCCACGCTCCCGCGCCCACTCAAGCAACGAGCGCATGCTCGGATTCAAAAAGCAAACGTCCCGCTCAACCGCCAGCTCCAGCTCCAGCAAACGATTCCGATCCCTCGCCAGCTCGCGAGGCAACTGGGCATAGATGAGATCCAGCGTAATTTCATCGTGACCGTGGTCCCTTAGACACTCCCCCCGCGCCTGCCGTTCCGCCTGCACACGCAGCGCCTTGAATTGCGAAGGGCTTATTTGCCCAGCCAACGCCCCTTCCCGCACAGCCGCCTCCGCCGCCAGCACAAACACCTCATGCTGCTCGGCCACCGTCCGAAACAACAGCGTATCGAATATATCCAAAGATAACAGCCGAACTTCCTTCAGCCGCTCCCTCAAGCCTCTTAAATAATAATCGTCTTCCCAGCTTCCCGGCACGTCCAGCCTGTCCAGCACATCCTCCACTTCCTTCACATCATTCACGTCCTTCACTGCCAGTTCATCCAACACGCCCTTCACGTCCCGCTCATCCTGACCGTGCATCCCGTCCAACCCGTTCATCCGCAGCAGCCCGCCTCTCCGCTAGAACGATCGACCCAGCCCACTCCAGCTTCTTTTCAACTATATATAGTTCGCCAAAAACGCTCTTACATCCTCCACTGTCCGTCAAACTCCGCTTCCCATCCACTCCGTCGCCGCTATCGCTAGTCGCAATGGCATAGCTCTATGTTAACCGACCCATAATATAATGCATGTGCATTGCATCTTTTTTCGCTAGGACCTAGTATAATCGAAATCAGCCGGACTAGTCCCAACGTCCCGAACAAGGAGTGATTCTCATGAACCGGATTTTAGTAGGATTTCTGCTCATCGCAAGCATTTTGGACGCCAGTCTCACCGACATAGGCCTAAGGCTTCACCTGATTGGAGAAGCGAACCCGATTATGGCCTACCTGTACGAACATGCTTACATAGGCTTCTATGCCTTCAAAATAGTACTTCCGCTCTCTCTGTTCTACCTGCTCGCCAGGGTGCGCAAAAGCATCGTGATCAAAAGCCTCGTTAACTTATCCGTCCTTGTGTACATCGGCATCCTCGGTCTCCATTACTTTTGGATCACTGCCTCGTTCAACCTTACCGCCTAGATCAAAAAAAGGAGTCCCGCCGCTATCGCGAGGGACTCCTTTTTTGCTATTACCGCGCATTCTGCAGCTGCCTCGAGTCCTTGAACTGGAGCTCGAACAGCCGGTGATAGTACCCCTTCAGCGCTAGCAGCTGATAATGGTTGCCGATCTCGCGCACCTTGCCCTTATGCATGACGATAATCTGGTCCGCGTGCTGGATCGTGGACAACCGATGAGCGACGATGAGCGTCGTCCGGTTGCGCGAGATCGTCCGAAGCGCATCCTGCACGACGAGCTCGGTCTCGGTGTCGATGTTCGACGTCGCTTCGTCGAGAATCAAGATCTCGGGCTTGAACACGATCGCGCGGGCGAAAGACAGCAGCTGCCGCTGGCCGAGCGACAAGTTCACGCCGCGCTCGCCGAGCGGCGTCGCGAAGCCGCGCGGCTGCTGTTCGATAAACGGCGTCATGTTCACCATCCGCGCCGCTTCCTTCACTTGCTCGTCGGTGATCGACGCTTCGTTCAGCCGGATGTTCGAGGCGATGTCGCCGGTGAACAGGAACACGTCCTGCTGAACGATGCTGACCGTCCGACGCAACTGCTCCAGCGGAATGTCCCGGATATCGATGCCGTCCAGCTTGATGCTGCCCTTCTGAATATCGTAGAAGCGGTTGATGAGCTGGATGATCGAGCTTTTCCCCGCCCCGGTCGCCCCGACGAACGCGATCGTCTGGCCCGGCTCGATGCGGAAGCAGACGTCCCGCAGCACCCATTCGCCTTCATTGTAGGCGAACCAGACGTTCTCGAAGACGATCTCGCCGCGCGAACCGCCGGTAGGCAATGGCTTCGTCTTCTCGGCGTCGTAGATCGTGGGCTTTTCGCCCAGCATATCGAAGATCCGCTCGGCGCCGACCATAGCGGTCTGAATTTGGTTGTATTTCTCCGCCAAGCTCATGAGCGGATTGAAGAACTGCCGCACATAGTGCGTGAAGGCGTACACGATACCGAAGGTAATCGTGCCGTCCAGGACGCTTCCGCCCCCATACCAGATAAGCATGGCGATCGCGAGGTTGCCGACGAACCCGATAGCAGGCTGGAAAATCGAGTTGATCACAGTGCTGCGGATCCCGGCCTTGTAATACTGCTGGTTGATATCTTCGAACTGCTCGAGCTGCCGCTGCTCGCGGATGAACAGCTGCGTGATGCGGATGCCGGACAAGTTCTCAGCCAGGAAAGAGTTGAGCCGCGAGAGAAGGATCCGCATGTTCCGCTGCGCTTCCCGGACGACCATTCGGTACCAGAAGGTCAAGGCGAACAAGATCGGCATCACGACCAGCATCAGCAGCGTTAAGCGAGTGTTCATCTGGAACATGATGACGAGAATCCCGATTAGTACGATCATGTCTTTAACCAGATTGACGACGACTTGAGAATACAGCTGGTTGAGCGACTCCGTATCCTGCGTAACCCGTACGACCAGTCGGCCCACTGGATTGCGGTCGAAGTAGGTCGACGACATGCGGCTCAAATGCTCGAACAGCTGCTGCCGCAAGCGGAAAATAATATGCTGCCCGGTATACTGCAGCAAGTTCGTCTGCAAGTAATTCAGGATGGAGCCGACCACGACGGCGCCTAGAAACAGCGCGCCCAAGAGCAGGAAACCGTTCACATCGCGCTCATGGAACGAGTCGATCGTGTCTTCGCTCAGCGCCGCAGCAGGGAAGCTCAGGCCGTCCACAGAGACAGCCGGCTGACCGCCGGTCTGCGCCAGTGCAGCCGGTTGCTCCGGCTTATCCGGCAGCCAGCCGCCTGTCATCAAATAGGCTCCACCGTCAATTTCGACGATCTGTGCCGGCACCAAGCCGGATGGAAGCTCGGAAGGCAGCTCTCCGGGCTTCAGCCGGACATACGCCTGCCCCTCCACTTCAAACGGTTTACCGTATGGCTCCAAAGCTCCAACATCCGCCGCCGGCGCCGTCAGCATCGGCCGATTCAAGCCGTTGATATGATCGTCGATCGCCACCTTGATGATATAAGGCCGCGCCAAGTCCGTCACAACGATCAGGAACGCCATGAAAATACATAGCATAACCATTTTCCAATGCGGTTTAACATAAGAAAGCATTTTCCGCATCAGCTGCGAATCTTTGATCGCAACCAACTGCTTTTCCGAGTGAATGCTCATCCGATCTTCCCCCCATGCGACACCGCGTCGTCCGGCATATGCTCGTGAAACTCATGCACCTCAGCTGCTTCATCCAGCAGCTGCTTGTGGTACATATCGGCATACAGCCCGTTCTGAGCCAAAAGCGATTCATGCGTGCCGCGCTCGGCAATCTCCCCTTCTTCCAGCACGATGATCTGATCGGCCGCTTTGACGGAAGAGATCCGGTGTCCGATGATAACCGTCGTCCGATCCTTCATGATGCTGTTCAATCCCTCGAGAATGCGGTCTTCGGTCTCGGTATCTACAGCCGACAAGCTATCGTCGAAAATTAGCACTGCCGGCTTCTTGATAATGGCCCTCGCGATACTGACCCGTTGGCGCTGACCCCCGGACAGCGAGATGCCGCGTTCCCCGAGAGCCGTATCGAATTGGTTCGGAAATTCGATGATGTTTTCGTACACTTGCGCGATTTTGGCCGCCTCTTCGACTTCCAAGTGTTCATAAGGCTTCGGATCGAAGCTGATGTTGTCGCGAATTGTGGACGAGAACAGAAACTGATCCTGCGGGACCATGCCGATATCTCGGCGGAGCACCTTCAGCGGGATCTCGTGGATGTCCCGGCCGTCGATGAGAATGGTGCCCGCCGGCGGGTTATACAGCCGCACAAGCAAGTTGATCAGCGTGCTTTTCCCGCTGCCTACCCGGCCCACAATGGCCAGCGAGCTGCCTTTCGGGACGTCGAGCGAGATGTTCTTAAGCGCCAAAACATGAGCCTCCGGGTAACGGAATGACAGATTGCGAATCTGAATGGCGCCGTCCAACTGCTCGATGCTCATGTCCGCTTGTTTGTCATCGGCTACATCCGGCTGCGTGTTGAGAATTTCAAGAATGCGGCTCTCCGAGGCGCGTCCCCGCTGCATGGAATTGACTACCTTGCCCAAGTTCTCGATCGGGCCCATCAGCAAGGAGAGATACGTGTTGAAGGCAACGAATTCGCCGAGCGTAATCGACCGTTTCAGGACAAGAATTCCCCCGAATACGACCGACACGAGGAAGCTGATTCCTACGACAGCCGAGCTCAAGGCGCCGAAGAGCGAGTTCGTCCGCACGAGCCGCCGGTTCATCTTTACCGCATTCTCGTTGTCCTGGCGGAATAAGCGCGTCTGCTCCTTTTCTTGCACGAACGCCTTCACAACCCGGATTCCAGCCACAAATTCCTGCACACGGCTCGTCAAATCGCCGATCGTCTCCTGCACATCGACCGATTCGCGTTGAATCCGCTTGTTGAACCGATAGGCGAGCAGGCTTAGCAGCGGCAGCGGCAGCATCGTCACGAGCGTGAGGATCGGGCTGACCGTCGTCACCATCGCCACGACCGTAATCGTGATCAGGAAGGCGGCTTCCAGCGTGTTGAAAATCCCTTGCATGGTCAGCTCTCGGATGACGCTGACATCGCTGATCGCGTGCGACATCAGATCGCCGATTCGCTTGTTCTTGAAATATTGGGCCGAGAGCGTCTCCCAATGGCGGAACAAGTCGTCGCGGATTTTTTTGTCCAGGACGCGCGACAGCCGGAACAAGTAAATGCGCGAGGTCGAGCGGAATAAAGCGATGCCGAACCCGGCCGCGATCATCCACAAAGCGATGTTTACCGCTCCGCTGTAGGTGAGCTGCGACTTTTCCAACTGGTCGGTAAATTTCCCCAGGAGGTTCGGAATAATGAGCTGAAGTAAGCAAGAAATGGACAATAATGCAAAGCCGAAAAGATAAGAAAATCTATAGTGTTTAATATGCCCCATGATGAAGCTTTTTCTGGCCACTCCGTGTTCCCCCTTGGCTGGATGAATCCTCTAAAGTAAGATTACATGCAGCCACATGAAGAAACCATGGATTTATGCGCTCAAAAGAATGGACTATCTTATCATGTATTAATCAAGGCTTCCCTTAATTTTCCCCGTTCGTTCCGCTAAGTGACGGTAGCGAAATATGTTGATAGCCATACCCTATGTAGTGGAAATATAAAGCAGCGAGATTCTAGACCGTCATATCGGCCGAAACCGCCATATATTCATTTTGTCGACGCCACCGGGTATCATTTTCACGAGCTCGGCCCAATCCGGATGCCCCGCGAGCTTCCGTTTGTCCAGAAACATTTTGTATCGATCCGTCGTTTCGATGGTCCATATTTCCAAAAACAAACCTTCCTGATCCTCCGCCTCAAGCAGCTCCAGCCCTGGAATCCGCGTCCTTATGCGGTCCATGAGCAAGATGTATGGTTCCCTGCATTCCGGGTACACTTTATACTCAACGAAAACTTTAAACAAGCCGGTCCACCTCATCATGTTTAATTTATAGGGAAGAACGTGATACAATCATTTTAACACTGATCGGTTCAGTCATGTTAGGAGGAGACATCTGTTGGACACTGGTACACATCTAGTCGTAGGTCTGGGGCTGGCTGGGTTGGCTTATATCGATCCTGTCGTCGCTTCGGATACTTCAACCGCAACCGCAGTGCTGATCGGAACCGTCGCCGGCTCGCAAATTCCCGACTCGGACGGTATTCTCCGGCTGAAGGGAAACGCCGCTTACATTCGCAACCATCGGGGCAAATCCCATTCCTTACCGGCGATCGCCATATGGACGACGCTTCTCACCTTAGTGTTGTCCCTTATGTTCCATAGCGCTTCTATCCTGCACATCGGGCTATGGGTCTTTATCGCCGTAGCGTTCCACGTCTTCACGGACTTGTTCAATGCCTACGGTACCCAAGCGTTCCGACCGTTTACGGAGAAGTGGATTTCCTGGAACATCATTCATATTTTTGATCCGATCTTGTTCACCGGCCACGTCTTCGCGATATGCTTGTGGACGCTGCGTCTGGCGCCGCCGGAAGTCATTTTCCCGTCGCTGTACTCGCTCATGGCCGTGTATTATGTGTGGCGGACAACCGCTCACTGGCTAGTAGGACGCAAGGTGAAGCTGCAAGACATCCATTACCATCCGGCCCATCAGTATGCGATCATCCCGACGATCCATCTATACGTGTGGAATATCGTCAAATCGAAGGGCAACGGGCACTACTCCCTTGGCGAGTTCAAAAACGGCGAGCTGCGCTGGATCGACGATGTAGATTGTATGAGCCATGAAGCGATCGAAGCATCCCGCCAGCATCCGGACGTCAGCGCCTTCCTGTACTTTACCCGGCACGCCTGCTCGGAGATGAAGGAGCACTCATGGGGCTACGAGGTGCGCTGGATCGACGTCCGCTACCGGCATCGCAAGCAGTATCCGTTTGTAGCCGTATTGCTCATGGACAAAGATTTCCGCGTGATGGATTCGTACGTCGGTTGGTTGAATGAAGGCCGAGTAGAGAAAAAACTAAAAATCAACGCCTATTGACGGTTGCCGTTTGGGGCCGTTTTCTTTTTGCGTGGCGCACCAAAAAAAGCTCAAGGATCAGCTGCTCCTCGAGCTTGGGGTATTCTTATGTGTTGGGTGACGTTTCTAAAGGGAGCTGCTGCCCGCGAGCACTTGCTCGGCGGCTTGAACGAGACGTTTCGTAATGTAACCGCCGATCGAACCGGTATCGCGGCTGGTCATATTGCCATAGTAACCGTCAGCGGGTAGCACGATCCCCAATTCCTGTGCAACTTCGAACTTCATCCGATCAATGGCTTGGGCGGATTGCGGGACAACAAGCTGATTGCTTTTGCGAGATTGACTTGCCATGACTAAGAGCACTCCTTTCAATCTGCGTCTGTGATGGGTTTGCAAGCTTGCAAGCTTATTATGTTTCAGGGCGGCGGGAATATGCACATTCGTGTTAAAATAGTCCCGTAGCTGCATCTCGTTCTCAAATGTGCTCAAGGAGGCAAGTTTCATCCCATGAACCGTTCCCTGGCTCTAGTATTCGCTGTTGTAACCGTCGCCCTGCTCTGCGGCGTCAGCTTTTCCATCTCCTACAGCCCGCTCCTCGCCGTCTTGTTCGGGGTCGCCGCCTTTCTGTTCATGGGCTACGGCTTCGCGCTCAGCGCACGTATGCGGCGGCAGCGCAAATAAAAACCGCAAGAGCGGCGTTCATTCGCTCTTGCGGTTTTTTGCTGCTATGGCAGCACGAAGCCCATACGTGCCTTCACTTCGCGCAGCGTCTTGTCGGCGATCGCCGACGCCTGCTCCGCACCCGAGCGAAGCGCCGCTTCCAGCTCGCCGGACGAGCGGATGTCGCGGTAGCGCTGCTGGATGGGCTCCAGCGTGGCTACGACAGCTTCGGCCAAGTCTTTTTTGAACGGTCCGTAGCCCTGGCCTTCGTAACGAGCCTCGATCTGCTGGATCGATAGGTCGGAGCAGCTCGCGTAAATACTCATCAAGTTCGAAATTTCCGGCTTGGCCGCCAGATCGTATTTCACTTCGCGGCCCGAGTCCGTTACCGAACGGCTCAGCTTTTTGCGGATGACATCCGGTCCATCCAGCATCGCGATATAGCTGCCCGCGTTCGGGTTGCTCTTGCTCATCTTCTTGGACGCATCGTCAAGCGACATGATTCTGGCGCCTACCTTCGGGATGAACGGCTCCGGGATCGGGAACGTCTCGCCGAAGCGTTGATTGAATCGATTCGCCAGATCGCGCGTCAGCTCGAGATGCTGCTTCTGGTCGTCGCCGACCGGGACCAGGTTCGTGCCGTAGAGCAATATATCCGCGGCCATAAGCGAAGGATATGTGAAGAGGCCCGCGCCGATCGACTCTTTGCCGCTCGACTTGTCCTTGAACTGCGTCATCCGCTCCAGCTCGCCCATATAGGTCAGCGTCGTGAGCAGCCAGCCCAGCTCGGCATGCGCCCTTACATGCGACTGCAAGAAAATGTTGGACTTCGTCGGATCGAGCCCCGAAGCGAGGAACAAGGCGGTGACCGACTCGGTCTGTTCCTTCAATGCCGCGGGTTCCTGAGGCACCGTAATGGCATGCAAGTCAACGACCATGAAGAAACAATCATGCTCCTCTTGCAGAAGCACGTAGTTGCGAAGCGCTCCGATGTAATTGCCCAAGGTCAACTGCCCGCTAGGCTGGATGCCGGATAGTACACGTTTCATATGCATTACCTCCAGAGGCTTGTAGTGGAAAAATAAAAAGCCCCTCGTCGCAAGGGACGAGAGGCCGTGGTACCACCCTAATTTGTTTCCAGGACGCACCGCATACATACTAACGGATAAGCAGCCATAGAAAACCTGATGCCCCGATAACGGAGAGCTTCCGTTCCGCCTACTGCCTGCGTCGATAACGAAGGGTTCGGCTTCAGGCTTCAGGATCCATTCGGGCAGCTCACCGCACCGGCTCACACCGCCGCCGGCTCTCTGTAACGGTTACACGCTCCCTACTCTTTCCTGTCATCGCCAAGTATTAAGCGTATACCTTAGCGGGTTTCACGGTGAAGAGTTACTCGCTTCAGGCGTGGGCAAAATTTCTTCATCTCAATACGCTGAGGATGAGTTTTCTTGTTCTTAGTAGTCGTATAGTTACGGTCGCCCGTCTCTGTGCATGCCAAAGTAACGATAACGCGCATCGGTACACACCTCCTTTTCGTGCTTCGAACGATATTTCTTATAGAAATCGCATAAGTACTATAATAACAGCCCCGAAGCTTGGCGTCAAATAAAGATTCGCGTTGAACCCGCATGCCAAAATAAGTATATTGATAAAGGAAACGATCCCATTCGGAAAACGCGAATAAGAACGGAGAAAAGAGCCATGTCTACAGAAGAACACCGTAAGGAAGCACCCTCGTCGGTGCGCTGCATGATCATCACCGTTTCTGACACCAGGAACGAAGAAACCGACAAAAGCGGCCAATTGATGAAGCGGCTGTTGGAGGAGAACGGCTACGTCATCGCCGACTACAAGATCGTGAAGGATGAATACGCCAGGATACAGTCGCTCATTCGTACCGCGTCGGAATCGCCTTCGATCGAAGCCGTTCTGCTTAACGGCGGAACCGGAATCGCGCTACGAGACACTACATACGAAGCGGTAAGGGATGTGCTTGACAAAGAAATGCCGGGCTTCGGCGAAATATTCCGCTACCTCAGCTTCGCGGAAGACATTGGGCCCGCGGCGATCTTGAGCCGTGCGGTGGCCGGCGTTTGCGGGAACACCGCCGTCTTCTCGATGCCCGGCTCCTCCGGAGCGGTCAAGCTGGCGATGACCCACATTGTCATCCCGGAGCTGCGGCATGTCATGAGGGAAATATACAAAGATCGGAAAGGCTGAGGACCTTCACTGGCATTTCCGGCACAACGTGTCCTATCGACAGGCTTTGGCGCATACTTTAGAAGTGTTCGATTCCTTCTAGAGGGAGAATGCCCATGTCATCGACACATCGCTGGAGCGTAACGATTGCAGCCGGACTCGCCTGCGTCTGGCTGCTTACTCTTATAAGCTTGAACCGTAACTGGCCGGACTTCTCGTTCATGACCGCATTGGATTGGTCCTCCTTCAAGCTCCTCTTCATCGGTATACTATTGGAGGCCGTCCCGTTCATGCTGCTTGGGGTCACCGTCTCCGCCTTTCTGCATCTTACTGTGACCGAAGAAATGGTGCGACGCTGGATTCCGAAAAAGCCGATCCCGGGCATCTTGTTCGCCTGCTCGCTCGGATTGCTATTTCCTTTATGCGAGTGCGGGATGATTCCGATCGTGAGACGGTTGATGCGCAAAGGAATGCCGGCCTATATCGCTGTCGTTTTCATTCTGGTGGGACCGATTTTGAATCCGGTCGTTTTCGCTTCCACTTATATCGCTTTCCGCACAGAACCAGTTCTGGCGTACGCCCGCATGGGACTCGCCTTCCTGGTTGCCTTGGGCATCGGCCTTTTGCTGCACCGGTTTGTCCGAACGAATCCGCTTCGATATCATGCAACCCAACTGTCTGCATCCACGGCTCTTTCTTCCCAGCTTACCTTCTCCTCATCCCAACCGTATTTAGAGAGAGGGTCCTCCCTCCTGGCTCATGCATCCGACGAGTTTTTTGAAATGGGCAAATATTTGATTCTCGGGGCAGCGATGACCGCCTGGATTCAGACTGCGTTTTCTCCGGAAAGTCTGTTTTCCATCGGCCAAGGGGCTTGGAGCTCGCATCTGTTCATGATGGGGTTGGCCTACATGCTTTCCCTCTGCTCCACATCCGACGCTTTTGTCGTTTCCGCATTCGACGCCACCTTCTTGAAAGGCTCGCTGCTCACCTTCCTCGTGTTCGGACCGATGCTCGATTTCAAAAACACCCTTATGCTCCTGGCCGTCTTCCGCACCAAGTTCGTACTGCTCCTGTCTCTCCTGGTTATCGGTTTTGTTTTGACTGGCTCCAAGCTGCTCGAGCTGTATTTCGGATTGTAACAAACCCATACGCGAGAAGGGAGAGTAACCAAAATGCCCGAACGTCCGCACATATGGGTGCATGCTTTCCTCAGGGCCGGTATTTTGTTGGGTTTCTCCATCCTGATTGCAGCTCTCGCCAAAACGGATGCGCTTCCCTTATACCTGGAGCCTTATATGATAGCCTTGGTCGAATTGGCCGGGGTGGGACTTTTCATCGTAGGATTGTTTCAATTAAGAATCTCGTACCGTCAGTTCCATCAGCCTGCTGCGATCGATTGCGATTGCGGCGATGAGTCGCATGATCATGATCATACCCCTTCCCAATCCCCGTTCCGACACGCATTCATCTACGGGTTATTCTTGATCCCTCTTGCCTTTGGGTTGCTTCATTTGTAATCGTTCTGTGAAAGAAGAGTGACAGGCGAAAGGCGGATACGGTACAATGAAGCGTATGCTTTTTTGTCGGAACATGTCCACGAATTCGTCTATGAAGGAGATCCCCTCACTATGTCGATAGTTACAGGCACTTGGCAAGGAGTGCCGGCTGTTACGCTGGAGAACGACTTTTTTGCCGCTACGCTGCTACCCACGATTGGGAGCAACATGATCCGGATGTGGGATAAAGTGGCGGAGCGCGAGATTCTGCGCGTCCCGGACACCCTGGCGTCCATTCAGGAGCAGCCAGGTCATTATGGCATTCCCATGATGATGCCGCCGAACCGAATTCGCCACGGGGCGTTCGAGTTCGAAGGAAGACCTTATCAGCTCGCGATCAATACCCCCGTCGGCCATCACATCCATGGCATTCTTCGCACTCGCCCTTGGATAGTAGTTCATACAAGCGACATCGACGGCAAGCAGACCATCACGACGCAATTCCGGACAACCGACTTCCCGGAGCTGGCCGACCAATACCCGCATGATTTGACGATGAATGTTACCTATACTTTGTCTGAACATGGCTTGTACCAGGAAATCGAGTCCACCAACCACAGCGAGCTGTCGGCTCCGTTTGGGTTCGGGGTTCACACTTGGTTCCGCATTGACGGCGAGCCTGGCAAATGGACGTTCCAGTTGCCGGTAGAATCGATTTGGGAGCTGGATGCCGACGCGATGCCCACAGGCAACCTTCTTCCATTAACTGCGCTGTTTAGCGCCATGTGCGACAAAGGGATCAATCTGGAAGGCTCTACGCTGGATACCGTATTCCAGATCGGAGCGAATCCGGTCGATTCCGTCCTGTCCAAGTCCGACTATACGATTCGTTACAGCGCGTCGGAGGACTTCAAACAGTGGGTAATTTATACCAAGGGAGCCGCGCAAGACACAATTTGCATCGAGCCTTACACATGGGTGACGAATGCGCCGAATTTGCCGCTAGATCCTTCCGTAACCGGTATGAGCGCTCTCGCTCCAGGCGAGACTCGCAAGCTGTGGATCGACCTGCAAATCTCTCGTTCATAGATCGAACTTGTTATTATCCTACCTCATAAAGGAGCGTTACCAAGCCAAATGACTGCACAAAGCAACGCTACGGTATTCGGAACCGTATTTATCGATTGCAAAGGCTTCCCCTTCCAGGCATACATCCCAACGGGACGCAATTTAGGCCGCATTCAATTCGTCCATGGCGGGGTAGGCCGCAATATCGCCGAGAATATCGGCAACATGAAGCTGCCGGTACGGCTCGTTTCCTCCGTCGACGCTACAGGTCTCGGCCAAGAAGTGCTGGACCGTCTCGAAGCGTGTGGTGTAGATACTTCTTATATGGCGAAAGCGGATGAAGCGGGAATGGGTATGTGGATGGCCGTCCTGGATGAATACGGTGATTTGGCGGGTTCGATTTCGCAAATGCCGGACTTGACGGCGATGGAGGGGACACTGACGAATCAAGGAGACGCGATCGTGCGGTCATCTTCGCATATTTTGCTTGAGGTGGATTTGAACGAGGAGCTTTCTTCGGAGGTCATGCGTCTGGCAGCCAAGCATAACAAACCGGTTTACGGCATTCCTGGGAACTTGGACATCGTGCTGAAAAAGCCGGAGCTGCTCTCTCGAATGGCTTGCTTCATCTGCAACCATGTCGAAGCCGAGCGTCTGCTGGGCCGATCCTACATCGATCTCGACAATAACGGTCGACTCGAAGCCATTCGCGCACTTGCGCAGAAGCTGCAGCTTCCCCAGCTCGTCATTACGCTTGGCGCCGAAGGCTCCGTCTACTATGACAAGACTACGAACGAATGCGGAGCCCAAGACATTTACCCGGTTTCCGTTGTCGATTCCAGCGGCGCGGGAGATGCGTTTTTCTCCGGCACCGTAGCCGGTCTCATGCAAGGGCTTAGCCTCCGCAACGCCGTTGTCTACGGGACGAAAGTCGCCGGATGGACCATCGAATCGCAAGAAAACAACTGCAAGACACTGCACGACAAACTGCAACACGACAGCCTCATCCGCTCACTCACCGTTCCTGTCCAAGTCTAAGCGCAACCGTTCAACCAACCCTTGTACTACCGCTGCCGTCTCTTTCATCAGGGGGCGGTAGTTTTCTTTTTCCACCAGTGTCAGAAACGAATCCGCCGCATTGAGTACTTGCGCCTTGTATTCAGGAATCGCGATGCGATAGCTTTCTTGCTCACGATATGCGCGTTCCTCCGCTTGCTCGACCATCACCCACTCGATCTCATTCTCCTCAGGCAGCAGCCGCGTACGGAACCCAATCGCCCGGCACTCCGGATCGCCGCAGCCGCAGACAAAAAACGGGATGGACCGCCACTCGTCGATCGGCGCCCAGCGATTCGGCTCTGTGGACTCGAAACAGCTAATTAGTAGCGCCGGCAACCCCACATCCACGCACATTGCCTCTTCGACCACCGTCTCTCCCTCGATCTCCACCAGTACATCCGCCTGGATAATTTGCAAATCCTTGTCCAGCTTCATGCCGGAAAATTGCAGTCGAAACATACGCCCCACCCTTCCTGTTCGTTCCATTATAGCAGACTGCCGAGGGTGGTTACATTTACCAATCGCGAGCAATGAGTAAGATTTCCCAGTATGTCCATAATACGTATCAACAGGAGGTGATTGCATATGGCAGCCAGACAACCACAGATGACGAAGCAAAGCCGCTCGAGCAACAGTTTGGTCGTTCCGCAAGCAATGGCGGCGCTGGATCAAATGAAGTACGAAGTCGCGCAAGAGCTGGGTATCCAGATCCCGGCGGACGGGTACATGGGCTACATGACTACACGCGAGGCCGGATTGATCGGGGGTAACATCACACGCCGGCTTATCCAAATGGCCGAAATGCAAATCAGCGGAAGCAGCCAGTTCCGTTAGTTCCGTTAAGCACTCGCTCCCAAGCAGTCCGCACCCCGGGCTGCTTTTTTTTGGCCGATCCCCGGCCTCCTTTGGTCCATTATCCCCTTTGCTCAGCCACGTCACAAGCCTCGTAGCTCATTGATGCATCATCACTTCATCACAGCCTCGTCGCCTCCTTGCCCCACTATCACATCTACTCAGTCAATCAACAAGCAGCGGAGCAGTCTCCAGCCAAACTAACTCCCTCCGACACATGTTCCCTTCACTCCCTTGTGCTCTCTATCTCTCTATGCCTCTCTGCTCTCTCTGCTCTCTCTGCTCTCTCTGCTCTCTCTGCTCTCTCTGCTCTCTCTGCTCTCTCTGCTCTCTCTGCT
>NZ_BIMA01000086.1 GCF_004000845.1 Paenibacillus koleovorans NBRC 103111
CGCAGGCCCCTTGGCCCGCGGATTTCATATATTTGAAGCTTATGGCGCGGAATCGAACTTTAGCGACTTGCCGATCGCTTTGCCGACTTGCTCGGCGTAGCCTTCGAACAGCGCCTTGCCTTGGTACTTCGTCATCAGGTCTTGACGATATTTCGACCAGTTGGAGGCGTCCTTCTCGTCGAATACGATCTGAGTCTGGTACTTTCTCATCTGCGTACGGAATGCGGCCAAATCGAGACCCGGAATCGGCGATACGTTCGTGCCGAGCAGCGTGTACTTGACTTGCGCCAGACGATCCAGAATTTTGCGGTCGCGATCGGTTTCGTTCGGGTCGATTACTTTCAAGCCGAGCGGCTCAGGACCCATGTTGATATTGCCCGCGATGCCCGCGTAGATGTCCAGGAAGCTGCCGTTGTCGGTAATGTCGCGCTTGAACGCAGCCGGATCGATCTTGATGTTCGTGCCTTCCTTCGTGTAGTGCACGCCGGCTTGACCGTAGTGCGTGAGCAGGAAGCCTTCTTCGCTGACGAGCCAATCCATGATTTCAACGGTACGCTGGATTTTGTTAGCCGGTGTCTTGGCCCCGAACATGAACGGCGTACCCGGCAATGCCGCATAGCTTGCTCCGTTCGAACCTTCGATATGGAATGGCTGCCAGTTCGCATTGATGCCTGTCACATCCTTCGTCATCTTCTGCACGCTGTTCGCCGCATTGTCGAAGGCAGCCGTACGGTTGGTGTGGAAGAATATACCGGCTTTTCCTTGAGCCGCGCGATCCCATTGCTGACCAGGCTTATTCAGGAACCAATCCGGATCGACTACGCCGAGAGCCAGCGTTTTCTTGATATCATTCAGAATCGCTTCCATTTGACGGCTGCTGCCAGAATCGACGAAATAGTCGCCCTCCACAAACAGTCCAGGCCCGCGATTATGCTTGTAATATTCCGGAAAATCGATCGGAATGCTGCTTTGGTTCCCTGCCGCGGTCAAGCCGTACGTATCGTTCTTGCCGTTGCCGTCCGGATCTTTGGTCGTGAATGCTTTCATAACCTCGATCATCTCGTCGTAGCTCGTAGGAATTTTCAGGCCCAGCTTGTCGAGCCAGTCTTTGCGGACATAGTAGGAGAAATATTGATTTTTATTAAAAATGACAGGAGCGCGCATGAATACGTTTTGAACGGCGTAACGCTTCAATTCATCCTGGGTCACCCAGTATTTGAAATAGTTCGGCATCGTCTTCTCGTTCACATACGACGTCATGTCGGCAACCGCTTTATCAAGGATGTATGTGTTCGACTCGGCTCCGCCGGCTTGGAACATGTCGGGCGTGTCGCCGCTGGCGAGTTTCATGTTCAGCTTTTGTTGATAGTCGGTCGTGCTCCAAACCATATATTCCAGATTCAATGTTACATTGAACTTCGATTCGATTGCTTTTTTAACGAAATCTTTATCGGCTGCAGGCAGCTTGGACGCATTGGTAGGAACCGTAATCATCCAGTTCAATGTCAATTTTTCTTTAGCCGGAGTAGCGGATGCACCCGTGCTAGCCGAAGCAGAAGGGCTTGGCGAAGCGGAACCTTTGTCATCTTCTTTGCTGCCGCAGGCACTTAGCACAAGCGAAGACACCATCGACAATGCGATGATCTGAGTCAAACTCTTCTTCAAATTAATGACCTCCCTGGTAATGGATACATGGATAGGCGATAGTAACCGCTTACAAACTTCAGATAAAACATGAGACTTTGCTGCATCACCTCCCGCAACAATAAACACGGAACCGCGAAAACCTTTACCCTGCTGAATTTATCTGTAATATTTGGCAACCGTTTTCATAAAAATCTGTTTAATACATGTATAAATGATAGTTCAAAAAAGATCCTGTTACTATCCTGTATGCTCCTATCATATATCATAATGTCTTGTCTAAGCAACCATCTTTTTTATTCCCTTTATACTTATACATGAGATATGCATTAAAAATGCACTTTACATCGATATAGCTAGCCATAGAGTATTACTGGAATCAGCTTTTCAACCTGCTGCAGACGCAAAAACTCCCGAGTCGTTTGACCCGGGAGTCCCTTGCTTATGAAGACGATTACTCTGTCTTGAATACGATCTTCTTGCCAAGCGCCGTAGAGATTTGCTCTGCATACGCGTCGAAAATCGCTTTGCCCTTGTACGTGTCGAGAAGCTCTTGCAAGTATTTCGGCCAGTTGCTCGAATCCTTCTCCTCCATCAGCACCTTCACTTGCTTCGCGCGCATTTGCGTGCGGTAAGAGCCGATATCCAAACCAACCGGAGGTACTACGTTTGTGCCGAGCACGTAGTACTTGTTCTTCTTGAATGTGGCCAAAATTTCGCGGTCGTGATCCGTTTCGCGCGGGTCGATGATTTGCAGTCCGAGCGCTTGGGAAGGATCCTTGACGAGATACGAGAATACGCTGCCCCAAATTTCCGTAAAGTTGCCGTTGTCGCCGATGTCTTTCTTCATGGTGTCCGGAATCAAAGTAATTTTGTTGCCTTCCTTCTTGTAGTGCACGCCTTCTTTACCGAAGTTGGCAAGCAAGAAGCCTTCCGGACCAGCCAGCCACTCGAGAATCTCGATCGTGCGGTCCACTTTCTTCGGATCCGCCTTGGCATTGAACATAAACGGCATACCTGGCAACGCCTCATACGTAACAGGAACATCACCGGCGATGTGGAACGCGACGAATTCGGCTTTTTGATTGCCCGTAACTTCGCGTGTTTTCTTCTGAACACTATTGGCCGTGTTGTCGAACGCGATGTCGCGGATCGAGGAATAGAAAATACCGGCGCGACCTTGCTGGATTTTGTTCAACTGGTCGCCGGCTTTGTTCAGGAACCAGTCCGGATCGACGATGTTCATAGCCAGCATTTTGCGGATATCTTCAAGCACTTTCGCCGTACGAGCGTTCGTGCCGCTGTCGACGAAGTTGTTGTCCTTGTCGACTGCGAAGCCCGGCGTCATGCCGTTCTTATACCATTCCGGGAAGTCGCCCGGAACCGAGTTGCCTCCGCCTACGGTTGTGTAGCCGTAAGTGTCGTTTTTGCCGTTGCCGTCCGGATCGTTGAACGTGAACGCTTTCATGACCGCGATCATTTCGTCGTAGTTCGTCGGCACTTTCAGCTTGAGGCTAGGATCCTTCGCATTCAGCGCATCGATCCAGTCCTTGCGCACATAATAAGCGAGGTACCAGTTTCTCTCGAACGGTACTGGAGCGCGCATGAATTTGCCGCCTACTTGGTAACGCTTCATTTCCAGATCGGATACCCACTTGAAATAGTTAGGCATCTTAGCAGACGTTACCAGATTGGTCAAATCCATTCCAACGCCGTCCGCGATATACTTGGAGGTTGCCGTTCCTTCAGGCTGGAAGAAATCAGGCGTACTGCCCGAAGCGATCAAGGAGTTCAGCTTATTCGTGTAGTCCTGCCCCATAGGCATATAATCCAGCTTGATCTCAACATTGAACTTCTCTTCGATCGCTTTGCGGATGAAGTCTTTGTCGCCCGATGGGAGCGAGGAAGATGGCGTAGGTACACCGATCATCCAAGTCAGTGTCAGCTTTTCTTTGGTTGGAGCGGATGGGGCTACGCTTGCGCCCGACGATGGCGACGGACTTGCTGTACCGTTCCCTTCCTTGCCGCCGCAGGCGCTCAGGACGAGTGCGGTTGCCATCGACAATGCGATGACGCGAGTGAAATGTTTTTTCAAAACGAAGACCTCCCTGAAATGGTTTTACATCTACACTTTGTTGTTTGTTCTAGTGTGGCTGGCTGCAAATCAATGTGCCGGTCGCAAGTGCTGCCCACTGTGCCGACGTTCTGATTCACCTCCCAATAAAATATAAATCAATACATGTATATGACTTTTATTTAAGCTGTATTTTACATGTATTTATTTACTCGATGTTTTTATAATAGTCCAACTCCGCTATCTAGGCAACCTCTTTTTTAACCTTTTTTGCAACAACCCGATTGTTCTCCGATAATAGCTCTAACTTTAGAAAATCCGCTCCACGTTTTGACTTCAAACGCTTCCCGAATCCGTAGCTCTACAATGTTCGACCGACCGTCCGAAGGAATGGAAATGCAGTTGATCGGTACGTCGGCGCAGTCTGCCAGCGTAAGATCATTCGTCGGAATCGCCGCGTAGTCGCAACGGAGACGAATCTCCAGCTTTCTAGGTCTGCTATAGCTATCGTCAGGCTTGACGAAATCGACCACGGTTTCAAGCTGCAGCCCCTGCCAATACATCGGAAGACCGCTCCATTGCGCAGCGTAATGATGGGCAAGCGACTGGAATCCGCTCCGCGACGGATGTACGTCGTCGACGAACAATCCCGGATGCACCCCGTATCCGCGTTTCCTGTCCATGGACCACTCATAGAAATCAACCACGGTCGCCCCATAACGCGGAAGCTCGTCCGCCATCCAGACATTCAGGCGCCGGATTTGATCCCGCCAAGCCGGAGTAGCCGCATTATGCTCGCCCATATTGGAGAAAATGGCCAAGATGCCGTTCGCTTTGGCGCTTCGCGCCATCTCGATCCAGTAGCGTTGGATATGAGCATCGTCCCGGTTCTGGAACACGTCGTTAATGCCTGCGACGATGAAGACCGCATAAGGCTTCGCGTCGAGCGTGCGGCTTCCTCGACCGTCTCCCAGCACGACCGTCTCCGCCAGCACGTCCCTTCTCCATCTGGCCCATATCTCGTCCGTCCGTTGGCTTCCGATCCCGTGGTTGTACCAATGGAAACCTGTAATCGCTCCCAGCTCATAGGAAAGCTGCCCCGGCACATTCGCATGCTGAGGGTTGAAGCCCGGAACTCCCTCGACTTGCAATCTCCCTCTTGACTCCGGATTGCCCTGGCTGATACTATCCCCGATCACTACGCCTGTTGGAATTCGGAATCGGTAGATCGATTCGGTCTGGGATGAATGAACCGGCTGGAGCCAGCATGCCGAACGGCTCGGATCTCCGCTTATCATTCCGTGTGGCTGGTTAATCGATGCGCTACGCGATGTTTCATCCGATAGCTGTTGTTCGCCGTACAATGGAATCGTTTTCCGCAAGATGTGTTCCTCCGTCTCTGTATCCGCTTGCTACACCCTATATTGTATGCATGCCTGTCCCATCAAGTAGGACAAAAGTGAACGAAAATAAGTCATCCTTTTCAAATGTTTGTGGGGAGCCTGCCGCTCTTCATTGACAAAAAGGGAGGCGGGGTGTAAGGTGATACTTGTATACGACTATGGTCGGCGCCTGTTTTCATACGGTGTCGGCAGCGTCACTAGGGGAGCCTGAGCGATCGCAGGCTGAGATGAAGCGCGCATGCTTCGAACTCTTCGAACCTGATCTGGTTGATGCCAGCGTAGGGAAGTGGATGATGGCGGTCAGGATGCCGCCTGCATGTTTGTTAATCATGTATCCGCCCCTGTTGGAGGCGGATTTTTTTGTTGTGCGGAAGGAGGATGATAGAAATGAGTTCCCCACAATCACATGAGCGCTACTCGCGTCAAATGCTGTTCGCCCCGGTCGGAGCCGAAGGGCAGCGCAAGCTGGGAGCCTCCTCCGTCCTGATCGTCGGCATGGGCGCTCTCGGCACCGTGCTCGCCAACCACATGGTGCGCGCCGGCGTTGGGCTCGTGCGTTTCGTCGACCGCGACTATGTAGAGGCGAGCAATTTGCAGCGGCAAATGCTGTATGACGAGGATGACGTTCGCGAGTCGATGCCGAAGGCCATGGCCGCGGAACGAAAATTGAAGCGAATCAATTCTTCGGTTCGGTTGGAGCCTGTGGTGGCCGATGTGACAGTAGAGAATGTCGAGCGGCTGCTGGACGGAATCGAGGTCGTGCTGGATGGAACGGATAATTTCCAGACGAGGTTTTTGTTGAACGATGCCTGCTTCAAGCTGGGCATTCCGTTCGTATACGGCGGCGCGGTCGGCTCCCGCGGGATGAGCGCCGTCTTCGTGCCAGGCGCCACCCCTTGTTTGCGCTGCCTGATCCAGCCCGGCGAGGGCACGGCGGAGACATGCGACCGGATCGGCGTGCTGTCGCCGGTCGTGGACATCTCGGCCTCGTATCAGGCCGTCGAGGCTTTGAAGCTGCTGGTCGGTGCCGTAGCCGTACGCAGACCGACCTTGATCTCATTCGATGTATGGAACAATCATCATTTCGAGATGAAGACCGGCGAGCCGAAGCCGGATTGCCCGACTTGCGGCACGCGAGAATTCCCTTCGCTGCAGCAGGGGGCGGTCGATGCCGCTTCACTATGCGGTCGGGAGACGGTGCAGCTGCACGTTGCCTCCTCGTTTGACTTGACGGCGTGGGAGGAGCGGCTATCCGGGCTGGCGCGCGTGGAGCGCAATCCGTTCTTATTGAAAGCCTACTTGCCGGAGGGCGAACGAATTGTTATGTTCCCGGACGGCCGAGCGTTAGTGCAAGGAACGGAAGACCCGGTAAGGGCGAAGACGTTGTACGCGCGATATATAGGGATGTAGGTAGACTAGGGAGCTTATTTTTTCGGAGGAGGTTGCTTTGGAAATGAAGCCATTCAAGCTGTATGTCATTACAGGCGAGCAGTTCCATCCCGGCCGCGACATGCTGCAGGTGATGGAGGAAGCGATTCAAGGCGGCGCCGATATTATTCAGCTGCGGGACAAGTCCGGCTCGAAGCGTGAAATATTGGCCAAGGCGTATGCGCTGCGCGACTTGACTCGCCGTTATGGCGTAACGTTCATCGTCAACGACCATATCGATATTGCGCTGGCCGTCGATGCCGACGGCATTCATCTCGGCCAGGACGACTTGCCGCTGGCCGATGCCCGTCGAATTATGGGCGCGGGTAAAATAATCGGCATCTCGACGCATGCGATCGAGGAGGCCCGCGCGGCGGAGCGCGAAGGCGCCGACTATATCGGCGTCGGTCCGGTATTCGAGACGAAGAGCAAGGTCGACGTCGTGGCGCCGGTCACGACGAACTATGTGCGGCAAGTCGCGGCGGAGATACGAATTCCGTACGTGGCGATCGGCGGCATCAAGCTCCACAACGTCGATCAAGTGCTGGAAGCCGGTGCGACGCGCATCTGCGCGATCAGTGAAATTGTTGGAGCGGCCGATGTTCGCGGAACATGCGAGAAGTATCTGGAGCGGATCGATCGTGCGGCCGCCATAGCTAGGAGTGTGTGAGATGGATCTGATTGTAAATGGCGTTTCGCGCACGGTGCAGGCCTCGACCGTCGAGGCGTTGCTGCAGGAATACGTCATGGAGCGCAAGCTGGTCGTCGTCGAGATTGACGGCACGATCGTGCCGCGCGAGCAATGGCCAGACACAGCGCTGACCGCCGGCATGAAGATCGAGCTGGTCCATTTCGTCGGAGGGGGATGAAGATTCGTCATGGCAATTGATCAACCGCTAGTAATCGGAGGCCGAGCGCTCAGCTCCCGCTTCTTCCTGGGTACCGGCAGGTACCCGAATCCTTATGTGCAGCGACAAGCGATCGCCGCGTCCGGCGCGGAGGTGCTTACGTTCGCGATCCGTCGCATCAACCTCGATTCGCCGGAGGACGATTCGATCCTCCAGCACCTCGAGGAGCGGACGTACGCGTACTTGCCGAATACGTCCGGGGCCAAGACGGCGGACGAAGCGGTCCGCCTCGCCCGGCTGGCGCGCGCCTCGGGACTCAGCGACTGGATCAAGGTCGAGATCAGCGCTTCGGAGAAGACGCTGCTCCCCGACCCGATCGAGACGCTGAAGGCAACCGAGATTCTTGCGCGCGAAGGGTTCGTTGTGCTGCCGTACACGTCCGACGACCCGATCCTGTGCAAACGGCTGGAGGAAGCGGGAGCGGCTGCGGTCATGCCCGGCGGCTCGCCGATCGGCACCGGCCTCGGGATTCTCAATCCATTCAACCTGGAATGGATTATCGAGGACGCGAAGGTGCCGATTATTGTGGACGCCGGTCTCGGCTCTGCCCAGGACGTCGCCCAGGCGATGGAGCTCGGCGCAGCCGGCGTGCTCATGAATACGCCGGTGGCGAAGGCGAAGGATCCGGTGCGCATGGCGCAAGCGATGCGGCTGGCGATTGACGCGGGGCGTCTCTCTTATTTGGCCGGCCGCATTCCGCGCAAGCGCTACGCCTCGGCGAGCAGCGGCAGCGAAGAATGGGTGGTCCAGTAAGCATGGTCGAGCAGCATGTACTTGTTATTGGCGGCGGCGTGATCGGCTTGTCCTGCGCCTACGAGCTGCGTAAACGCGGGTACGCGGTCACGGTCGCCGAGCGGTTTCAGTGCGGCGGCCAGGCGTCCGGCGCCGCTGCCGGCATGCTCGCGCCGTTCTCCGAGAACGGCGAGCAGCCGGATCCGTTTTTCGAGCTGTGCCTGGACAGCCTGCGGCTGTACGAAGATTGGCAGCAGGAAATCCGCACGGTATCCGGCATGGATTTCGAGTTTTCCCGTACCGGCAGCTTGTACGTGTACTATCACGACGCCGACCGGCAGGCGATGGAGTCGCGCCGCCTGTGGCAATCCGCCTATGGTGCGGATGCGCGGATCGTGACGGGCGACGAGCTGATCTCGCTTGAGCCCGGCCTGTCCCGCGAGGTGCGCGGAGCACTGTACTATCCGCACGAGTCGCATGTATATGCGCCGCATTATGTAAAGGCGCTGGAGCAGGCATGCCGGCTGACCGGCGTGACGATTCGCGAGCAGGTCGGCGCGATGGAGCTGTTGGGTGAAGCCGGCGGGGCTAGTGGCAGAGGTAGCGCTGAGTCTGCGGGCGTTGGCGTGAGTGTGCGGCTGGAGAACGGCGAGGTGTTGAGCGCGGATCGGTTGCTCCTATGCAACGGGGCTTGGGCGCAGCAATGGGAGTCGGCCTGGGGGATCAACGTTCCCGTTTATCCGATTCGCGGGCAAATATGCGCCTACGAAGCCGCCTTCCCAGGCGAGCTGCGGCACATGGTGTTTTGCAGCCAGGGCTACGTAGTCGGCAAAGCCAACGGCTCGCTCGTATGCGGAGCGTCCGAGGATGTCGCCGGATTCGATACCACCGTCACTCCGCGCGGGCTGGCACGGCTGGAGAGCTGGAACGGCAAGCTGCTGCCAGCATTGCGGGACCGCGAGCCGTTCCATCAATGGGCCGGGCTTCGCCCCGCCACGCAGGACGGCTGGCCGCTCATCGGCCCGGTGCGAGGGGCTACGGCGGCGGAGGCCGAGGCATTGGCAGCATCGGCGGCGGCGGGTTCACCACCCGCTGTCATGTTCGCGGTCGGCCATTATCGCAACGGCATCTTGCTTGGCCCGGCTACGGCCAAGCTAGTGGCGGACCTTGCCGACGGCGGCGGCCGTCAGGGCGACAAGGCCCTAGGTGGCGGAAACCGCTATTTCAGCGAGGCGAAACTAATGAAATATGCGGCTGCGTTTGCTCCGGGGCGATTTTCTTAGTGCTGGCAGGCTATATAGGGTAAAAGTTGGTCTACTTGGCGGATGTGGCGGTCGGTGGCGGGCTATGCAGGGTAACAACTGTTCTAAGTCAGGTTTAGCGGACAGGAGATTCGTTATTGTGCCGCTTTCAGCGTGTTTTGAACATTTCGCGGACACACGAGCCCTTATTCGACTTCCCAAGTGAACATTTTGCCACTTTACCGCTAAATAAGCTCATCTGTGTCCGCCAAACTGACGACAACGCTAATTTTGTCACAAATAAGATCATCTGTGTCCGCGAAAAAGTCTGAGGGTGCCCTCGGTCCGACCATCCAATAGATAGAGTGTTTTCATATGCTATTTTGTAGCGCAAGATTGAGGTGAAGACTAATGTTATCCAATAGTGTAGAGTCGGCTGGATCAGCCCCGGTGCCCCGCGCGCTTACGATCGCCGGCTCCGACTCGGGCGGCGGCGCGGGCATCCAGGCCGACTTGAAGACGTTCCAGGAGCTCGGCGTGTTCGGCATGAGCGCCATTACGGCGATCACCGCGCAGAATACGCTCGGCGTGCAAGGCGTGTTCCCGATTCCGGCCGAGATGATCGGCCAGCAGCTCGATTCGGTGCTCTCCGATATAGGGACCGATGCGGTCAAGACCGGGATGTTGTTCTCGGCCGAGATCATCGGTCTCGTCGCGGCCAAAGTCCGCGAGTACGATGTCAGCGCCCGGCTCGTCGTCGACCCGGTCATGATCGCCAAGGGCGGCGCGCCGCTGCTACAGCAGGAGGCGATCCAGGCGATGCGCGAGCAACTGCTGCCGCTCGCCGCGGTCGTGACGCCGAACTTGCCGGAGGCTTGCGCCCTGTTAGGGCTCGCCGAGGAGCCGCGCGACGTCGACGGCATGATTGAGGCCGCCCGGCGGCTGCATGCGCTCGGCCCGCGCCACGTGCTTGTCAAAGGCGGCCACATGCAAGGCGACGAAGCGGTCGACGTGCTCTTCGACGGAGCCGAGGCCGTCTTGTTCCGGGCGCCGCGCATCGCGACGCGCCATACGCACGGCACCGGCTGCACGACCGCGTCGGCCATCGCCGCCGGCCTCGCCAAGGGGCTGCCGATGGCTGCCGCCGTCGACGAAGCGAAGCGCTTCGTCTCGGCGGCCATCGGAGCGGCGCTCCCGCTCGGGCACGGCATCGGCCCGACGAATCACGCCGCCTACCGCCGCCAGTCGGCGGCTCATTAACGACGAAGGACCGCCCGAGCACAAAAGCTCCCGGCGGTCCTTGTTTTGTAACTATTTGCTTTTACGCATAGATTTAGGATTAACAATCAATTCGATCTTATGAAGACCGCCTTGTGTTGCAGGAGGAATGTAGCCGACTACTTCGACATGCTTGCCTCCATATTTCTTCGTCCGGGCTGACGGAGCTGAACTTTCCCGTCCGGCACGATTCCATTTCGACATAAAAGCCATCACTCTCGCCACCTTTAGGAGCTTTTCTTTAAGTCTAGCACAATTTTCCTGAGCTTGTCCACGTTTCCTAGCAAATAGAAGCCTGAAGTAGCCAGTACGAATGCTTGTTTACGCTCCTCTGTGACCACATTGTTCTTGTGGATAAAAATAATGAAAGCCAGCTTGAAATTGGCACCATTGCGAGCGAAAAAGTAACTGTAAATCGTACTGTTATCATACTTTCCATAAACTTCATCATGAAAATTTTTACGACTGGGATGTTTGATCGCATGGTCGATAATATGCTTGTCCGTCTCGTCTAGGTCGCGTTGCTCCGAAATAAAATCATAGCCCCCTTTTGTTTGGACAAGCCAGTAGCAGCGGTACTCAGCAGACTGTAGGGCAAACAAACCGCCAATTCCTGACTCAAAAGCTTTCATCCAAGAATGCACGGAGTCCAATTCATCTTGGCTAACCGAACGGCCGGATCCATTCTCGATCGCACTAATCGCTACAGCTAGTTCAGCTTGTGCGATATGAGTTGGATTCGGAGAAGCGGTTTCTTGGATAGAAGCTACGGATTGCGCACTAGCAGAATGGAGTTTTCGCTTTTGCATGTAAAAAAGAGGGATCACGACAAGAGCTGCAATCCAAAGCCCAATGAGTACAATACTAACGAGTAGATATCCCAACTTCTCCATATTGTGGGCGATCGGAGCCGGCCTGGAAGACTCCCACAAATAGGCAGGGCCTCCGAAAAAATAAATAAGATTATCGTATACAGTTCCATCTATCGCATTGGCTACTAATGACTGCACAAGAGCCCACAATAAAAGTACAACTGCTAGCAAGACCCCTGCAATCCATGCTCCAAGCTTCTTTAATTGCACCACAAAAACGACCTCCAGTTCACGATCTCATCATAAACTTTCGGTCGGTAATGAGCAACATATTTTTCAAATATTGTTGTTTTTCTCCAGTCGAGAAAGGATCGCTTTCGGATACGGACCTCCCTGAACAGTTCCAAGATAAAGTACGCCGTTAGCAGTTCGGATCTCGATGCGTTTTTCCACTCTACGAGAAATTTCCGCCTCATGTTTGAGCGATTTGCGTTTTTTCCATATCGTCATCTATCCGCCTCCATTGCAGATTCCTACACCGGTAACTGTATTAATCTATGCAGGCGGGATCAGACGAATTCAAACCCGCTCCAGCGGCAAATATGGCGCCACAGGCAGCTCCACGCGGATCGTATCGCCAGGCTGAACGATCCCGCCTTCCAGCACGATGCTCATAATCCCCGCCTTGCGAATCAGATTGCCTTCGGCATCCCGGTCCAGCACGGCGGCCATCAAGCCCGGCTGGGAGTCGTCCAGTTGCTTGCAAGGATTGCGCAGCCCCGTCACCTCTACGACTGCCGACGTTCCGATATGCAGCCTGGTCCCCCGCGGGAGCTGCAACAAGTCGACGCCGAGAGTAGTGATGTTCTCACCCATGTCCCCGGACCCGACGGAGAATCCTCGCACTTGCAACTCATCGTGCAGCTCGGACTGGATCAGATGCACCTGCCTCAAGTTCGGCTGGTTTGGATTAGCGACCACACGCGAGCGGTGCTTAACCGTCACCCCCGCATGCGCGTCCCCTTCAACCCCTAACCCCGCAATCAGTTGAATACCGGCTTGGTTCGATTTACTGAAAGAGTGGGTTGAGCTTGTACTGACTGCCACGACTACACCGTCTGCAAACACCACTTCGCTGCCCCCTTTCGCTTAATACCCAACTTCCACCGAAGCGATCACGACATAGGCCAAATCGTTCACATCGTCCTTGTCCGCGAGCACGATGCCGCTGCTCGTCAGCATCCCGCCGTCGATCACCTCGAAGCTGATTTGCCCGTACGGCAGCTCCTCTCGAACGACGTCTAGATCGAGCCGATCGCGGTCGGCGGGAACGGCCAGGCGTACATGCACCTTCATGTTGGCCAAATCATTCCCCGGCAGGACGGATCGGATACCGGGCATGGAGTTGTGATGGATCGCGTTTTGAACGGCACGGACGGCGGCTTTGGTCACGTTTTGCCCGTGCAGGTCCACCCCCATGCCGATCTCGATAAACATACGTTTGTCCATAGTAGGCGCTCCTCCTTTTCCCCCATTATACCGCTATCCCGCCTCCGCCTCCATTTGCATAAACACAAGCTTTTTGTAAAGGGTGTCCGAAGCCATCAGCTCGGCATGCGTCCCCTGCTCGGCGATGCGGCCCTGATCCATGACGAAGATGACATCGGCATTCTCGACCGTCGACAACCGATGCGCGATGATGATCGTCGTCAGCCCGGCCCGCAGCTCGTCGATCTGCTTCTGCACCTGACGTTCCGTCTCCAGATCGAGCGAGGACGTCGACTCGTCCAGGATCAATATTTCCGAGCGCTGAATGATCGCCCGAGCCAAAGCCAGCCGCTGCTTCTGTCCGCCCGACAAATTGATGCCCCGCTCTCCGAGCTCCGTGTCATACCCTTTCGCCAGCGACTGGACAAACTCATGGATGCAAGCTTGCTCGCAAGCGGCCGTCAGCTCCTGCTCCGACTTTTCCCGGCCCATGAGCACGTTGTTGCGGATCGATTCCGGGAACAAATACGGGTCCTGGAACACGACGGACAGCCGGCCCATCCAGGACGCACGGCGAAGCTCCGTCAGCGGAATGCCGTTGACCAGAATGCGTCCCTCCTGCGGATCGTAAAACTGCACGAGCAATTGTGCGATTGTAGATTTGCCGCCGCCGGAAGGACCGACGAAAGCCACCTTTTTGCCGACCGGGATGCGCAGTGACAATTGATCGAGAACCGTCCGCGTCGTCTCCGAATACCGGAAGCTTATCCCCCCCAGCTCCAGGCTGCGAATCGGTCCTTCGAGCTCGCGATCGCCCTCGGCTACCTGCGGACCTTCGAGCAACGCCTTAATCCGATCGACCATCGCCAGCCGACCTTGAGCTTCCATGGCGAAGCCGTACACATCGTTGATCGCGTTCATCAACTGGGACGTGAATTGAAAAATCACGACGTACATCCCGATGGAAAGCGCGTCCTGCATGACGAGGTAACCGCCATAGCCGAGCACGATCAAGGTCGCTCCCCATCGAAGCGGATCGCTCCAAGCGAGCTTCCGGTTTTCCAGCTTGCCTTCCTCCATCACTTTCTCGTAGAATACGGCGAAGTTGTCGTTCACCTTCTGGCGCTCCCACTCTTCCCGATGAAAGGCGATCACTTCCCGGGTCGAGGAGACGCCTTCCTCCATGTGGACGAGAAAGTTCGACTTCGCCTCCTGCACTTGCTTGGACATCGTACGAATTCGGCCGCCGAACCGGTTGCCCAGCGCCAAGTACAGCAAGCAAAACGCCAAAATACCGAGGAGCAGCGTCGGACTCGTCCAGCCGATAATGACGGAAATGGCGAGCGCCGTCAGCAGATTAGAGATGCCGTTAGGAACGAATTGCGTGAGGGCGACGGTCGTCCAGTTGATGTCGTTCGTGAAATAGCCGACGTAGCGGGCAATCCGCTCATTGTGATAGACGCTGGCTGGCGTCCGGTAAATCGCCCTCATCGCCTCGCTGGTCAGATCGCCGTAAATGCGATAGGCATAGACGCGCCCCGTGTGCGTCCACAACACGCCGAACAACGTGGCACAGCCGATTGCCGCTCCAAAGCCCAGCAGCAGCCAAGGAAGCAGCTCATACCGCCCGTCGGTGAACACGTCGTCGATGACGATTTTTTGCGCCGCCGTTACTGCAACACCGAACAGTGTTGCAAGCAGCAAGTACAATGTAGCGAGAAAAAACCCTTTCTTAAAGCGCCACACATAACGGGAAAACCACTTGATGCTGCTCATTGCGAGCCCCCTCCCTTCACGGCAAGTCCGAACGCCTTTCCGTTTCCGACAGCTGCGGTTCCCGTCTCGCTCATGTCCCCGTCGGCTGTGTCAAGCTCCGCTTCCTCTTCTATATGACGTACTGCCAGTCGATAGAAAGCTCCTCTTTTCGCCATCAGCTCCTCATAGGAGCCCACCTCCGACGCGTGACCGTCTTCCAGCAGGACGATGCGATCATAGTCCTTCACTGTCGACAGCCGATGCGCCACCGCTACCGTCGTACGGCCGATGAGCAATTGATCGAGCGCTTGCTGCACTTCCTTTTCGCTGACGTTGTCGAGGGCCGAGGTCGCTTCATCCAGCAGGACGATGGACGGGTTCTTGAGGAACATCCGGGCGATCGCGATACGCTGGCGCTGGCCGCCGGACAGCTTGATGCCGCGTTCCCCCACCAAGGAATCGTAACCGTCGGGGAACTGGGTGATGAAAGGATGAGCATTGGCCGCCCGCGCCGCCGCCACGATCTGCTCTTCCGTAGCCTGCGGATTGCCGAAGCGGATGTTCTCGCGCACTGTAGTTCCGAACAAATACGTATCCTGGAACACGAAGCCGATCGAACCTCGCAGCTGCTTGAACGACAAGTTATTCAGCGCGACGCCGTCCAGTCTGACTTCCCCCTCCCGAGGATCGTAGAAACGGCCAATCAGCTTCAGGACGGTAGATTTGCCGTTGCCGCTAGTGCCCACCAGTGCCACCCGCTCGCCCGGACGAATGCGCAGATAGAATCGGTTCAGGATGGACGGATTTTTTCCATAACCGAATGTCACACCCCTAAACTCGATTTCACCCTTTACTTCAGGCAACGTCTCCGGTACTGCCGGCTCCAGCACTTCGGGCTTTTGATGAAGAAAGCTATGAAGCTCCTCGGCCTGGGTCACGGAAATGCGCTGATCCGTCAGCACCTTCACCAGCGATGTGATGGCATTCATGAAAAGGAGATAGTACAGCACAAATGCGACGAACGCTCCGATGGTCAGCTCCCCGGCTTGCATGTCCTTCGCCCCGAACCAGAACACGAGCAGGATGCCCAAATAGGTCGTCATGCCGCGCAAATTGGCGCACAGATGCATGTTGAACTGGTACTTGATGATCAGATGGACGATATGGTCCGTACCCGCCATCAGCCTGCGCAAATCCCATTGCTCCGAAGAGTGCGCGCGCAGCTCCATGACCGCCGAGACGCTGTCGTATATTTTTTTGTTATAGTGGAGCCGATAAGACTTGGTTGCGCTTATGTATTTGGACGCTTGGTGCTGGAAGTACGGGCTGATGATGTAATAGAGCAGGAAACAAGGCAGCGACAGCAGGCTGAGCTTCGGATTCATGTAAATCATGATGCCGCCGAACAGCAGAAGCATGATCAACCGCTGGACCATCTCCGGAAAATACCACTGGTACATCGATTGCACGCCGGCCACTTCCGTATTGAGCAAGGTGAGAGTGCGGCCGACCGGATTTTGTTCGTAGTAGGAGAAGCCAAGCTGCCGCAAATGGCGGAACAGGGCCAGCTGCAAATCCTTGCTCGCTTTCATCGAGAAAATGCGTCGCAGCAAGTTTCGGGCAGCCGTGAGGGCGATATGGACGACGACTACGACGACTACCATGACAAACATAGTGAGCAGCAGCTTGCTGTCGCGATGCGGAACGACTTCGTCGACCACCACTTGCAGAAACTTCGGGATGGCAATTTCCGATGCCGAAATGACGAGTCCGCACCCGATGAACAGCAGCAAATGGAGCCGGTACCGGGTCAGAAAGGAAATCGCCCAGCGGTACACGCGAATGGAGTGGAGCAGCCTTTGGAGCGCGGTGTTTCGTTCGGTGTCGCGGGAGGTTGAGTCGGATGGCGGTTTAGAAGATGTTGCAGATGCTGATGCTGATGTTGGTTCAGAAGATGCTGCAGATGCTGATGCAGATGCTGATGCTGATATTGGTTCAGAAGGTGAGGCAGATTGCGAGGCGGATTGCGATGATGCCGGCTTTTCTGACGGAGCTGGTGACGGAGATGGAGCAGATGCAGGCGAGGTCATCGGCGGTTACCCCTTTTCTCTGTAAAAGTATGGTTATACATCCATTACCTAATGTTTACCATAGTAGGCGAACACTTGCTCTGTTGTCAACGGAAAATTTACTTAAAATAGAAAAAGCCTTCACTTCTGCCAACCGATGCGGTTGGTCAGGAGGAAGGTTGGAAGTAGCTATGGTTTGGCGAACGCGCTCGAGCTGACGCTGCTCAACCAAATAACCGCCGAGTTGCGGTCCCGCTCCGCTCCGAGCTGTTTAAGCGGCTCCTGGAGGTCCGAATTCGCAACGGGGACCCCGTTCCAGCTATCGATGACGAGCTTGCGGACACCGCTAAGCCGATATAGAGTGCGGATGATCGACGCCAGTACCAGGGGTGTTAAAGGGTCTTCTGAGAGACCGGGTAATGAGTAAAACCGCCTGCCGTTGTTCTCGATCCAGAGCGAAAGGCGTCCGTCGCGGAGAACGAGAAAGTTGCCGCTTTTGCGTGCGAAAGCAGGTCCAGCCATCGCCTCCGGCCACGGTATCAACGAGCCGTACGGATTCGCGGGGTCCACCGCGCTGAGGACGAGGTTGTTGGTCTGACCCTTGTCGATCCGCATGTTCCGTCGCAGCGCTTCGATCTGAGGCGGCGTAGAAAATTGAAGCTCCTGCAACCCTTTCACCCATAACCCGCGTGTCAGCAGCCCCCAAGACTCCAGTTGTCGGATTGGCTCGTCCAGCTGCTCTGTCGCCATGTTCAGGCGCTCGGCCAACATTCCTCTTGTGAAAAGGCCGTTGCTGTCGATGAGATGCTGCATCCAGACGGAAACAGTGGACTCGGATCGTTTCGTGCTGAGGGAGGAATTCGCAGCCTGGTGCTGCGGTTCGGAAGCTAAAGACTCCAGCAAATACCAGCGGCCCAGACCGGATTGGAAAGCGGCTCCTCTTCCGGCGCTTCTGGACGGCGGCTTCGATGATCGGCTGCCGCCAGCTGGAGCTTGCCCATGCATCCGGATCGGCGCGAACTGATCGTTCGATACGTATCCTTCCCAGGCGAGCTCGACCAGTTGAGCCAGCAGCTCGGAGGGAACGGCTCCGATTTCCCGACTAAGCGCCGTCAGGAAGCTCGCCCCGCGGCTGCGCAGCAGCTCCAGGAGCGCATGGTGCCGATCCTCGCCAGGCTCTGGCCGGTTTTGTTTCGCCTGCAGCAACGGTCGGTATAGAGGCTTCGCTTCTTCATTCGTCAGGAAAAAGGAGACACGCCCTTCCTTCTCCCCCTCCCCCCGGTGGCCGATCCAGAGCACCTCCCCCATCGCGCACAGCTGATCCAGCCATTCCTTGCGGTAGTCCGGCAGTCGGGTCGGGAATACGATCGATTCCCAATGCGTCATCGGCAGGAAGACGCCTTGCAGCTTCTCGATGACGAGGCGCAAGCCGTCCGCGCCCCTCTCCTCCGCCCTCGGCTGCACGAGCTGAAGCTCCAGCATACGCTCGCATAGGCGCTGCGGCTCCACGGGCTCCGCGTTTTTCCGGATGCGGCTCGCCGACAGGCGGATGATTTGCTCCGAGGCGTGGCGGCTCGTCCAGAGTCGGTCTGCGTCGTTCGCGGACTCCGACTCGCTCGGATCGGCGAACGGCGAAGGCTCCAGCTCGCCCTGAGCCGCCCACTCCTCGAACAGCTGCTGCACATGAGTACGGTCTAGCTCATACCGGGTACGCAACTGGTTCATGGTGACATACAGCTGACGGTCCACGTAACGTCTTAATATGAAGGTGATGGATTGGGGCTCAGCGGGAAAGGAACGGTACGTCACGAGCTCGTCCGCGCAAATCCAACGTTCTTCTCCGGCTATCCGGATGGAGGTAACGCGATTGTGATGCTTTAGTTGCATCAGCAAGTGACGGATCGATGGCTCCGGTTGCTCGTCGTTTGGAGCTGTCCAGCGCTCCAGCTCGTCTGTAGTGGCGTCGCCGCGTTGTTTGAGCAGCCGGTACAGGTCCTCGGCGCCATCTGCAGCGGCATGGCGTTGTGACGAGCTTCCGTTCGCGGCGTCCCAGTCCATCTCGCCGCTCTCGTTCAGCAGGGCTCCGACGAGCTGCTGCACCGTTTCCGCGCCGAACGTCCGCACTGCCGCTTCGCGGCTGACGCTTAGCAGCTGCAGCTGGATATCCTTGGAGAACGCCTCCGACTCGTAAATTTGCTGCCCGGCGAACTCCGACATGAATTGTATCGCATAGGGAGATGGCGCAGCGTTCTGGAAGACGGACACCCGAATCGTACCATCCTCGATCCCGCGCAATGTCCGCATCAGATGCGGGGCGTCCATCATCGTCTCCAGGCAGACGTCCATCGCCTCCCGGATTAGCGGGAATTGATCGGCAAACGGCAGCGCCTCTCGCAGCAACGCTTCGCTGCGCAGCCGCTTGACCCATTGCGGCATGCGGGTGTAGCTTCTGGCGAGCAAGAGCGACGTCTCCGCCAGCCGGCGGAACGTGACGCCCAGCAGGGGCGAGGCGCCCAGCGATTCCCGCAGCAGCGACTCGACGCGGTCGGCCGTCACTCCGCGGAGCAGCTCCATCCAGGAGCTGTCCCATTGCGGGAACACGAACTCGATTCCGTTCTCCTTGGCGTACGTGAAGAAGCGGTAAGGCAGCGCCTGCTCGAACGCCCGCTGCAGAACGAGCTGCCACGTCCGGTTCACCCTTTTGCCTTGCAGGCTATGTATGACCAGATGCACATGCTGCACATCGTCCTTGTATTGCTCGATGACGATATGCCGGTCCGTCGGGACGGCGCAGGCGTCGCGCTGACGGGCGACCAAGGCGGCAACCCGCTCCGCTGCGTCAGGCTCCAGCTTGAAGCTGCTCGCGAGCCACGCCTCCGCGACGTCTTCGCCTTCGTTTAGCATTTCGAGCAATTCCCGCTGCATAGCCCCCAGCCGCAGCGATGTGTCGTATGAACGGCCGGCTCCTTCGCCACGCCAGAACGGAATTTCGCTGTAGGCATTGGCTGTCTCCGACACGGTGATGCGATCGTTCTGGATCGATTGGATGCGCCAGGAGGACGTCCCGAGCTGGAAAACGTCTCCCACCCGGCTCTCATGCACGAATTCTTCATCGAGCTCCCCGAGCTGGATGCGGGAATCTTGATGATAGACCGGGTACGCCGAGCTTTGAGGGATCGTGCCCGCTCCTAGCAAGACGGCCATCTTCGTGTTGGCACGCGGTTGCAAGGCGCCGAGCATCGTGTCGGCTGCGTGGCTGGGGTTGTCTTCGCGCTCCCAATCGAGCACCGGCTTGCAGAACGGATAGTAGCCGGACAGCACTTGGAGCGCGCCTGTCATCCGCTTCCGTGTCAGCGACCGGAAGCCATAGCTGCGCCGCAGCAGCGCATACGCGCGTTCTGCGGCGACCGGGCCTGCGGCCGACATCGCGGCCAGCTGCTGCGCGAGGACATCCCAATCCCCTTCGGGGATGCGGATGTCCTCAATCGCACGCGCCGCGATGTCGCGGGCGAGCAGCGCGCATTCGGCGAGCGCGCCGGGCTCGCGGGCGACGATGACGCCGCGGCTCACGTCGCCGACGCTGTGGCCGGCGCGGCCGATGCGCTGGATGCCGGCCGCGGCGCTCTGCGGCGAATCGATCTGGACAACCAGATCGATGTGGCCGACGTCGATGCCGAGCTCGAGCGAGGCGGTCGCCACGAGGCAGCGCAGCTCGCCGGCCTTCAATGCGCGCTCGACGTCGAGTCGCTTCTCGCGCGAGACGCTGCCGTGATGCGAGCGGGCCATCTCGTAGCCGGCGTAGTCGTTCAGCCAGAGCGTCAGCCGCTCGCACAGCCGCCGGTTGTTCACGAAGACGAGCACCGACCGGCTGCCCTCCATCTTGTGCAGCAGCAGCTCGACGAGCGGCGTCCAAGCCGCCGTATCGTCCGTCTTGCTGCGCCGTTTGTACGAGTCGGGCATCGTCACGGTCAAGTCGAACCGCTTGTCCATCGGACTCTCGACGATGACCATTTCCCGCTGTTTGCCTGCTTCGTCATACCCCGCCAGAAAAGCGCCGACCCGCGGCAACGGCCGAATCGTCGCCGACACGCCGATGCGCTGAGGCTCGCGGCCGCACCATTCGGCGAGACGCTCCAGCGACACGGACATGTGCAGGCCGCGTTTATCGGCCGCCACTTGGTGAATCTCGTCGACGATGATCCGCTCCACCGTCCGCAGCATCTCTCTCGCCTTCTCGGAAGCGAGCAGCAAATACAGCGACTCCGGCGTTGTGACAAGCACATCCGGCGGATGTTTGATCATGGAGGCGCGCGTGCTCTGGGTCGTATCGCCTGTGCGAATACCGACGCTGATGCCGGACCAATCGAGTTGACGATGCGCGGCGTAGGCGTCCATCTCGGCAAGAAATCCGAACAGATGATGGTGGATGTCGTTGTTCAAAGCTTTGAGCGGCGTAATATAGAGCAGTTTGACGCCTTTCCGGCGTTTCCCCTCCTCGGCTAAGGCGTCGAGCTTCTGCACGGCGATCCGGTCAAGACAAGGCAAAATCGCGGAGAGCGTCTTGCCGGAGCCGGTCGGCGCGGCGATCAGGACAGCGGCTCCGTCTTGGATGGCCGGCCAGGCGCGGCGTTGCACGTCGGTCGGACGCCCGAACTTTTCCAGAAACCAACCGCGGACTACCGGATGCTCAATTCCTGCCATCGGCTCTTGAACCGGCTGCGGCATACGGCATCTCTCCTTTCTCTTGCGAGTATGATAGAATACTAGACAGACTGCACCTTATGAAATCATTCCAATCCATTCGAAACGAAAGGACTTCCTCTTCCCATGGCTGCGATTCTCACTAACGACTGGGCGCCTCTCCTCGAGGACGAGTTCGAGAAGCCCTATTACAAACAGCTTCGCCAATTTCTGGCGCAGGAATACCGCTCCAGTCCGGTCTATCCGGACATGTACTCAATTTTCGCCGCGCTTCACGCAACGGGGTATGCCTCGACGAAAGCCATGATTCTCGGCCAAGATCCCTATCATGGACCAGGCCAGGCTCATGGCTTGAGCTTCTCCGTCCAACCTGGCGTTCCGGCTCCGCCGTCGCTGCAGAACATGTTCAAGGAGCTCCAATCCGACCTCGGCATCCCGATCGCTAAACACGGCTATTTGCTCCATTGGGCGCAGCAAGGCGTGCTCATGCTGAATACGGTGCTGACCGTCCGCGAAAGCACTCCAAACTCGCATAAGGGCAAAGGCTGGGAACTATTCACCGATCGGGTGATCGCAACCTTGAATGCGCGCCAGCAGCCCGTCATTTTCGTGCTGTGGGGCAGCCACGCGCAGCAAAAGCGGCAGATGATCGACACGAGCCGCCATTTCATCATCCAGTCGCCGCATCCTAGCCCGTTGTCGGCGCATCGCGGCTTCTTCGGCAGCCGGCCGTTCTCCCGCATCAATCAATACTTGCAGCAAATCGGCAGCGAGCCGATCGACTGGCGGCTGCCGGAGCTGTAAGGCGAGGCTGTACGGCGAGGCTGTACGGCAAGGCTGTACGGCAAGGCTGAGGCGGGATGGGCACGCGCCACATCGACTGCCACGGCTCGCCGCTTGCGTTGCTCCAGCCTATGCCTTCGGCTGCAGCAGCTCGTTGCCTTGCCCAAGCCCTTGTCTTCAGCCATAGCAGCTCAATGCCTTGCCCTCCAGCCTATGCCTTCGGCTGCAGCAGCTCGTTGCCTTGCCCAAGCCCTTGTCTTCAGCTTGGCAGCTCAATGTCTTGCCCTCCAGCCTATGCCTTCGGCTGCAGCAGCTCGACTAGCGCTGCTTCGCCGGTCTGTTCGGCCATCGCCCGCGGCGTCAGCCCGGCTTCATTCGGCGCCTCCGGGTCGGCGCCGTACTTCAGCAGCAGGCGGACCATTTCCGCCTGCTTGTTGTGCGCCGCGCTGTGCAGCGGCGTCCAGCCCAAGTGCTGGCGCGCGTTCGCGTCCGCGCCGTGGCGGAGCAGCAGCTCGGCTACGGCGAGCTGCCGGGTGGCGGCTGCGCTGTGCAGCGGCTGCACTCGCATCGTGTTGTACGACGGCGTCTTCACATCCGCGCCTTGCAAAATCAAGAACAGCGCCACATCCTGATGCCCGAAGAAGGCGGCCAGCCCGAGCGGCGTGAAGCCGTCATGTGCGTAGCTGTTCAGCAGCTCCGGGTGGAGCGTGACGATGCTCCGAACCGTCTCCAGCTTGCCAAGTGCGCAAGCCTCGTACACGTTCAGCAGCGCCCCGGCTTCCAGCAAATATGCCATGACCTCGCGCGCACCATAGTACGCCGCCAGCAGGATCGGGCTGTTCCCTTGCGCATCGCGCATGTTCACCAGCTCGGGACGTTCGGCGCACGTTCTCGTTACCGTCTCCAAGTCTTTTCGCTTCACCGCTTCGAATAATTCCGCTTGTCCCATTCGCGGTCCGCCTCCTCTAGGCCAACTGTCAAACTACTAGTTGTAGTATAACGGATATGGACAGCCAATGCGATTGCTCCCCCACAGGTTGTCCGAAAATTCGCTCACAGGACAACTTGGTGGATGACGCGGTGGGTGACGGGTGGTGGCGGGGGACATTGGATAATATTAGGCCAGCTTAGTTGGTGGCGTGTTCAACAGCAGGCAATGTAGGGTAAAAATGGGGCTACTTGAAGCCTGACTCGGCCGATGGGAGTAGATGTATGGTAAAAATGGGGCTACTTGGAGCGAGGCTCGGTCGATGGAAGGTGATGCAGGGTAAAGATGGGCTACTTGGAGCATGGCTCGGCCTATGGCAGGCGATGAAGGGTAAAAGTGGGGCTACTTGATGCCTGACTCGGCCGATGAAGTAAATGTATGGTAAAAAATGGGGCTGCTTAAATCCTGACTCGGCTGATGGCAAGCTATGTAGGGTAATACTTGGTCTACTTGGAGCATGGCGCGGCCGATGGCAGGCGATGCAGGGTAAAACGGGCTACTTGGTGGTTGACGTGGTCGGTAGCGGACAAGGTAGGGTATTCTGATGAGTGAAGCAGATAGTGGGGTTGAAGCAAGGAACCCGGTCAAATAAGCGGGTGACGTTCACCCGTAACCCCGCCCCATGCAGATGTACAGATATTATACAACTGAAGCCAAAAATGTCCGAAAACCGGCCTCAGATGTATAGGTTTTGTACAACTGCCTCAAAGTCGGGCTACTTTTTCCGGTCAAAGTATAAGAAATCGACATCTGAACTGCAAAATGAAGAGTAAGGTGTACAATTCTTATACATCTGAGCCGAAATTAAGCCGATTCTGGCCCCCAGTTGTACAAACCTTGTACATCTGACAAAAACCCAAACCTCCGTCGCCTCAGTTGTACAATTATTCTACTTCTGTTCGCCATCAAGCTCCATCCGAACTCCGCCCCCACCCTGCCGAACAACAAATAACCGCCCGGATCGCTCTCGATCCAGACGGTTCCCCAACACTATTAAGCCGTTGTATAAATATGCGGATTTTGACGGCGGCACTCTTCCATGACGGCCATTTGCTGGCGCACTTGCTCTGGCGTAATCTCCAGCGCAGCGCCTTCGGTCAGCGTGGCGTACAGCTTCTTGTAAAGCGTGTTCGTCATAATTTCGAATGCGGCAAACCCTTCCGGCAGCTCAAGCTCCCACTTTTCCTCGTACCAAGTCAGCGCCTCGCGGCAGTAGGCCGGCTCGCCGTTCTCGTTGATAATCGGCTTCGTGGTCAGCACTTGCTCCGGCGCTTCCTCGGACTTGAAGTACTTCCAAGTGAGCGATTGCGTATTGCCGGTCAAGCCGCCTTTCGTGCCTTGGATCGTGAACTGCGCGCGAGGAAACAGCGAGCAGGACGAAATCTCGATGTCGATCACCGGACGTCCCGGGCCGCGAAGAATAATCTTTACGTAGTCCTCGGCATCGCCGAACGTGTTCGCGCGATCCATGATGCAAGTAACGTCAGGCATGATGTCCGTGCCAAACAGCTGCAACGCTTGGTCAACCGGATGCGGGCCGGTGTTCATCAAGTTGCCGCCGTTGTTGCTCTGCAGCGTCTGCCAGTCCCAGCGGCGGGCGAAGCCGTTGCTCGTGGAATCCACTTGCACGATGCGACCCAGCACGCCGGAATCAATAATGCTGCGAATTTTCTGGAACGCCGGCATGTAGCGCGATTGCTGGAACACGGCAAGGTATGCGCCGGATTTCTTGGAAGCGGCGATCAACTGGTCGACTTCCTCAGGCGTCTTGGCCAATGGCTTCTCGCACAGCACGTTCACACCGCGGTTCAGCAGGTCGAGCGAAATCGGGAAGTGCAGATCGCTCGGCGATGCGTTGACGACCAGATCCAGTTGCTCGTTCTCGACCATTTCCTCCCACGTAGCGTATGCGTTGCAGCCGAACTCTTCGACTGCGCGGGCGCGGCGCTCTTCCAGACCGTCCGCTACTGCTGTAATCACGTACTTCTCCGGCTCGCGAAGAATCCCGTGCGCATGAATGTTGCGGCCGCTGCGGCCTTGTCCGATAATGCCTACTTTAAGCAATTGACTCATGTATATCATCCTCTTTTCGTAATCGGATAGATGCAAAAAAAACCGCTACAAGTACTATAACCCTGCGCGGTTTCGAACGGCTTGCACTATTTTATTCATCGGATTGCTTTATTTTTTGCTAGTTATCGGCCTCAGAGCCGGACCGCCTGCAAACGTCTTCTTATAATCCGTAGGCGTAATTCCCGTCCGCTTCTTAAACGTCCGGATAAAATGGCTCACATGGCGGAACCCGACCTGGAAGCAAATTTGAGTCATGGAATGCACGCCTTGCCGGATGAGCTCCATCGCCCGCTCGATGCGTACCTCGTGCACGAACTCGACGAACGATTGGCCCGTTTCCTTCTTGAATGCATGACTGAAATAGGCGGAGGTCATGCCGGCCAGCTCGGCTGCTTTTTCCAGCGGAATGTCTTCCCCGTAATTGTCGCAAATGTATTGGATCACACCGCCGAACGGGCGTTGCTGCAGACGTACGGGTGTACCGGTCGACCGACGCTGCGCCTTGCGGGATTCGCGATCGATGAGCAGAAGCAGCTTGATCAGACTGATACGGGTGGAATATTCGTAGCCTTGCTCGCGATTCTCGAACTCCTCCTGGATGTCCAGAAAAAGCTGCTCGACCAAAGGCTGCTTGTCTTTCCCGATATGGACCCAGGCTTGCGCCCATTCCGTCGGAGCGTCCGGGTTTTCGCGATGCTGCAGCTTCCATACAATCGAATCGGAGAAAGACTCCATCTCGTCACGGAGCAGAAACGGCGTGAAATCGATCAAAATCATCTCGTATTCCTTGTCCTCGAACGAACGGAGGCAATGCTCGGAGCCCGGCGGAATGATGAACATGTCGCCTTGCCCCACCGTCAGCGATTTGCCTTGGAAATAGTGGTTGCATACGCCTTTCATCACATAAGCGATCTGAATATAGTCGTGCCGGTGAACCGGCTGCTTCATTTCGCACGTATTGCGGATAAATTTGAACGGATAGCCTTCGGTCTTCTGATTTTTGTATTCATATAGGAACGTATCCATCGTGAAGGCCTCCCGCCCCGGGTAATTGCACAATTCTAGCATAGTACAAATGGACGGAAGGAACAACCGCTATTTGCTCCCAATGACTGCCAGACAGCCGAGCGTTAGCGTTTGGAAGGATCGTACGGCGTGCCGAGCGAAGCCGGCGGAGCGGCGCGTCCTACCGTGCCGGCCAATACCAGAATCGTCAGCACATATGGCAGCGCATAGAAAAATTCCGACGGGATACTCCGGGCAAACGGGTACTGCTGCAGAAACACGCGAAGCGCTTGCGCGAAGCCGAAAAACAGCGCCGCCCCTAAAGCGCCGACCGGATGCCATTTGCCGAAAATCATTGCCGCCAGGGCAATAAATCCTTGACCGGACACGGTATTGTGCGAAAAGCTGCTAGTCGTCGTCAAAGTGATCGTCGCTCCGCCAAGCCCGGACAGCATCCCGCTCAGCATCACGCCCATGTACCGAATCCGGTTGACCTTCACCCCCACCGTATCCGCCGCGCCCGGATGTTCGCCCACCGCGCGTAGACGCAAACCGAACGGCGTTTTGAACAGGACGTACCAGGTCAGCACTACAAGCGCGATAGCGATATACGTCGTCGGGTAAAAGTAGAAAAGCGCCTGCCCCAAGAAAGGCAGGTCGGACAACCCCGGAATGTCCCATTTGCCGAACACGGTGTTCAGCGTATCTGTCTGCCCGGCTCCCTCGAATAGCAGCTTGACGAGAAATACGCAAAGGCCGGCCGCGAGAAAGTTGACCACAACCCCGCTCACAACTTGATCAGCCCGGAACGTGATCGTCGCCACCGCATGGATGAGCGAGAACACTAGGCCGCAGACGATCGCTGCCAGCAAGCCGATCCAAGGCGCGGACGCACCGGCCCCGGCTTCGTCTAGGTAATACACCGAGATGGCCGCGCCGAATGCGCCGACCGTCATCAACCCTTCGAGGCCGATGTTGACGATGCCCGACCGCTCCGAGAAAATGCCGCCGAGCGCAGCGAATACGAGCGCCGTGGAATACACCAGCGTGATGTTGATCAGTTGGCCGATCGTATTAAGAATTTCCATTCGCCGCTCCTCTCCCGCGTTTCCTCATCGGCGCGATCACATAGCGGACAATCCCTTGGGCAGCCACGAAGAAAATGACGGAGCCGATCACGACGCGAATGATTTCCGGCGGTACATCCGCGACGAAGCTCATGCCGACGGAGCCGTAGTTCAGCACGCCGAACAAACAGGCGGCCAGCACGACGCCGAGCGGGTGATTCATCCCGAGCAACGCTACGGCGATGCCGTCGAACCCGTAGCCGGGGGAAGCAGCCGCGATTACCTGGTAATGGAAGACGCCCAGCACCTCGAACACGCCGGCCAGCCCGGCGAACATACCGGAGATGAACATCGCCTTCACTACGTTCCGGTTGACGTTCATCCCCGCATAATGGGCTGCGTTCGCATTGTGCCCTACCGCGCGCAGCTCGTATCCCTGCTTCGTCTTCCACAGCAGGACGTAGAACACCATGGCGGCCGCGATCGCGATGAACACGCCCCAATGCAGGCGGGCATTGTCGAACCACTCCGACAACCGCGGCATGCTGAGCGAGGCGCTTTCCTGCACCGGCAGAGACCGCGATTGGCCCTTCTGCTCGATGAACTTCTTGATCAAGTAGTTCGCCAAATTCAACGCCGTGAAGTTCAGCATTATTGTCGTGATCACTTCGTTGACGCCTCGTTTGGCTTTCAAGTAGCCGGCGATGGCGCCCCAGAGACCGCCTAGGATCGCTCCGACGACGACGGCAAGCGGAGCATGCACAATCCAAGGAAGCCCGTTCAGCTTGACGCCGATGAACGCAGCGCCAGTCGCTCCCGCGATAAATTGTCCTTCCCCGCCGATATTGAACAGGCCCGCCCGGAAGGCAAAGCCAACAGCCAATCCCGTCATGATGAGCGGAGTGATGCCGACGATCGCTTCGCCGAAGTCATAAGCGTTGCCGAACACCTTGGTCAGCAGCGCCCAATAGGCAGTGAGCGGGTTGTAGCCGCCGATCAGCATGACGATTGCGCCGATGACGAGCCCCATCAGGATGGCAACTAACGGGACAAGCGCGGAATCCCGGGAGGCGAAACGTAGTAGCTTGTTCATCGGCTGTCCCCTCCCGTCGTCGGTTCCGTTTCAGCGTGCAACGCACCTGCCGTATCGCCTGACCTATCCGCGCTGCCGGACATCATGAGCCCAAGCTCGCGATCGTTCGTCTCCTCCGGCAGCACCTCGCCGACTAACCGGCCGTTGCAGATGACTGCGATGCGGTCGGACACGTTAATAATTTCATCCATCTCATAGGAAATGAGCAGCACGGCTTTCCCCTGATCCCGCTGCTCAATCAGGCGCCGATGCACGAACTCAATCGCTCCTACATCCAGGCCGCGTGTCGGTTGAGCGGCGATCAGCAGATCCGGGTTTTTGTCGATCTCCCGGGCGATGATCGCCTTTTGCTGATTGCCTCCCGAGAGCGACCGCGCCTTCGTATACAAGCTCGGCGTCCGCACGTCGAACTCCTCGATCAGCTTGGATGCGTGTTTGTCGATCGCATTATGGTTAAGAAACGGTCCCCGCGTGTAGATCGGGCGGAAGTATGTACTTAGCACCATGTTCTCATTCATGCCGAAATCGAGTACAAGCCCGTGTTTGTGCCGATCTTCCGGGATGTGGGAGATGCCGGCTTCGGACATCGTCCGTGGCGTTCGGTTCGCAAGCTCGGTGCCGAGCAGCTTGATCGAGCCGCCGTCCACCCGCTCCAGGCCGGTCAGCGCCTCGATCAGCTCCTTCTGCCCGTTGCCGTCTACGCCTGCGATGCCGAGAATTTCGCCGCCCCGTACCTCGAAACTCAGCTCCTTGAGCGCCGAAGCTCCCCGACCTCCCCCGGTGCGCAAGCCGCTCACTTCCAGCACCGGCTTGCCTGGCTTCGCTTTCGCCTTCGCTACCTTGAAGCTGACGCTTCGGCCCACCATTTTTTCCGCCAGCACGGATGCCTGCGTTTCCGCTTTCCGCACCGTATCGATCACTTTGCCGCGCCGAATAATCGTTACCCGGTCCGCGATCTCCATAATCTCTTTCAGCTTGTGCGTAATAAGAATGATCGACTTGCCTTCTGCCGCGAGATTGCGCAGAATGCCCATCAGCTCGGTTATTTCCTGGGGAGTCAGCACGGCGGTCGGCTCGTCGAAAATCAGAATGTCGGCGCCTCGATAAAGCACCTTCACAATCTCGACCCGCTGCTGCATGCCGACCGATGTTTTCTCCACGCGGGTATGGGGGTCGACCATCAATCCGTATTGCTTCGACAGCTGCTCCACCTTGGCCGCCGCCGTCCGGTAGTCGATCGACCCGCCTCTGACCGGCTCCATGCCGAGGATAATGTTCTCCGTCACCGTGAACGGCTGCACCAGCTTGAAATGCTGATGCACCATGCCGATGCCGAGCTCGATCGCCTTGTTCGGGCTGTCGATGGCGACTTCGCTGCCGCGGACGAGGATTTGCCCTTCATCCGGCTGGTACAAGCCGAACAGGATGTTCATCAGCGTGGACTTGCCCGCCCCGTTCTCGCCGAGCAGCGCGTGAATCTCGCCTTTCTCCAGCGAGAAGGAGATCGAGTCGTTCGCTACGATGCCCGGGAATCGCTTCGTTATTTGCCGGAGCTCTACAACCGCAGACGCTGCCATCATCGAACCATCCTTTCCGGTAACGCCGTAGTTGCTTATGCCGTCGGCACCTTGATTTCACCGCTTACGATTTTGGCCTTGTACTCTTCCACCTTCTTCAAAATGTCTGCGCTGACGTTTTTCTTCGATGTTTCCGGAATGCCGACCGCGTCGTCCTTCAGTGCCAGTGCGGTTGTCGTGCCCGGCTTGAACTGGCCGTCCATCACTTCCTTCGAGATGCGCTCGACCGCCAAGTCGACGCGTTTCACCATCGAGGTCAACGTCACATCGTCGCCGAATTCGAGCGATTGGTCGCGGTCTACGCCGATGACCCATACTTTTTTGTCGCCGGCGCGGTTGCGGTCCTTCGCCTCATTGAAGACGCCGTTCCCGGTCGCGCCGGAGGCGTGGAAAATGATGTCCGCACCGCTGTTGTATTGCGTGGCGGCCGTCGTTTTGCCCAAGTCCGGTTTGTCGAAGGCGCCGGTATAGTTCACGATCACGGTTGCGCTTGGATTGACCGCTTTGATGCCGGCGGTGAAACCCGCCTCGAACCGTTTGATAAGCGGCGATTCGATGCCTCCCACGAACCCGATCTTGTTCGATTTCGTCGTCATGCCCGCAACAACGCCTACCAGGTAAGAGCCTTCGTTCTCGGCGAACACAACGGACTTCACATTTGGCGCGTCCACCACGTTATCGACGATGGCAAGCTTCGCGTTCGGATTTTGCGTCGCTACCGTCTTGATCGCATCCCCGAGCAGAAAGCCGATCCCCCAGGACAGCGAATAATTATCTTTCACGAATTGCGTCAAGTTGGTCGCATACTCGGCGTCCGATTTGCTTTGCAAATATTTTACGTTCGCGCCGGTATCCTTGTTGAGCTTCTGCAGCCCTTCCCATGCCGCTTGGTTGAACGACTTGTCGTTCACGCCGCCTACGTCGGTCACCATGCCGAATTTGTAATCGGCCGCCTTCGGGGTGCCCCCGCCTTGATTCGTGCCGGTCGTCGGCGACGGCGTAGCCGTCCCCCCTTCCTTCGGCTTTTGGGCGCAGCCCGCGGCAACCAGCAGGACTGCGATTAGCAGCATAAACATCCTTTTTTTCACTTGTACCCGTCTCCTTTGCGCTTCAATGGAATTCTGCTATTGCCACACCACCCGTATTATGGCAATTTCCCAGCAAAATTATGAAAAACGCCCAGGATCAAATAAAAACCGTCCTGGCGGAAGGCCCTCTGGCGTGAGTGTTCAGTTGGCG
>NZ_BIMA01000087.1 GCF_004000845.1 Paenibacillus koleovorans NBRC 103111
AATCTTCTATAACGCCGCCCAGCAAAAAGTAGCAGGTGTTTATTATTCCTACGGCCATTTGGGTTATTTCGACTCGAGCGGAAATCAGACGAATATTCCGGATGCCGCTTATTTGGGAGAATGGATCACGCTAAGGTTTTCATTCGACTTGGCTGCAGCTGAGTACGATTTGACCATTATTAGTGATGCGCTTAAGAACTTCACTGGAAGTGACACTCGTATTGATAAGGGGAACGGGACGTTCTTCGAGCAAGGGTTGCAGACGATATCGGGCAGGACGACTATCGATCGGGTGAAGTATTTGCCTCAAGATGTGACGGGCGTGTACTGGATCGACCATCTGACGATGGATAATGAAAAACCGGCTTGGAAGGATGGAAGGGTGACGCTGTCAAGTAAGACGGCAACGAGCGCTACATTAGCTTGGAACGTTGCCTCGGATGATTTGGCGATTGCCAGGTACACCGTATATGAGGGTGTGAATCCGATTGGCAGCGTATCGGGGGATGCCTCCACCATTACCTTGACCGGATTGTCACCAACTACTCATGTATTTACGGTCGAGGCGGAGGACTACGCCGGGAATAAGTCATCCTATCGTCCCTCCATTACTGTTCCGCTAAACGTCACTTCGTTCCGCGATACGTTTGACCAGGAGCCGGTGGGTCCTCGTGTAACCGGCGGAGGTTGGTATTTCGAAAGTCTATACGGTACAAGCGAAATCGCTGAAATTCCTGTTGGTGACGAAGCAGGGAATAGAAGCTTGGTTTTGCTCGACAATGACAATGATGCCGCTTTTCCTTATCGCAATGCGGCATCCGCGGAGCGGCGATTCGCGAATCAGACGGGCAACGTGACATTTGAGAGTAAATTCCGGATCAGCGCTTATGACACGGAGCGTCAGCACTTCAATATGGTGTTTTACAACGCCGCTCAGCAGAAGGTGGCAAGCATCTATTATTCTTATGGGCATCTGGGATATGTTAACGACATTGGAGAACAGAAGAACATACCGGACGTCCCCTATCTAGACAAATGGATCACGGTTCACTTCAATTTCAATTTGGCCGCAGCTGAATACGAGCTTACTATCACCAGTGATGCGCTCAAATTATTTTCGGGAGACGATGTACACCTTGATCCGACCACAGGGACTTACACCATTCAACTTCCCACAATCGCGGGAAGAACGAGCATCGATCGAATCAAGTTTTTGCCGCAGGCATTCAGCGGTCAATATTCAATTGACTACTTGTTAATGGATAACGATGCTCCCGTCTGGAACAACGGCACACTGACAGTGAATGGAACCGGGTCGTCTACGGCGGATTTGGTATGGGAAGGCGCTGCAGACGATCTCGAAATTGCTAAGTACAATTTATATGCAGACGGTAATTGGGTCCAATCCGTGTCCGGAAATAAGCAGAGTGCTAGGATCGTAAACCTTACGACCGGAACCCATCATTTCGTTGTGGAGGCGGAGGATTATGCAGGTCATAAAACCATCTACAACCCGAGTGCATCCGCGACCTTAGTGGTTCATTCGTTCAAGGATACGTTTGATGGGGAATCGACGGGCGTACGCGCTTCAGGATCAGGGTGGTATATCGATAGCACCTATGGGGTTGTGGAGGTTGTGTACGATGCTCTACCGGACAACGTATCCAATAAAAGCTTGCGTTTGACGGATAATGATTATGACTCCGGCAATCCTTATCGGGCTGCCGCTACGGCGGAGCGTCGGTTCGTAAACCAAACCGGTTCCGTCGGATTCGAAACGAAAGTGCGAATCGAACAGCTGAACCATCCTCGGGAGCATTTGAATGTGATCTTTTACAATCCCGCTCAAGAGAAGGTGGCAGGCGTCTTCTACTCCTTTGGGCATTTAGGATATTTCAATGACAGCGGCGGCCAGACGAATATCCCGGACGCCCCCTATTTGGGAAAGTGGCTCACGATTCGGTTCACTTTTGATCTGGAAGCTGCGAAATACGACTTGACCATCCTAAGCGAAGCTTTCAAGAGCTATACAGGCACTGACGATCGGATTGACAAGGTGTCCGGGACGTTTACGGAACGAGGTCTACCTACGATTTCCGGGCGATCTAGTTTTGACAGAATCAAGTATTTGCCACAGGATATGACCGGCACGTACTGGATTGATTATCTTACAATGGACGACGGGCTGCCCATTTGGATCGACGGTTCCATGAAGGTAAGTACGAAACGTCTGGACAGCGTCACTTTATCCTGGGACGGAGCTTTCGATGACCGAGGTGTCATTGGTGGTTATAAGCTTTATGAGGGAGCGACACTGCTAGGTGCAGTCGATGGAGATATACGAAGTCTTTCCTTGCACAATTTGAATGTCGGTTCCCATACCTTTCGGGTGGAGGCCCTTGACGAACTGGGGAATGAGTCCAATGGAGGGCCGCTGACTACGGCTATCATACTGGCTCCCGCATCTGGTGTACCGGTGCCGCCCGAGGAGCATCCACGCTTGCTGATCCGAGGCTCCGACATTCCGGAGCTACGGCAAAAGGTAACCGACCCGGATATGCAAGCGGCTTGGGGACGTATCGTTTATCGATCGCAATCTTCACAGGACGGAAGTTTACCGCCAATCAATCCTAACGTTTATTCAACAAACTTTAATTCTGCGCTTCTCGAGAGTATAGAAGCCAAGGCTTTGATGTATTTACTGCAAGAGGATGAAGAGCTGGGCAAAGATGCGATAGCGATGGTTGGCAACTATCTGGACACCGTTAACTTTTCGGCCAATTACGATGCTTACTTCAAATCGAAGTATGCCGGTCAAGCGATGACATCGGCTGCAATCGTATACGATTGGTGCTATGCCTTACTAAGTGAAGAGGAAAAGGCAACGTTAATTGATCGGATTATTTCATTGACTCGTTATTTCGAATTTGGCTACCCTCCGGCGTTCAGGAGCTACGTAAGCGGACACGACAATGAAGCCAATACTTTTATTGATTTGCTTAGCTTCGGCGTAGCCGTCTTTGATGAGAAGGATGATGTTTACTTAGATATTGCGGACTCGCTGATCAACGATTTTTTACCCGTTCGCGACTTTATTCTTGCTTCTGAAATGTACTATCAGGGGGATTCCTACAGCCAGCCCAAGCTTTCCTATGAGCTCATGATGAACCTGATTTTCTCAGGTATGGGGGCGGATCCACTCTTGAGACCTGAAGAGGGGAAAGCACCCTACGCCTATCTTTATTCCAGACGGCCGGACGGTCAGTTGCTGAGAGATGGAGACTCCTATATGAGCTCCACTCAAGCAAGAGGCTCGTATTGGTACTATCCCGATTTGTTTCTGTATAGTGCCGGCCAATATCAGGACCCTTACTTGATGGATGAATATTTACGCCAATATGCGATCGCTCCATCTGTAGTGAACCCGATCCGAGCATTCTTGTTTCATGATCCGACTTTGCCAGCAAGTCCACTAAGCGAGTTGCCTTTGACAAAGTATTTCGGATCCCCCTATGGCTCTATGATTGCTCGAACAGGCTGGGGGGATGAAGTAGGCACATCCGATGTTATAGCAGAAATGAAAATAAAGGAATATCAGTTTAATAACCATAGTCATTTGGATTCAGGAGCCTTTCAGATTTACTATAAAGGCAGCTTGGCAATCGATTCCGGGATTTATAACGGGGTCGGTAGCGCATACGGCAGCAGTCACGATATTAATTATCACAAAAGGACGATCGCTCATAATGCCATGCTGATCTATGATCCGGAAGAAGACTTTGATTTTTATGGAAATCCGATCTCCAACGATGGCGGCCAACAATGGATTAATGGCAGTGCGGTTGCCAAAAACGTATATGAGCTTCAAAATGACTACAAAGTGGCCGAAGTGTTAGCTCATGCCACGGGTGCGGATGAGTGGAGTCCTGATTTTAGTTACTTGAAGGGCGACCTGGCTGCCGCCTATTCGGGAAAAGCGGAGTCGTATACACGGTCTTTCATGTTCCTGAACTTGAAGGACAGTCGCCATCCTGCGGCTATGATCGTATATGACAAAGTGAAAGCAACGAATCCGGATAATACGAAGTACTGGTTGCTACACAGTACGGAAGAACCGGTTGTAGACGGCAACACCACTACGATTACCAAATCGGGCCATGGGAACAACGGAAAATTAGTGAACACTGCGCTGCTGCCGGTGTTGGAAGAGGCCACGACGGAAGTTATCGGTGGCGAAGGACATGAATTTGATGTATTCGGTACCAACTACCCGGCAGTCCCTACAAACAACAATACATCGGATGAACCCGGCGCCTGGCGGATTCAAATCTCACCGAACACTCATCAGGCGGATGATACCTTTCTTAATGTCATCCAAGTGATGGACAATACGAACGGCCCCGAACCGCTGGTACCGGCTATCATCGAGTCGACTGATCTGGTCGGTGCGAAAATAGCGGATCGAGTCGTCCTGTTCGGGAAGGGCGACACGAAATTAAGCGGGAGCGTAACGTTCCAAGTGTACGGAGAGGAGGATCATTTGAGTTATGTTGTAACGGATCTTGCTGCCGGTTTTTGGACGATAGAGCGAAACGGTCAAACGGCGTTGACCCAAGTTGAAGTTACGTCAGAGGGCAGTGTGCTTCAATTTGAAGGGCCTCCGGCAGAATATGTACTTACTCGTTCAGCAGAACGAACGCTGCCTGCCGACCAGAAGCCGAGTTGGTCGCGTGTTGCCGATGTGTCTGCGATGAATATATCGGCTTCCGGGACGACGTTGTCATGGACGGGTGCGGAGGCAGGCGGAGCACCGATTGCCGCATACCGGATTTACGAGTCGGGCAAGCTGCTTGCGATTGTATCCGGATCGACCTACAGCGCCGCTATATCAGGGTTAACGCCTGGCTACCATACATTCCGTATCGAAGCAGTGGACACTTCGGGGCTCTTGTCGAACACAGGACCGTCTGTCACGGTTAGTCTGCAAGAACGTTTTACAGTTACCGGAGTTGTATACCAGGGAGGGGTTGGCCCGCTTGCTGGGGCGTCCGTTACGATCCGAACACAGCTTGATGGTACAGTTGTCGGTAAGGCAACTACTGCAGGGGATGGCAGCTTTACATTGATCGACCTCATTGCAGGCAACTATATCCTGGACACTTCTAATGCTGGAAGCTCGAGCGACACTCGTTCGATTACGGTTCCTTCGGAAAATCCGGCTCAGACCATAACATTATTGCCGAAGCTTGCTATCACAGCAGTCACCGCAAGCATGGAACCCGAAGGACTAGCAACCAACACGATTGATGGCAGCATAATAGACGGTTCAACCTGGCAAGGTTCGGGAGATGGCGTTTGGATCCAGTATGATTTCGGTGAAAGTAAGCTTGTTTCACGTGCGGATATTGTATGGTATCAATCCATCAAACAACGAATTACGTATGATATTGCAGTGTCCACAGATGGAGTCACGTTCACGACGGTGTTCAGCGGACAAAGTTCGATTGCGAGCGGTTTTCAAATAACGTCCTTTGATCCCGTAACAGCGCGATACATTCGAATAATTGGACACGGGAATGACGGTCCCTATTCGGCCTGGACGTCGATCAATGAAGTAGCATTCTATTTACAGTCCTAATAGCTCACGAATTGATGAAGGCGGGTATTATTACCCGTCTTCATCTGTATACCAAGGAGAGGAAGAGTTTCATGGCGAGGAAAGTAACCGTTAGTTCCATTTGCACGCCCCCTCTACATGTATTGGGAAGTCACTCCAGTCAGCAGATCGCGATAAGTTTGCGAACTTATTGGCAGCAACAACTCGAACTAGTGCTGCCCGACCAACCTGAGCTGATTGTGCTGCCTGAGAAAAGTAATGTTCCACGCGGGTTATCTTCAAGCAGGGAACGGGCATTTTGTTTGGAGTATGCAGAAGAAATGGAACAGTTCATGTGTTCGATCGCCCAAAAATCCGGAAGTTATATGGCCTACTCCTCGATTCGTCCGATGGTTGACGGGACATGGCGAAATAGCACCCAGCTGATCGATAGAAACGGCGTGATTATAGGAATCTATGACAAAAATTACCCAACCATCGAGGAAATGGAGGATCAGAATATTCGCCCCGGTAATGAAGTAAAGCTGATGGAATGCGATTTTGGGACGGTGGCTTGCGGTATTTGTTTTGATCTTTTATTTGATGCGCATCTACAACGGTATGCGGATTGTAAACCTGAAATCATTATTTATTCCTCGTTAATGCATGGCGGCTCTCTTGCAAATTCATGGGCCTACAGCTCCCGAGCGCATCTTGTAGGCGCTGTAGCAGGAGTACAGAGCTATGTAATATCCCCTCTTGGGCAAACGATTGCGACCAGCAGCAACTACACACGCTACGTGACCCATACGATAAATCTGGATTGTAAAGTAGCTTTTTGGGATAATAACTTTCAAAAAATAAAGGATGCAAAGCGCAAATACGGCCGGGGCATCAAAGTCGTAGATCCGGGCTTTCAAGGGTCCATTCTTATTTCCAGTGAATCGGAAGGTCTTGATGTAAACCAAATTATCCGAGAATTCAAAATAGAATTGATAGATGAATATCTCCAAAGAAGTGCAGTTACTCGATTTCAACATCGATAAAGAAAGCACGCTTGACTCCTTCATCTTGATGGAGAAGCTCAAGCGTGCTTTCTATTTCTTTTCAACATGGATACTCCTCCTTCTTCATTTTCCTCCTTCAGGATTGTTCCCTCCCATACTACCACCCGAAATTATCGATATTCCATGCCATCATTAAGGCAAAATACAAGAATTAAGCCATTTCATCGCCGTGTACGGCAAAGGTACGCTTTCTCGTTAAGTGTATCTTGTTCATCGAATGTAGATCATTTAGACTCGACCCATGTCTCACGCTAACCCAATTAGCCTTGATACTGCATGCGGTTACAGAAATTCAGGAGGAAGAGGAAAAATGAAAATGAAGCACGAGGTTATGGTCCGCAAAACGTTCCTGGACGGAAAAAGAGTCCATGAACATCTAAGACGTATCATTCGGAGTTGGCAGTTGTATGTTTTGCTGGCGTTACCTTTTCTTAGTCTCATCATCTTCGAGTACATTCCCATGTATGGGATTCTGATTGCTTTTAAGGAATATAAAGTCTCACGAGGAATATGGGGCAGTCCCTGGGTCGGATTCAAGTATTTCGAGATGTTCTTCACGTCACCGAGCTTCTCTCAGCTGCTACGAAACACTTTAACGCTCAGCCTATATGATTTTTTGGCCAGCTTTTCCTTTCCGATTGTGCTGGCGTTAATGCTGAATGAAATCAAATCGATGGCATTCAAGAAATTCGTGCAAACGGTTACTTACATTCCTTACTTCCTGTCGACGGTAGTTGTAATCGGGCTTGTTATGCAAGTGTTCTCTTACGGCGGGATTATGAATTCGATCCTGCATGCGATCGGACTGGCAAAAGTGGATTATTTGTCTAAACCGATGATGTTCCAGCATTTATACGTTTGGTCGGGGATATGGCAGCGTACCGGATACGCAGCCATTATCTATATTGCGGCGTTGGCGAGCGTGGATACGTCCCTGTATGAGGCCGCGTTGTTGGATGGAGCATCCCGGCTGAAGAAGATCATCTACATCGATATTCCAAGTATTCTCCCCGTTATCGTGATCCTCTTTATTCTGAACGCGGGTCACATATTAAGCGTAGGTTTCGAGAAAGCCTACCTTTTGCAAAATCCGGTTAATACAAGCGTTTCTGAGGTCATATCCACTTATGTCTATAAGATCGGACTCCAGAATGCCCAGTATTCGTTTGGAACGGCTGTAGGACTATTCAACGCAGTAGTCAGCCTCGTCATGATCATCGGTGTCAACTGGATTGCCCGTAGGGTGAACGAAACAAGTTTGTGGTAGGGGGATAGAAAACTAATGTCAAGCTTAAGGAAAAGTTCGTTGCGTTTACACACGGGATTCGGCGACAGAGTGCTAATGACATTCATTTATGTTTGCCTTTGTCTCGCCGCATTGGCCGTTTTAGTGCCGGTTATTAATGTAATTGCATCATCCTTCAGTTCCCCGAGGGCGATCGCGGAGGGGAGAGTCTCTTTCCTGCCGGTAGAGCCTACTTTAGTCGGATACACAATGGTACTCAGCAGTAAAGCCGTGCAGACGGGTTTCCTTAATTCGCTCTTCTACACAACGGTGGGCACGGCGGTAAGCGTCATTCTTACCGTACTAGCCGCATACCCGCTCTCCAGGAGAGACATGTACGGACGCGGCGTACTCATGTTTCTGTTCGTCTTGCCCATGTTCATAAGCGGGGGGCTTATCCCTACTTACCTAGTGGTTTCCAAGCTAGGTATGATTGACACGCCATGGGCCATGATCTTCCCGACTGCGCTGGGCCTCTTTAATTTGATCATTACGCGCACCTTTTTTCAGATCAATATTCCCGAAGAGCTGCTTCAGGCTGCGCAGATCGACGGTTGCAGCGACTTCAAGTTCGTAACGCATGTGGTGCTGGCCTTATCGAAACCCGTCCTTGCCGTGATTATCCTCTTGTATGCCATCGGGAAATGGAACTCGTATTTCGAAGCGCTGATCTATGTTCATAAGCTTAGCCTGCAGCCCTTGCAGATTGTACTTCGGGACATCCTAACGCTTTCCACCTTCACCACGGAAATGTCGACAGAGCAGGCGAGTATATTCATGGACGTAGAGGATGCGCGTTACATCGGCTTCTTGCTCAAATATTCGCTGATCATCATCGCCAGCTTGCCGTTTATGTTCCTCTATCCTTTTATTCAGAAATATTTTATCAAGGGTATCCTTATTGGGTCGCTTAAGGGATGAAGAAAAAAAGAGAAGGAGGGTATGGTACGGGATACCGCATTCTTATTCCTTAAGGACAAAATGATATAATAGATTATAAATGGAGGGTTCGTATGAAACGCGAGGCAAAAGGAGTTATTGCGCTTTTCTTGTCTGTCACGACACTGCTCGCAGGCTGTTCGGGAAACAATGGATCAGAGGGGACCGCTCAACCGTCTGCTACCCCTTCAAGCGGAGCCACTGCATCTGCAACTCCAAAGCTTGCAGGTGAGCTCATTTCCGAGAAATTAATGACGATTCAAACTTATTTTGTCAACAATTCAAGCTTTATCGACTACTCGGAGAAAAACAGGGCGCTTCAGAATTTCGAGAAAAGAACCAATATCCACCTGGACCTGAAATTCGGCGACCCCAAGGTAATGCTGGCTAGCGGCGACTATCCCGAGATGTTCTTCAATGCCAATCTTACGAACCAGGACATCATCGATTATTCTTCCCAGGGTATCCTGCTGCCTCTTAACGACCTGATCGACAAGTATGCTCCGAATATCAAAGCGGCGGTAAAGGATTATCCTCATCTATTGGAGGACCTTACAGCGCCTGATGGCAAAATCTACGGCATATCGATGCCTAACTCGAGCTATTACGGTCATGCCCCGACGATGGCTTATATCAATACCCAATGGCTGACGGACGCCGGCCTCAAGATGCCTAAGACAACCGCTGAGTTCGAGTCGGCTTTGAGAGCCTTCAAAGCCCGCGGCAACGGGGTCCAGCCATTTACCGGCTATAAAGACAATCCGCTGCAATACTTCTTGATGAACCCTTTTATACTGGCCGATGATAAAAACTCGTTCGTCTACGTAGACGGCAACAAGAAGCTGCAAATGGCGGCCATTCAGCCGGAGTGGAAGGCAGGCCTGCAGTGGGCGAACAAATTGTACAAGGAGGGCCTGATTGATCCCGGCGCCTTTACGCAAACGGCGGATCAGTTCAGACTGCTCTTCAAAGCCGGCAACGAGTTGAAGGGCGGCACCTACACGGCTCCCCATCTGCAAGTTCCCTTCACTGCAAATGATACCGAGCTGAACAAGGCATTCGATGCGCTGCCTCCATTGGTTGGGCCAAGCGGCAAAGGGTTTACGAACTGGGTGGATAATGAACGTGTAAGCGGCGCCGAGTGGGTCATCACCAAAAAAGTGAAAGATCCTGTCGCAGCCATTAAATACCTGGATTTCTGGATTAATCCCGATAACTTCTTGTGGAACTGGATCGGCGATGAGGGAGTCCGGTATGTCCCGGCCAAAGCTGGAGATAAGAACATGTACGGCGATCAGGCAAAGATACTTGACATGAGATATGTGCCTGGATTCGTGGACCCCAACAAAGGCGACAAGCTGGATGCCGGACGTCTGGTGCAAAAACCGACCACACCTTGGATCAATTTCCAACGCTATAATGTCGTCTACCCGGATGATATTTACGGCCCGCACAAATGGACCTATGATTTCTATCGGCTGACCATTATGGCCAAAAAGTATGAGCCGTTCAAGAGCAGCGCCAACCTGGAGAAAAATATCGCTCAGTTGTGGACCACAGCCGACCAGTCTACCCAAATCCAGCAGTCCGTGCTCGCGATTACCAACTATGTCAATCAGAACATGATCCGCTTCATCACAGGGGATCTCAATATCGATAGCGGTTGGGATACTTATGTACAGGGACTTAAGAATTTGAAGCTGGATTCCTACCTCGCGCTGCTTCAACAGCTTTACGATAAACAAGTATTCAAGAAATAAGGGCGCCGTTTAAATCGGAAGGGGATTCGCTTGTACGGGGGAATCCCCTCCCTACCAGGCCTTGGCCATAGGACAAACGAGGATTTATAGGCTCTCAAGTATATTCGAAGAGGGAATTATAATGACACAACAATATGGCGGGGTTCTGGGTTCGAACAAAAAATCGTGGATACTCGTTTCTTTCCTGCTTCCCTATATGATCGCTTTTACATTTCCCCTATTGGTAAGCGTGGCCATCTATTATAAGCAATTGAGATCGATAGAGAGCGACTACCAGCAGACGAATCTTCAGATGCTCGAGCAGTATTCCGGTTATATGGATGCTCGGATTCGGGAGATGAACAGTATCATTAAACAGGTGAGCGGCGATCCGATTATTGACAGTCTCCTTTCCTCCACGAAAACCTTTGATAGCGGTGATTTAACCTATACAGTCCGGCAAAGCTTGGACAAAATGAGTCTTTATAAAGGAACCACCCAATTCTTCACGGACTTCGGCGTATATAACAAGAACAACGGGATTCTGATTACTTCCGATACGGCCTATACCAACCTGCGCGAAGAGTATGGGGAATTGTTGCAATATGGGGACTTGAACTACAATCAATTCAAAAATCTACTGGATGGTACTCATCGTTCCGGATTCATGCCGGCGGCGAGCTACACACATGGCATCAATCAGGAGGATGTTCTGATTTATGTAGATTCGATTCCCAAATCCAGTATTAATCCTAAAGGCTGTATCTATTTTCTAATCCCTATTAAAGACATTCACAGCATCTTCAGTAAATTGTTGATCAATAACGGAAGCTTCGCAAGTATTCTGGACCAAAACGGGGCGGTTCTGGATACATGGCCGAAAGATTCGAAGTTGGATGCTGAAACAACCTTATCGATTCATAAAGCAATGATGGGGAAGACCGGAATGAATGATATGAAGGTCGGTAACCAGCGTATGCTTGTATACAGCGTCTACTCGCAGGGAAACGGGTTGACCTATGTCTCTGTTCTTCCTTACAGTACGGTAGTAAACAGAGTGCTCTATATCAAAAACATCATTCTGGGAATCACGACTTTGCTTATCTTGCTCGGCTTAATCATGTCCGTGGTTCTTTCGAGAAGGAACAGCAAGCCGCTGCTGTCCATCATCCGAGCCGTGGAGCGTCTGGGAATAGGCAGCTCCAACAAATCCATGGGCTTGAGGCAGCTGGAAGGCTCCGTAATGGCTCTGGTTAGCAACAATGAGGAGCTTCGCTCCCGCATAGACCAACAGCTGCCGATTCTGCAATATGCGTTTTTTTCCAAATTATTTTCCAATGAAATTTTTACAGACTCGGAGCTTGAAGCGTACATCTCCCGCCTAAAGCTCCCCATCCATAAGGGTCATTATGTCGCATTGCTCATTTATCTGAACGGGGATACGGGCCATATCACGGAATTGGAATTGAAACAATTGCAAGCCGTTAAGCTGATCATGAATGACATGATAAATCAGATGGATAACCTGGTTTACATTCATGATAGCGATCTTAACAAGGTTATCGCCGTTTTCAACGGGCCGGCCGATCCGGACGATTGGCAGCCCACCGGAGCCTGGATGCAGTACTTGGAGAACAGTATCGGGGAGATAGCCAAGGAGCTGAGGAAGCAGACTCGCAACAAGCTCTTGGCGGCGGGTGGCATCCCGGTGAGAAGCTTGTCCGAAATCGGGCTTTCCTTGAGTGCGGCCAGGCAGGCATTAACGTATCTGGACCCCAAGCAGGTGATCGTCTGGTATCAGGATATCAAAATCCGGTTGTTCTTCTACTATCCTCTGGAGCTGGAAACCAGGATTATCAATCTGGTTTATTCCGGCGTGTATAAGGGGATAGCTACGGTTTTGGATGAGCTGTACGACGCTAATTTCTCGGAGAAGCAATTGTCGGAGCATGCCTACAAACAATTGATATTCGATATGCTGGGTACGGTGAACAAGCTTATTCATAACAGTAAAATAAATGAAGAAAAAGTAAAAAGTGTCATGACTATTATCATAGACATACAGGTTTCTCCTACCGTCAGTGAAGCTTGGGAGAAATTCCATGAGATGTATAGGATTTTATCCGCCTACTTCCTGTCCTCTCAACTCGGCCGCCATGATGAGTTGATCAGTAAGGCGAAAAACTTCCTACTATTAAATTACAGCGACCCTCAGCTTAACATTCAAAGTGTCGCAGAGTTTATCGGCATCAGTACGGAGTACTTTTCTCAATTGTTCAAAGAAAAAACAGGCGAGTATTACTCCGATTACCTGGAAACGTGCCGGATCAACCATGCGGTTTCCCTTCTTGAAAGGGGTGACCGGGTCGAGGAGGTAGCCGCCAAGGTTGGTTATAACAGTGCGACTGCTTTCCGTCGGGCTTTTAAGAGACATACGGGTGTTAATCCCACGTCCTTCCGTAAGATAAAAACGACCTACGAAGATCCCTAAAATAAACCTACTAAAAGCTAGGATACGGGAGTGAACGGTATGAAGATTGGAATCGCCGATTTCGGGATGAATGTGTGGGATGGCGGATTCTACGATTACGAAGAGCGCTGGAAAGGCTTACGTGAGATTGGGTATGAGGGTATTGAACGATTAACGGCCTTCAGCTCCGATGAGGCGCTAAGCAAAGCGGCAAGAATGCGCAAAGACGGCATGTCTTTTGCGACTGTACGCGGACCGAGCTTGGAATTATCCATTCAATGGACAGCAGGTCTAGGCAAGCCTTATGTCTGGACCCAGGTAAGCGAGCAAAAAAAAACCGAGGTGTTCTATCGTCAAGTCAACCTTATGTCGGAGGCATGCCGCCGTGCAGGCATCCAATCGGCTCTTCATAATCATATGGGCTCGTTAGTCGAGTCTCAGGAGGAGCTAGAGACCTTCCTGCATCGTTGTCCCGAGACCAAACTTGTGTTCGATATTGGGCATTTTGTCGCGGCGGAAGGCGACTGCATAGAAATCATACGAAAATATGGGGAGCGTATCGAAGTCATCCATATAAAGGATTGGTTGCTTGAGAATCCGTCAGCAGAGGCCTGGAATCGCAGAGGTCGATTTTGCGGATTAGGTCAAGGGAACATGGGATTAGATGTCAAAGCCATTCTTGATCAAGCAGCGCATATAGGCTTTGACGGCTGGGTCTTCGTCGAACATGATTCTCATCTCCAAGAGCCGTTGGACGATTTAAGGGCAAGTCGAGAATATTTGCATAGGGCGGGGTATTAATCGTATGAATGCGATCGAAAAGCGGGATCCCATTCGAATCGGACTGGTGGGGCTTGGCAGGGCCGGTTGGGGCATGCATTGCAATGAATTGAAGGGCAGAGAGACTGAGTTTCGTATTGTCGCCGTCTGCGATCCGATTCAAACCCGAAGGCAAGAAGCGGTTGAGCGTTATGGCTGCTCCGCTTATGAATCGATCGAAGCTCTGATTCGGGATGAGCATGTGGAATTGGTTGATATTGCAAGCCGATCTAACGATCATTATGCGCATGCGATAATGGCGATTGAGGCGGGCAAAGATGTCTTGCTTGAGAAGCCGATTGCCATGCGATACGAAGAGGGCCAACATATCGCTGAGCTGGCAGCCAGGAGGAACGTCCAGGTTTACGCTCGCCACAATCGGCGCTTCGACCGCAATTTCCTTCACGCTCGTGAAGTGATGACAAGCGGCGTGCTCGGGGACGTGTTCAGAATCAAGCTATGTGTGCACGCGTTTAGTCGCCGCGACGATTGGCAGACGATTAAGGATTTTGGCGGAGGACAGCTGCTCAACTGGGGGCCGCATGTTATCGATCAAGCCTTGCAGCTTCTGGAGAGCCCCGTTTCGCGTATATGGAGTCATCTCGGGCAAGTCGCGGCTGCAGGAGATGCGGAGGACGATGTGAAGATCCTGCTCCAAGGGGAAAACAAGCGTGTCGCGGATATAGAAATCAGCGGAGGAGTATGTCTTCCATCGCCTTACCTTACCTTATACGGAACTAGAGGAAGTCTTACAGCTTCGGGAGATACGATAACCATGAAGCATATCGATCCGCAAGTTATTTTGGAGCCTATTTCCGCCAATTCGGGAACACCTGGACAGATTTTCAGCCAAACCAAACCGATTGTATGGGAGCAGCATACGATCCACGTGAATCCGGCGACGACTTATGATTTTTGGGATGAGCTTTATAGAAGTATGCGCGGTGGCGCTCCGTTCCCCATCAAGCTTGAGGAAGCGCTGGAAGTGTTGCGAATCACGGATGAAGTCCGAAAAGAAAACGGATACGAATTGAAGTAACCGTTGCGGATCTGTTTCTGGCCTGCGGAGCTGGAAAATGAGACGAGGAGGTACCGGTAAAATGAGAACAGTCTATGAGCAAGGTTTAGAACTGCCGAACTTCTTTACTTCCAATATGGTTCTGCAACGCCGCAAACCGCACGTCATATGGGGAAAGGCCGCGGCAGGCACGTCGCTGACGGTCAGCTTGACGAACGGATCCGTCGCCTCCCGGCAGGACGTTACTTCCGATTCGGAAGGGAACTGGACGGCTTCCCTGAACCCGCTTCCCGCCGGAGGTCCGTACACCCTTACCGTCACAGCCGGAAGTACGACCGAAACGGTTACCGACGTGTTTGTCGGTGACGTCTTCGTATTAGCCGGGCAGTCCAACATACAACAGGATTATCAGCGCTTCCGCGAGCATGGCATCGATCCGAACCAAGTCCCGTCTCTGCCGACCGACCCGCTGATCAAACATGTTTCGCTCGCGACGATCGACGCTTCGTCACCCCAGTTCAACATCCCGTTCCGCGACGACAGCCGTACATGGCTTTCACTTCATTCCACTAATCATAGGGGCGTCTCGGTTTTGGGACTTTTTTTTGCGGAACGGCAATTGACCCGAAACCCCGGCATTCCGATTGGTCTTATGTCCGTGTCTTGGGGCGGGACGCGCATCGAGCGCTGGGTTCGCAGTGCGCCGGAAAACCATTCTGCCCTTTTCGCCGCGGATGACGGCTCTATCTTCAACAATCATATCGCCCCATTTATCAAATACAAGATCGCCGGAATCTTATGGTACCAGGGAGAGAGCGATTGGAACAACGGGACGATGTATTCCGAGGCTTTCCCTACGATGATCAACGATTTCCGCTCCCTGTGGGGGGAGGAGGATCTGCCGTTCGTGTATGCCCAGCTTGCCCGGTACAGCGGATACGACTTTACTGCCGTACGGGAAGCGCAGCGCCTCGCCTTGGACAACGTCAACAATCCGGCCAACCTCGGCATGGTCGTGACGATCGACACGGATAAAGGAACGTCCGACAACTTGCATCCGCTCGGCAAAGAAACGATTGGAGAGCGTATGTCCCTCATGATGGAATACATGATTTCGGGAAATTCGTCATCCACGGTATACACAGGCCCCTTATTCCAGTCCGCAAATGTTAGCGGTAACTCGATCATCGTCGAATTCAAGCCTGGCTCGATCGGCGGCGGTTTGGCGGTGCAGGATGTGTATGATCAGAATGGCGGAGGAAGCCTGCAGGAGTTCGAAGTCGCCGGTTCTAACGGCATCTTCCATAAGGCAACCGCGACCATCGCGGCCAACCATACGGTTGAGGTGTCTTCCGATTCCGTACCGTCGCCCGTTTATGTGCGTTACGCGTACAGCCGGGTGCCGGCCAATCCCAACCTATTCAACAAGGAAGGCCTGCCGGCCAGTCCGTTTACGTCCCAGAGTTTGGGGTAGGCGATTAATTCAAGTTAGGGAAGGGGGGGATGCCGGAATGTCGGACTGGCTTGAAGGATTGCACAAAGAACATCCTCGTTTGATTGCGGATGCGAGTGATTTTGAACGGCTAAAAAGTAATATTGCAAACTATCCCCTAATGAATGAATGGTTGGAGGACATCAAGGAACGGGCGTTGCTTCTATTGGATCAGCCGCCGCTTGATCCCGTTACGGGGGAAGCTAAGCTGTTTCCGAGAATCGTTAGGCTGGCGATGATGTATCGTTTGGAAAGGGATAGCCGATTCGCTTCGCGTATTTGGGAGGAGCTTCAGCCCATCTTGAAAAGAGAGGACTGGTTGCCTCATTTCTTCCTGATCACTTCCGTCTATTTACAAACAGCAGCCCTTGCGTATGATTGGTGCTATGAAGCATGGACGGAAGAACAACGCAGGCAGATCAGAGAAGCGATCGTCGAGAAGGGACTGAAGCCGGCCCTGATCGAATACAGACACAGCGGCCCGTACAGCCAATCCAATTGGTCGAAACGAACGAATAATTGGAACATCGTCTGCAACGGCGGCGTTATGATGGCAGCCCTGGCTATTGGAGCGGAAGAAGCAAGCTGGACTGACGAAGCCTTCGCTTGTGCCTGGGAATCGCTGTCTCATGCCCTTCACAGCTTTGGCCCCGATGGCGGCTGGGATGAAGGGTATGCGTATTGGAACTACACTTGGCTCAACATGTGCCGCGCCTTTGCGTCGATGGATACCGCTTTGGGAAGGGAGTTCACGGACCGGCAGCTTGCCCCGTTTGGCGGAATTGCCGAAAGCGGGTACTTCGCGATGTACATGGACGGGCCAACAGGAAGAGTATTTAATTATGCCGATAGTCTCTGCAGAAAAGCGGAGATGGAGCAAATGCTTTGGCTCGGTCGGAGGTATGACAATCCGGTCTATACACAGTGGTGGATGAAAGCAAGGAAGAAGAAGCCGGGTATATTCCCGTTATCGCTTCTCTGGTTTCAGCCCAGTCATCTGGATATGGCCGATGAGATGGAGCGTTTGCCGCTCGGCATGCATTTTCGCCATGTGGAAGTATCGTCCGTTCGCAGCTCCTGGAACGATTCGGATGCGGTATTTGCGGCTTTCAAGGCAGGAAACAACAGCGCTCCTCATTCGACGACGGATATGGGAACCTTCGTTGTGGATGCCATGGGCGAACGATGGATCGAGGACTTCGGGACGGGCAGTTACGGCATTTATGCCAGCCAAGAGCAAACCTGGACGGGGTATTGGGACCGGGAGTGGCGTTACAAGTATTACGTCAATCGGGCAGAGGGTCATAATACGCTCGTGCTCAATCCCAGACCGGTTGTGGATTCGTTGCAGCATATGCCTGATCAGAATCCTGACGGGTATGGTCCTATTACCCATTTCGGTATGGATGCGGACCGGGAGTTCTCGTTCGGTATTATGGATCTGACCTCAGCTTATGCGGATGCGCTTCCCGCATATGGGGATTATGCAAGAACGGCTGAACAAGTGAAGCGAGGCATTGCCCTTCTTCACGGAGATCATACGATATGGCTTCGCGACGAACTGACCGGCCTGAAGGAGCCCGGGGAGGTTTGGTGGTTCCTTCATATAAATGGAGCCGCTTCAGTCCAGCTTTCCGCCAACGGCAGATCGGCAGTTTTATCTAAGAACGGCAAGCGGTTCGGGATTGTCATCTTTTCGCCTGAAGCGGACATTCGATTCGAGGTGATGGAGGCCAAGCCGCTGCCGGGATCGCCCGACCCGGAAGAGCAATGGTCGAATCCCCCTGTAGAGTGGAGTGTAAACCCTAATATTCCGACTCGCAAGCTGGCCATTCATCTGGAGGGGAAGAAGGATGTCGCCATTTCGATTGTGATGGTCCCTTTGCGGGAGGGGCAATCGCTTCCTGAAACAGGGCCGGACATGCTGCCTTTACATTTGTGGACCGCATCTAAGGGAGTGGGAGCATGAGTGAAGAATTCGAGGTGAGCTGGGACAGTCCGAGCGTCGGATCGCAGGATTCGATGCCGGCCGGGAACGGCGACATCGGGATGAACGTATGGGTCGAGGAGAACGGCGATCTGCTGGTTTATATAAGCAAAACCGATGCATGGGACGAAACCGGCAGGCTGCTCAAGCTAGGTCGGCTTCGCGTCAGTATGACGCCGAACGTGTTGCTTCGCGGGCCGTTTCGGCAAACGCTCTCCATGCGTCGCGGCGAAGTGGCGATCGAAGCGGGGGCGGCCGGTGAGCGCGTTCGGATCGCGGTATGGTGCGATGCCAACCGGCCGGCGTTGCATGTGGAGGCGCAGACCGATCAGCCGGTGGCGATCGCCGCCCGACTGGAGCTGTGGCGGACGGAGGAGCGCGTCATCCCGAAAGTGGAGATGGGCGGATTTTACGGTTTCATACACGCGCCGGAGCCGCTGGTAGAAGCGCCCGATACGGTAGTGGATACGGCGGACGACAGCGTGATCTGGTACCATCGCAACGAGCACAGTGTATGGGCAGCGACGATGGAGCACCAGGGGCTCGGCACGCTGATGGCGTCGCTGGAGGATCCGTTGCTCGGCTTGACGACCGGCGCACGGATGGCGGGAACGGGGTTTCGCCGGATCGGTCCTTGCGAATTGGCGACGGAGCGGGAAGTGACGGAGGCGGTGCTTACGGTCGTCGTGCACGGCGCGCAAACCGGGTCGGCCGGGGAATGGCTCGCACAGCTGCGGGAGGTGGCGGCGGTGTGCGAAAGGATGCCGCTCGTTGCCGCTCGGACGGCGCATCTCAACTGGTGGGACGCCTTCTGGCAGCGCAGCTACATCGAGCTGGCGGCGGACGTGGAAGCGGCGACCGTTGCGCGTGGGTATGCGCTGCAGCGGTATTTGCTCGCTTGCGCGGGCAGGGGGCGGCACCCGATCAAGTTTAACGGTTCGATCTTCACGATGGACATCGTCGTGGAAAGCGAAAATCAGCCGCGCAGAAGCTTCAATGCCGACTATCGGCTCTGGGGCGGCCATTATTGGTTTCAAAACACGCGCCTGCTGTACTGGCCGATGCTGGCGGCGGGCGATAGCGACTTGATGCGGCCGCTCTTCGCCATGTATGCGCAGGCGCTGCCGCTAGCCCAAGGGCGGACGCAGCTGTATTACGGCCATGAAGGCGCTTATTTTCCCGAAACGATGGCGTTTTGGGGCACCTACGCAAACGATAATTACGGTTGGAACCGCGACGGCCTGCCGATTGCGCACGTCGTCAACGGATACATCCGCTATTATTGGCAGGGCGGGCTCGAGCTGGTGACGATGATGCTGGCCTACGATGCTTATGCGGAAGACGCAGCGTTCCGCGAGAAGACGCTGCTGCCGCTGGCGGAAGCGATTCTCGCCTTCTTCGACGCGCACTATCCGCGGGATGCGGCAGGATTACTGCACTTCGAGCCGGCGTCGGCGCTGGAAACGTGGCACGAGGCGGTCAATCCGACGCCGGAGCTGGCCGGGCTCCGGCATGTGCTGACGGAGCTGCTCGCTTGCGGAGACGGCGTGTGGCCGGAACGGCTCACGGCGCAGTGGCGGCGCATGCTCGGCGAGCTGCCGCAAGTGCCGCTGGACGTTTCCGACGGGGAGACGCGCATCGCTGCAGCGGAGCAGTTGATCGGACCGATCATGAACGCCGAAAACCCCGAGCTGTACGCGGTGTTTCCGTACCCGCTATACGCGATCGGCAGCGGCGCGGAGGAGATCGGCCGCCGCACGTTTACGGCCCGCCGGGTGAAGCGCGCCGTCGGCTGGCAACAGGACGGCATCCAGGCGGCCTGGCTCGGCCTGGCGGAAGAGGCGTGGCAGGACATCGCTTCCCGGTTTGGCACTCCGTTCGGTCGATTCCCCGGCTTCTACGGGCCGAACTACGACTGGGTGCCGGACCAGGACCACGGCGCGGCGGCGATGATGGCGCTGCAGTCCATGCTGCTGCAAACGCGCGGCGACGCGATCTATGTGCTGCCGGCATGGCCGAGCGAACAGCCGGTGCGGTTCAAGCTGCACGCCGGCAGGGGGACGACGGTGGAAGCGGCGTATGAACCGGGCCGGCCGCTGCGGCTGCAGGTGGAGCCGGCAGAGCGGCTGAAGGACGTTGTGGTTTGCTGCGACGCAAGCGAGCGGTAGGGGAGGGCAAGGCGCCGGATAGTTATTTGGAGTATACAAATAGAGCCAGTTGGATCATCTTTGATCTTACTGGTTTTTTTTGTCTCAAGTGTGGCAAGTTCGTGCAAATGGGGCAGAGAACGAAAGTTAGCTAATTGCAAACTGAAGTTTGCTATATTTCGGGTAAAATCGGAGGGCGGTCGCATAACAAATGGATATTCGTTATTAGCAAACTTGTTACGGGCATTAGCGGGGGTTGAGTTTGTTATTGTACGGGTGAATGTGCGGAATCAGAATGCGGGAAAACGTGGCATTCCCTTCTACGGCATGAACGGCGGCGTGTCCACCCGTTTCGGGATCCGTTACCTGGAGGTCCGCCTTGAACGAAAGTAGAACCGAAGGGGGCAGCCGGCTGGAGTGGAGGAGCGAAGCGTTCGCCTTTGTAAGCGTGGCCCCACCACTACTCCCATTCCATCAAGGTCCACGATTACAACAGCGACCGGAACCCAGCTGCCTGCCCTCCCCACGCGCCAAACGGAACACAAACGCCAGAGGACCTGACCGTTGAATTGTTCATCGAGCAAACAATCTTCCCGCTACAAACTATGGATTTACACACCTGCAACTAAAGTGATATGATGAGTTTAAAAACAGATCATATGAGTGGGTGGAATTTTGAAAAGATTGGCAAGCACCAAGGTCGTCACGGAGCTGACACAGCGTATTGAGCAGGAGGTTTGGAAAGGAGGGGAGAAGCTGCCCTCTCTTAACGCGCTTGCGTTGGAATTCGCCGTTAGTGTGGCTACGCTTCGGGAGGCGTTGCGGATCCTGGAGAACCAAGGGTACATCTTGATTGAGCATGGACGCGGAATATTCGTGCGAAGCCAAAATTACTGGCGGAAAGAGAGTCCGCTTGAGCTGGATCCCATTCCGATGGGAGATCTGGTCTCCTTGCTGGAATTTCGTGAGATTCTTGAGCCGGAAATGGCCAGGCTCGCAGCGGAGCGGGGAACGCCGGGACAAATAAAAGGCATTAAAGAGGCGGCTGCCCAAATGGTGGAGGATCTTGCTGGCGGTGTGGACTACTTCCGTTCCGATATTGCCTTTCACGATCATATTGCCCAAGCAAGCTCGAATGAGGTGATGAGCAAAGTGATGAAAGGAATATCCGATATGCTCTCCGAGAGCCGCAGTCAAACCAAACGGATTCAGGGAAGCCCCGAGAAGGCGGCTCATTTTCATATGTTGATTGCGCTTGCCATAGAGCAGCGGAACGGGAAATTAGCCAAAGAAATGATGTACCTTCATTTGCAGGACGTGAGAGAAGATGTACTCAGGCTTAAAGAGTCAGACCAGTCATCTGATAGGGGCATCTGAATTTATGATTGGAGCTACTAGTGAAACATGGGGAGGGTACAAGATGGTTACGATTAACAATGCGATCAATCCTTACCGGGATAATGTACAAGGGAAGGCTAACGAACCGATTACGGTTGCCGGATTATTGGACCGTGCCTTCAGAGGGGAAGGAGGACGTTATGAAGGCGGTGTCCCTGACTGGACCTTGGATCGCATCTATGACCGATTAGAGCACAACGCGCCAAGAATCGCCATTATCGGGGGTTCATCCGATCATCCGGCCCATATTCTGGATCAAGAAACCGTGAACAAGGCAGCTCTGAAAATTTGGCGGGAAGGGGGAGTCCCCTTTTATTTCAGTACCCCTGTTCTGTGTGACGGAACGGCGCAGAGCAATATGGGGATGTCCTATTCCCTGCAAAGCCGCAACGCGATTGCTGAAATGGTAGTCAATCAGATGGAGGCCCATTCTTATCACGGAGCCTTCGTCATCCAGGGCTGCGACAAACAACCGCTTGGCGTATTAAGCGGCCTGGCTCATCTGGATCGTGTGCGTCGTTATCGCGGGGAGGCGCATGTGTTCGCGACATTCAGTCCCTCTCATGTGCTTAAGGGGGGAACGATTCCCGACGAGCTGAAGCTGGAGCTTGCGGCGCTTGCCGAACAAGCGAATGCCGCCGGATTCGCAGATATCGCTGCGGACATCCAGGAAGCGGTCAGCTATATTCTGCAATGTTCGTCCAATACGTCTTTTCAGGGCGTGTTTCAACGTGCGATCGAAAGAGGCCTACTAACTGAGGAGCGGCATAAAGAGTTCGAGAAACGACTGGCCGTCCATACATGCGATTCCAAAGGCGGCATCTGTGCGTTCCATGGAACCGGGAACAGCTCCCGGGAAGTAACGGCAGGGTTCGGTCTGGTATGCCCGGAGCTGGAAATGCTGACGGACCCGCCGACGCAAGAGCAGATCAATCGGGCCATCGAGTCGCTGTTCTCGATTATTCCGCGGCCGGAATGCAGTGTAAGCGAGTTGGTCCAGGCTAATATCGGCAACACGATTCGGATTCACAGCGCCAGCGGAGGCTCTTCCAACTTAATCATGCACATCGTCGGCGCGATGATCTATGCGGGCTTTGATTTTACTTTGGAGGATATGGAGCGCATTCAGCGGGAGTATCCGATTCCGGACTTATATGATTATAGCTTAACGGAAGGAAGGGACATCTTTGTCCTGGCGCAGCAATGCTGTACGGGTCAAATTCGAGGCATGGAAACGTTAGTCTATGAGCTTACGCGCAACGGGGTTCCGATGGAATTGGATGCCCCTACGGTTACCGGGCAAACGTGGCGGGAACGGTTGTCGAATACGGAAGGGCTTTCAGCAGATGGAGTAACGGACAATCCGATCATTCTCAGCAAACCTAGACGCAAGTTCAGTGGAATTGACGTGCTGCGGGGTAATTTCTTCCATAATGCGGTGGTCAAAATAAGCGGCATGCCTACGTGGCAGTTGGATCAATTCGACGAGAAGATCGCCTTTGTCCTTTATTATGAAAATGAAGGGGATGCCAATCAACAGCTCTTGGATGTGAATGTATTGGAGCGCCTGAAGGGATCGGGCCTATTCAGAATGGAGCACCTGAAGCAGATGGCCGTTCATAACTCAGCCGTTTCTATTGAGGAGCTGCACGATGCGAGCTACGAGGAGCTGTTCGATCGAATGGTCCGCGACGAATCGTTGAAGATCGCCGTCATCATTTCGGGTCAAGGCCCCGAAGCGTTCGGGATGCCGGAAATGTTCACCCCCATGCAGCATATCAATGCCCATCGTCAATTAAAGCGCATTACGACCTTGATTAGCGACGGGCGATATTCGGGTGTCACATTCGGGGCGGCTATCGGGCATATGACACCGGAAGCTTATCACGACGGGGGCATCCTGTATTTGCAGAACGGCGATCTCCTGAATCTGCAATTCCGTAAGAAAACGATAGATCTGATGGATCCGGAGCAATTTGCATCAGGCAAGTTAGTAGGGTACACGGGAGATATCCGAATGGAGCGCAAGCTATTAGGCCAAACCCGGATGGACCATTTGCGCAAGCGCCAAAAGCAAGTGGCGGCCTCGAATCGATTGCGCGACTGTACGGATGCATCTCGCGGTGTTGTGCCGATGGGGGTTGCTCTGGATGCGGATCTGAAGTGGACGGGTATCAAGACGATGAGCCCCACATCAATATAGTCGTTTCCCGATATACCCTAGCCGCTTGGAAATTTCCAATCCCGTCTCCACGATGGATTGACTGAATTTGGCATAGGTCTCAGGCGTCACTTTGGAATAGAGGGTGGCCACACTGACTGCGGCTACCGCTTTACCCGAACGATCGTAAATAGGCGCGGCAAAACAATAGAGCTCCGGTTCGCTCTCTCTATCGTCGATGGAAAAGCCGCGCTCACGGATTTTGGCCAATTCTAGAATTAACTCCTCGTAATGTTTGATCGTCCGGTCCGTTCTTGTGGGGAGCGATCCGCTCCCTATGATTTGCTTCACTTTCTCATTCGAATAGCTGGCCAACAAAGCTTTGCCAAGTCCGGTATAATACATTTTGTTTCGAGAACCCAACAATGCATTGCTGCGTATGGCCGAAGAATAGGATTCCACCTTGTCCAAGTAGACAATCTCCCCATTATCTTCTACAGCCAAGAATACGGTATCGCCTGTCTTCGCCATCAATTCATCCAAGAGGGGACGCGAAATTTGATGCAAATCGGTATGATTCAAGAAGGAGACGCCCACTTCAAAAAGCTTCATGCCCATTTTAAACGTTTTCAACTGATCGTCGTCCACTTCCAAAAAACCTTTCTCCACTAAAGTGTAGACGATTTCAAAGGTGCTGCTCTTCGGTATTTTCAACTGAGAACTGATCTCCGTAAGGGTCATCGGCTTCTTATGCTGGGAGAGCAGGCTCAGCAAATCGACGGTTCTGGATGCGGATTTGTTGATTTTCATAAAGGGGCGTACACCTCGTTTGCCATCGGTTTCATGCGATCCCATTCAATATAGCATATTCGTTTTAAGACGTGCTACACCGCCTGCATAAGCGGTGTAGCTGTCGGTTTACCAGTCGGCTACCGACCCGTCGTTATGCCAATATCTAGCCAACACTTCCTGCTGATAGGGATGCTTCAGCGCTTCTTTTTCATTGACTTCCAGGCCAATGCCGGGGGTTTCCGGCGGAATGATATAGCCATCCACAATTGGCAACGGATTCATCACGACCTCGTCGCGCCATGGAACGTCGCTGCGGAACGATTCTTGAATGAGCCAGTTCGGCGTACAGGTTGCGAATTGGATCGCTGCCGCCGTAGCCATTGGCCCTAGCGGATTATGCGGGGCAACGCTGACATAATAGGTTTCCGCCATAGCCGCGATTTTCCGCGCTTCCCAAAGTCCGCCGCAGTGGCACAAATCCGGTTGAATGACGGCACAAGCTTGTTTCTCCAGCAGCTCGCGGAATTGGAAGCGGGTCACTAGCCGTTCTCCCGTTGCAACCGGAATCCGTGTAGCTCGAGATACTTTGGCGATTCCATCCGCGAATTCCGGGAGGCAAGGCTCTTCAATGAAGAAAGGACGGTAAGGCTCTAAAGCATGGGCATATTGGATGCCCATTTCGGGTGTGGTACGGCCATGCAAGTCTACCATAATGTCGATGTCGTCTCCGCAAGTTTTCCGTAGAGCTTCCATGAGCCGGACCGCGTGTCGAATGACCTTATTCCCGTCAAGCGGGGCGGTGCGGGGGACGACCAATACCTTAATCGCGGTATACCCCTCCTCCATGGAACGCAACGCTTTTTCAGTCATGGATGCCTCGGTATCTTGATTGTAGACAGCATCCATGCTGCCTCCGCCAAGGTGGTCGTACATCCGAATTTTGTCCCGTACTTTACCGCCCATCAATTTGTACGCGGGCACGTTCATAGCTTTGCCGAAAATATCCCAGCATGCCATTTCAATTCCGCTGATCGCGCTATACCCCTCCGTTCCGGAACGAAAGAAAGGCTGGCGGACCATCACCTGCATAAGATGCTCGATGTTAGTCGGATCCAGTCCAATAACGAAGGCTTTCAAATCTTCGATACAGCCGACGACGCCCCGCGTTTTCCATTCGAGAGAGGCTTCTCCCCAGCCGATGATCCCCTCATCCGTCAATACCTTCACGAAGATCCAATTCCTCATCTTGGCATTCACGACAACGGTTTGGATGTCAGTGATTTTCATAGTTTCTCCGACCTCTCGAATTAATCTTCCGATAGAAGGTACCCATCCGCATCAAATCGCCATTCTCGCGGAGAACCGATCACTTCCATCATTGCGTGGCGTTCGACTTCCGGAATCATATTCTCCGACACCCAGATTTCGTTCATGCTGAGCGTATTTCGGATTCTCACCAGCTTGACCTGGCTGAAATCTCTTCGTCCCCCGGTATAAACGGCAATAGAAAGAGCTTCCTTATCATGGGCCAGAATCAGCGGCAATTTACCGGGACTCGTCTCTACCGCCGTGATGGCGTTAATATATACCTTTTCGAAATCAATCGCTTGCACCAAACGTCTGGTTGTGAAATCGGCTAGGCCAATGCCGACCGCATTGCCGTTGGTTTCCTCGGTTAAGCCAAGAATGACGACTTTGTTGATAGGTGGCGCGTCTTTAAATTGGTCAGAAGCTTTCGTATTGCCGGTCCTTCCGACGATATTGGGGTCCAAGCCGGAGCCGCTAATATTTTTGCCGATCTCATCTACTACAAGTACATCGATTTCCTGCAGCCAGAACCGCGGCATCAAACGTTTCGCTTCTTCCAATAGTTCTTGTTCGCGTTCGGGCAGTTGCTCTTTCGTAATCAATTCGATAATAGCGGCTTGATGATAGGCGTCTTCTACAAGGCCAAGTCCGAATAAAAATGGCGTTCGTTCCATAATAAGCCCGCCTACGGCCGGGAGGAGAAGATCGAAGCCGGACATGCCTCCGCGATGCAGATAACTGGCCCCTCTATGCTTGCCCAACCCGATGCCCAGCATCTTGAGAATGCCGCTTTCGATCGGCGCCTTGAAGTCAGTATGCGGTTTGATTCGAGAAATGACCATATAGCCGTCCGCTTCATCGATCACGACCTTATCGAAATACACCTCCACATCCTCAAGTACCGTGCCTAAATGGCAAGTATCCATGGAGGATCGGATCGGTACACCGACATTCTCCTCGGTGATGCCGTATTCGGCTAATACATGCTGCTGCCCGGCAGCCGTTCCTCCGCCATGACTGCCCATAGCCGGTACGATGAAGGGGAGGGCTCCCAACTGTTTGAGCTCTTGAACCGTACAGCGGACAATGTCCAACAGGCTGTCGATTCCCCGACTTCCGACGCCGATCGCGATTCGCATGCCGGCTTTGACTTTTTGTCGAATCTCTTCTCTATGGAATTGGTCGCGAATCAGTGCAGGCAAGGCGGAGCTCGGCAACCCGCGAGAAGCGAACGTTTGCTTAACGGGGACCATACGAGGCAGGTTCATTTCTTCTACCACGGGAAGCTTTACCTGCCCAAGCTTTAATTGCATGAGGATCACTCCCAGCTCTAATCAGATCGTCATTTGTATAATTTGTATACGGCGCTGACATCCTCCTCGGCAAAGCCTTGCTCGAGAGCGGCTTGGAACTGTCGAATCGCGGCTTGGAGCATCGGGGTTTCCAGTCCCAGCGTTTTGACCAATTGCACGGCCAAGCCGAGGTCCTTATGCTGCAGCTTTACTGAGAATTTGGGGCTGAAATCCAGCTCCAGCATTTTGGGGCCTTTGATCTCGGCCATTCCGCTCCTTGCGCCGCCTCCGGCAACCGCCTCTAAGAACAAAAGAGGGTCGCCCCCGGATTCCTGGACCATCCTAATGCTTTCGGCAACGGCCAATAAATTGATTGCGCCAAGCGTATTGTTAGCCAATTTGGCATTGGAGCCGGAGCCGCTTTTCCCCATGTGAACGGTCTTTTTTCCCATGGCTAACAGCAGCTCCGTACATGCCGCCAAGGTTTCCGACTTCCCGCCGACTAAGAAAGTAAGCGATCCCTCTATGGCTTGCGGCTCACTTCCCGTGACCGGGGCATCCAGGAAATCGACGTTCGCCTCGGCAAGCGTTGCGGCAATCCTCATGCTTAACCCAGGGGATATGGTGCTGCTGTCTATCACAATTCGCGTAGGGGAGCCTTCTTTCGTAACTCCTTGCATGATCCCCTCGCTTCCGAAGTACACTTCTTCGATCGCTTGATCATTGGCTAACATCGTAATCACGACCTCGGAGAGCTGAACTACTTCTGCCGGAGAAGCCGCTACTTGAACCTGCGATTGCCCTTGAAACTCGTTTGTTTTTGCCGTATTTCGGTTGTAGACAGTCAGTTGATAGCCCTTCTTCAATAAGTTCCTCACCATAGGCGCGCCCATTGTTCCCAGTCCGATAAATCCGATCTTGTTCATAGTCGATTCTCTCCTTTAATGAGGTTATGGTTTTACGAAAACGGTTTTGATGGATGTGAAAAATTCGATGGCGGCGGTGCCTTGTTCCCTGGAATGAGAGCTGGAATGTTTCATCCCGCCAAACGGGGCTTGCAGCTCCACGCCTGCCGTCTCCGAATTCACCCGAATCAATCCGGCGTCCATGTCCTGAATAAATCGCATCATCGTGCCGATGTCCTTTGTGAAAATAGAGGCGCTCAGCCCGAATTCCACATCGTTGGCCGTATGAATGGCTTCCTCCAGGCTGTTCACTTGAATGAGGCCGATGACGGGCCCGAATATTTCCTCTTTAGAAAGGGTCATCTGAGACGTTACTTTATCGAAAATGGTAGGTTGAATATAATAACCGTTTTCACATTCCGGGTCGGAGGGAGCTTCGCCGCCATACAGAAGTTCAGCGCCTTCTTCAAGGCCTAGCTTAATATACGATTGGACGGTGTTCAACTGCTTGGCATTTGCGACTGGGCCCATCCAGCTTGAAGGCAACATCGCGTTCCCCACGCGAATGTCCTTCACTTTCTCCATCAGCTTTTGCTTAAAGGCCTCGTAGACCTTACCTACAACGATGACGCGACTGGTAGCTGTACATTTCTGTCCGGTTGAACGGAACCCGCCGGATATCGTGGCCTGAACCGCAAGGTCCAAGTCGGCATCCTCTGCGATAATAATGGGGTTTTTTCCGCCCATCTCCAGCTGATACTTGGCCCCGCGAGCGAATGCGGTTAACCCGATCTGTTTGCCGATTTCATTCGAGCCTGTGAATGTAATGGCATTCACATCCGGATGCTCGGCCAGTCCTTGGCCGATGATCGAGCCTTTGCCCAGCACAAGATTGGCCACGCCGGCCGGAAGGTTCGCGGCATGTATGCACTCGAATAGAAGGGTCGCCGTTATAGAAGCTTCTTGGGCTGGTTTAAGAATAACAGTGTTGCCATAGATCAACGCGGGGGCGATTTTCCAAACGGGAATGGCGATCGGAAAATTCCATGGCGAGATCACGCCGACCACGCCCAGGGGGCTGCGAGTGGTGAATAGAAATCCTTCTGCGTCCGTGGAAGGAATCACGTCACCCGTTTTGCGCAACCCTTCTCCGGCATAATAACGAAGAATGGCAATCGCTCTACCGGTTTCTCCTTTCGCCTCCGCAAGAGGCTTTCCCATTTCCTTGCTCAGCGTCTCCGCTATTTCTTCCAACCGATTCTGTAATTGATCGGCAATCTTGAACAAGTAGTCGCCTCTAGTCGCACCGGTGAGCTTCCTCCAGCCCTGCTTGGCTTGGTTAGCGGCAGCTATGGCTTTATGTAAATCCTCCCGTTCGGACATGGGAACAACACCGACTATTTCACTTTTGTGGGATGGATTATATTTCGTTTCGATTTGGTTATTGCTAGAGGCAAGCCATTCGCCATCAATGTAGTTGAAGCAGGTTTTGAATTGCTCGTTCGAAGTCATCCTGGTTCACATCCTCTCATCTATTTTGTGGTGATTTGGGGGATTCCGAGACCTGCTGCGCCTAAGGAAGACATCGTATATTCAGCGCCGCTTTGTTTGAATAGATTCATGCCCAGGTATGCTCGACGAACGCGTTCGCGACATAATTTGATCGATAGCTCTTCCAGGTGCTTGCCGCTCGGATACACATCCGGATGATTGCGCAGCCCGAATTTAATATAGACGGGGGAGAGGATCCGAATGATTTCTGCGATTTCATAATGACGAATAAAGCCGCCTAGCGTGTCCGGGGCTTCTACATATAGATCTAGAGGGATGTCAACCGCCTGGCGCATGGATGCTAGCTTAGGCAACGTTAAAGCCGGCGGAACATTGTAAGTATCCGCACCGTTCTCTTCAGCGAGTCGCATGGATACCGGGTTCGCCGCCATCATCATGACGGAAGCCTTAATGATGAAATCGGGAGCCAACAACCCTTGTTTCTTCATCTCTTTAGTTAGCAGCATTAATCCTTCATCGGCTACTAGAGCGCCTCGAACGCCTAACCGATTGGCTCTTTGCAAGTCCTCCATCGCATAGACCAGCTGTTCGATTCCCTCATGATGTAGCCCAATTGCTTTTCCTTGCGGGGTGAGCGCTTGGGCGCCGATATCCCATGAACCTCTCGGCCCGACGAATAAGCTTAATTCCATCCCTCGCGAGGCGCATATCTCTACCATTTCATGAATTTCTTCATCCGTCAGCAGTTGAATGCCGCTTCCTTGGGAAACACGGTGAACCGTTATGCCATAGCGATCGGCTTCTTCAATAACCGCTTTCAAAGCCTCCGGACCTTCTACGCTTGGAATTTCAATTCGATACTGAGCCCCGTCGGGAAAACGTTTCGAAGAATCGGGCAAATCGTAAGCTTCTTTCTCAAGAAAGCCGAGTGATTTTAACAGATCTCGGGATTGCTGCATAGGAAAACCTCCTACATTGTTCGTATATGCGAACGTAGTTCGATATATCGATTTTAGTAAATTGTACTGCAAGCTTTTTTGTTAGTCAATTGCTTTGAACAAACCAGATGGACATGTGAGCTTGCCACATGGTGTATGCTGCAGTCATAGAATCGGGAGCCGGGTCGAGAGCTTCATCCTTACAAATATTCAGCCGGTTTCGCACACCCCGTCTGGAAAAAGCCGCTCATAATTCGGCAATTCGGCCTACATACACCGATGCAGTTAGGCGGCATCACGGATGCTAAAAATGGGGCGAATATGCAGTGTAGCAGAGGAGTATCTCCG
>NZ_BIMA01000088.1 GCF_004000845.1 Paenibacillus koleovorans NBRC 103111
GCCCCGCTCGCGGCCGCGGCGCCCGCCGGCGCCTGCGCGCGGAGCCGCTTGCTTGCCTGCCGCAGCGCCGGCCCGCTTCGTGCCGCTCTGCAAGATGCCGCCCTCGGCATTGCGACGCTCCAGCGTCTTGCCGATCGCTTTCTCGAGCTGCAGCACACTGATCCGATCGCGGATCGTGACGAGCAGCACGGCTACGCCGGTCTCCCCTGCCCGGCCAGTTCGGCCGATCCGGTGAATGTAGCTTTCCTTGTCATGCGGCATATCGTAGTTATACACATGCGTTACGCCTTCGATATCCAAACCTCTCGCCGCCACGTCGGTGGCCACGAGCACTTGCAGCTTCGCTTCGCGGAAGCGGCGCATGACGAGCTCCCGCTTCGCCTGCGACATATCGCCGTGCAGCTCGTCCGCCGCAACGCCGCCTTCCTGCAACTTCCTGTTGAGCGCAGCCGCTCCCTTTTTGGTCCGACAAAACACAATCGCCAAATACGGCTTATGCAGCTCCAACAGCTTCAGCATCGTGTCCGGCTTCTCCTCAGCCGTCGTCTCGACGATTGACTGACGGATTTCGTCCAACGTTACATGCTTGCTGCGGATCTTCACTTCCGCCGCTTTCTGCATGTAGTTGGCGGCCAGCTCCCGAACCTGCTGCGGCATTGTAGCGGAGAACAGCATCATCTGCCGTTTCTCCGACGTCTCTGCGATCAGCGTTTGCGTGTCGTCCATAAAACCCATTCGCATGATTTCATCAGCCTCGTCGAGCACCAGCATTTTCACACCGGACAAGCCGAGCGTCCCTCTGCGCACATGATCCATCAGCCGCCCCGGCGTCCCGACGACTACATGGGTCACTCCCTCCAGCTTTTTCATCTGCCGATCTAAGTCCTGCCCGCCATATGCCGAAAGAGTCCGAATCCCGACCACATCCGCCAGCCGCTCCAGCTCTTTGGAAATCTGAAGCGCCAGCTCCCGCGTCGGCGTCACGATCAATCCTTGTATGTAGGGCCGCGACGGATCCACCCGCTCCAGCATAGGCAGCAGAAAAGCAAGCGTCTTCCCCGTCCCGGTCTGCGCCTGTGCGATTACATCTTTGCCGTCCAGCACCAAAGGAATCGCTTCTTCCTGCACCGGCGTCGGCTCATGGACCCCCTGCTCCTTCAGCTTCCGCTGCAGTTCCGCACGTATTCCCAATCTTTCAAAATGGCCAGCCATCCGGCCACCTCCTCACGATTTGTCCTTCACACTATACCATACGAGTTATCGCTTTACCAAAATAGGTATCCATACATGCAAGACGGTTCCCCTACTCATAGACTGTATCACTAAGTCTTGATCGATAAACACGTTGGGGGGGTATGGATGGTACCACGAGTGAAAGTCGGAATTGTCGGCACCGGGTTTATTGCACGCGGGCTGTTGCTGGCCTTGGACAGCCAGCCTGATTTGATTGTCGCCAAAGTACTTACACGTCGAAATCCGGACGACTGCAAAGAATTCCCCGCGCCTGAACGGTTAACCACCTCCATTCAACAATTCCTCTCCTGCTCGGAGCTGATTGTAGAGTGCAGCGGAGACGTCCTCCATGCTACGGAAGTGATTGCACAAGCGTTCGAAGCCGCTTTACCGGTCATTACGATGAATGCGGAAGTCCAGGTTACTACGGGCTCCTACTTGGCCTCCAGAGGGTTCCTGACTGAAGCGGAAGGCGACCAGCCGGGCTGTTTGGCGGCATTGAAGGAGAATGTGGAGGCCATGGGCTTCCATCCGCTTGTATACGGCAATATTAAAGGCTTTTTGAATTTGAACCCCACCTTGGAAGAAATGCAGTATTGGAGCAAACGCAACGGCATCTCCCTGCAAATGGTTACCGCCTTTACGGACGGTACCAAGGTGCAGATCGAGCAAGCTCTGGTAGCCAACGGGCTAGGAGCGGGCATCGCAAAAGCGGGACTACTGGGTCTGGAAGCGGAGGATGTCCATGCCGGCGGAGCGGCAATCGCTGCGGAAGCCTCTAAGCTTGGCCGCCCTCTAAGCGATTACTTATTAGCTCCGAAAGCTCCCCCGGGTATCTTCATTACGGCTGGGCACGACTCTCGTCAGCAAGAGGCCTTGTCTTATTTCAAGCTTGGTAAAGGACCTCACTACACCTTGCTGCAAAACTATCATTTGTGCCACCTGGAAATCTTGAAAACGATTCGGCGCGTGCTTAACGGCGGAGGCATTCTGCTGAACAATTCGACTTCCCCATCCATCAGCGTAGCGGCAATTGCCAAAAGAGTGATACCAGCCGGCACACATGTAGAAAAAGCGATCGGAAGCTTCGATTTCCGGGGAATCGCCATAGAGAGGGCCGCCGATCCCGATCATGTGCCTATCGGACTGCTCTGCCAAGCGGTTATCACCCGGGCAATCGAACCTGGGCAGGCAGTCCGCTATAACGATGTCGAGCTCCCGGACAGCTTGGCTTTGCGGGCTTGTCTGGATATTCGAAAGGCGGGAGCGCCGTGAATCCGAATGGAACGACAGCCTTTGTCCGGCAAAGAAAGGAGACGCCGTCATGCGACCGGTAGTAAGCATCATCATGATTGCCTATAACAAATACCCATATAACCTGCTGTCATTATATGCTTTGGAAAATCAAACCTATGATCTCGGCAAAATGGAAGTTATTCTAGTGGATGATGCCTCTAAAGATCGAACCCCTGAGTTGTCCGAATACAAGCCTCCCTACTCCTTCTCCTATATTCGCTGCGAACACAACGTCGGAAGATCGGAAGCTAAAAATATCGGTGTCCGAGCTTCAAGGGGAAGTCTGCTCGTCATCATCGACAGTGAAATGATCCTAGACCCCGAATATGTCGAACAGCACGTCAAGCTTCATGAAAACAAAGAAAAACTGGTGGTGACGGGCTGCCTCAGCCACTACGGCACATTCACGGTTATGGAGCCTCCTTATAATAAGCACCAGATGAAACGAATTCAAAGGCTAAAAGAAAAGAACAAGTTCGGCGCCATTCCCGTCGATGCGATTATGGACAGCAAGCAGAAAAAGCAGCTGTTCTCCAAGGAGGACATCCGCTTGTTGAAGTATAAGCAATTGTCCTTTCACTCGCCCTTCTTCAAAGATCTGATCCAACGCTTCGGCAGCGGCTACAAAGGCTTCCATATGCCTTATATTTTCGTCATTACGCACTGTATTTCAATCAAGAGAAGCACGCTCGACCAAGCGGGACCTTTCTATACCGGCTTCAAGGGGTGGGGCTGCGAGGATTGGGAGTTCGGCTACCGGGTGTATAAGCAAGGCGCCGAAATTGTTGATCATCCTGACGTCAAGGTTTATCACCAAGAGCATCCGCGCAGCCTGTCCAGTCAACGGAAGGATCAGTTGGTGAATTATCAAATTTTCTATAGGCTTCATCAACAATTTGATGTAGGCGTACAATCGTTATGTTGGATCGGCACCTCGTTGCTGGAAGCCAATGCTCTAATCGTCGAGTATAAAAAGTGGATGCGGAGCAAGTCCGGCAGGCAAGGTTATATCGAATCCTGCTTCTTGCAGCTGTTCGATCTGATCCTGACGCTGTTGATCGGCAACAAGCCTATAACCGGCCTGCTCGATCAATCCGGCTTGTCCGACGATCCGGACTGGATGAAAGGGTTCCAGTCCGAGCTGGAGGCGATGGAGCAATCGGGCTATTATCCGGAGCTCACAGCAATCCTGAAGAAGCTCATCCGTTTCTAGTTTTCAGGAGGAGATCAGCGATGTTTATTTCGGTCGTGATGGCAGTATACAACGGCGAGACTTACGTTATGGAAGCAGTCCAACACCTCCTGGCTCAGAACTATAAGAATTTCGAAGTCGTGATCGTCAATGACGGCTCTACGGATCGAACGAAGCAGCTGTTGGACTCGATTCAAGACAGCCGGGTCAGAATTCTCCATTGCCGCAGCAATCAGGGGGCTGCAGCTTGTCTCAATCAAGGCATTGCGGCGGCCAGGGGCGATTGGATCGCTATACATGACAGCGACGATCTAAGCGCTCCGACCCGTCTTGCCGATCAAGCCAAGTATATGTTGAACCACCCGGGTGCAATTGGGGTCAGCTCCCTCGTCCAATGCATTCCTGGCCTGCGGGGAGTCACTTCAAGCCGTCAGCTTAAGGCAGAGGAGCGTTATTACAACAAGCGGCACGGGAAAGCCCAAATTTACGAGTATCGATTGTTTTCCTGCTACTTGTGCCACGGCAGCGTTCTGTTCTCCAAAGCGGCTTTCCAGAAGGTAGGCGGCTATAATCCGATATACAGAATCAGCTATGACTACGACCTGTGGCTGCGGCTCTTCGAGCTCTCCCCCATCCGCAAACTCCCGAAGGTGCTGTATTATTACCGAATTGAGAGCGACACTCTAGGCAAGAAAGATCCGAGCGGAACGATTCGGGAACTGATGCATAGCTCTTACACGCATATTGAAAAATCGCTGCGAAGCACGCTGCATCGCAATCCTAAGCTTGCGCTGATCGGGTCGAAGAAGGGACGCGACTTTTTCACGGAGCAGGCAATAAAAAAACTCGGAGCATCCGTCCCCTCCGAGTTTGTCTCCAACACGAACCGCATTGCTCTATCCCGCGCTTTGTCGCTATATGACAACAAGCAGCTTGACGCATTTATCGTGCTCAACGACGGCCATGCCGACGAAATACTGGATATGCTAATGACTCGAGGCCTAGAATGGAATTCCACTTTATTCAAGATATGGAACTATAAATTCTAGTGTCGCCGTTCGCTAAGCCCACCGATCCTTATTGTCTATGAAAATGTGCTCCATAACTTGCTGGACCCTCATTTGAAGCCGCCATTCCGGGTAATGCTCCTTGAATTTCGCCATATCTGTAATGTACCAGATGTGGTCCCCGGTTCTGGCGGCTTCACTATACCCGTATGCCATTCGATTGCCGGTTATTTGCTGGGCCAGCTCAATCGCTTCGAGCACGGACAAACTGGATTCCCGCCCGCCTCCCAGGTTGTAGACGACTCCGCCCCGTCTCGGCTTGAGAAAGAAGGCATGAAACGCGGCTATCACATCGCTGGAGTGGATAATGTCTCTTACTTGCTTGCCTTGATACCCGAACACGGTGTACGCTTCGCCGGTCATTGCGCATTTCATCAAATAATTGAGAAAGCCGTGTTGCCGGACCCCGGATTGCTTCGATCCGCTCAGCACCCCTCCGCGAAAACAAACGGTTTTCATCTGAAAATAACGTCCGTACTCTTGTACCAGAACATCCGCTGCAAGCTTGGATGCTCCGAATAGAGAGTGCAGGCTTTGATCCACGCTTAAATCCTCGTTAATCCCATTATAGTAAGGATGGCCGGCCTCCAGCTCCCATCGGCTCTCTTGCTCTATGAACGGCAACGAGTTAGGCCGGTCCCCATATACTTTATTGGTGGAAGTAAAAATAAAAACAGCCTCTGAACAATATTGGCGGGTAAGCTGAAGCAGATTCAAAGTGCCGCTTGCATTGACATGGAAATCGGTAAACGGATCCTTGGCCGCCCAATCGTGCGACGGCTGTGCCGCTGTATGGATGATGAGCTCGATGTGCTCTCGATAGCTTTGAAATAGGAGTTCTAGCTGCTGCAAATCACGAATATCCGCATCGAAATGCTCATAACGATCGCCCAGCTTCCCTTTTAGCTTCTCCAGATTCCACTCGGTGGTGCCTTCCGGACCGAAAAACCGTTGACGCATGTTATTGTCGATCCCAACGACCTTGTATCCCAACCTGCCATAAAATTCAGCGGCTTCCGAGCCGATCATTCCGGCCGACCCTGTAATGACGACGACGGACATCCGGTACACCTCCATATTTTCAATTCCTGTACAAGATCACTTGCCAGCCTCTTACCAAATCAGTCCTTGATACCGACTGGAGTCGGGTGCTGGATCGATGATGCGGACCAGATCGATTACTTTTGTAGAGTCCAAGCACTCCATAGCAAACTGGCGATGCTCCTCGCTGTTCTGTGCCACCACGATCAACTCGGCGAATTCCTTCAGCTCCAACCGATTATGAACGATCCATTTCAATAAATGCGGCACGGTCGCTTCCATATAGGATTTGTTCGCCCCCATGAGATTGGAAGACAGCACAAACCGATCATAAATTTTAACCTCGTATCCCCTGCCGACCAGCCGTTCCAGCAAACATACGACAGGACTTTCCCGAAGATCGTCGGTTCCCTCCTTAAATGCCAGACCGAGCACACCGATCCGGCGAACACCCGTTTCCTCAATCATTCGAAACGCTCTATCGAGATGCTCGGCATTGCTCTGCTCTATACTGGATAGGACTGGCACCTCGATATGGCGGGAACGGGCCAATCCGTTCAACGCTCTCAGGTCTTTCGGCAGGCAAGAGCCGCCATAGGCGAACCCCGGCTTCAGGTAAGCCGAAGAGATATTCAGGCGCTGGTCTTGGCAAAAAATGTCCATTACCCTGTGGGGATCTATGCCGAATTCATGACAGACCGCCCCGATCTCATTGGCAAACACGACCTTGAGCGCATGAAAGGAATTATTCACATACTTCATGATTTCCGCCGCTTCTCTCTCGACCGTAAGGACAGGTGCGCTTATGTCCGCATAGACGGCCCTGACTACACTTATGGCTGTCTCGTTGCGTGTGCCTATCAACGTATAGGGAGGGTTGAAATAGTCCTTTATGCTAGTGCCTTCTCTAAGAAACTCCGGATTGCTTACTACGGCGAAATCGCGATCTGGCATCAACCCGCTTCGAGCCAGAATTTGCTCCATCTCTCTGCACGTACCTGGGGGGACAGTCGACCGGATTATCAAAGTCAGAAATTTCTCCCGTCCTCTTAACGCTTCTCCTACTTCTTCGGCTACGTTCCAGATGGAGGTCAGGCTGACGTTGCCGTACTTATCCGAAGGAGTGCCTACGCATATAATGATGCAGTCCGCATGTTCGACAGCCGTCCGTATGCTCTCGGTTGCCGACAATCGCCCGGCGAGGTGCTGCTCCTCGACCAACAGAGCAATTCCTTCCTCAACAATGGTAGGCTTCCCCCTGTTGATCTGCTCCACCTTGCCGGGATTCACATCGACTCCAATCACGGAATGCCCCATCTTGGCCAGACACGCGGCTGTGACGCAGCCGACATATCCGAGTCCGATTACCGAAACCTTCATTTTCCCCAGGCTGCCCGGCATCTCATTGGTCGCCTCCCGAATGCTTCCTGTTGTATTTTGTTATCTCCTGTAGAACTTTACCGGCCGTTTGCTCCATGCTGTATTTATGGAGCAGCTCGACTCTGGCGTTCCTCGCCTTATGTTTAGCTTCGTTTTCCCGTTCTCTGACCCTTCTCATCTTCCTCTGAAGATCCTGCTTGGACGGCTCCGCCCAGTGGTGGTCGATGAACAATTCGTTTTCGTTGTTTTCGATTCGTTTGATTTCATCCACAGCAATCAGATAGGAATTATCCTCATGCATAAAATCCGTCTGCCCGCTCCAATTGGTCCCGATACAAGGCAGCTCCATCAGCATCGCTTCAAAGAAGGGTCTCCCCCACCCTTCGCCTCTGGTAGGGAGCACGAAAGCATGGCAGGACCGGTACAAACCAAGAAGCTCCTCTTGCGACAGCATTTGGTCGATTAGGTAGATGCGAGGTTTCTTCGCATCCGGCTTGGGATGAGCGGCGATAATCGCTTCTATTTTTTCCCTCCGGTCGTTGTCTCTCAGCTTGATGACCAGCGCCGTATCGTCTTGACGGCTGAATTCCGTCAGGAATGCGTTCAGCAGCACATCGTAGCCTTTGCGGTCCTTCAGATCAAAAACGGATAGGAAAAGGAAGCTTTCTACAACAGGCAGCTGCAAGTTGGCGCCGGTCGGCTGATAACGGTTCATGTCGAAGAAATTGGGAATCAGCCTTAGCGGGACAGACACCCCGGATGCCAAGAAGGACTGCCGGTTAAAGCTGCTCTGAACCCATACCTCGTTGAACTTGTTGAGCTCTGGTACCCAGGATCCCGGAATCCGGTCGGTTTCGAACGTTGTCCTGGCGATGTTGATTTTGAAGTCAGGACGATATTTAGCGTAAGTGCCGACCCAGTTGAATAAATAAAGGTCGTGCTTCGCTAGTCTTGTATGCTCAAAAGAGGAAATATAGCCGATTTCTTCCGAATCGAGCACCTTGAATTTATCGGAAGCGTCTCTTGCGACGATGCGGACCCGGAGGCCGGCCCGATCAAGCATTCTCAACAAAATGCGGTTCCCTTCCGCGAGACCGTGGCCGTTGTAAAAGATGCCCTCCAGCAAAATGTTCACTACTCTCCCGCCTTTACATGGAAAGTCATCTCAACCGAATTTTCCCAGCTCCCTCAAGACCAAATCCTTCAGCTTCCCGTCGTAAGCCTCCATAAGCTCGGCGCGCGCTATACGGCCCTTGGCTTTAGCTTCCTGAGGATTCTCGTAAACTCGCCTCATCTGCGCCTGCAGATGCTCGACCGAGGGCTCCGCCCAATAATGTCCGTCGAACAGCTTAAATTCGCTGTTATGGATATACTCCAGCCGATTCAGCTCCACCAGATAAGAATTGCCCTCGTTCATAAACTCCGTTTGACCGCTCCAATTGGTGCCGATCACCGGCATCTCCATCAGCATCGCTTCGAAGAACGGCCTTCCCCAGCCCTCGCCGCGCGTGGGCAGAACAAAGGCGCTGCAAGCCCGGTACAAGCCTAACATATCCGTTGTAGATAACAGCTGACTCAGAATATAAACCGGCGGTTTCGTTTCTTTGGCTTTGTTATGCTTTTCAATTAGTGCTTCCAGTCGTTCGACATGATGACTCTCACGTATCTTAAGCACTAGTGCAGCATCCTCCGAGCTGGAGAATTCGTTCAAGAACGCTTCAATCAGGAGATCGTAGCCCTTCCTTAGCTGCATATCGAAGACGGATAGAAACGTAAAGCTCTGGGCAATGGGAAGCTGCAGCTTGGCTCCGTTCACATCATAAAGATCGAATTGAAAGAAATTTGGCATTTTGACTAAGGGAACGGTCACGCCGGAAGAAGCAAACGTCGCTAAGTTAAACTGGCATGGCACCCATACCTCGTCGAATTGGTTCAATACGGGAACCCACGCTTCCGGCACCCGGTCGGTTTCGAACGTCGTTCTAGTAACATTGATCCGGAAGTCAGGCTGGAGCTGAACGCGGTCAAGCACCCAATAGCACAGATATAGATCGTTGCTCGCCAACTCCGTATGCTCGCATGAGGCAATGTACTCCACCTCGGCAGGAGAAAGCGCTAGGTTTGTGTCCTGACGATCCCTTGCGCGGATACGCACCCGATGACCTGCTTCCTTCAAAATTTTCAACAAGATCCGATTGCCCTCAGCGAATCCATGTCCGCTGTAGAACATTCCATCCAGTAGGATGTTCATGAACCCACCACGCTTGTTCTTGTCGAGTAAAGGCTTACTTATCATATGTTGCTCGTGTCCCGCCCGATAAGGACATCTATCCAATTTCAAGCAAAGCCGGGTCCGTTGCCGCTTGACACCATACAATGAACTATTCCTGCATAATGACACACTCACTGGCGGTGATGAAGCTTTGACGGGACCACTCAGGCAAATTCCTTCAGCCGAGAACCATCATACGGTAAAAGAATGGCTGAACCAACACGCTTTTGAAGGCGGCTGCTTGAATAATCGCTATCTGGAGCTTCCGTTTGCTGAAAGCGAAACGATCATGGCTCCGAAAACGATCGACACCCAGCTTCACTGGTGTTTTCAAACGGCTGGACCCCATTACCCTCTCCCACCGTTTGCGGCCGTAATCGAGGATGGCCGGCTATTCGGCAGGCGAGGGATTATTATGACCTCCGATCATAAGCTGCTGAAAGATGTTTCCGTACAGCGGAGCTCAGAAACACCGGACATCTTGCCGCGAGTTTCGTACACCGGGGGAACAACAGCGGTATTAACCTTTAAGTTCATTAAGAATTATTTCCACTGGATGCTGGACGTGCTTCCCCGCATCTTATTGCTGCGCGAGCTCCGTCTGCCGATCGACAAGTATGTGATCAGTCCCCAGAGCAGCTATCCCTATCTGGAAAGCATGCACATGCTCGGAGTCCCCAAAGAGAAAATAGTCGTATCTACCCGCAAGCTGCACCTTCAAGCACAGAAGCTGATCGTCACCTCCCGTGTTTCCTATAAAGAGTTTTATCCGAAATGGTCATGCGACTTTGTGAGAAACGAGCTGCTCGCGGCCGCTGAAGCGTCCGTTCAAGACGGCACGCCGAAAACTCGAATCTACATTAGTCGGGAGGGCGCCTCCAAGAGAAAAGTGACGAATGAAGCGGCCGTAATGAAGCGGCTTGCCCCCTATGGCTTTCACACTGTCCGGTTGGAAACCATGTCCCTAAAGGAACAAATTCATTTGTTCCGCTCCGCCGACGTCATCCTGGCGCCTCACGGCGCAGCTCTGACCAATCTTATATTCGCGAGGCCCGGTACGAAAGTGATCGAGCTGTTCAGCCCCGACTATGTGAAGAAATACTACTGGGTGATCTCCAGCCACTACCAGTTGGATTACTATTATTTAATCGGCGCTGGCGCTCGTCACACAGACCCGTTGTATCCGAACAACCGGTTCGAATCGATTACCGTTAATCTGAACGACCTGGATCGACTGTTAGAGCTGGCGGAGCTGCATCGCGCGAATAAGGAGGGTGCCGGATGAATGTTTTAACGCCTCGATTTAAGGAGGAGCCTGTTGTGCTCAAAGCGCCTACAGGAGTGGAGCACCCCCTCCACTGGATGTTCCGCGAGATGGAGGGGCGTGCAGACCAACGAGTGGGGGAAGTCATGGTAGTGCCGGGAGGGAGGGTTTACGGCTCCGGCTCTTGCATAGTCGATGCTGACGGCAAACCTCTGGACAATCCGCAGAAGAAAAAAAACGGGCAACCGGCTGCCGCCGAGCCTTCCCCTGCTCTTCCGACATACGCGAAGCATGTGGCCTTATTGACGCATGACGTTGCCGGAAACTATTACCATTGGATGCTGGATGTGCTTCCTTGTCTGCTGCTTATGCACAAATGCGGGCTTCGGGTTGATAAATATGTGCTTAACGGACTGAAAACGTTTCCTCTCCAGTATGAATCCTTGAAAGCATTGGGCGTGCCCGGCCGCAAGATCGAAGCTAGCAGCGAAACCATGCATATGAAGGCGGCTAATTTAATCGTTCCGTATTTCGGGAGACGCAGCTGTCGTCCGCCTTACTCCGTCAAATTCGTCCGGAACGAGCTGTTAAAGGCTTACGATCCGAAGCCTGTCAAAGGCTATGAGCGGATCTATCTCAGCCGAGCGGGCACGCGGAGAAGAAGGGTTACGAACGAAGTCGAGGTCATGAGGCTGATGTCCGAGTACGGCTTCAAGCTCATCTCGCCGGAACAGCTCTCCATGGCCACACAAATCGAAATCTTCTCCAGCGCCAAAGTGATTGCCGGCCCGCATGGCTCCGCCTTTACGAATTTGATCTTCTGCAAGCCCGGGACGAAAGTCATCGAGCTGTTTTCACCGCAGTACGTTGGCCGGCATTTCCCGATCCTGAGCAGTATTATGGGCCTTCGGCATTATTACTTGATGGGTGAAGGAGCCCGTCCTCCTGAGCATTCCAAGTTAAAGGACACCCGACCGGACATGACCATTAACATTCGTGACCTGCAGCGGCTGCTTAGCCTAGCCTCCGTTCATCCCCGGATCAAGCAGGATTAGAAGGATTGAACGACAAGCCCTCTGCCTCCCAACACCGTACGACCGGTTCAGCGGAGAGACAGAGGGCTTTATTATTTTTTGTGATCGTTTCGATACGCTTCAATGGTACGGGTAAGTCCCTCTACAAGGTCGATCTCCGGCCTCCAGCCCAATAGAAACTCTGCTTTCTCAATGACCGGACTCCTTACCTTAGGATCATCTTCAGGAAGAGGCAGAAACGTAATCGCGCTCGAAGACTCAGCCAATCGTTTCACTAGCTTAGCCACCTCTAGTACCGAATGCTCGACTGGGTTGCCGATATTAATAATCTCTCCCGTCGCATTGTCGGCTTCCATCATACGGATCAGTCCGCGGATCGTGTCGTCCACATAGCAGAACGAACGGGTTTGAGAACCGTCTCCGTACACGGTTATTGCTTCACCCTCTATGGCCTGATTGACGAAATTGGAGATGACCCGACCGTCGTCATTCCTGAGCCCCGCCGAGTAGGTGTTGAAGAGTCGGGCCACTTTCACCTCCACTTGAAACCGTTTGAAGTATTCGTAGCAGATGGTCTCGCCAAGCCGCTTGCTCTCGTCATAACAGGCTCGGGGTCCCCATGTATGAACACTGCCGCGATACGACTCGTGTTGAGGATGCACCTTCGGGTCGCCATAGGCTTCACTCGTGCTGGTATAAACAAGCTTCGCCTTATGTTTATTCGCCAGCTCCAACATATGCCTCGTTCCTACGGTGTTAGCGGCAATCGTTTGAAGCGGCATTTCCCGATAAAATTTTGGGGAAGCAGGCGAAGCCAGATGATAAATTTCGTGGGCTCCTTCCGTTTCCTCCAAATTCAGAACGGCCGCATCAGCGATGTCGCATAGTAAAAATCGGAATGCGCCTACCCCTTCCAAATCGGCTACATTCTCCATCCTTCCGGTGGACAAGTTATCCAGTCCTACAACCTCGCACCCCAGATGAAGCAGTTGCTTGCACAAATGAGATCCGAGGAATCCGGCTGCGCCGGTTACAATCGTCCTTTTCAATTCTACCTCCCCGCTCTCTATGCTTGGTGTAGTTCCACATATAGTTTTGGCTTTCTCCCTTTGGGTACGGAAGGCACGAACAGTCCGTGATTGTCCAGTTGAGCCTGCCGCCACCTCTTGACCAGTCCGGTGCATTCCCAAGTAAACCGGACCAGCTTTAATGCTCCGCTCTGATTTTGCTTGTGGAGGGTCGCCGATTGGATTTGAGGCTTGCTGGACGAAGCGCCGCGCTCGCTCCACGGCTTTCGGATGCCGTACACTCGGAATCTCCTTGTGAGGGACGAAATATGCAGAACGGCCCTCTCAATGACGGCGTGTTCCGGAATCTCTACAAGATTAAAGGAGAAGTAAGCCCCTGTTTTCCCACCGTCCATTAGATTGGTAAATCGATTTGGCTGAAGAACTAGAGTAAGTTTAGTCTGGGGACGCTCCACAAGATTTGGAATGAAGGACACAAGGGCGACCTCCTCCCTTACGGAGCGTTGCTTCGAACCATGCAGCGCATACTCGATTTGTTCCCGTATCTTTTCAACGAACGAGGAGATCGTGTGATGTTCGGAAACGTAAGCTCTCGCTTGTTTGCTAAGAAGCCTGCGTTTCTCTTTATCGCGATAAAGGGCTAGCATAGCTTCGAACAGTCTATGCCTCATCTGATCGTCCGGATTAAGCTTGCAGACCGCATGATCGGGCAAATATTGATAAGCTCCGAAGGCGGCAACAAGAGTCGGCTTCCCGTGTCCCAGCATTGTAAGGACGGTATCCGAGAACTCGCCCGGCTCAGGCTTATGGAGGAATAGGCAGGCATCGCAAAAGGCGATCCGTCTTTGAACCTCCGGCGTGTCACAGGACCCTGGAAGGAAATGAACGTAATCTTCCAAACGGAGTTTCCGAACAAGAGACTTGTGCTGCTCCATAAGCTCGGTATTGTAGTCCCCGATTATGGAGTAGCGAATATGAGCGCAGCCCGTATCCACCAGCTTCCGGATGGAACGGAAGACGGGCTTGTAAGCGCAAGTTTCCAGCGTATGGCCATAACTGATAAAGTCGAACGGCTTATCCACGACTAAAGAGATCATCAAGGAAAGCTTGGCAGGCTTCGGACAACGGACTACAAAATGGCAGCCTTGCCGACTGAGGAGCTTCAAGGCGTCTTCGTTGTCGACAAGGACCGATTTGGAACCCTGCAGCGCGGCTTCCCACCCCGGGATTCGGCCGGACTGATCCAGCTTCAGAACAACGGCGACACCGGGGAAACGCCTCATATAAGGCAGCATATAAAGATGAGGCTCGCAAGAAGAAAGCACATATAGGATCACGGAATAGGCGTCCGATCTGGCCAAAAATTCCGGATGATGAACAAGAGGCAAGCCGAATCCGTTCGACCGCTCCTGCTCAGAACTATTTGCCGTTTCCACAAAGAGATGGCATTCATATTGATCGCTCAGCTTGGACAGCAGAGCGTGAACCGCCTCTCCCTGACTGGAGTCCATATAGGCTTCCGGACAAAAAACAGCGAGTTGTATCCGATTATGGGTCATTCATTTCCCCCCTATTCAGATTCGTTTGATCTGTGCGAAGCAGGACAAACTCCTACTCAACCCTTATTAATACTATGCTTTACCTGTCCCGAGTTCATGGACTAATTCCTCCGCGCTCTAAATTTGGCTTTCGTCTATCCCCTAGTACTCGATCACAGACGAGCCAAATTGTTAGTTTGCCGGACAATTGTCCGGCAAAATTCTGGATGGCGGGCGGGGTGGAAAAAGGTCATCCCTCGGCAATCTTGCCTCTGGATGACCCCTTGTGCTAGCGTCCGCGAGCGGGACTACGGACAAAGTATCACGCCTGGTCTTACAAAGAGCTCATCCAGTAAGTCCAAGAAGCGCTCACAAAAACATCCCGGGTCCCTAACGAGGGATCCGGGATGTTTGCCGAATGGATACTTGTTCGCGTTGCCCGCCGTCGTTAGCCCCGCTTCGTCCGGCTTACGCCTAGGCGCGTGTTCTCGAGCATCGGGATGACTTTGTCCTGCTGCCGGCTCGCGATGGTGATGAACAGGATGTCGACCACGTTCAGCTGCGCGATCCGGGAAGCCATGGCGCCGCTGCGGATGCTTTGCTCCACCGAGCTCGTGAACAGCCGAATGTCGGCCAGCTCCGCGACCGGGTTCGTGCCGAACTTCGTCAGGCTGATGATCGTCGCGCCTTGCTTCTTGGCCTCGGTCAGCGATTGGATAATATCCTCTGTCTGCCCCGAGTAGGAAATGCCGAACGCCACGTCCTGATCGGTCAAATTGACCGCCGACGTCAGCTGCCCGTGAAAATCCGGATAAGCCCGTACCCACCAATTAATGCGGCTAAATTTCTGATAGATGTCCTCGGCGATGACGGCCGAAGCCCCGACACCGTACAGATCGATTTTGCGGGCCTGGATCAGAGCGACCGCCGCCCGTTCGACTTCAACCACCGATAGCACGGATACGGTGTCCTGAATCGATTGCTTGTTATTGTTGCTCACCGCTTGGACAATGGACTCGACTGAGCCGCCCATCTTGATCTCTTCATACGTACCGCTCGAGGCGGTGTTCGATGTCAGGTCCCCCGCTATGCGCAGCTTCAAATCCTGATAGCCCGTCATATTCAGAGATTTGCACAGCCTGATGATTGTCGCCTCCGACACCCCGCTCAGCTCCGCCAGCTTCTGCACGGAAAATTTCACGACGTCCTTAGAGTTGTCCAGAATGTACTCCGCCGCTTTGCGTTCCGACGGCTTCAATTGATCCAGCACCGCTCTAAGCGCTACCAATCCTCCGTTAAGCATCCCTTGCACCACTCTTCTATAATGTCAGTTTTCGGCTTTGGTTGACTCTATTTCCAGATTAAACGATACCGGGGTCAGTGTAAATACAGCCGATGCAAATACTGCCACAGCCCCTAAATGTAACTTTTTCCTGATAGAATATAGAGTTGAGCTCCAGCAATCAGTATGGCCCGTCGCTCCGAAAAAATTTCATCCCGTCCTGCAGGGTTCGAGCGGATGCGATTCGTCTATTAAATAGGAAGGAGGGGGAGGACATCCAAGAGAACGAGGAAGCCATTATCCGGCAAGTGCTGGCCGGTGACAAAGAAGCGTTCCGACTCATCGTCGACGCCTATAAAACGCATGTGCACCAGTTGGTCTATTCCGTGCTGCGGCATGCGAAGGATGCGGAAGAAACGGCGCAGGACGTATTCGTCAAAGTGTACCTCTCCCTCCCGCAATATCGGCAGCAGGGGCTGACGACCTGGATTTCCCGCATAGCCGTCAATAGGGCGATCGACGTGAAACGCCAAAGGGAACGCAGTCGCGACCGCGAGGAACTCTCCGCCGAAATGGAAGCCCATCCCCCGCAGCGGCAACTACCGCCTGTGAATGAGGTCGAAGCCCGGTACATGCAGCTGGAAACGAAACAAACGATCCGCAGGCTGATGGACGAAATGCCCGAAGGCTACCGATCCGTCGTCGACGCTTACTATATCCGAGGCCAGACGTACCACGAGATTGCGGCCGAACAAGGGCTGCAGCTCAAAACGGTGGAATCGAAGCTATACCGCGCCAAACATTGGATCCGTCAGCATTGGAAGGAGGAGGATTTCAGTTGAACTTGAACATGAACGCGAATCATTATGAAGCCAGGCAATGGAGCGATTACTCGCAGGGGCGGCTGCCTTCCGAGCTGACGGAGCAAATGGAGGCGCATTTGTACGTATGCGACATGTGTTTGGCGGTATATACCCGATGCGTGTTAGGTGAAGCAATCGGCACCGATGCCGATGCCGATACCGCTGTCGACACCGAATCTTTATTCGCAGCCGCAGCTGTAGCTCCTCCTCTACCTCCGACCTTCACGGATGAGGTCCTGCTCGCGCTGCCGGCAATGCCAGCACTCCCAGCACTCTCGGCTTCCCAGTCATCTGTCCCAGACAAGCGCCACAGCCGACCCGAACCACGCACCGGCCGCTGGTTCCAGTCCACGTGGTTCCACTTTACGGCGGCGGCCTCGATTACGCTCGTGCTGATGTGGTCGGGCGTCTTCCAACAGCTGCTGATGCAATCGAAGCATTTTTCCGAGGCGTCCGCCTCTACCAAACCGGAATCCGTATCCGAACGCATCATGAACGGAACGTTTTCCTTTTTCGAGAAATTACCTGATTTGCGACATGAGAAAGGAGATTCACCCCAATGAGATTAAAAAGCGCATGGATCGGCCTGCTGCTGTCCCTCGTTCCGGGCCTTGGGCACTTGTACATGGGGCGTCACGTTAGAGCGGCTATATACGGAGTGGGGTCGCTGGTCATCTTCTTTTTGTCGGTATTCGTGGCGCTTGCTACCCATGAGGCTCCGATCGGACTCCTGTTCATTGTGCCTCTGTGGGGGATTAGCGGCATCGACATGCTGATCTTCCTCGTAGCAGGCGGACATCGCCAGCTGCCCATGTATACTGCAAGCGGACCTGTACCGTATCACACCGGACCGGCTCCCGCAGAAGGGGCGGCTCCCTCCTACTACTATCCGCCTCCATCCGATTTGCCAAAAGACGATAGATTCACCACCATCCTGCTGTCGTTCATCCCGGGATTGGGCCATTTCCACCTGGGGCTTATGCAGCGAGGTTTGACGTTTTTGATCGGCTTTTTCGGAATGGGCAGCATGGTTATCTTCGTCTCGATATTGACTCGGATCGATGGGTTTCTCGTCTTCCTGATCGCCCTGCCGATCATCTGGTTCTACAGTATGTTCGACTCGATCCAGTTGTCACATCGTAAGCATCAAGGCGAAGTACTCGTTGACAAGACGGTACTGGAGGATTTCGAGCAATTCCGGGAAACAGGCCGAAAAAGCAAAGTGCTAGCCACCCTGCTCGCCATGTTCCCCGGCGCCGGCCACATGTATCTCGGTCTGCAGCGACGCGGCTTGCAGCTGATGGCGTTTTTCCTGATCTCAATCTATGTGCTCGACACGCTGCGGCTGAGTTTGTTTTTGTTCTTGATCCCGATCATTTGGTTTTTCAGCTTCTTCGACGCCTTGCAGTCCATTTCCCGGTACCAGCGGAATGAGGCGCCGCTTGCGGATATACCGGTCGTCGACTGGCTGATGCATCATCACAAATGGCTCGGGGCCGGCCTGCTGCTCGTCGGCGGCTACCACTTGGCGGACAGCGTGCTGTTCGGGCTGTTCCAGCAAGTGTTCCCGGATTGGCGGGTGCGGTACTATTTTCAGGCGTATTTTCAGGCTTCGCTCGTATCGATCGCGCTGATCGCCATTGGGCTCAAGCTGCTCACCGGCAGCAAACGGCCGGCCAACCGGCTCGAAAGCCGCATCAGCTCCACGAAGGAGGAAGACGGACAATGACAAGACAATGGCGGGTGGGGACGTTCTCGATGGCGTTTTCGCTCATCCTGGTCGGGGTGATCCTGCTGCTGACCGAATGGACGGGGACGCAAGCGACCGAATCGCTTTTGCTGTGGTGGCCGATCGTGTTCGTGCTGCTGGGGCTGGAAATCTTGCTGTACACCTTCCTCCGGCGCGAGCAGGCGGTCATCAAATACGATGTGTTCAGCATTTTGTTCGTCGGGCTGCTCGGTATGGTGTGCCTGGCATTGGTCGGACTGACCTCTACGGGAGTTATGCAGGAAATCCGCTTCGCTGTAGGCGCGGTGGAGTCGACGGTCGATTTGCCGGCAGTGAAGCAGGACATTCCCTCGTCGGTCAACCGGATCGTTGTGCGCAATGAGTCCGGGTATAGCCGCCCTTTGCGGGTGGAGTCGAGCCCGGCCAGGGAGCTGAATCTGTTCGGGCAGTACCGCTTGACGGCTAAAACCGGCATGGATGTGCCGCGGCTGGACCAAACGGACGTGCTCTCCACGCGAACGGTTGACCAGACGTTATATGTCACGCTCAAGCGGCCCCCAGAAAGCCAAAGCTTCGTACAGCGGTACTCCGACATGGCTCTGACCCTCGTGCTGCCTAAGGAGATGCAGGTGGAGTTCAGCGGAGGCTATTATCCGCAGATGGACGAAGCCGCCAAAGGGGCGCAATGGACCGTGGCTCAGCGATAAAAGGTTGAACGCTAAAATAAACATTTCTCATATTGCTATTCCACCCAATCGCAGAAGAGAGACGGCTGCCACACGGCAACCGCCTCTCTTTTCTACCTACACGGCATCCCAACCGAACCCAACCTGCTCCGACTTGTGCGAATCCGACCCGTACACACATTGCACGCCGGCTGCCAATGCATCGCGCACGAGCCAATCCGGCACATACACTTCCCCGCACGTCGCCACCCGCAAGCCGGCCGTGTTGATGTCGAGTCCGACGCCCGACTTTACAAGCAGCGGGAGGATCGCCTCCAGCCGCTCGCGAACTTGCGCTTCGTCGATCGGCGGCAGCGCCTTCTGAAATTTCTTAATGAGGTTAATATGTCCGATCCGCCGCGTGCCCGGCAACGTAGCCGCCAGTGCGATCGCCCGCTCGACATGGTTGAAATACTCGTCCACCACCCGCTCCATCGTCCCGTAATAGGACAGCAGGTTCGTCTCGAAATCCGACGGCTTGTAGTCGATGCAGCGCATGCCGCCCTTCCCCTCCAAGTAGTGGACCGACACGATCACATCCTCCAGCTGAGGCAACCACGGCTCGAGAAAACTACGCGTGAACGCCTCGGCACCGTCCAAATAATCGACTTCCAGTCCGAGCCTCACATCAAGTCGGCCTTCGTACCGCTTTTGATGCTCCGTCACATACTCCATATACGCAGGCAGCTCGCTCAGATCCATCGCCAGCTCCGCCATCAACACCTCGTCGTCGACCCAGGCGGCCGGCAGCGGTGGATGCTCCGTCACGCTATAACGCGTGAACCCTTGCGCCAAGGCGCGATCCAAATACAGCGATAGCTCGTCCGGATGCCCGTGTTTGCAAAACTTCGTATGCGTATGCCCGTCCCATTTTTCAAGAAGTCCTTGTCCTGCCTGCCCTTGTCCTTGTCCTGCTTGTCCTTGTCCTGCTTGTTCTTGCCCCGCTTGCCCTTGCTCCTTCTCCAAACCCATCGCCTGCACCAGCCTTTCTCACAAACTCGTCTGTCCATTATAGCATGTTCCGTTTGTGGTATAATGCCACTATTATAACAGATCTCGGATGGAAGGGAAGAATGGTCAATGAGCGGACTAGTGAGTGTCGATCTCATACGCGACGTTTGCGAAAGTCGAGCTTACGAGAAGGGATATTCCTCCTATGTGAAGGGAGATATCCTCTCCATGGAGGCTCATGGCGACGGGAGCTTCACGGCGATGCTTGACGGCGGAGGAGTAGAATACGAAGTCGCGCTGAGGCTCCCCTATGCCGGTGATTTCGAAGCCGTCTGTTCCTGCATGCCCTCGACCGGCGCTCCGTCCGCTTGCTGCCCGCATATTGCGGCCGTTCTGTTCAAAGTGATGCACTCCAAGCACAACCATACTCAGCCTGGCGCTCCATCCCAGTCCCGACCGGGCCGATTAGCGTCTGCCCGTACATCGACCGCCCGCTCGCAGCCCGACCTGTCCGAGGCGGACAGAAGGCTTTCCCGAAACATTCTGAGCCTGTTCCAGCCTCGCGGGGATGCAGCGCCCAGTTGGACGAGAACCCTTGCCCAGCCCAAAGAACAGCTCCAAGTGGAATTCATACTCAGCGCCAACACCATTAAACCGGATCGGAGCCAACTCCTCCTGGAGATGAAGGCAGGACCGAAGCGTCTATACGTGGTACCTCGAATCCGAGAGTTCTTAACGAATGTGAAGAATCAAGTTTCCTTTCAATGGAGTAAACATTTCGCATATGATTCCCAGGTTCACACTTTCGAAGCGGCGGACCTGACCATGCTGAAGGAGCTGCAGGAAGTCATTCAGGTCGAAACGGCATATAACCATGCTTTTCATGGCTCCTACTATTCCAGCTCCCGGACCTACGGCAACGAGCGTCATCTGTTTCTCCCTCCCGAAGCATGGAGCAAGCTCGGCCCCCTCCTCTGCCGGATGCCTAATGTCAAATTTCAAACAGGCTCTACCGAGTACAAGGGGATTCAGATCGTGGACGACGAGTTTCCGCTAAAAATGGAGCTGAGCAAGCCGACCAGCAGCTACTACCAGCTTGATATTCATGGGATGGATCGCTTGCAATTCATGGAGAACTACGGGTATGTGTTAAAAGAAGGCAGGCTGCTACGCATGAAACCCGCCCATATTCGCAAGCTTATCGACCTGTACAACACGCTAGTCGCTCATAGTTCAGGCCATCGCTCCTACTTGCACCAGGTGCAACCGGTCCACACCATGAGAATCGACGCTGAAGATATAGATCCTTCCATGAGCACGCTGCTGCGCGGCTTCAAGTCGATCGCCCATGTCACCGTTGCGAAATCGATCTCGGACCGCATCGTCGACGCCAAGCTGCAGGCGAAGGTGTACCTGGATCGGGAGGACGACTGCATCTGGGCTCGAGTCGAGTATGTGTACGACGAGGTGCCGTTCGACCCGCTCGCCGAGTCGGCCGTTGGCACCGCAGGCGAAGGCGTCGCGCAGCAAGAGGAGCGCATGCGCGAGGCCGGCGTGAGCCGCATCGTCATGCGCGACGCCGAGCAGGAGCGCCGCGTGCTCGGCGTGCTCGAGGGCGCCGGCTTCCGCCGCGAAGGGCGGCGCCTGCGGCTGCAGGAGGAGGACGAGGTGTACGAGTTCCTCTACCATGTGCTGCCCGTGCTGGAGACGATGGCGGCTGTGTATGCGACCTCCTCCTTCCGCCCGATGATCGAACGGCTGACCACAGCTCCCCGAGTCTCGGTCGAGCTGAACGAGCGGACGCAATGGCTGGAGGTCAAGTTCGATCTGAGCGGCATCGAGGAGTCTTCCATCCGCCATGTGCTGCGCACGGTCGTGGAGAAGAAGCGGTACGCCCGGCTGCCGAACGGCGCCTTCCTGTCGCTGGAGGACGCGGGCTTCAAGGAGCTGGGCCGAGTGCTGGGCGACCTCGGCGTGCGGCACGCCGAGCTGACCGGCGCCCGGATGCAGCTGCCGCTAGCCCGCGGACTCCAGCTGCTCGCTCGAGGCGGCCCTGAAGGCGCAACGGACGCAGGCACTGGCCCGGCTGGCGCTGGCCTGGCTGGCGCCAACCCGGCAGGCGGCGGCACCGGCATGGACACCAACGCCGGCGCCTACGGCGAACTGCAGCCGGCAACGCCGCAGCCGTCCAGCCTCAAGCTCGGCCGAGCGTTCCGCCAGCTGCTGGACAACCTGCGGCACCCGGACCAGCTCGACCACGAGCTGCCGGCGCTGGCGGACGGTCCGGTAAGGGCGTATCAGGCGTTCGGCTTCCAATGGATGAAGACGCTCGCCTACTACCGCTTCGGCGGCATTCTGGCCGACGACATGGGGCTCGGCAAGACGATCCAGAGCATCGCCTACCTGCTCTCCGAGCACGACCGCATTCGCGAGGCCGGCCAGCCCACTCTGATCGTCTGCCCCGCCTCGCTCGTCTACAACTGGCGCAACGAGCTGGCGCGCTTCGCCCCAACGCTGCGGACCGCCGTCGTAGCCGGAGCGAAGCCCGAGCGCAACGCCCTGCTCCAGTCGTTGCACACGACCGACGTCGTCATCACCTCCTATCCGCTCATTCGGCGCGATCTGGAGGATTACGCCCAGGTGACGTTTCACACGCTCATTCTGGACGAGGCGCAGGCGATCAAAAACCACTCGACCCAGACGGCGCAGGCGGTTCGCGCGCTTCAAGCGCAGCAGCGCTTCGCGCTGACCGGCACGCCGATCGAGAACTCGCTCGAGGAGCTGTGGTCGATCTTCGACGCCGTCTTCCCGGAGCTGTTCGGCGGGAAGAATCAATTCCACGAGCTAACGCGCGAGCAGGTCGCCAGGCGGGTACGCCCCTTCATCCTGCGCCGCCTCAAGCGCGACGTGCTGCAGGAGCTGCCCGACAAGATCGAGACGCTGCAGGCGTCCGAGCTGACCGACGAGCAGAAGACGCTGTACATGGCTTTTCTCGCCAAGCTGCGGGAGGAGACGGTTGCCCATCTGAACGACGGCAGCTTCAACAAAAACCGCATCCGCATCCTCGCCGGCCTCACCCGCCTGCGCCAGCTTGTCCTGCATCCCGCGCTGTTCGTCGACGGCTACACCGGCGGCTCCGGCAAGCTCGAGCAGCTGCTCGAGCTGGTCGAAGAAGCGCTCGCCGCAGGGAAGCGGCTGCTGCTCTTCTCTCAGTTCACCGGGATGCTCGGCATCATCCGACACGAGCTCGAGCGGCGCGGCGAGAGCTGCTTCTACTTGGACGGCCAGACACCGGCCGCCGAGCGGGTCGAGCTGTGCCGCCGCTTCAACGAAGGCGAGCAGGACATTTTCCTCCTCTCGCTCAAGGCGGGAGGGACGGGGTTGAACTTGACCGGAGCGGACACGGTCATCCTGTACGACCTGTGGTGGAACCCGGCCGTCGAGCAGCAGGCGGCGGACCGGGCCCACCGGATCGGGCAGCGGAACACGGTGCATGTCATCCGTCTCGTCGCCCAGGGCACGCTAGAGGAGAAGATGTACGAGCTGCAGCGCAAGAAGCTCGATCTCGTCGACACGGTCATCCAGTCGGGCGAGGAGTCGTTTGGCTCACTCACCGAGGAGGACGTGCGGGAGCTGCTCGGGGTATAAATAGAAGAGAGGTTGCCTAGCTACAACAACCGTCCTTCAATAGGACGATTGCTGCCTGGCAACCTCTTTTTCCACGATCAAGACACCTGCTGCCGCTCCCCATGCGCTTCCTCCCCCGGAAGCCGACGAACGAGCAGCCTCGCAATCCGCATATGATCGACTTCCTCGACGATCAGCGCCAGCTCCCCGCAGATGACCCTTTGATTGCGAGTCGGCGGTATTTCAATGCGCGAGTACACCCACCCTCCAATCGTATCGCAGGCTTGCGTTTCCAACTCCGTACCGAACAAATCATTGAATTCCTCGATCAGCAGCATGCCGTCGACGGAATGGGTCGCTTCGTCCTTTCGCTCGATTTTCGGCCGTTCGTCATCGAACTCGTCGTGAATCTCGCCCACGATTTCTTCGAGAATGTCCTCCAGCGTGACCAGCCCCGAGGTGCCGCCGTATTCGTCGATCAACAGCGCGATCGCCGTCCGCCGCTTCTGCATGTGCTTGAGCAGCGAGCTGATCGAGATCGATTCCGGGACGCTCAGAAGCGGCCTCATGATTGGTTTCACGTCATCCAGCCGGTCGTCCGATTTGAGCAAATCCTTTATATGAATAAAACCAATGATGTTATCCTTATCCGGGTCGCATATCGGGTAGCGCGTATGCATTTCGGAAATGGCGATCGCCCGATTCGCCTCGTAAGGGAAATTGGCGTACAGGCACACCATCTCGGTCCGCGGAATCATGATTTCCCTGGCACTGGTTTCGGAAAATTCGAAAATATTATCGACAAGCGCAAGCTCGGTATGATCGATGTAGCCGTTCTTATGGCTTTCTTTCATCAAGATCCGGATTTCCTCTTCCGTATGCACCGATTCATGCCCTTCGTCGGGCTCCATGCCGGATTTGCGCAGCATCCAATTGGACGTGCCGTTCAAGGACCATATAAGCGGATACATCAGCTTGTAAAACACGATTAGAGGAGCGGCCCCCCAGAGGGTCACTTGCTCCGCCTTGCGAATGGCGTAAGTTTTCGGCACCTGCTCTCCGATCGTAATATGAAGCGCGGTAATGACGGTGAACGCGATCAGAAACGAGATCATGTGGATCATCGCCTCTGGCGTCCCTATTCTCGCCAAAGCCGGACCGATCAGTTGATTCACGAATGGCTCGCCGATCCAGCCCAAAGCCAGAGATGCCAATGTAATTCCGAGTTGACAGGCGGACAAGTAAGCGTTCAGATTGTTCACGACGAGTCGCGCAAACTTCGCTCGCATGTTGCCTTCCTGGACGAGCGCATCGATGCGGCTGCCGCGTACCTTGATCATCGCGAACTCCACCGCAACGAAGAAACCGTTCAACAGCACAAGCGTCAGCACCGCCGCCAGCTTCAGCAGCCAAATGCCGGGTTCAGGGTCGGGATCTACCAAAATCCTTCCTACCGCCTCATTAAGGCGGATAGGCGCACCTCCTTGTGTCGGAATCGCCAAGCAAGCTTCTCGCTTCGCCGTATAGGGCGCCGCGTGTTTCCATTGTATGGCGGGCGGCTTGTATTTTATGACAGGGCGGCATGTAAGCGTCACACGCTCGACTTAGGTCCAGGATGTAAGGCGTGCTTCGGACCGTGGTGAGCTTGGTGGAATTCCGGTACCATTAGGATATAAATGAGAGTTGCGACTTTACAAATGGACAAATGGAGGCTGTTTCCCATGATCGCTGTAAAAAAAAGAAATGCGCTCGGCCGCTTCGACGCCGTCCTGGATTTGCTTGGTTTGCTCCTGTTCCGCACCGCCTACTTGATCATCGCCATGCCTCTGGCTATTGTAGGCTTCGTGCTCACCGTTACCCTGCTCGCCGTTGGGGTCGGCTTGATGCCGCTCGGCATCGGATTTTTCATCTACTGGTTCGGCCTGTTCGTCTCCGACGCTATGTATGTAGTCGACAACGCGCTCGTGACGCGTCTCGTCCGTTCCCGCGGCGGCGAGCCGCTGGCCCAGGAAAGGCTGCAGACCATCACCCTGCGCCGGATGTTTGTCGAGAAAAGCTACTACAAGCCGGTGCTGTACCACCTCGTCAAGCTGCCGGTCAGCATCGTGCAATTCGCTTCGACCATCACCTTCGTCATCTGCGGCTTCGCGATGCTGTTCACGCCGCTCGTGTACGTGATCCTCACCCGGCTCGGCATTCCGATGTACGCGGAGGACGATGTAGTCATGCAGGTTGTGTTCCCGAACTGGTCGGGGATGGAAGTGTCCTATCTCGGCAGCGCGCTTGGTGTCGTGTTCCTGGTCATCGGGCTCGCGATCGTGCCCAAGCTGCTGCGGATCGTTTCGGGGTTTTACGGGGAAACAAGGGAATAAGGTTTGCTTTGAGGTGTGAGGAAAGGTCTGGGAATTCCGCGCAAGTGGCGCCGCCCACCTCCATGTAACATCAGCCTCCCTGGCCTCCCGCCTGCTCTGACGTATCGTTATGGTGATCACCTGCATGGCGAAACAGAAAAATCCCGGGCTTATGCCCGGGATTCGCTGCCGCTGCCGAGTGGAACTTGGCGCCAATCCTGCTCCAACCCCAGTCCTCGAAGATCGGCCATCACATGATTCCGCTCCGCGTCGTACATCCGCCAGATGCAGCGCAGTCCCTGCAGGCTGCCCGGCCCGTCGGTCAGCGGCCGCTGGCCGTACTGCACGCAGTCGAGGAAGTGATGGATCTCATGGTGCGTGAACTTGCCGCCCTCTTCGACCTCCATGAGCAGCTCCACTTCACCTTGCTTGATACCGGCCCGCTCTTCATCCAGCTTGTGGTGCAAGTATAGCCGACGCTCCGAGAATACGAGCTCCAGCATGCCCTTGGTGCAATGCACGTGCATGGAAGAGCCCAGACGCGTGCCCCGCGCTCCCCAAGTGCCGAGGTGCATCCCAAGCGCGCCGTTCTCGAACTCCATCGTCATGTTGCTCGTGCCTTCCCGCTCCATCCAAGGCGTGCCGTAGTTCGTGCCCAGATGCGTGCCTCTCACCGGGTTGCCGAGCACCCACAGCAGGATGTCGACATAGTGGCAGCCGTGGCTGAAAAACTGCCCGCCGCCGAGCCGTTTCGAGTCCAGCGCCCAGTGGCCGTCGTAGTAGCGCGTGTACTGCTCGGTGTAGATCGACATTTGGAACACGTCGCCGTACGTTTTGTCGTCGATCAGCTCTTTCATTTTCACCATGAGCGGATGATGGCGAACCGGGTAGGCGATCATAAATACGCGGCCGACTTGCTCGGACAGCTCGATCAGGTCGATGCATTCCTGCTCCGAGTTGCCCATCGGCTTTTCCATCAGCACATGTTTGCCCGCACGCAGACAAGTCATGCCGACCTCATAGTGGAGGTCATGCGGCAGGACGACGAGCACGGCGTCCACATGGTCGAGCAGCTCATGATAGTCCGCCACGGCCAATTGAGCTCCGTAATAAGTCGCCGCCTCCTGCGCCCGCTCCAGCTCGATATCGCATGTCGCCGTCACTTGCATCCGGCCCGCCAGCTCCTCGTATCCTTTCGCATGCGAGGACGCCATGCCGCCGCATCCGATAATGCCCAATCTGATTTTGTCCGTCGTTCTCTCCATCTTGGTTATCCTCCCGGTTGCCCCTTTATGAAGGGCTTGTTGATTACTATAATAAAAGGATAAGCTAGCCTTGTATTTGTCATCCGGGGCGAATGTTTTGCACTTGACGTGAAACCTCCTTCGGAGTAAGTGATCAATTGAAAAATAGGCAAGTGCTGATAACGAGCTCTCAGCACTTGCCTGTCGGTTTACAACAATGACTTTTGATAAGGATGGCGGATCAAAAAAATTTCGATTGAATCTTGGTAGTACCGATAAAACACCTTGTAAGGATCCGACTTGCTCTGCCTAATAAGTGTCATTCTCATATTGACAGGCATTCCTTTAACCGAAACGCTATATATAGTTTGGGTTTAAACTCCTTTCAATTTTTGAAATAATTAATTTTAGGAGAGATAAAAGTAGACCACAAGCAAACTGAAGATTCGTGATACGAATCATTCATCTTTGTCGGAAACAAGTCTTTCCTACTTCAACTGTATCCAGAATCGGCTCCTTGCAACAACCCTAAATAAAACCTCAAAAAACTCCTTGATTTAGACTATATTTGCCGATTATTGTGGTCTAGTATAGCTTAGTCGTTCAAGGAGAAATATGAATGGGAGACGCAGAAAGGTTGTGGCGCGAATGATTATCGATTGGCTGGAACGGTTCGAGCTGCAGGATGAAATTGTCGTGCGGACGATCTTCAGCTTTTCCTATAAAGAATTGAGCAGCTCCTATGCGCATTCCGGGGAGCAGCACGATTTCTGGGAGTTTGTCTACGTGGACAAAGGCGCGGTGGAAATTACGATCGGGCCCCATTGTTATGCGATGAAGCAAGGCGATATTGTGTTCTACAAGCCGAACGAGTTTCACAGCCTGCGCACGAACGAGGTAGCCGCCCCGAACCTGTTCATCGTGAGCTTCGACTGCGACTCGCCGGCGATGCGGTTCTTCGAGAATTTGTCGTTCCCGCTGGACGACGAATGCCGGAGGCTGTTGGCGCATCTCGTAGAGACGGGCTACGAGGTGTTCGATCCGCCGATCGACACGCCGCGCGTCGCCCAGTTGCAGCGCAAAGCGGATGTACCGTTCGGTGGGGAGCAGCTAATCCGGCTGTACACCGAGCTGCTGCTCGTGCAGATGGTGCGCAAGTACGGCGCGCACCGGCTGCCGAGCGGCAAGCTCAGCTCCTTGCCGCAGGAGAACAAGGAGCTGGAGCTCGTCGCCCAAGCCGTCGATCTCCTACGGCAGCGGCTGGCCGAGGATGTGACGCCGGAGCAAGTGTGCGCCGCGCTCTCGGTCAGCAAGACGCAGCTGAAGGCGACGTTCAAGGCACGCACCGGCTTGACGCTGACGGAATACTTGAACAAGCTTCGCCTTGAGGAGGCGAAGGTGCTCATCCGCGAGGAGGCGCTGAGCTTCACGGAGATCGCCGATCGGCTCGGCTACAGCAGCATCCACTACTTCTCGCGGCAGTTCAAGAAAGCGACGGGCATGGCGCCGTCGGAATACGCCCGCTCGGTGCAAGCGCGGCTGTCGCGATAAACAGGCAAGAGCCTGATGCAACGATCATCTCATTGGATGATCCGCATCAGGCTCTTGCTGTTTAGTGCCGGACAAACGCGCGCAGCGCCGAAATCAGCTCGCCGGCTCCCACGTTGGAGGAGACGCCCGGCGTCGCTTTCACCCCGACGTCGCCGCGGGCGATCTCGCCATTGTCCGGGTTCATGCATTCCCAGATGTTCGGATGGCGGAAGGCGAACCGGATGAGCGCCTCGAGCGTCCGCTCCCGCAGGTCGGGATAGTAGCGGCACACCGCCTCGGCGCCCCAGGCGCAAGACTTCGGCCACGCCGGGCCGCGCCAGTACACGTCCGGCTCGTACTCCAGCTCGTCGGGGGCGAAGGTGCGCACGCCGTAGGTGGCGATGAGCTTCTCCACGCCGGGCTTCATCGCCTTCGCGCGCTCCGCGTCGACGAGACCGTACGCCAGGAAGGCGAGGCCGTCGACCGACACACGCGTGTCGAGCGTGCCGTCCGCGCGGCGGGCGCCGTACCAGCCGGCCTCCGCGTCCCACAGGTGGCGGTTCGCCGCCTCCAGGGACAGGTCGGCTGCCTCGCGCCAAGCGGTCGATTCGTTGCGATGGCCGAGCAGGTCGGCGATGTCGGCCATCGTCCGCTCGTAGCGGACGCGCTCCGCTGCGAAGACGGCCGAATACGCGTGCGTTTCGCCGTAGTACGTAATATCCGTGAACTGCGGCGAGACGTCGAGTCCGATGTCGAAGCTTGTCTTGGCCGCCCACAGATGCAGTCTGTCGAGCCCCTCGTCCCGCGTCCGTCCGATGTAGTCGTAGAACCGGACGAACAACGGATACCAAGTGCGCAGTTGCTCCAGGTCTTTCGTCTTCTCGTAGTACGCGTAAGCGACCCAAGGCAGGTGCGGCGTCTGGATGACGCCTTCTCCTTGGCCCCAACGTTCGCCCGGCTCCTTCTCGTCGATATAGATGGCATGGGTCAAATAGCCGTCCTGGCGCATGTTGCGGGTAAACAGGTTGAGAGAGTTGCGCGCATATTCGGCCGGATGGTCCGGATCGAGCAAGGAATTGGAGACGATCGCGCTTGTCCCCCACATCCAGGCGCCCTTGTACACCGGCAGCGCTTCGAGGATCATGAAGCCCCACTCCGGGTGCACATAGTAGTTCTGCTTGATGACCGTCCAGCATTTGTAATACATCCGTTCCGCTTCCTCGCGACCTAAACCGAGCTTCGGCAGCCGCCCGAAAAAGCCGTTCCAAAGCCGTTCCGTCCGTACCTCGGCATCTTCCCCGTAGCTTTCCGCCGCTTCCTTCGCTCCGAGCGTGCTGAAAGCTACCGTGAACCGTCTGGTCTTCCAGTCCTTCGAGCTCTTCACCTTCTCGAAGTGAACGCGGAAGCCGATGACCACATACGAGCCGGTCTCCGCCACCGGTGCTGGGATCGATTCGCCGGCAATCGCCTGGCTGTACGCATCCACGCTCTCGAACAGGCCGACTTCGGCATCCGCCGGGATCGCGATCGAGAGCGACTGCCCGTCCTCCGTGGCAAGCTTCACGAGCTTCACGTTAGCCGTATCGTCCGGTGCTGCGGCCTCCGCAGTTTCCAACCGCAGCGCCCCTTGCCCCTGCACGACGAGATGGAATCGATGGTCCGCCACCTTGTGCAGGTTGCGCTGCTTGAAGTTCAGGCTCCACACGAGACCCTGGTCGGACGGGATGCTGGCCGTCTCCTCCAGATCGATCCCGACGTTCGGGAAGCCGTAGTCGCGGCGCAGCCAGTTCGGGGCGGTCCGCATCCGGCTGGTGTAGAACGAGTTCAACGCCAGCACCGGATTGTTGACGAAATCCCCGCGGACATAGTCGTCCAAGTAAAAGCTGAACGTCGGCTTCTCCTCATACGTGGTCGCGATGCGGGTGTCCAGCCGATAGCCGATCTTGCCGAAATCCATCGGGTAATAAAAAGCCGTCGTCGTCACGTTTTCCTTCAGCAGCACCGCCGTTCTTCTCGGCAGCGACGCGTCGAACTCTGCGATCAAGCTTCTCCAAATGCTCACTTCGAACCCACTCCTGTGCGATCGTTTTGGCTTATCAGCGCTAACGTAGCACACCGTGCGAGCGAGGGTCAACAAAGGAACAGGTATCGTACATGTCGATAAAATGTCTATAAATTGTATGGTTTATTTTGTAAAGGTCGCAACGCACGGGAACGGGCTAGCGATAGCGCAGAGTTTGCATTGCTCTGGGGGGACCACCGTGAGGGCGTCCTTCGTGAAGTCGTGTACCCCACTCAGCCCGCCG
>NZ_BIMA01000089.1 GCF_004000845.1 Paenibacillus koleovorans NBRC 103111
GCCACCTGCCCTCTTCGGTTCTACTTTGGGTTGTGGCGGTACTTTTTTTATGGTTACTTTGGCCAAACCGGTGAATTGTGCTCCTAGCACCGAATTGCTCGTTCAAACCGACTAATTCAGTTCCAATCCCGCTCCTAGCACCGAGTTGCTCGTCCTAACCGGCTAATTCCGCTCCCGGCACCGAGTTGCTCGTCCAAGCCGACTAATTCGGCTCCTCCCACCGCCTTAGCAACGAGTTGCTCGTCCAAACCGACTAATTCCGCTCCTCCCACCGCCCCAGCAACGAGTTGCTCGTCCAAGCCGGCTAATTCGGCTCCTCCCACCGCCCCAGCAACGAGTTGCTCGTCCAAACCTGCTAATTCCGCTCCTCCCACCGCTCCCAGCACCGAGTTGCTCGTCCAAACCGACTAATTCGGCTCCTCCCACCGCTCCCAGCACCGAGTTGCTCGTCCAAACCGGCTAAATTTCATCAGTCGGGTGAATCGGTGCGGAGATGGTACTCGAATCGAACTAACTCTGCTGAAACGGGTGGATCGACGCGGAGATGGTACTCGAATCAAACTAATTTTGCTGAAACGGCTGGCTTGGCGCGGAGATGGTACTAGAATCGAACTAACTCTGCTGAAACGAATGGCTTGACGCGGAGATTGTACTCGAATCGAACTAATTTTGCTGAAACGGGTGAATCGACGCGGTGATGGTACTCGAATCGAACTAACTCTGCTGAAACGAATGGCTTGACGCGGAGATGGTACTAGAATCGAACTAACTCTGCTGAAACGAATGGCTTGACGCGGAGATTGTACTCGAATCGAACTAACTCTGCTGAAACGGGTGGCTTGACGCGGAGATGGTACTCGAATCGAACTAACTCTGCTGAAACGGGTGGATCTACGCGGAGATGGTACTCGAATCGAACTATTTCTGCTGAAACGAGTGGCTTGGCGCGCAAAAAGCCCGGGCTGGACTGCTCTCACCAGCGCCGGGCTATTCTAACAACCACCTACACGATCCCCTTCTTCATGCGATACTCCTTCGGGGTCGTACCGAACTTTTTCTTGAATAGCTTGAAAAAGTAGCTGCGATTGGAGAAACCGACCTTCTCCATAATGATGTTGATGTTGGTGTTCTTGTTCTCCAGCAGCTTCAGCGCATGGTTCAGCCGGACGTCGATGATGTACTCGTTGACCGCGAGCGATTCGTGCTGCCGGAAGCAGCGGCCGATGTAGTTCGACGACATCTTGAGCATATCGGCGATCGACTGCACGCACAGGTTCTGATCCGTGTAGTTCTGCTCGATCAGATCCTTGATCGTCTCCAGCAGCAGCTCGGTTTTCTCTTCCTGCGGCAGCTTCTTGAGCGTCTCGCGGTACAGCGTCTGCAGGACGTCCTTCATCTCGTCCAGCGTTTCCTTCTGGAACAGCTCGACTTGCACCGCATTCAGATCCACGTAGATGCCCTGCAGCTTGTTCGTGTTCATGACGCCGATCGCCACGTTGGTCGTGACCATGATATTCAGCAAGGAGTGTACGATGTTCTCGTATTGGAACGAAGCCATTTCCTCGAACATTTTGTCCAAAATCTGGCACGCCTTCTCCGCGTCTTGAAGCTTGATCGTGTCGCCCAGCCGCTTGATCGAATCCGCCGTCAAATGCTGCGAATGGATGTCGCCTAGCTGCCCGTTGACCAGTCCCGGAGTAATCACGCTCCCCCGTCCGAACACAAGCCGATACATCGCATGCTGCATCGCCTCCGTGTAACAATCGGTGATCGAAGCATAGTTGTCCGCGATGGTGCTGACGGCCGCCGTCACCGAGATGTCGTAGTAGGCCAGCATGGCTTCGCGAACCTCGGCGAACCTAATCGCGATCGTATCGAATACTTCCTCGCCGGCCTCCGGATCCAGCGCGATGACAATTGCCAGATGATCGCCGGTCATCTCCGCCAGCTGACAAGGAAACGAACGCAAAATAATTTCCTCGGCAATATTGGCGAGCGCGAAGACGTAAAGCTTCTTCTGGTTGACCGAGGCGTCCAGCAGCTTGCGGCTTCCGTCCAGCTTCAGCACGCCTACTACGAACGACGACTCGCTGGAGAAACGGAAATGCCCCTGCTCCACCGAGGAGTGGAACTCTTCGGCGGTGACTAGCGCGCTATTGCCGATCAGTCGGCGCAAATAGTAATTGTCTACGATCGTCTTCTGGTTGGACTGCAGCTGTCTCATGCTGCTCAGCTCATCGCTAAGATGGCTGTACACATGCGACATATAAGCCAGCTCGTCTCGAGAGTCCGGAAGCTGATCGTCCGGATCGCCACGGTCTGTGGGCCTGATTTGCTGCATCAACCCGAGGACGGGACGGTACAGCTTATACGAAATCCAGAAGGAGGCCAAGACGGAAGCGATCAAGAACAGCAGGGTGACCACGATCCATGTGTTCCGCAGCTCCGTGACGTGACCGTACACTAAATCGTAATTTTTCATCGTGATGATACGCCAGCCTGTGGAAGCCGTCTCCAGATACGAGAGCAGAAATTCCTGCCCCCCATGCTTCAGCTTGAGTGAATCGAACGATTGGCCGTTGCGCGAAATATATGTATCCAGCGCAGCCCGTACGGTCTCCGCAGGGGCAGGCAATCGATCGCCCGATCCGAAGAGAAAGCCGCCTTGATCCAGTACCGCAACCTCACTATTCGTGTTCCCGCCCAGTCCGTTGATCAGCTTGATATTGTCGAACAGCCAGTCGTGGCGAACGTTGACTACGAAAAAGCTTTTGCCGGGCGTATACTTGCCGTACGTGTCGTAAATAAACAACGAGAGCACATGATCCTTCGAGTCGGAAACCGGCTTCGTTCCGGATGGGTCGAAGGAAAGCGGAATGAACTTCATTCCGAACGATTCCGAATGCGGGGCGTTGACGAACGTATCGATTGCCTTGACGATGTTGCCGTTGTCGATGGACGAGGACGTAGTCGTATTCACCAAATACTTGTTCAGCGGGCCGTTGTACACGACGACGGAATGAATGAACGGGTTGATCGCTGCCAAATTGTTCAAATGCTCGGCATGGAGCACCAGATCCTCGTTCTGACGGGTAAGCATCAGCAAAGCGAGCTCAGGGTCGGCGAAGGAGGTGACCGCCATATTTTTGATGATCGTATTCATGAAATCGATATTGTAGCCGACCTGGCTGAGGACCTTCTGGTTTTCTTCTCGATGAGTCTTCAGCACGGTTTGCTGGGCGCTCTGGAACAAGGTGAATGCCGCTATCGAGAGGACTGCCACAATGAACAACGACACCGATAACAATATGCGCAGCAAATATTTGCGGTTGATATACGTCCTGAATCTGTGCATAGAGCTTCTCCCCTTTTTCTATCGTGTCTTTTGCTATGTGTGTATGGTTCGCCGTCCGGCGGGAGTTCCCCTTTTCAATCCGCAGCTAAAAGGAGCAAGTAGTCGCTGGTAAGATCTGGAGGTGATAAACGGACCGATTGGCCGGCAGAAGTCTCAGGCCATTCGAACGGCAATATTTCGCCTCGTTCCAGATGCATCCAACGAGCTGTCGCCGACGCAGGCACTCCGGTCAAATCGAGCTCGATCGCCTCGCCGTCCGGTAAATACGCCATAAGAAGCTTGGCATCGGCTGACGCAGCGACCGGCGTGTAGCTCGACGGAGTGGACACCAGCCTAGACGGTGCAGGCTCCAGTGTCCACCAAGCATAGGAAGTCATAATCGCCTTCATCCGGGCCAAATCCTCCGCCCCCGGGAACAGCAGCGCCTCCTCCCACGTCGTCAAGTGCTCGGGTTTGCGATCCTGCCTCGTCTCTCCGGGACAAGTCCAGTTCCATACGCCCTCGGCCCCGTATGTAATCCCTACGAGCCCGCCCTCCAGCACGCTCCACCAGCAGGCCCGGCGAACGTCCCGCCGATTGAACGTATCCTCGCGCAAGCCCCATGCCGGAAAGCCTTCATAACAAGGCTCGGAATTGACGACGGGTTTGGCCGGCGTGCGACGCCACTCCTCACGGACGTACAAGTACGCCTTGTCCTGCTCCTCCCCATGATGCGAGCTCTGCACCCAATTGAAGTCGAGCCATGATTTATCGTGAAAATAAGCGCCGCTCATATAGGCCGGATGGGTTGTGATCAAACGGCCCCGGCCGTCCGTCTCCTTCACCTCGCGGCCGATGGCGTCATAGAAGTCCGTAATGCCCTCCTCCTCGAAATCGTCGTCGCCGCTGATAACCCAGATCACATTGCGCTCCTGCAGCCGGCCCACGAGAAACCGCGCATACGTCTTGGCTTGCTCCAATGTCATACCGTGACGGAGAGGGCGGCCCTTTCGTTTCGCATGCGGAATTTGGTAAAACCAGATGACGACGATGGCAATCACTATGCCTTTGTCATTCGCATATTCGATCATGCGGTCCAGACGGTCGAAATAATCCGAAAGGATCGTATCGTAATCCCACAATTGGTCGCCTTGCCATTCGAACGGCCGGCTTCCTTTCAGGATCGGCTTCGTGGCGTCATGCTGAGGCAGCGAATTGAGCTGCAGCACGTTGAAGCCTTGCGAGGCTCGAACGTCTACATAGCGGCGCCATTCTTCCATCGAAGCTTTGCCGGGGCAAGACCATGCAGTGTCTCCCAGCCAAAAAAACGGCTGCCCGTCCCTCGTCCGCAGTGTCCTTCCTTCCTTCGATACGCTTAAATACGCGTCATCCGCTTTCACTTTCGTCTCCTTGCTCATCACGTTGGCCTCCTTGCCATTCATTCATTTGCTTGTAGCGTCCATCCGGGATCTGATCCCGTAGCAGGTGGAAGGACGAACCGCAGTAGGCCGTTCCCGTCAGGTTGGCGTGCCGCAGCAATCGGGATACGTTTACATGCCGAGACCAAGACTGGGTCGCCGACAAAGTTGCCAGTTAGCGTCACGTGAACAGGAGTTTCCGCCACCACGCTTATGCGGTTAAGCTGCCCGTCCTCCGAATAATTCAGCTCCGCTCGCAGCTCGGATTGGAAATGGATGCTCGCTTCCGCCCGCCAGCTTCGGTAAGGGTAACAGGTTTCGGTAAGCCTGCCGCCGGCTGTGTATTGAAAACCCGGATTGCGGTCGAGCCAAATTCGCCCTTCGCCGTTGCCGGTATAGCTCACTTCGCGAAAAGGAATCCAGCGCGCTGAGCGTCCCGGCTGTCGGACGGCGAGATGCCGGCCAAGCGGGTTCGGATCGCATTGGGTAAGCTGGGCCCAATCCGCCTCTTCCCCGCGTACGATCAGCGCGTAGTCCTCTCCTTGCCGCTCGGTGCCGATCAGCTCGAGCGCCGGGGTACGGCTGCGTTCCAGGCGGATCGAGCCGGATTGGATATAGCTGCCGTCGACCATCTCCAGCAAGAGGCGCAGCCCTTCGGCCATCTCCACGGCCGATGCGATCGCGCTGTCGGAGCTGAGGTCTCCGGCTCCGCTAGTCTCTCCGGCAGCGGCGTTGTACAGCACGGTCGATCGAGTGCCGTCTCGTCCCTCGACTCGGACCCCGACGCCGCCGAAGCCGGGGTCACCGGGGAGCAGCGCGGCTTGACTCACGAGCGGCTCGTCGCCGGGAAACGGCTCCCACAGGGCTACGAAGCGGCTGGACAAGGGCTGCGGCTCGGCAAGCTCGATTCCGCCCGTTTCCGGCTGAGGCTTTTGGCGGCGAACGATGACCTTGGGCATCGTCAGCTGCGTCCAGCTGCCCATCGCTTCCTTCAGGAAGCTCATCTCCTTGTAGTAGCGGTTGCGCGGCGCCCGGCACAGCATGACTTCTTCTCCTTCGGCGGGAGCGAGCCAGTGCAGCCTTAGGCTTGGTCCCAGCCTGCGTTCAGCGGCTCGCGGCGACAGTCCTGGGCCAATCTCGCCTTCCTGATGCAGCGGGGCGAACGTTAGTTGCCAAGGCTCCTCCGCAGCCGGCCTTGCGATTCGAGCTTCACGGAATGCAGCCCAGTAGACGCTCTCCTCGCCCGGTGCGTCTGTCGGCAGCGGCGGATCCATATAGGAGCTGCGTTTCTCTCCGACGATCGGCACGTAAGGCACGCCGTCCGCAGCCAGATTGTCGCGTTCCTCGCATATGTCGAGACTCGTATCTACACGCTGGTCGTAATCCGCGCAGCCGTTCGCCATCCAGTCGTGGCGCGTGCCGCCGACTACCTCGAACACATCGAGGTAGACCGGCTGCCCGGCTGCGGTGACGGGTACGGCAATTAGCAATCGACGATACGTTTCCGCCTGAGGGTACGCTTCCGACGATTGCGCCTGCACCGTTTGAAGAGAGCCGCTCGAGCCGGGATACCAGCGGAGCAAATCGCCGCAGGCTGTCTTGTGCTGGCTTTGACCGTCCAGCATGACGAGATTGTGCGAGGCGGTGCTCTTGATGTAGCCGCCAAGATGGGTGTAGCCCAAGTCGGACGCCAATTCATCACCGTATGCCCACACCCCGATGTTCAGCATATCGTAATGCTCGTGTCCGTAGCAGCCGCTATAGTGCAAGTGCGCCTCGGAGCCGTCCGGATAGCGGCCTTGCCCCAGTATCGCATGGCCGAAGTCCGGGAGCAGATAGCTCTCGATCGTCCCCGACTTCAGCTGGGGCTTCTCAGGCGGCTGCTTGCGATTGTTCTCATAGACCGTCTCCGCCCATGTGTCGTGGATCGTGGTCAGCGAGCCGTCCGGAAACCTCAATCGGTCTATGATGGACTCGGCTACGGCGATTGACGGAATGAAGCTGCGAATGTCGAAGCGGTCGAAGCGGCTGCGTTCCAACGTCGAGACGTACTGCGGAGGATCCGAATAACCCGCCGCATACGACAGCGCTCTCCCGATTCCCCCGACCAAATCATGCAAATAGCTGACGCTCTCCGGGAACATCCCGTCCGACATGAGCAAATAATTGAAAGCCCCATAAGCCTTGTGAGCCGCATAGTGCACCAGCTCCGGGCATCCGATCGCCTTGCCTGCCTGAATAAGGCCTCTCAGTTGAGAGCCGATCGTATTGTGGTAAAACTTCCAGATGTCGTTGCGATTGTAAGCATCGTACTTCAGCGACATGCGGCAAATGTGCAGCAGCATATCGGCAGCATCCTGCCTGGCGTGGCGCCCGCCAATCTCAGCGATGCGATCCCATGCGGAGGCAAAAGGCCTCAGCAGATCGTAAGCTTCCGCGAACAATCCGATCAATCGGCCCGTTGCCGGCGTGTACCAGCGATCCCACACGAAAGTAAACCACAGCTCATACGTATCCGGCGGATAAAACCGGTCGTCGTACGAGTTATAATCCGTCATGCCGTATACCGGCCAGTCGGGAACGACCCCGCCGTAGGCGCCGAGGATAGCTGCCGCTCGCAGCGCAACCTGTTCGTCCCCGGTCTGCGAGGCGTACCGGGACAGCTCCAGCATGGCCGATGTCATGCGCCAGAAACGCGCCTCCGTCATGAATTGATCCAAGTATAGCCGCTTGTTAGGAAGCGCGCCTTGTTCAGCCAGCTCATGGTAGGGATACTTTATGCGTCCGCCATGAACCGTTTCAACCGTCTCCTCGCCCGTCACCGGATACAGCCGCTCGAAATCGAACGGATCGCCTTTCCCGTCACGCAACATGTCCGGCTCGGCAATGCTCCACTGGAAGGGCACCTTATCGTACATATACGTCGGCAAGGGCCTTCGTTCGGGAACGAGATCCATGATCGTCTCTTCAGAAAGCGTCAAATAAGCTTTCGCTTCCTCCGACAGTTCCAGCGCCTCAGCCTGATGTTGCCCCGCCGTCGGGCCCGGGAAGCCGACCGATTGCTCATACGCCGGAACCGCCTTCAACGACTCGATCCAGTCTGTGTACGGCCATCCATAGTAAGGCGGATTATCCGGAAACCCGCCTTCCACCCAGCGCAGCTCTTCAATCTCGACAGGTCCCGTTCCTGAGAACCGGAATCGAACCTGCAGATCTGAGCATCCGCTCTTCACAAACACTTCCAATCGCACGGACTGCAGCTCCCCGTCCGACATTTTAGACGCTGTGCCAAGTCGGTCCACGTACGGGACGTCCTGACGTACTCCGCCCTTCACCCCGCGAGTCAAATAACCGCCAGGCGACATCGTGACCCCTGCCGCCGCTTTCCAGACGAGCTCACACCCGTAGATACACTCTTGCCTATTCTCGATCGGCTTCCATTCGGAATGCCATTCCACATCCCCATTCGTTCGGAAGCTCATTGCTCCTCTAGTCTCGATGCTCCCCATATTGCCATCCCCCCTACTACCGCCGAGCATAACTTTGCCTAGATCCTCTCATACTTGAGCCGATATCGGAAAGTGTAAACTTTGGACTTTGCTTCACTCCGGCCCTTGGCGGAAACAAGCAGAGGGCCGAATCCGGCCCCCTGCTTATGTTTCCGAATAAAGCTGATCTTCCTGCGATCCCAGAGCCGTTAAGGCTTCGTGACGACGATGTCGTCGATGTAGTACTGGCCGACGGATACGTCGTTGCTTGCCGCATGGAACGTGTCGATCGATGTCGGCGCCGCATTGCGGAAACCGGCTCCCGATATTTTCAGCACGCCGTCCACATAGATGTTGTAAGTTTTGGCTGTCGTATTGATAACTAATTTAACCGCATACCAAGTGTTTGTAGAAACAGCCTGAACGGTTGCATCGGTCCCCGAGCTATTGCGCCATACCAAGTTCCCGTTCGAGACGTAGAGCTCGGCTGCGCTCGTACTGCTGCTGCGCACGGCAAACTGCAAGGTGCTGGCGGCGTCGGAGTTGCTTCTGTATTGCCACTCCACGGTAAGGTTCGTGCCGGTCTGAGAAGTGAACGATTTGGTCGCGGAAGCGGTACCGGTGCTCGCCGTTGTATTGCCATCCCAGATGTACATGCTCTTATCGGTTGCGCTTGGAACTCCCTTGACCCTCACGTCCGTCGAAGCCGGTTCGTTGATCGTATAGCCTGTCGGCACGGTGTCGGTCGTCATGCTGTCGAACGTCTCGTTCAAGACTACCGTCGGGATGCCTGCAGGCGTGGCGCCGACCTCAGCCGAGTTCGGGCTCTCCGTCGCGCCGTTGAAGGCGGATACCACGTAATAGTAGGTGGTTCCGTTGGTCAAGCTTGTGTTCGTAAAGCTGGTAGCGGTAATGCCGGTTTGCACATTGGAATACCCGGAGCCGCTCGTGGTTGAGCGCTTGACCGTGTAACTGGTCGCTCCCGTCACCGCATCCCATGTCAGGCCTATTTGCGCATTGCCCGGCGATGCTACGAGATTCGTCGGCGCTGCCGGCGCGGCTGTTCCCGTCGGCGAGCTGACTTTCACGTTATCGACTCGGAACTGTCCGGTCGGCGTAGTGCCGCTGGCCAGATAGAACGTATCGACGCTGGTGACGCCCGTGTTGCGGAAGCCGGCTTGCGATACGACCAGCTCTTCGTCGAAATAAATGTCGTATTTCTTCGTCGATGTATTCAGAACGAGCTTCACGTCATACCAAGTGCCTGCGACGGTCGTAGCCGCAAGCGAGTCGGTGCCCGCGCTGTTGCGCCAGTAGAGCCCGCCGTTCTTGAGATACAGCTCCGCCGCGCTTGTTGTATTGTTTCTTACTGCAAATTGGAAGGCTACGTCCGCCGTAGCATGGCCTTTGAACTGCCATTCCACCACAATATTCGTGCCGGACTGCGACGTGAACGCCTTCTTCGTCGTCGCGATGCCGGACGCGTTGCCGTCCCAGATCCAGATGCTCTTGTCCGTTGCGCTCTTCGACTCTTCGATCTGCACATCCGAGGAGCTGTCTTCGGTGGAGGTCCATCCGGTAGGCTGAGCGCCGGTCGTCATGCCGTCGAACGTCTCGCTCCAAATGACGCCCAGATTGCTCGGCATCGCACTCGCTTGCGAGGAGTTGGAGCTAGTGCCGCCAGCATTCACAGCGGACACTACATAGTAGTAAGTCGTCCCATTCGTTACGCTTGTGTCGGTATATTCCGCTGCCGTAAGGCCGGTTTGGATATCGACATAGCCGGAACCGCTAGTTGTCGAACGCTTCACGGTATAGGAAGCCGCGCCGCTCGACGGCGTCCAGCTCAAGGTGATTTGACCTGCGCCGCCAAAGGCGGTCACACCGGTCGGTGCGCCAGGCGCTGCGATCGGAGTTCCGCTAGCCTCCGTAGAGGCGGCGCTTTCCCCGCCGGCATTCGATGCCGTTACGACGAAGTAATAGGTCGTGCCGTTCGTCAGCGTGCCATTCGTATAGCTAGTGCCTGTAATGCCGGTCTGCACATTGGAATACCCCGAGCCGCTCGTAGTGGAACGTTTGACCGTATACGAGGTCGCACCGGCGGAAGCGCTCCAGCTCAGGGCGACTTGCCCGCTGCTCGCCACAGTCGCCAGTCCAGTCGGAGCGGCAGGTGCCGAGCCGGCGGATGGGACCGTTACTTTCACATCGTTGACATATGCCAGGACGACGGATGTGTCGCCGGATGCTACATGGAAAGTGTTCACACTGGTCGGCGCTGCATTGCGGAAGCCCGCGCCAGACACCTTCAACACATTATCCACATAGATGTCGTAAGTTTTAGCCGATGTGTTCATGACTAGTTTTACCGAGTACCAAGTGCTGAGCGCCGTTGCTTGCACGACCGTATCCGTACCCGAGCTATTGCGCCACACCAGGTTGCCGTTCGTGACTACCAACTCGGCTGCGTTCGTCGAACTGCTGCGGATGGCAAACGTCAGGTTGTTCGCCGAAGACGCATTGCCTTTGAACTTCCATTCTACATTTACGTTGGTACCGGATTGCGCGGTAAAGGTTTTGGTCGCGGAGACGACGCCGGTCGAGGCGGTGGAATTGCCGTCCCAGATGAACATGCTCTTGTCTGTCGCGCTTGGACTCTCCGCTACCGTGACATCGGTCGAGCTCGGCTCCGAAGTTGTCCAGCCGGAAGGCGTCGTTCCAGTCGTCAGCCCGTCGAACAGTTCGCTCAACACAACGGTCGAGCCGCTGCTTACCGGCGTTGCGCTGACTTGCGACGAGTTCACGCTTTCACCGACCTCATTGATGGCAGAAACGACATAGTAGTATGCGGTGCTGTTCGTCAAGCCGTTGTTCGTGAAGGTTGTTGCTGTCACATCGGAAGCTACTGTCGTGTATGGCCCGCCGCTCGTTGTCGAGCGCTTCACCTTATAGCTGATTGCATCGCTGACGGCGTTCCAGCTAAGCTCAACCTGCGTATTGCCTGGCACCGCGACCAGACCGGCAGGTGCAGCCGGCGGAGAAAGCGGTGTTGCCAGCACTTGAGCGGAGTTGGCGCCTTCGCCTCCCGCATTCGTTGCGGACAGCACATAGTAGTAGGTCGTACCAGCCGTTAAGCCGGTGTCCGTATAGCTGGTCGTCGTAATCCCCGATTGCGCGACCGTATAAGGACCGCCGCTCGTCGTTGCTCGCTTCAGCGTGTAGCTGGTCGCTCCACTGACGGCGTTCCAGCTCAGCGCCACTTGCCCGTTGCCTGCCACAGCTGCCAGACCTGTAGGCTGGGAAGGGGGCGATACCGAAGGCACATTTACTTTCACGCTGTCCACATACGCTTGCACGACCGTCGTATCGCCGGAGGCGACATAGAACGTATCGATACTCGTCGGAGTCGTGTTCCGGAAGTCGGCTCCGGTTACCTGCAACACACCATCTACATAGATGTCATACGACTTGGTCGTCGTGTTGATGACCAGCTTAATCGTGTACCAAGTATTGGTCGTCAACGCCTGCACGGTCGAGTCAACGCCTGAGGCGTCGCGCCACACCAGATTACCGTTGTTGTGGTGCAGCTCAACCGCATTGTTAGCCCCGCTGCGAAGCGCGAAGTGAATCACGTCGCCTGTCGACGAGTTTCCTCTGTACTTCCATTCCGCCGTCACATTCGTTCCAGACTGTGAGGTAAATGTTTTCAAAGCCGAAGCAATCCCCGAGACCGCCGTCGAATTGCCGTCCCATATATACATGCTCTTGTCCCCAGCGCTAGGAACTTCTTTTACCCGTACATCCGTAGAAGTTGGTTCCACAATCGTCCAGCCCGTAGGGACCGTGTCCGTTGTCATCGCATCGAAAATCTCGTTCAACGCCGTTGTGGTGCCGCCTGCCGGAGTTCCGCTGACTTGCGAGGAATTAGAGCCCTCACCACCCGCGTTAGTCGCCGAGACCACATAATAATACGTGGTGCCGTTCGACAGACCCGTATTGGTGTAGCTCGTTGAACCGAGTCCGCTTGCGATCGTGGCGTATGGCCCGCCGCTTGTCAGCGAGCGCTTCACGGTGTAGCCGCTAGCCCCGCCTACTGCGCTCCAGCTGAGCGCCACTTGCGCATCGCCCGGCGTAGCTCCCAATCCGGTCGGGGCCGATGGCGGAGCGACAGGGGTTGCGCTCGCTTGAGACGAGTTGGAGCTTGTCCCGCTCGAGTTCGTCGCCGTCACTACATAATAGTAGGTCGTTCCGTTCGTGCGGCCCGTATCGACAAAGCTGGTGCCGGTAATGCCGGTTTGCACGTTCGAGTACCCCGACCCGCTTGTCGTCGAACGTTTGACTGTATAGCTAGTCGCACCGCTGGAGGCATTCCATGTGAGCGACACTTGAGCGTTGCCTGCCGTTGCTGCCAGTCCGCTCGGTGCGGAAGGCGCTCCGGAGCCTGCTCCTACAGTGAACTTAGCGTGATAATTATTTCCTTTTTCCGTATTGAACGTCAGGATCGTATTCGAGCCGCTTGGCGTCATCGACACGCCTGCGGGCAGTTGAGCATTGGACAATACTTTGTTGACCGTTACGGTAATCGTCTTGGTCGTATGCTCCGGATTGTTCAGCGACAGCTCGAAATTGCCGCCGTTCTCGCGGTAGTACACGATGCTCGGCTGATTCACCGTCACGATATCCACATTGCTGGCGGCCCAGAATACGGCTCCGACCGCGTTGGTGCTGGCATCCTTGACTGCATGTACAGTGCTAGTTTGTGCCAATACGGAATACGGGCTCGAGCCGGCATACGAAGCCATCTGCGCATTGGTGACGTTCGGTACAACCGCATAGCTATAGCTTTGATTGCTCGCGTTCGCCCCATGATCATAGTACAGCGTGAGGAAGTCTTGTGTAACCGGAGTAGAGTTCTGACCGTCCCGCAGGTCGGACCACGCGCCGGATTGCGTCAATCGATTCGCCTTGATCGTCTGCCCGCCCGGGAAGTAATACCCCGTATTGTCCGATGACGCCCATGTCGTTCCGGACAACGTGGAGCTCCACCCCATCGAGCTGGACACGTTCGTCCCATTCACATAAAGCGGTACAGACGAAGCCGACAATGGCCATTGCGTTACGATCGTTTCGGTCGTGTTGCCGGACGGCGTATTGATGTTGCTGCCGAGGAACACGATTTCGTCATCGAAGAAGAAATAGCTCTTCTTCGCTTCCAGCACGGAGCCTTGGGCTCCATGATCGAAAGCGCTTACGCCGTAGGTGTCGCCATACGCTCCGCCTGTAAAGTTTTTCTCCCCGTACTCGGAGAAGCGGCTATCGTTGATTCCCCGATTGAACACCTCAACCGTAGTCCCGGGCAGCCGGTCCCAGTTCATTGCCGCACGGACATTGCCCTTCCAGTACTCATTGCCGTCGTACATCAAATAGAAGACGCCGTCCGACACGTTGTAGAACTTCTTGCCTTGATTGCTCGTGTTCTCGCCGCTCTTCGTTCGTCTCGATACCATCTTGACGGATGCATAGAAGTCGGCATCGCGGTGAACGGTGAAATCGGAATATTGGAAATGCTTATGACCGGTCAGCACTTGCTCCGGCACACTGGAGTTCAGTACAGTGTTGACCGATCCCGGGAAGTGGTCATAGTCGTTGAACACCAGCGGACTGTCGGAGAACTCGGTAAAAAGCCTCTTCGCCATCGCGATCAGCTCATTGTATCGCGGTACTCCGGGCAAGCTGATGAGGGCAAGCGTACCGTAGAAGCCGAAGGAGGCGCTGAACGTTTTCAGCGACAGCTCGCGGCCGCTGGCGGACATATCGATGTTGCGGTCGTTCAGCATCCAGTTGTAGCCTTCCAGCATGTAGTCGACAATTGTAGCGATCGACCGAGCGGTCATGGAGTAGGCTGTATTTTTCAAGAACATCTGCAGCTTGACGGCATCGCGCGCGAAGGAATCGCCATAACCGCCGGTGTACAAAATGTTGGCATGCGCATGATAGCTGTAATCCGGTTTAATAAACTCATAGTACTTGTAGGCTTGACCGTGAGTCTCAGGCGGATACAATTCCTTCAGGGCCAGTGTCTCATCGGGCACGATACGGTCGCAGATGAAGTCGTAAATGTCCTGCATCCGGGTTGTATTGCCTGTGAGAGCGGCATAGAACGTATGGGCGGTTGTCGTCCAAATATCGTTCGTGCCTGCCCCCTGAACCTCCACATCATAGCCGTGTAAATGATCCGTAAGCGCGTAATTGAGCGCCGAAATTTGATGCGTCATGATCGAGTTGCTGATATACCCTTGCATCAATACAAGGGCGGGTCCCATCTTGCGGGTCATCCCGTACTCCCATTCGAACCAGCCTCCGACCTTCGGAGCGCCGTTGTAGATCCAAGACTGCATGTATTGGAAACCAAGCTCAATTTTGTTCTTAAGCGTTGCGTTCATATAGTATGTACCGCCTTGCATGCGGAAAGCGGACGCCATCTGCAGCAAACGGTTGTAATGGTTCGTCGCGGTGACGATGGAGCTTGTAGGGATTGCGGTGTAGGAATAATCCGTGAAGCCGCCGCTCGAGTTCATTAGCGCCATATTGGAGCTGGCTTTGCCGTTGATGTAGCTCCGCGCTGCGGCAACATAGGAATCGCTGGCGTTCAAGCCGCCGTAAGTATAGTAATCTATGATGTTTTGCTTGATGATGTCCATATCCGCCGCTTGCGCTTTAGGTGCGGGTATGAATAAGCTAGATAGCAACCCGATCAACATCGTCAGCACCAAACTGCCGATCAACGTTTTTTTCATAATAATGCCTCATCCCCATTTCGTTCTTTTTTGTCTCCCTGGTGATTGTTGTTGCCTGTTGCCAAGTTGCTGCTTGCCTGTTGCCACTTCGGGTACCTCTTTTCCTTTCTTTCAACTCCTATCGTAATGAAAATCCGTGACCAAGTAAGCGCTTAAAATATGACAATTGCAATTCCCTAAAATATGTAAGCGCAAACATTGCACATAAATAGCATTTCAGATTTCTAACGCATGCACTAGTGTAAAATCGTGATGTCTGTCTATCATGCTGATTTCGCGTGTTATTTGACTAGTGCAATATCGTGTGGTTGTGGCATTCAGACTACACAATCCGACAAAAAACGATAATTTTCTCGACTCCCACTTAACTCGGCCATCCCGGGCAGGCAGCTGGATTCGTCCAGTAGACGCAAGAAACCGCCCTTGTCGGGCGGTTTCTTGCAAACGGTTCAGTTGTGTAAAGCGCTACAGCAGTCTGTATAACAGCACGGCAGCCTCCGCTCTAGTCGTACTGTCGGTGGGGTAAATCCGGTTGCCGCTGCCCTCGACGAAGCCTGCTTTCACCAGTGCCGCGATGTGACCGGCCGCATAGTCCGCAATCTCTGTTCGGTCTGTAAATCTAATTAGCTCCACACTGCCAGCGGTTCCCTCCAGCCGTTCGATGAGCAGCAAGGCTCTGGCCAGAATGACCATCATGTCCTGTCTGGAGATTTCATCCTCGGGGTTGAATCGGTTCTCGCCGCTGCCTTGTACCAGACCAAGCTGGTTTGCAATCGATACCGCTTCACTGTAATAGGCCTGCTCGGGCACATCATCGAAGCCGGATTTCCCTGTGGCGTGCAGCTCCAGCGCTCTCACTAGCAGCAGAGTGAAGTCCGCCCGCTTCAGCTTGGCGCTTGGGGTGAACTCGTTGTCCCCGGTTCCATGCACGATCCCTTTGGCCGCCATCACCTCGATCGAATCTCTCGCCCACTCTGCATGCGACAGATCGCCGAAGCTTTTCTGGACAAAGGCGATTGCGTACGTGCTGAAATGAGTCGTTTTGAAGGTCACCTGGCCTGTGACAGGATCGTATTTCCCATTGGGGACGGTCGTTACGTTGCCTTGCGAGTCGATGTACCAGATGACAATTTTGTTCGGATGCATCAGCTCTTCCGCAGTAGGCGTGTAAGCAAGAGAGAATGTGACGGGTGCGCCAGGATTATTCCATTCGATCGTTTGCCCCCCGCTCTTCGCAGTCAATTCAAACACGGGGCGGTCGCCTATCTGGCTTCGCGTCTCCTCGCTAAGGGCGCTCTTATCGGCCTGTCCAATTGAGAGCGAGACCGGTTGCCCATCCAACTCTGTGTTCTTGAACATATTACCTGGTGCTGTCAGCGTACCGAGCGGGGTCTGAATCTCGAAACGAGTTTTGTTGTTGCCCGAATCGAGGGCTCCGGCAGGCAGCTCCTGCACGTAGGATCCCGCTCCAGCTACTTCCGTGAGCTCCAGCACGACGCGTTTCATGCCCTTGTTGTCTTCCTCCGCCTTGCTCAGCGATTGCTGAAGGTCCGCGTTGGTGAGCTTCGCCACGGCTTCGCCGGTTGAGGGATCAAACACCGCCTCCAAAGAAATGGTAACGGTATGTTTGTCAGGTGTAGGCGTTGGTGTAGTCGTTGGTGTAGGCGTTGGTGTTGCAGTCGGTGTTCCGGTCGGTGTCGCAGTTGGTGTTGCGGTCGGTGTTGCGGTCGGTGTCGCAGTTGGTGTTGCGGTCGGTGTCGCGGTCGGTGTTGCGGTCGGTGTCGCAGTCGGTGTCGCGGTCGGTGTCGATGATGGCGTAGGTGTCGGAGTTGGTGTAGGAGTTATGCCGCCACCTGAGGTTACCGTAACGCTAACCGTTTGGTTTACCGAGTAGACGGTTTTGTTCAACCCGCCATCCACCGCCGTCACCGCCCTCAAGAGAAGCGACGCGCTTCCCGCCGTTTTTCCTTTGAATGTCAGCGAGACAAGCGCCACATTCCCGCTATCGCCCGGAACATTTCCCATCTTGGAATACGCCAAATACAACGTATCCCCCATCTGTGCCGGCGCTAGCGGCGAGGGATTGGAGTCGACATACTCCAGCTTGGCCGGATCGAACTGCAGCTCGAGCTCGTAAGCATACAGATTAACCAGAGCCTGACCGCCAAGCTGAACGGAAAATGTAGCTCCCGGCGCCACACTGACTGTATTTTTATCCAAAGAGAAGGTAGGCGCTGCCTGAACGGGAGAAGGCGGAACAGGCAGGAGTATCGCTAGAACCAGTGCTGCAGCCAACGCGAACCTCATCCATTTTTTCATTGTGAAGCCTCCTTCATTAAAAGTCGGGAGGATAGAGCTCTCTATCCCCCCCGATCGTCCCATATTATCTTAAAAGCTCCGTTGCGATCAGAACCAGATCAATCAAATCAACCGTGCCGTCCCCATTCAGATCATACTTGCTGGCGATGTTCCAGTCGGGACTGCTCGTGTTCTTGCGATAATGCGGGGCAAAGACGGCCAAATCACCCACGTTCACACCATTGCTGCCGGTGAGATCAGCGTTGTAGATTCGAATGGCATGCTCGCTAGGCGGTACATTTACGACATTCCCGGAAGCCAGACCTAACTGTGCCGACAGGACTTCAACCCTAGCAGTCGTGCTTAATGCAAGCGGTTTTGCCCGAAGGACGAGGCCCAGGAAATTGGAAGTGTCGTCCACTCCAGCGGTTGTCATGGTCACGATCCGCAACAGTCCGGGTGCAGCGCTATAAACCGCGGCAACAACCGTATTCGGATGGGTCGGCGCCAGCGCTACAAGTTCAAACTCGTTTGCGTTGTAGTAAAGCGTAATATCCTGTCCATAAACATTGGATGTTACGTTGGCCAGCTTCAATCCGACATAGATGTCGCGTCCGGCATGCACCAGCGAACCGCCGGACAGGATGGCCTCCGGTCCAATCGGTACCGCCTGAGCTTGAGCGGAGATGACGCTTTCGCCGCTGCCGTTCACGGCAGCAACCACATAATAATAAGTTGTGCCAGGCGCTACATCGGCATCGACATATCCAGTCGTCGTAATGCCGGATTGCACGACCGTATACGGCCCGCCGTCCGTCGTTGCGCGCTTGATCGTGTAGCTCGTCGCCCCGGCGGATGCGTTCCAGCCCAAGGATATTTGCCCTTTTCCCGCCTCTGCAGTCAAGCTTGTCGGAACGGGAGGCGCTAACGGCATCGGCACGGAAACCTTCAGGTTATCCACGTAAGACTGGATCACCGTTGCAGCTCCGGAGATCACACGGAAATTGTCGATGCTAGACGCGGAAGCGTTGCGGAACGGGGTCCCCGATTTTTTGAGCACGCCATCTACATAAATGTCATACGTCTTGGTGTCCGTATTAAGATCCAATTTGATCGTATACCAAGTGTTGATCGCGGTCGCTTGAAGATTCGTATCGGAACCCGCGTCACTCCTCCAGACGATATTGCCCTTCGAATGGTACACATCGGCTACTACCGTGGTGCCGTTACGAATTTCGAAATTCATAACATAGGCGTTGGCGTTGTTGCCTCTGTAGCCCCACTCTACGGTCACATTGCTACCCGACTGGGAAGCAAACGGCCTCGTGGCAGACACAATACCCGGAGTGGCGTGATTAGGCGGATTCGAGCTTCCATCCCATATAAACAAGCTCTTGTCGGTGGCTGTAGGCTTCTCCGCAACTTCAACCGCAGTCGAGCCTACCGTCTGCCATGTCCAACCCGGAGGTTTCGATCCCGTGGCCAAGCTGTCGAACGTATCGTGGAACACAACCGATCTAGGCGGCTCGGCAGGCGTAGCGCTTGCTTCGATCGAGTCGGAGCTAGTGCCGCTCGCATTGGTGGCTGTCACCACGTAGTAGTAAGTCGCTCCATTGGTACGTCCCGAGTCGACCAAGCTGGTGCCGGTAATCCCGGTTTGCACATTCGTATAGCCGGAGCCGATAGTTGTAGAACGTTTTACCGAGTAGTAAGTCGCACCGGTAACGGTATTCCACGACAAGGCGACCTGGCCGTTGCCGGCAATAGCGCTCAATCCGGTCGGCGCAGGCGGCGGAGCAACCGGGGCTGCGGATACTTGGAACGAATTTGCACCCGTGCCGTTCGTATTCGTTGCGGTTACCACGTAATAGTAAGTGGTCCCATTCGTCCGCCCCGTATCAGCGAAGCTGGTTCCGGTAATCCCCGACTGTACAGTCGTATAGCCAGAACCGCTTGTGGTCGATCGCTTCACGGTGTAGCTGGTTGCACCGTTCACGGCATTCCAAGATAATGCCACCTGCTGGTTACCTGCAACCGCCGTAAAACCCGTAGGCGCCGTCGGCAAACCCGCGATTTCTTCTACGGTGAACTTAGTTAAGTAATTATTGCCGAGCTCGGTATTGAACGTCAAGATCGTCTCCGACCCGTTCGGCGTCATCGTTACGCCGGTAGGCAGTTGCGCTGCGACCAAACGTTTGTTCACCGTAACGGTAATCGTCTTCGTCGTATGCTCGGGATTGTTCAGCGCCAGCTCGAACTGGTTGCCGTTCTCCTTGTAGTACACAATGCTAGGCGTATCTACCGAAACGATGTCCACATTGCCTGCCGTCCAGAATGCAGCTCCTACCGCATTGGTGCTTGCATCTTTTACGGCATGGACCGAGCTGTTCTGCGCCAATACCGTATAAGGGCTGGAGCCCGCATACGCAGCCATTTGCGAATCGTTCACGTTCGGTACGACAGCATAGCTATAGCTCTGATTGCTGGCATTCGTGCCATGATTGTACGCCAGCGTAAGGAAGTTCCCGCTAACCGGATTATCGTAGTTTTGTCCGTCGCGCAGATCGAACCACGTGCCTGTCTGCGTCACCCGGCTAGCCTCGATCGTCTGACCGCCTGGGAAGTAATAGCCCGTATTGTCCGACTGAGCCCAATTCACTCCGTTCAAAGTAGAAGTGTACCCCATCGCGCTGGATACGTTCGTTCCATTCACATAGAGCGGCACATTGGCTGCGGATAGCGGCCATTGCGTAACAATGGTCTCCGTCTTGTTGTTGGATGGTGTGTTGATGTCGCTGCCCAGGAAAACGATTTCATTATCGAAGAAGAAATAGCTTTTCTTGGCTTCGAGCACGGAGCCTTGAGCACCGAAGTCAAAAGCGCTTACGCCATACTTGTCGTTATAGGCTCCGCCTGCATAATTTTTCTCCCCGTATTCGGAGAATCGGTAATCGTTCACTTCGCGATCGAACACTTCTACGGTTGTCCCCGGCAAGCGGGCCCAGTTCATCGCCGCGCGAGTATCGCCATCCCAGTACTCTTTACCGGTGTAGAGCAAATAGAATGTCCCGTCGGCTACCGTGTAGAACTTTTTGCCTTGATTGCTCGTATTCTCGCTGGACTTCGTGCGCCGCGATTGCATTTTGACGGACGCATAGAAGTTCGCATCGCGATGAACCGTGAAATCGGAATATTGGAAATGTTTGTGGCCGATCAGCACCTGTGCGGAAATGGGAGAGTTTTTGACCACATTGACCGCTCCCGGGAAGTGATCATATTCGTTGAACACTGGCACTCTGTCGCCGAATTCGGCGAACATTCGCTTCGACATCGCGATTAGCTCGTTCCGCCTTGGCACATCGGGCAGTGAAATCAAGGCGAGCATTCCCCAAAACCCGACATTCCCGTTCATGCTTTTCAAGGACGGTTCGCGACCGCTGGCGGACATGTCGATATAACGATCTTTGATCATCCAGCCATACCCTTCGAGCGTATAATCGACCAAGGTTTTGATCGAGCGCTCGGTAATGGCGTAAGGCGTGTTTTTCAAGAACAATTGCAGCTTCACGGCATCGCGCATGAACGAATCCCCGTAACCGCCGTTATATAAAATATTGGCGTGCGCATGATAGCTGAAATCCGGCTTAATAAACTCATGGAACTTGTAGGTCTGATCGCCGTTGATCGGCGGGTACGCTTCCTTAACGGCCAGATCTCCGTTAGGTATGATCCGATCGCAAATGAAGTCGTACACATCTTCCATACGTTCCGTATTCCGGGAAAGCGCGGCGTAATAAGTATGCGAGGTGGATGTCCAGATGTCATTCGTACCTGCGCCCTGGATGGCAACATCCCAACCGTGCAGGTGTTCCGTAATCATATAGCCAAGCGTTGCAATTTGCTGATTCATCAGCGTGGAATCCACGAATCCTTGCATGAGAATCAGGGTAGGTCCCATTCTGCGAGGAGTGCCGATTTCCCATTCGAACCAGTTGCCGCCTCGCTGACTTCCAACCGTCAGAAGCGAATTGATGAACGTGAGGCCAAGCTCGATCTTCTCTTTTAGCGCCGCATTCATGTAGTACGGGCCGCCTTCCATCCGGTAGGAGGAAGCCATGAACAGCAATCGATTGTAATGGTTCGTCGCCGGAACTATGCCGTTCTGCGGAATATCCGAGTAGTTGTAGTCCGCGAAGCTCCCATTCGCCGTGATGCGATTCGTTCTGCTTTGGTCCAAATATTCAGTGGTCTTATCGTTGACGAACTTTCTTGCCGCTTTTACATAGCTGTCCTCAGGGTCCAACCCCGCATAAGTAAAAAAGTCGACAATGTTCATCTTCAGCACGTCCATATCGTCCGCAGCCGCCCGTGGAACGGGCAAAAACACATTCTGGACCAACCCGATCAACAAGGCCAGCACTAGGCTGCCGATAATCGTCCTCTTTAACATGACTCATCCCCAATCCTTATTTTCTGTCTAGTCTCCCTACGATGCTTCCCGAATGTTGCGGCTCCGGGCGTTCCGTTAGCTGTAAGTGTACTTCCGTTCGTTGCGAATCGTTTTCCACCACCTCCAACCCTGATGTGTTATCCAACCTGCGAACGAGTAAGCGCTTTACATTCCGGCCGTGCACCAATCAACCATTTTGTAAGCGCCAACATCGGACCAAACCATCATGTCAGATTCCTCGCGTGTGCAATAGTGCAAAATCGCCATGTTCGTCTAATCCGACGTGTATACACACAGACTGCACACAGTGCAATATTGTGTTGTAGTTCCATTCAAGTCGGCAAAAAGAGTTGTACTCCAAGGTTCTGCAGAACCCGACTCCCAACACCCAAAAAAACAAACAAGCGAAGCCGCTATGCGGCCCCGCCTGTTCGTGTCCTAGCCAACTACCTCTTACTTCTTCTGAATGCCCTTCTTCACGAGCCACTCGTCCAGCTGCTTCTGCAGCTCGGCGATGTACTTGTCTTGGCCCGCTTTCTTCATTTTCTCTTTCAGCTCTGGCAATGTCTTGGTCAGATCCAGGTTACCGGAGTTGATGGCTTTGCGGTATTCCGTCATAACGGCGTTCATGCTGGCTTCTTCCGTGGCGATGTTCTTCTTGTCGAAGTTGAAGTCCGCATATTTGCCTTCTGGAGCCATGTTCTTGTTGTACTCCAGGTTTTTCGTATGGTAGTCGGCAGGTTCGCCTTCGATCAGGTAACGGTTGAACGAATAGCCGAATGCGTAGGAAACGGGTTTAGCGTTATAAGCGGTGTTCGGCTTCGGTTTGATGAAGTCGCCTTGCAGCTTGTCATAGTGCACGCCTTCAATACCGTAGATCAACAGGTTGAGCAAAGCTTTGTCGGTGTTCAGAAGCTCAATCAGCATCAGGGAACGCTCCGGGTTCTTGGAAGTACGGCTGATACCGAATGCTGCTGTTGTAGTAGGCGACGCTACCGGTGTAGTGATTGGAATGTATACGATTTCTTGACCTTGCGTTGCGGTATCTTGCGCTTCATTCCCATAGGCGATCGATGTATGCACGTCTACGGCTACAAGTCCTTTATTGAGGAAATCGGCCGGTTTAACCGTAGCGTTATCCTTGTGATAGTACCCTTTTTCGTACCAGCTGCGGGACAATGCCCACCATTTGTTCGTGATTTCGGTTTCAATCTCAGGAATAACTTTGTACGTGCCGTCTTCCAACACGCGGTGATTAGCCGCAATCGTCGTGTAAGGCTTGCAATCCGGGCAGTACGTATAGTAGCTGGAGCCGAAGTTGCCGAAAGGAATGATGCCGTCCTTCGCGTCGTTATCCTTGATTTGTTTCAATAACGGCTCGATGTCCTCAAACTTCTTGACCGTCTTCACATCGAATTTGTACTTGTCGATAAAGCGCTTCTGCACCTTGAAGCCCAAGCTATTAGCGGAAGGCAATATGGTTGGAATAACATTGACCTTGTCGTTAACGAGAGCCGACTTCCAGAACGCATCGGAAATGTTCTTCTTCGTGTTCGGCAAGTATTTGGCTACCATCTCGTTCGTAATTTCGTAGAAGCCGCCTTTCTCAGCGACCGGTCTGAAGTTCCAGAGCCAGTTGGACGTAAACGCCAGGTCGAAGTCCTCGGCTGCGCCTACGATTGTATTCATCTTCGTATTATAGTCACCTTGAGCGATCGGACGGAATTTTACGGTAGCGTTGATTTTTTCCTTGATAATTTTGTTAGCGGCTTCTTCAATCTTAGTCTGATCCGGCTGCGCGGCTTGAATCGGATAGTACCAAGTCAATTCTACCGGCGGCAACTGCGGCGTTGCGCTAGCGCTTGTGGACGGACTCGCCGAAGCCGATGTCTGCCCGTCTTTGCTGCTGCATGCGCTTACAACCGAAACCGTCATTAAACCTACTAGCATAAGCTTGGCGGAAGCCAACCAATTCTTGTTCCTCATTCTCATGACCCTCCCATAGTTCGTTACTTGCATCCAAAACTACTATTCCCTGCTGCCAACCGATCGACCCGCTTTTCTACTGCATAACCAACTGCCAGGCGCACCCTCCCTCCGGGATTGCTGATCAACCTTCCTGATCGAAGCTTTCGTAAGGACCGGTCGGTACCCCTATCATTACCTGAACGCCTGGCTTGTCGATAGTGCAAAAAACGTACTTTACCCCATTTTCAACTTTGCACAAATCGTACTTTGTATGCTCGTCGCATAGGCCTTACGCATCAAGGCCTCGGATCAACCGAACCGCATGCTCCACGAACCATTCACCGGCTTGGGGAGGATTGCGGTGCACATTTCGCAGCTTGGGCTCGTACCCGCCTTGGACAAAAGCGTCTCGAGTGCACACATAACCTGTAGTTGAACTGTTGCAAAGGGTGTTGATCATCGTATAGGCGAATGGAGACGACTGCTTGATGCTGAGTCCGAACTCCACGAATATTTCTCCCGGCAATCCCGCTATGACCAGATCCGCCAGACGGAACACTTGGATCTCGATGGGGACGCTGTCAATCGGATTGTTCTTCACGTACAGCAGCTCTTCGGCAAAAAAACGGTCGGCCACGGAAGCGTTGGCCGATTGCAAGGTTCGTTCGGCATCGGCAACAGCCGCCGCATCCGGCATTCTATAAACTAACTCGAACTCCGAATGAAGCGCCGCTATCGGAAGCGTGGACTGCTGCTGTTGCTGCTGGGCGATCATCTCGATCTTCTCTCTCGTGCGCAGCACTTCCGCCGCCAAAATCCGCCCCATCTTGCGATAGTGCTCCGGTTGAATCGAGAAAGCCGGTTTGGTGAAATCGAGATGATTGATATTGCCGCAGGCTCCGAGCACGAATAGGCTGACCACGCGTTCACCCAGCGCTCCCTTCAAGCTCCGCGAGAGCTCGCCGGGAAAATCCGCGCAGATGCCCGTTCCCCCAACCGTGTCCGTGTGACAAGCGAAATTCGTCACGACTCCGATCGGCTTCCCATTCTCGTCGTCAAGGCGGACAACAAGCACCTCCGGATCGATCGGGCCGGTCGGGCGGTCCAATTGCGGATGCTGGAAGCCGGGATTCGTCCTCACCGTGCCGTCGGCCATGTAGTAACGCCGGTTGAAGCTGATTTCGTGCTCGTATCCGATGCCCAACCCCATCGTGGCGGGACGGCGTTCGTTGTAGGCTTGAATGACGGCATCCGCCGCGCGTTCCACCATATAGTCCAGGTAAGAGGCGTTCAGGCTCTGATCGAAGCCGGGGCGAATCGGACCGCCTGTGTGCGTATGTGTAGCGGAGACCATAATATGCTGCCTGGGGATGCCCGTGAACTGCTCCACTCTTTCCCGGATCCGGTCGGATTCGCTTTTCCGCACGTACAGCGCATCCAGCACGACAAGAGCCAGCGTAGAGCTATCGGTTGCCAGAACGAGCGCTTTCGCGTATAAGTCGTCGATCGTGTGCGTATTTTTCCTTTCCGTCAGGTAGCCCGGAATGGAGCTTCCGATTGGAGGGGTGATGACCGTCTCGTACATCCCGCATTGCAGCATAGTTTATTGACCTCCTGGGTATGTGGCTTCCGGCAGCCGGGCCACCACGTCGGCGGCGCTCAGCGCGAAGCTGCTCTGATTGTATGTGGAGCGGATGCTTAGGCGAATCCGGTCGGCCATGACCGGCGCGAAGCGGATCGTCTGCGCTCCCCGCTGGTTCAATAGCGTTCCGTTGAACGCCGCGGTCTGCTCTAGTCCGCATTCGATGATGCACTCGTACTGCTCAATCTTGTTATTCCCATCCTTGGCTGTGACGGCGTTCCATTCCGGCTGTAATACAGTCAGTCCGTGAACAAGTGTCGGCCGCTCCCAAGAGAGGACAAGCTCATCGCCGATCCGGCCCTCGCCTTCCGCACGGTCCCATGGATCCTGCGGAGCGTCGGTCAGACTGCGAATTCCTCGTTCTCCTAGTATACAAGCAACCTTCTGACTGCGGGACAAATAATTCGGTCCGCCCGGCGCCGTTACCAAACGAATAATCGTATCCCCGTCCGTCCCGGTGCCTTCCCATGTCGGCACTTCTATGGACAGCTCGCCTCCCGCTTGAGCGAACACGAGCGCCTGACCGGTTTTGAGCAAGGTTGCCTCCAGTACCGTATAGCCTCCGTCCGGAAGTCGAATGGACGATTCGCGGGAAGGTGCAGTGAGGACATGCAAAAAATGGCGGTCGGTATTCGGGTTGTAAGTCGTCACCCCATAAGCGCCGTCGTTCCAATTTCCGGGCTGCAAGCCGCCTCTGCCGTAGCCGCCCCCTTCCGTGCCGAAGATCGACTCCCCTGCCCACTGCAGGTACTGACCGAAATGCTCGGAGAACCGATTCAGCCTCTCCGGAAATTCTCCGCCGATCTTCGGCCCGTACCCCAGATTCGCGTTCCAGGAGGAAGCCAGGATAGCGATTATGCGTTTTGTCAGCTCCTGCACACTCGGATCCTCTTCGTAATACTGCCACTCCTGCCGCTGCGGCCCGAGATAGAACCAATCGCCGATCGTTTTGAAGGCCGCTTCCGCCCCGCCCGCTCCGATCCAAGTGCCGCTGGCGAAATCATAGGAAGGGGAGAACGTCTTCCCGTAGTCTTCTAGAGCCATAACGTCCTCACCGGCGAGCGGCCGCTGCTTGAAGTTGTTGCGGATGTTGACCGCAAGCGGCATACGCCGGTGAATCTCCTCCATCAGTTGGGCGGACACCGCCTCCTTCGACGGATCGTGACCGGCCCCGCCCCAACCGTCGAACCAGAACCCGGCCAGCTTCGGGTAGTTGGTGATGGCCTCGTGGATCACTTCGCAGGCATAGCTCATAAAGCCGATCCGGCTCGTAATGTCCGTGTCCGTCTTCGTGTAGGCTTGGTAGGCTGCCTTGTCCAGCCACACGATACCGCCTTCGTTCCACCATTCGTTGCCGCTGCCCGTTGAATACAGAATGACCTTAATGCCTGCTTCTTCGGCGGCGTCGATCAGCTCCTGCAAGTAATCCCGTTTCGTCTGCATGCTGCCCGGTATGGAAGACGGCCATGTTCTCAGATAGCCCAATCGGCTGTGAAACGTAGCGTAAGTGATGTACTTCGCGCCGATCTGTTTGGCCGTCTCGACCCATTTCGCCGCCGACCAACCCGCTTGTGCCGCCGCCTCTTCAAACTCCACTTCATCTTTATAGGGAAACACAACTTCCTTGCTGAACGGGTCGATGATATGCTCCCCCGTCCTCAACCCCCAATGCACGAAGAGGCCGATCTTGGCGTCACGGAACCACGAGGCCCAGCGCGCCTCGCGATCGGGAAGCGGAGCAAGCGCCTCCAGAGGAAGCAAGCCGAACCGCTCCACCGTACCGTTTCCTCGACAATCGATGCGCCCGGTATCCAGACTGTTGTCATCCTCAAATTCGGTATCCAGCACCAACAATTGGTCTACATAAAAGCGAAGCTTATTTTCGTACGTTTCCAACCGAATCGTGTAATTTCTAGAAGGTAATAGGCGAACCTTGCCGGCAGCCAGCAGGCTGCTCCTCTCATGACGGTTCCGATGAAGCACCGCTTCGCTCCCATTCAGCTGCAGCTCATACCCGCCGGCCGCCCCTACTCGGAATAAAATGGAGAAATCCGGCGGCTCGCCCATAAACCGCACTTCCATGTCGAGCTTGAAATCGTCGTAGTCTTCTTGCGTGTATACATAATTTCCTCTTGTTATGCGCACCGCGATTCATCCTTCCTATTTGGGCAAAATGGCTAGATCAAAGTCGCACCGGGCTCGAGCCGCGGAAAGGAACGGAGCCGAACAAAGCGCGAACCGCCGCTCTCTGAGACGCCTCAACCGGAGAATAAGCGTTCACGAATGCGCCGGCCGTCTCGAAGTAATCTTTATAATAGTAAGGAGACCCGAACGAAATCCCGATCGTCTTGGCTCGATCGAAGCATAAAGCGCTCCACAGGGCACCTCTGCCGCTGGTCGCGAAGTCGAGATGGCCGATATAGTTGTGGATGACGAAGAGCACGTGGTCCACGATCTTGGCGAGGTCTTCCAGCTCGTCGATCCATAGTTTATCTTTCCAGATCGCATTGACGCCGTATTGGGCGAGTTCCTCCATTAAAGGAGTGAACAGCTCAGTTGCGCCAGGCTTTGTGACGATCGGAACGACCAGCATAGAGGGATTCGATTGAGGCAGCGGCAGCAGTTGAGCGCGATTGGACAGAAGGGTGAGACTTCGCTCCGCCATACGGGTTGCCGCTGAGATTGCGATGCTGTTCGGCTCCGTCGGTTTGTTGGACGGTTGTTGGAGTTCCGTGAGTTGCGAGAGTTGAGGGGCAGGCGACTCGAATAGTCCGAAACGCTCCTTCATTTTCCAAATTCGCTCCACCGCATCATCCAACCGCTCCATCGACACTTCGCCGCTCTCGATCGCTTGCTCCAGCGCGTCGATGTAGCCGAGCGTAGGGAATAGCAGCATGTCCGTGCCGCAGCGGAAACATTCCACCTCCGCCTGCGCGCGGTCGTACCAACCGAGGAAACCACCCATGATCAGCGCATCGGACACGACTACCCCTTCGAACCTCATCTCGTTTTTCAGCAGGTGCGTGGTCAATTCCTCCGATAACGTAGCCGGCAGCAGGAATCCGTCTTGCTTCGACTGCTGATAGGCAGGCAAGGTGATATGCCCGGTCATGATGGCGGCCACTCCCTGGTCGATTAAGGACTGGAACACCGCTCCGTGCAGCTGCTTCCACTCCTCGAAGGGTAGCTCGTTGCTGCTGGTCACGAAATGCTGGTTGCGGTAATCTTCCCCGTCGCCGGGAAAATGTTTGGCGGTCGCCGCCAAGCCGTGAGCTTGCATGCCCTGCACGACGCGGCCCAGCAGCCGGGAAGCTTGCTTCGGCTCGTCGGAGATCGAGCGGGCGTTCACGATCGGATTGAACCGATTGCGGTTCAAATCCGCCACGGGAGCAAACGTCCAGTTGATCCCGATCGCCTTCGCTTCCACGGCCGTAGCTCGGCCGTACTCGTAGGCCAGCTCGTCGTCATCCGCCGCTCCAACGGCCATGAGATGCGGGAGCGCCGTCAATCCCGGAATCATCGAGCCGCTGCCGTTCTCCAGGTCGGAGGCGAAGAGCGGGGGGATGGTGCTATGGCTGCGGTACTGCCGGACTTGCTCCGACACGTCGCCGGAAGATAGCTCCGCTTGTTTGATGATCTCGCCGCCAACGAAAAAGCCCCCCGCCGGATATTTGCTCAGAAATGCTTCCAGACTGCCCTCCTGCGCGATATGAGCGACCGGATCGGCGATGATGACCGCGGTTTGCGCGATTTTCTCCCTGACGCTGAATTGCCGCCAATCGGTTGGTTGTCCATGAGTTGTTATGTTCGTCGACTCCTTTCGCTGAGCCGGATTGATGCTTCCGGACTCTCTATGTGCGCAGCTTGAGGCTATCCTCTCACACTCCGTGAGGAGGCGACCAGTGCAACATGTTGCGTTTAGTGCAATCCCGCTTGCTGGCGACTAACCACACGATATCGCACTAGGCAGCGCTTGGAGAGACTCCCTATACTGAAAATGGACAAAGAATTCGCGCGAGCTGCGCCAGATGGAGGGGCCTTCAGTGGGGAAGCTAAAGGTAGGTATGGTGGGGACGGGCGGCATTTTTCAATATGCGCATTTGCCCGCTTATGAGAAACATCCGGAGATAGAAATCGCAGCCGTCTGCGACACCCAAGAGGAGCGAGCGAAAGCGTTGGCCGAGCGGCTTGGCCTGGAAAGGTACTACACGGATTATCGGACCATGTTGGCAGAGGAAGAGCTTGATCTCATCAATATTTGTACGCCGAATGCGTTCCATGCCGAAATTGCGATTGCGGCGCTTCAGGCGGGCAAGCATGTGTTCTGCGAGAAGCCGGACGCGATGAATCCGAGTGAAGTCAGGAGCATGAGTGAAGCGACGAAGGTGGCTGACAAGACGTTGATGGTCATGCGGAACAATCGGTTTCGCAGCTCGTCCTCCTTTCTGAAAAGCTATATCGAGCAAGGTTTGTTAGGGGAAATCTACACGGGCCGATGCGGGTGGGTGCGCTCTCGCGGCATTCCCGGCAAAGGCGGCTGGTTTACGACCAAAGCTTTATCAGGCGGCGGACCGCTTATCGACCTTGGCGTGCACTTCATCGACTTGGCCGTCTGGCTGATGGGCAATCCGCAGCCGGTATCGGTGGTGGGAGCGACGTACCGGAAGTTCGCCGAGACGGATATGGCGGATTCGGCGCACAGCGGATTCGGCGACGCTCAAGCGAACGGTGTTTTTGACGTGGAGGATTTGGCGACCGGGTTTATCCGCTTCGACAATGGAGCTTCGCTGCAGATCGAATTCAGTTGGGCATCCAACATTGAGGAGGAGCATCATTTCGTGGAGCTTCGCGGGACTCGGGCCGGCGCGAGTTTGAAAAATCATCAGCTCAAGCTGATTTCGGAGTTCGACGGCGTCCTCCTGGACAGCGTCCCGCGCCTGCCCAAGGATCAAGGCGGCCATACGGAGAATATCAACCACTTCATCGACGTGGTCCAAGGCCGCAAGCAGCCGATCTTCACGCCGGATCAAGGCGTGGACATGATCGACATCATCAGCGCGATCTACAAGTCGGCTGAGACGGGTGTGGAGGTTCGGTTGAAGCCATAAGTGAAAGGAGGCTCCCGAGGTGGCGAAATCGCCTGCTCGGGAGCTTTTTTGCGTGGGGGACTCTCAGGCGTGGGCGGATTGGTCGGTTGCGAGCAACGTGTTTGTGACAGGTTATAAGACTCTAGCTCAAGCTCGACTCCTCTGTTCCCGCAACCCTGCTC
>NZ_BIMA01000090.1 GCF_004000845.1 Paenibacillus koleovorans NBRC 103111
CCCGCCGGCGCCACCTGCGCCACCGGCCCCGCCGGTACTGCCGCCGGCCTCCGACGTTCCGCCGCCTGTGCCGGTGCCGCCGCCAGCCGCGCCGCCGCCGGTCGACGTCACGCCGCTCGTGCCGCCAGCCGGCGTGCCTCCACCGCCACCGCCGGCTCCGCCGCCCGCTTTGGCGCTGATCTCGACCGCCGCCCGCAGCTCAGCCCCTACGCGCCGTACGAACTGGCCGGCGCTGACGCTCACCGGCACCGAGTGCTGCCCCGGCGGCAAATTGCTGACATCGACGATCGCTTGCACGTCTTGCAGCTTCAGCTTGTCGAGGATGGCCGGCGCCCCCTCGAGCGTCAGCGAGACCGTTCCGGTCTGCGGCGTCGTCACCTTCGTATCGAACACGTCGTTCTGGCCGACAATCGTGATCGGCACGTTCTCGAACGTCCGCGTCGACGAAGGCACGACCTCCACCTTGACCTCCAGCTTAAGCGGATCGAGCGTCGTCACTTTACCGCGTAACGGAATATCAAAGTTGAAGGTCTTGCTCTCCTTGATCCCCGTCAAATCGACCGTCGGCCCTTCATAGAATTCCATGGTGTTCAGCAGCTCCTGCGTGCCGTACACGGTAATCGACTCCGTGCTCGGGACGAAGGAAGCAATACTGTAGCCCGCCTGAGGCGTACCGGTCGTCTTGAGCTGCAGCGGCATCTTCTTGAACGGCTGTGTAATCGGCACTTCCACATCAACCACCGCCGGATTCATCGCCACGTCGAGCTGCTTGCCGGTTTTGTCATACGCCGCCAGCTTCACCTGCTTGTTCACCGCGGTCGAAGCGTTGTCGACGCTCACATCGGCTCTCACCGCCGCGATGCTGTCGATCAAGCTGCTCGCCGCCGTCACGATCACGCGCATCGGCTTGACGACCGGCTGCCCGGCCTTGAAGCCCGCCGCCGGCGTCCCCGCCACATTCACGACGACCGGCATCTCCTTCTGGTCCTTACTCTCCAGCACAACCCGCACGTATGGCGGATAGATCGACACGTCTACGCCGCTCGGGAACTTCTCCGGCTTGAGCGGAATCGTATTCTCGCCGACCCTCGCGTTCGACAAATCCAGCACGATCCGATAAGTGGCCACGTTGACCCTCTTCAGCGCGCTGTCTTTGCCTTTTACTTTAATCATCACTTCACCCGGGTCTAGCGACTGGATATGGAACCGTTCGCTGTCGTAGACCGGAGTTACTTTTACATTCGTTATTGTATTCTCGAGATCGGTCGGAATTGCCGTCCCCGTCGCCCCCCGCTCGTCGGTTCGCACCGCCAGCCAGAGCAGAATGCCGAGAATGAGCGCAATGACCTTCACCACATTCGGTTTGCCGAGCCATTTATTCATGCTGGCCCCCCTTCCACTTCCAGAAAGGAGTCTTTTCCTTCGACTTCGCCTTCGGACGCAGCTCTTCGTACAGCTTCGAGACGAGCGATTCTTCCTTGATGTCGCGCACGATCTGGCCGTTCAAGGCGAGCGAGATTTGTCCCGTCTCCTCCGACACCACGACGCACACCGCATCCGACACCTCGCTCATGCCGATCGCCGCCCGATGGCGCGTTCCGAGCTCCTTGCTGATGAACGGATTTTCCGACAAGGGCAAGTAGCACCCCGCCGCCATAATTTGCCCATTGCGGATAATTACGGCCCCATCGTGAAGAGGCGTATTCGGGATGAAAATATTGATGAGCAGCTCCGACGTAATCTGCGAGGCGATCGGGATGCCGGACTCCACATAGTCGCCCAGCCCCGTATTCCGTTCGAAGACGACGAGCGCTCCGATTTTGCGTTTGGCCAGATGGTTCAGAGCCTTCAGAATATGCCCGATCCGTTGGGTAATGTCCTGATCCTCGGTAGTGGACGAACGGCTGAACAGCCGGCCCCGGCCCAATTGCTCCAGCGCCCGTCTCAGCTCCGGCTGAAAAATAATAATGACCGCCAGAACGCCGAGCGTGAACATCTGGTCCATCATCCACTTGAGCGTGTTCAGCTTGAACCAGATGCTGAGCGCCCAGGTCAGAACGACGACAAAGATACCCTGCAGCAGCTGCACCGCCCGCGTTCCACGTACCAGAAGGATTAATTTATAGATGACATAGCTGACGATCAGAATGTCGACGACATCGTTCACGCCAATCTCTTTGATCCAATCCATCCGTCAACCCCCGCGCAACCTTGTGTAAGGCCCCTCTATTAGGTCGCTTATGTTTCATCATACCATATTTTCACTAAAAGTTCCCGCCGGTATGCTTCCGGCAATGGGACGGTCTTCTACTGGCCCCACCCCGCTCCCGTCCCGCAGAACACAAAAAAAGCCTCCCTGCCCATCGGACAAGGGAAGCTTCCTCGACGGAGCTCGCCGCTCAATGCGTGACGGCGTTGAAAATTTGATTCGTCTTGTACCAAAGCCACTGCACGGCCTGGTCCACGGTCTTGATCTCCCCGGAGATATGGGCGGTCGAGGCGAGCGCGTAGCTGCCGTCGATGACGACCAGATTGCCTTCGATCGTACCGTCCACCTGGATCGTCCCGTTCTCGACGACGAGATTGCCTTTCACTGTCTGACCGTTCGGTACCGTGACCTGATTGCCTTGAATGACGACATGATCGAGATCCGAACCCCGCACGATCAGATCGGTATCCTGGTCCCATAGTGAGAAAAAGCTGCTCAGCATCACGATAGCGAATATCGCGGCCGCGGATAACGCCGGATGCCTCCGCACCCAGCTCACCCAGGACTTCCTCCGCGGTGGAGGAGGCAACGCCCGCAGAATGCGGTCCGTCATATGAGGCGGGCCGGCTACAGCTCCAAGCGAGCGAAATACGTGATCCGCCTTCTCCAGCTGTTGGAACCGTGTATGGCAGTCCGTGCAGGACGATAGATGAGCTTTCAACTCCGCCGTCTGAGCGGCCTTCAGGTCTCCATCCAGATACTCGTGTATCAGGGGGATGGCTTCTTTGCAAATCATGAGAGCGACTCCTCTCTGCTAATCCAATTTCATCGGGGGCGCCGTCCGTCGCTGCATTTGCGGGTCCCCGTCATGCCCTCTCGTCCGGGCTAGACTGACTAATCGTATTGTACTATACGGACCACTTCGGAATATGTTTCAACCGTTCCCGTCGGATCGCACCTATTTTTACCTGGTAAAAGTTCACAGCATTTCTTCTCTCTCAAGCCGCTGCCGGAGATACTCCCGCCCCCGGTGAACGCGCGTCTTCACAGTCGTGACGGGCATCTCGAGCACTTCGCTGATCTCCTGAAGCGACATGTCGTGCATATAACGCAGAATGACGGCGGACTTGTATTTCTCCGGCAGCGAATCAATCGCTTCCCTCACCTGCTGCTGCGTCTCCGAGAGGAGCAGCTCGCCCTCAGGCGTCGGGTCCAAGCTGGACAGCATCGAGTACCAATCCGTGCCTTCCCCATCGTTCACATCCGCGTCCAGCGAATAGCTGGGTTTGCGCTTGCGCAGCCGGTCGATGCATAGATTCGTGCCGATCCGGTAAATCCATGTGGAAAATTTCTGCGCCTCGTCGTACCGATGCAGATTCGTATAGACGCGGAGAAACGTTTCCTGCACGATATCCTCCGCTTCCTGCACGTTATGCAGCATCCGATAGGCGAGGTGATAGATCTTATCCTTGTACAGCTCGACCAAATCGATAAAAGCGCGCCGGTCCCCGTTGCGGGCAAGCTTGGCCAAGCGCGTCTCCACGTAATTCACCGACATTCCTCCTAAACCCTTGCCTTTAATACTTACGGACCGGGTGTCAAAAAGTTTCGTCTATTGGGTGGCCCCCACTTGAGCCGGTTTGCGCTCCTATACATAAATGCCGCATAAAATCAACAGCATCCCCGTCCATTGCAGAGCCCCGATCGATTCGTCCAGCTGCAGCCACGCTCCGACCGTCGCCACAGGCAGCTCCACTGAAGCGAGCATAGCCGACAGAGAGCTCCCGATTCGAGGGATGCCGATATTGAATGTAATGGTAGGAATCACTTGCCCCAGCTTGACGAGCGGCGACAGCGTGCCGCAGCAGAACGCTCCGAGCAGCACCATCACAATCGCCGCCGCACGTCCGATTCGGACCGATTTCATTCCATTTTCCTCCAAAGTTGATTTCCCGTCAAACGCTTTTCCTTCACGTCTCTACTGCAAAAAGTCGAGCCTCCGACTCACCGGCCGCCAAGCTTCCGAGAGAGGTTCCCTGCGGAGCTTAGCCACTCGCAGAGCGGCGCTCGACTTTAGTATGCGGCAGTTGCCGAATTTCATCAATTTAGCAGCAGTCGAGCTCGATCAGCCCGTATTGCGAAGACCCGCGGCGATGCCGTTGATCGTCAGCAGCACTTCTCGCAGCAAGCCGTTGTACGTGTCGGTCTGCTCTTCCTGTCTCCGCAGCTCGGTGAGCAGTTGCACCTGGAGATAGCTCAGCGGATCGACGTAGGGGTTGCGCAATCGGATCGATTCCTGGATGACCGGGACGTTATCGAGAATTTCCTTCTGTCCGGTAATCTGCAGGATAAGGTCCGACGTGCGGGCGTACTCTTCCTCGATCTGGCCGAAAATGCGCTTCGCGATCGCTTCGTCCTGGATCATGCCGCTGTATTCCTTGGCGATCGGCAGATCGGCCTTGCTGAGCGCCATCTGCAGATTGTCGATCGTTGTGCGGAAGAACGACCAATTCTCGTACATTGTCTTCAGCGTTTGCAGGTTCGCTTCTTCGCCTTGATAGAAGGTGTTCAGCCCGGTCCCTGCAGCGTACCAAGCCGGCAGCAAGTAGCGGCTCTGGGTCCAAGCGAAAACCCAAGGGATCGCGCGCAGGTCCTCGAAGCGGTCGCTGTTTTTCCGCTTGGACGGGCGGGAGCCGATGTTCAGCTCGCCGATCTCCGGCAGCGGCGTCGACTCCTTGAAGAAGACGAGGAAGTCCGGGTCGCGGAAGATCAGATCCTGGTACTTCGTCTGCGCCTGCTCGGATATGCCGCGCATGATCGTTTCCCATTCGCCTTCCTGCTCATCCGTCTCCACGTTCTTGGACAGCTTCGCGGCCGTGATCAGCGCCGACATAGCCTGCTCCAGACTGCGGTAGGCGATGCCCTTCAGCGAGTACCGCGAGGAGAGCACTTCGCCTTGCTCCGTGATCTTGATGCCGCCGCCCAATGTCTCCGGAGGCTGTGCCAGGATGCTGCGGTTGAGCGGCATGCCGCCGCGGCCGAGCGCTCCTCCCCGGCCGTGGAAAAATTTCAGCTTCACTTGGTTGCGCTTGGCCACGGCAGTAATATCCTTCAAGGCTACACGCAGCTCCCAGTTCGCCGTCAGGACGCCGCCGTCCTTGTTGCTGTCGGAGTAGCCGAGCATGATCTCCTGCAGGTCGCCGAAGCTGGTGATGCTGGCCCGGTAAGCCGGGATTTCGAACAATGTCTGCATGATCGCGGGCGCCGCATGCAAGTCGTCGATCGTCTCGAACAGCGGCGACGGCTGCAGCGTACAAGTGACCGTGCCGTCCGCTTCGCGGCGGTACAAGCCCACTTCCTTGCCCAGCACCATCACCTCGAGCAGATCGCTCGCGCCTTGCGTCATGCTGATCAAGTACGTGGAGATGCAGCGTTTGCCGAATTCCTGCTGTGCCGCCTTGATCGTCTTGTACACCTGGATGCACTCTTGCGTGCCGGCGGTGTACTCCATGTATGGCGAGACGAGCGGGCGCGGATCGCCCAGCAGCCGGCTCAGCAGCTTGATCTTCTCTTCCTCCGACAGCTCGGCGTAGTTGTCCACGATCTGCATCTTGGCGAGAATCTCCGCCATCGCCGACTCATGCTCCTTGCTGTGCTGACGCACGTCCAAGGTGGCCAAGTGGAAGCCGAACAGGTCGACTTGACGAATGAGCTTCTGGATGTAGTGATCGGCGGTGTAGTCCGCATAATGGCTGCGGAGACTCTGCTCGATCACTTCCAGGTCCGCGACAAGCTCGTCCGGCGAATGGTACTTGAGCGCGCCTTTGCGATCGGCGGCTTGCGTATTCTCCAGCTTCTCGAGCATATAGGTCAGCTTGATCCGGTAAGGCTCGTTGTCGTTGCGCCACACATCCTCCGTCTTCAGCACGAGCTGCTGCTTGTCCAGCTCGATGGAAGCGAGCAGCTCCGGCGACACGTTCACGATCGTCGTGCTGAAGCTCATATGCTCCATCAGGGCGCTGAGCGCTTCCTTGTATTTTTGCAGGGTGAGGCCTCGCTGCAGCGAGAGCGTCTCCCACGTAATGTTCGCTTTGACCCAAGGGTTCCCGTCGCGGTCGCCGCCGATCCAGGAGCCGAATTTGAGGAAGGACGGCACTTCCCATTTCTCGTTCGGGTAATATTTTTTCAGGCAACGCTCCAGCTCTTGGTACAGATCCGGCAGCACCTCGAACAGCGTCTCGTCGAAGTAGTACATCCCGTTGCGCACTTCGTCGAGGACGGTCGGCTTGCGGTCGCGCAGCTCGTTCGTCTGCCACAAGGTGAGCACTTCGCCTACGAGCTTCTCTCGCAGCTGTTCGCGCTCGCGGTACGTCAGCACCGGATTCTCGAGCTCCATCACTTCCTTGGAGATGCGCTGATGAATATCCAGCACTGCACGGCGCATCGCTTCCGTCGGGTGCGCGGTCATGACCAGCTCGAGCGAGATCGTGCTCAGGATGTCTTGAAGCTCGGCTGGCGGCGTCTTCGCCTTGGCCAGCTCGTTGATGACCCCTTCGATCGAGCCCGGTTGGATCTGTTCCGCGGAGGACCGCTCATAGTCTCGCTTGCGGCGGATCCGATGGTTCTGCTCGGCGATATTGACCAGCTGGAAGTAAATCGCGAACGCCCGAATCACCTGATGCCGATCTTCGTCGCTCAGCGAGCGGATCACGTTCTTGAAGTCCTGGAACAGCGCCGGGTCGGAGGATTCCCGCATCTTCTTGCTCATCTCCCGGATTTGCTCCACCAGCGTCAGGAGCTCCTGACCGCCTTGATGCACAAGCACTTCCCCCAGAATGTTGCCGAGGAAGCGCACATCGCGCCGCAATAAATGGTTCGAACTGATTTTGTTTGATTCGATCATCTGTTCTGCCATGATTTCTCTCACCTCATCCGATATCCTAATTACATTCGACAAGCTTCGTCACATTCCTGCTGTAAAGCGATGGAAGGACGAGGCCTTAATGGGTCGCAATATACGAAGAAAACCGCCCTTCCAGGCCGGTCCGCGAATGCTCCCACATGGTCTATTTGCCATTGCCTGCTCTTGTGAAACAAATCTAACTCACTTAGTCCATCCCTTAATAGTATGAAACCTTGGGCTTGCCGTCAAGCTGTCCCAAGCGCCCAACTGGCTCCCAACGCCAAGAGCCCCGCACCAATGGCAGGGCTCTTGTTAGTTGGTATTTTCTGCTGCGTCAGCTCCACGAATTGCGCTCGAACAGCGTGCGCAGCGTATCCGGCTTCAGTTGGATGCCGACACTCATCGCCTGGCTTTGGTTCGCTTGCAGCCGCACCTTGCAGCTTCCGTCCGCCACCTGCACGTCATGCCCGAACACAGCCGGCTCGTCCGCAGCCGTAATCGCGAAGGCAAAGGCCAGCGCCGCCCGCTCCATCTCATGAAAGTCGAACTCGCGCTCCTCGCCTTCGTATAAGACGAAATCGATAAACCCGGCTTCTACGCCGGCGCTTGTCCCCTCAGACACTTCCCAGCCGCGCGGCTCGAAGCCGCCCGTCTCGTCGAACACGCTCGCCAAGCTCCTCACGGTCAACCGGTGCCGGTCCCCGATGCGAACCGCCAGCGACTCTCCTGGTGCCAAGGGTTTGGCCACCTCCAACACCTCGCGCTCCAGCGCCCCGCCGATCTCGAACCGAACCCGCAGATCGGTAGCCCGGATTCGTCCGTTCACCTTGTCCAAATTCGGGTGCCAGGAGCCGCCATCGGTGGCGAAATTCAAGCCGAACAGCGCGGTGAACCGATCCTGGGCGCAAGTGATGACGGCGGACGCATAATCTTTGAGGTTGTGCAATACGCGCAGTTGGACATAGGCAACTCCATCGTCGCCATTCCCGATATACGCCAGCAAGTTCCGCCGCTGATTCCACATGTATTCCTTGGAATGCGAGCCGAGCGTCACGTACTCATCCATATAAGTCGTCGCCCAGCTGATCTCTCCGGTGAGCGGATTGTCCTTCACTTTTTCCCGGACGGCTCGTGTCGTACGTTCCTGGAACATAGGCAAATACTTGGCCGGACAGCGAATGTCGTCCCGATCGAACGTCTCCCCCGCTTCAGCGGGTCGAATCGCAGAATCGAGGAAGAGGCGGATGTGCTCCTCCATCATCGTGTAATACGCTCGGCTATGCGGCCCCGACCATTGCCGGGTAGCCGGATGATAATGCTCGGCTGTGCTTTTCCAAGATAAATCAATTAGCTCCTCGGCCAATTGACGCGCTTTCGGCACCTGCGTCTCGGTGTAGATGCTGTGCAGCTCCTCGATCGTAATCGGCGTGTACACCGGGCTGTTGTATTCCTCGAACGTACCGAGGCGCATCGTGTAGGCATAGAACGCCTCCAGCCTGGCCAGCCCGTACGCGACGAAATCTTCCCGGCCAAGCGTCTCGCCCGTCACCAGCGTGACGAACGCTCCCATCACCGCGATATTCGTATACGACGGCCCCACATTGCGGCGGATGATCGCCTCCGAAGCGTTCAGCAACGCTCGCCGAATCCGCAGCCGCAGCGATTCCGGCAGCCGGTCCCCGTGCCGACGCAGAGCGAGCAGCAGCTTCTTGCCGTTGAAGTCCGCCATATTCCAATCCGGAGGCGCCATCCGCTCCAGCGGCTCCTCATAGAAATACGACCAGATGCCGAACGTGCCGTTCGCAGATTCCCCGTCCTGCAGCTCCGTCACCCGCTCCAGGATGGTACACGCCCGCCCCAAATATTCGTTCTCCCCGCTCTCCAGCAGCGAATACGAATACAAGGTCGAGATGAAGATCGGATGCACGGTCGGCGTCGTCTCCGGCTTCAGCACACTGTGGTACTGCGCGCCGAGAAACGGGATTTTCAACAGCCCAACCTCCGGATCATATTGATCATGCTGTGCGGCTATCCGGTTTTTTAACTCTGTTAATCTTCTGCTCATCCCCTGAAGTCCCCCTACCACAAGCTCTGCCCGAAACGCCGGGCGATCCGATTGGCGATCAGCACGAGCAGGAGGCCGATGAGCGATTGGAACAGCCCGAGCGCTGTGGTCAAGCTGAACTGCCCGCTGCCGAGACCGATCCGATAGCTCCACACGCTGATCACGTTCGCCAGATCCGAAACGACCGGATTGCCGAGCACATACACTTGGTCGAAGCCGATGTTCATCACGTTGTCCATGGCCAGGATCAGCATCAGCGCTACGACCGGCGCGATGCCTGGAAGCGTAATATGCCACATTTGCCGCCACTTGGTGGCCCCGTCGATGCTCGCGGATTCGTACAAGCTAGGATCGATCGTGCTGAGCGCCGCCAAGTAGATGATCGCCGAGAACCCGGCTTCCTTCCAGATGCCCGCCCCGAGAAAGATCGTCAGCCAGGACGACTTCTCATACAGGAACGGATAGCTCTCCCCGGTGAGCGCTTTGCTGATCGACGACATGATCCCATGCTCCTGGGCGAAAATAAGGACGACGAACGAGCCGACAATGACCCAGTTAAGGAAATGCGGCAAATAGACGAGCGTCTGCACCGCTTTTTTGAAAAACGATCGGCGCACCTCATTGATTAGAATAGCGAGCATGATCGGGAACGGAAACCCGACGAACGTACTGAGCACACTGAGGATGAATGTACTCTTAATGACGTTAAACATATTCGGACTGTTGTACAGCATCTCGAAATTAGTCGTCCCAACCCACGGACTCCCCCAGATCCCGTCCCTCAGGTTGTACTCTTTGAACGCAATGATCAATCCGCCCATGGGCAAATATTTGAAAATGACGAAGTATAGCAGGACAGGCGCAAACATGAGGATGAGCGGGATGTTCCGCTTCCACATCGGCCTGCGGGCATTCAGCGCGGCTGCTTTCATGAAGATCGGCTCCTTCTGTTGGGTTCTACGGCTACTGTATCCGCCCGGAACGGGAGCTGCAATACACAAGATTCGCGTATATGGCGGCCGTGGCGCTTCCCTATTTGGCCCGAATTTGTTTGCGATAGTCGCCCGGAGTCATCTGCATCATTTTCTTGAACATCCGTATGAAAGATAGCGAATGCACATATCCGACCTGCAGCGAGATCGATTGGATCGACTCCTCCGTCTCCTCCAGCAGCCGCTTCGCGTGTTGGATTCGCAGCCTCGCGAGGTACTCGACGAACTTCTCGCCGAGCTCATCCTTCACGAGCTGGCTCACCTGCTTGTCGTTCAGATCGAACCGGTCGCCGATCATATTGAGCGAGAGGTCCGGGTCCCCGAGATGCGCTTCGATGAACTGCTGGATTTCCCGGATGAGCGTCCGGTTGGAGCTGCTCTCGCGGATGTGGGCGATGCGGCGGAACTCTTCGTCCAGCAGGCGGAGGTACAGTTCGCACAGCTCGCTCAGTAGCTCGAAGCGGTCGAGCAGCGTAATCAGCTGCGGATAAGCAGACGTCTCCCAGTGCTCGGTGTAACCGGGGTTGAATTCCTTCATCGCCTGATTCAGCTGATAGTTGAAATAATTGAGCGTAATGACGATGTCGTCCTCGGCGGCATGCTCCTCCTGCAGATGGCGGATGAGCTGCTCGAACGCCGAACGCCACTCCGCATTGCCCTGCTTGTACATGACTACGATCGAACGAACCGCCTGCAGCCGGTTATAGACGTCGATGTCGCTCTTCGGCTTCACCTCGAGGAAGTAGATGACGCGGTTCAAGCCAAGCACCGTCTTGTACTTCAGGGCGGTGACCGCTTCCTCGTAAGCAAGCGGCACATCTTCCGCTCCGGCTGCGGAGGAGCTCAGCCCAATCGTCACCGTGAAGTGCAGGTGATCCTTCACCCACATATGCAGCTCCTCGTACTGGACGATCGCCGGGCGGTCTTGCCCGCGATCAGGGTCCGCATGTTCGCCGCCCGGCAGGAAGTGCAGGACGCCGAGGCGGTCTACATCGATCCATTCCGCCCAAATCTCGGCGCCGTGTTTGGTCGCGAGCTCCAGCACGACACTCTTGAGCGCGAACTTCAAGAGCGACTGGTCGCGCTGGTTGTACAGCTCGGCGAACTGCGGATGTTTGTCGATCTCGATGACCGCCATCTGCAGCGCGTCGAATTCCGCCGGCAGCCGGTACACCGCCAGCTGCTCGCGCCAGGCGTCGCCGTGGACCGGCTTCGTCCCTTGCAGCAGGTCCATGAAAAACAGCTGCTTCCGGTACATCAGATCTTCCCGGTGCTTCTGCTCGAATTCGTTGGATTGGTCGATCAGCTTCGTAATGGCGTCCTGGATGAAATGGAACTCATCCTTGCCGGAAGTCGCCTTCTGTTGGGCGGACGTATGCACCTGCCGCAGGATGGCTTCGACCGGGCGATAATTTCGCTTGGAGACGCGGACGATCCACAGCACGCCGAGCACGAGCATGACGACCGTAATGACCGTCCACAGCAAATATAGGCTGGAGAACACAAAGGTAAATCCGCTCTCCCGCAGTCCGACCTGCATCGTCAAGCCGGTGTACGAAGACTTCAGCGATGCCGCTGCCAGCGGCGAGGCGACGGCGGCCTGACCGGTTGCATTGATCGGATTGCCTTGTGTATCCTCAACTCGAATATAGCTATAATGCGAATAACTCATCGCATCGATCTGTTTCTTGAGCGTCGCTACGTTCACATTCACGACGATAAACCCTCGATTGCCGGTTAAGAGCGGCGCCTTGCGCACGATACTGATTACGCTTCGCGCCGGGTCGCCGGTGTTTTCGCGGTACTCGCGGACCGGCTGCCACTCCGTAGGCACCCCTTCCGCTTCCGTGCGCTTGATAAACGCCGCGTCGCCGAATAGCTCGACGGGGACGATAACGCTTCCGCTCAGCACTTTGCCGTCGCTGAACCGATATAGATAAGCGGAGTCGATCTGGGACATGCCGGACTTCAAGCTTTCCAGCCTGGAGGCAGGAAGAGCGACACCGTTGTATCGATCGCCGGAATCCGCAAAGTAGAAGCCATTGAGTCCGTCATTATAGTTCAGCTCACGAAGCACGTTCTGGTCGATTTGCCGCAGCACCTGATCGATGTTGCTCATCGCTTGCTCCATGAACATCTCGTTCGATTTGCGGGTCTGACTCTGCGTCATATAGTTGGCGAAGATGAAGAAGACGGCAGACAGCAAGAACACAAGGACGATAAAGATCGGAATGTACGATAGAAGCAGCTTAGTAAACCAAGTTTTTTGTTTGAACAAGCTCGCCGCCTCCAGTACGATACGATACGATCCGTTTCCATTTCGGTCCGGTTGACCGCATTCCTTATTGTACCCTCAAAGCGATAACGTGAAAATACACCAGAATCGGCCATATACGTTTTTCCGCCGCAATGAAAAAAAGCCTGATCCAAAGGGAATCAAGCTCCCTGGGTCAGGCCTGTTTGAACTCCTCGCCATAATCAGTCAGGCGTTACTTATCATTTCGGATAAGAGTCGTTTACCGTAATCGCACGGTCCTTGTTTGCTTTCCACCAGTTGATGAAGAACTCGTCGACCTTGCCGCCGCCCGCTTTGTTCCAAATATCCTGGGCATTCTTGATCGCTTGATCGGCTGTATAGCTTGCGGTTACGATCGCTTTTACGAACTCGTCCGGCGTACCGAGCTTCGAGGCTCCGCTCTGAATGCTCGGCACACTCGCTACGATCAGATCCAGGTCCTTCGTGATCGACGGCACGTCTACGAGAATACCGGCCATAGGCGTCTTCGGATCGAGATAGATCTTGCGAGCTTCCGTCAGAATGCGCTTGAGTTCCTTTTGCGCCGGGTTGGTCTCCACTAGGGAGTCGAGACGGTCGTCGCAATTTTTCAAGATAGTAGGCGGGATCGATTGCATCATGCCGTAGTCGCCGGCATAGCCGCGTTCTTTTTTGTTCTTGTCGGCGTCGATCGGCACCGCGCAGCCAAGCTGGTTCGGCTTGTAGTGCTCGCCCTCAATGCCCCACTTCATCGCCTTGTAAGTGCCCTCTCTCACCATAAAGTCGATGTACTTGATCACCGCTACCGGGTCTTTCGCTTTAGCATTCACAACCGCTACGCTCTGAACCGGTGCCGTAACCGGCAGCCCGAACTGGCCGAAGGAGCTCTTAGGCAGCGCAATCGGCTGCAGCACGGCGTTCGGATCGTTCTTCATAAGCGTTTCCATCTCGGCAGCGCTTAGCAGAGCGCCTGTATAGAAACCGAGCTTGCCGTTCAGGAAATCGCGCTTCGCCTTGTCTCCCGTTTGATCCGCCGCGAAGTCCTTGTCGATGATGTTTTCCGAGAACAGCTTCTTCTTGAACTCGAGACCCGCCTTTTGCTGGTCCCAAGAATAGCTCAGATTGCCGTCTTTCAGCACATAGTTCGAGAATACCGGCGCCCCGAACATGAAGTCGATCACCTTGTTGTTGTAGGCGCCGCCCAGCGTAAGACCGAATGTGTCGTTTTTGCCGTTGCCGTCCGGATCCTTCTCTGTGAATGCCTTCGCTACGGCGAACAGCTCGTCGGTTGTCTTCGGCGCTTCGAGGCCCAGCTTCTTCAGCCAGTCCTGACGGACGATGAACACCCAGTTGACGTCCGCACGGCCCTGCGTTGCGATGTCGTACAATTTGCCGTCGGAGCGGGTTCCGTACTTCTTAAGCACGGGATTGGCCTTGAGCAGCGCCTTGTATTCTACGCTATATTTTTCGATCAAATCGTCGAGAGGGAGCAATTGCTTCGCTTCGTACCACGCGTTCCGGTTGCCTCCGCCGTAATCCTGAATGAGATCCGGCGCGTCCCCCGAGGCGAACATCACGTTGATTTTTTCTTGGGGATTCGTTCGCGGAATCGGAATGAATGTAACGTCGACCGGACCGTTCTTGTTCAGCCACTCCGTCCAACGGTTTTTATCGAGCGTCCCTTCCTCTACCACCATGTTCCCGCGATCGTAGATCGATGTAGTGATTTTACCGCGCTTCTCCGGTGTTGCCGTAGCCGTTGCGCTCGCGCTTGGGCTCGCCGCCCCCGTCGGCTCCTTCTCTTCCTTGCCGCATGCCGCCAGCAGAACGCCGCTCGACAGCACCATCGTGAATGCGACCGCTGTAACCAATCGTTTTTTCATGCTTACAGACCCTCCCCAAATTAATAATCCCTCGTGATACCCCGGCTTCACCGCCGCAGCGGTTGTTCGCCATGCCCCCAATCTAATCGCTCCACCACACCAGTCGCAATATACAAGAATCTTTGTATAACGCGGTTTTGACGGATATACGTTTTTCAGGGATATGCCGCTTTCGGGCGAATCAGCCTTTGACCGAGCCGATCATCACGCCTTTGACGAAATGCCTCTGAACGAACGGATACACAAGCAGCATCGGTGCGATCATTATGATGACCCCTGAAGACTTGACGGATTCCGGCGTGATCTGCATCGCTTCATCCGGGCGGAGGTACTGGTCCACATTTTGCAGCATGCTGTTCATGATCATCTGTTGGACGATTACGGTCAGGTTCTGCTTCTGTTGCGCGTTGATGTAGATGAGGACGTTTTGGAACATGTTCCAATAGCTGACGGCGTAGAACAGGATCAGCGTCGCTAGGGCCGGCAAGGCGAGAGGCAGGAAGATCCGCGCTACCAGTCTCACCTCGGAGCATCCGTCCATCCGTGCCGCTTCCTCCAGCTCCGGCGGGATGTTCTCGAAGAACGTCTTGAGCACCAGCGTATTGTACACACTTACGAGTCCCGGCATCCAGAGCGCCCAGTACGTATTGACCATCCCCAGGCTCTTGATCAGCAAATAGTTCGGAATGAGTCCCGCACCGAACAGCATGGTGAAGACGATCATCAGGGTGAAGGTGCGCCGGCCGATAAAATACTTTTTGGACAGCGGGTACGCCGCCAGGATCGTGAACAGAATGCTCAGCGCCGACCCGATCACCGTAATGAGGATGCTGTTCCAGAAAGCCGGCACGATGCGCGTTCCTTTGAACAGCAGCTTGTACGATTCTACGTTCCATTCGATGGGCCACAGCCCGACATGTCCGGAGATGACCGCGGATTGACCGCTGAACGACAGCGCCAGCAAATGCACCATCGGCAGCACGCACAAAATGCCGAGCACCGACAGGAAGGCATAATTAAGGGCATAAAATAATTTCTCTCCGCGTGAAGCTCTCATGAGGATCCTCCATTCCAATTAACCAGCATAATCTCACTGTACCGGGTGGATGCGGCCTCGACAATACACACGATTCGGGTATATGCACATGCATGCGACGGGGAGAAATGTAGGTGCAGGGGTGGTTCTCGAGGGGGAGTCAGAGGCAGTATTTCTTCAGAAAATAAAAAAAAGCCTTGCGGCTATGGCGTTCTCATATAAGCGGGTGATGGGAATCGAACCCACGCTACCAGCTTGGAAGGCTGGAGTTCTACCATTGAACTACACCCGCATTACTGAAAGTCGGGACGACACGATTTGAACATGCGACCCCCTGGTCCCAAACCAGGTGCTCTACCAAGCTGAGCTACGTCCCGTTGATATTGCTGTGCCTTCACTTCATATTTCTAATGAAGTAAAAAATGGCGTGCCTTGAGAGATTCGAACTCCCGACCTTTTGATTCGTAGTCAAACGCTCTATCCGGCTGAGCTAAAGGCACAAATTATGGAGCGGACGACGAGATTCGAACTCGCGACCCTCGCCTTGGCAAGGCGATGCTCTACCACTGAGCCACGTCCGCATATAGTCTTCATTCGAGGACTTGTCCTCGTTCGTCATCCGCTCGTTTTTTTCGTTCCGTTTGCGGCGACAAGAAATAATATATCAAAACTCGAAACAAAATGCAAGTATTTTTTGAAAAAATTAATAAGGGGCTTCTTCACCGCATTTAGCATGTGTGGAGACCCCTTTTTCTATGCTACGCCGCGGATTTCTCGACTGCTTGCTTGCGAGACTTGAACCATTTGCGGAACTGCGTCTTGATCGCTTCATTGCGCTCGTAGATGATCGGTACGATCACGAGTGTCAGCAGCGTAGACGTCGTCAGACCGCCGATTACGACAACGGCCAGCCCTTTGGAGATGAACGCGCCCTTGGAGAATCCAAGCGCCAGGGGCAGCAGCGTCATGATGGTCGCACCCGCCGTCATGACGATCGGACGGAGCCGGCTCATTCCCGCTTCGACCAGGGCTTCGCGGACCGATCGGCCTTCGCCGCGCAGCTGCTGCACCCGATCGATCAAGACGATGGCGTTCGTGACGACGATCCCGATCAGCATCAGGAACCCGATCAACGACGTGACGTTGACTGTTTCCCGCGCGATAAGCAACCCGAGCAGCCCTCCGATCGCCGCCAGCGGCAGCGAGAACAGAATCGCGAACGGGGCGCTCGCATTGCCGAAGGCGATAACCATGACCAGGTACACGATGAGCACCGATACCCCCATGGCGATAAACATCTCGCGGAAGCTCTTGTCGACTTCGTCGGAGACGCCCTTCACCTCGCGGCTCACGCCAGGCGGCAGATCGACCGATTTCAGCGCTTCCGTCACTTTGTTGCTGATGCCTTGTTTGTCGGCGCCCTCGATACGGGCGGATATCCGGACGACCTGCTCCTGCATTTCCCGATTGATCGTATTCGGAGCGTCGATGGAGGTGACTGTCGCGATATCGGACAGCTTGATCTCCCCGCCCGCAAGAGAACGCAGCGGCAGCTTGGCGATATGCTCCAGCGAGCCTTTTTCCGTCCCGTCGAGCTCCACGGTCGTTTTATAGTTTAGGCCATTCAGCGGCAGGCTGCCCAACTGCTGCTTGCCAATCCAGCCATTCACTTGCTCGATGACTTGAGCGTTCGTCAGACCGACCAAGGATGCCTTCTCCGGATTCACTGTGATGTCGATTTCCTTCTTGGCGTCGGTCAAATTGTCCTTCACGTCGACCAGCTCGGGGAACTGCTTCATTTTCTCCTGGACGAGGGCGGACGCTTGCTTAAGCTTGTCTAGACTATCGCTCTTGAGCGAATAGCTCATAGAGCTGCTTGCTTCATTCGACGGGCCGAAGGTAACAATCTCCCCGGCAATCCGCGCACCGGTTGGCAGCATCGCCTGGATGCTGTCTTTGTACTGCTTCAGGACGTCTTTGGCCTTGCTCGACTCGTTCACTTCCGTCATGAACAACGTCCGGCTCGCCACCTGCTCCGTCCCCCAGTTGTAGCCGACCATCGACTCCACAAATTTGAACTGCGGGTTATTGTTCGCATCCTTGGCGTTCCGCAGCAGGTCCTCCACTTTCTTCGTCTCCTGATCCGTCTTGTCGATCGTCGTTCCTCTAGGCATGATCAGCGTGAAAAACATCGACCGATCCGACTCGCTCTCCGGCATAAAGGCCACCGGCAGCTTCGGTGTAATGAATACGATGGCGCTTCCCAGCAGGATCGCCGCTGCAACCAGCGTGATGATCCAATGGTTCAACGACCAGACCAACACTTTCTTATAGCCGCCGACCGTGCGGCCGACGGTCTCTTTGTGAGGCTTCGCATCTCCCGTGTCCCGCAGCACCATAATTTTGGCCAGTACCGGAATCACTGTCAGCGCCACGATCAATGAGGCCAGAAGCGCGCATACGAGCGTCAATGCGAACGGGACGAACACTTCTCCCACAATCCCGCTCACGAAAGCGATTGGCGCGAATACGCCTACAGTCGTCAGAGTCGAAGACGTGATGGCCGAAGAAACCTGCTTCGTGGCGAAACGGATGACCGATTCGTTGCGGCGTTGCGCTTTTTGCAGGTGGGTATAAATGTTCTCGATCACGACAATGCTGTCGTCCACTACGCGGCCCACGGAGATCGCCATGCCGCCCAGCGTCATGATGTTCAGCGAGATGTCGAGCGCGGACATCAGCAGCAGGCTGGCCAGAATTGAAAGCGGGATCGACACGAGCACAATCAGCGTCATCCGGAGGTTGCGCAGGAACAACAGAATCATCAGCGAAGCTAGAATCGCCCCCATGATGCCTTCGCGCAGCATGCCCTCGATCGACTTCTTGATATCGCTCGCCCCGTTAAATACCGTCTGAACCGTAATGTCGGGGTTCGACTGCTTCCAGCTCTCGATCAGCTTGTCGACGCCGGCGGCGAATTCGACCTCGTTGGCCGCTTTCGTCTTGTACAGATGTACGCCGATGGCGGGCTTGCCGTCGTAGCGCGTAAGGAACTTCGACTCATAGATCGACTGAACCGTGCCTAGCTCCTTCAGAGAGACGATGCCTTTCGTCGTCGGCAGCTTCAGGCTCTCGAGCTTCGCCAGCGTGTCCAGATCGCCTCTGACGCGGACCATCTGGGTGTTCTGCTGCACATCGACCGCCCCTACCGGACTGCTCGCTATCGAGGCTCTGATGAGGCCTGCCACCTGCACCGGCGTGAGTCCGTAGCGGTTCAGCGCTTCGCCCTTCAGCTTGACGCTGACGGACGCTTCCCGCGACCCGATCGAGTCGAGATGGTCGATCCCCTCCAGGGCCAGAAAGCCCGGCAGCAGGGTGTCCTGGTAACGCTCGTCGAGCTTCTCTTGGCTCATCTCGTTCGTCGCCAGGATGGACAAGTAGTACACCGGGCTCGAAGAGAACCCCTCCGTGGCGACTATTGGCCTTCCCGCGTTCTGCGGGAGCCTTACATTGGCCATCGCCGCCTCGGCATCCTTCTTGAACGTCTCGGGCTCGGCCCCGGCGTTCAACTGCACGAGCACCTGCGACGAATTTTCCGCAGACGTGGACACCATTACCTTGATGCCGTCCAGTCCGGCAATAGCTTGCTCGATCGGCTTCGTGACTTGCTCCAGCACATCCTTGGGGGATGCCTGGTAGGAGGTCGTCACCGCCACGAACGGGAAGCTCACGTCCGGCATGCTCTCAGTCTTGAGCGTTGTAGCCGCATAGCTGCCGCCTGCTACGAGCAGCAGCATGAGGATGAGGATCGCGGCGACATTTTTCATAGAGAAACGAGTCAATCGGTTCATAGTTCGGTTAAAGCTCCTTTAGCGATAATTTCCACATTCCCAGTGTAGCGGCTTCCTGTCCGTTCGTATACCCTCTCGCGCATGAGGTTGTCCTGGACCTTGGTCTAGCACAACAATCCCCAAACCTGAGGTTTGGGGATGAGGGAATGCAGTCGAAGCTGCTTTAAAATTTCACTAAAGTATCTACCTTCACCGGCTGCCCGGTACGAATCGCTTTATTGGCTGCAATACCCGTTAGAATTGATCTCGCTCCATCGATATGATCCGCTGCGCGATTGAATTTATCCGGCATCGGCGTCCCGAAAATATCGTTCAGCAGCACCGGATCTCCGCCGCCATGGCCGCCTTTGCCTTCTTCAACCTCAACCTCGTATGGCGTCTTCCACATCGGAAATACAAGGATACTCTTGCCCACAATAGCGCCTTCCAGCGCCTTGTCCCCGCCGGAGTTGACGTACGATTGTTCAATGATGTTCATCTCGATCCGGCCTTTGCTTCCGTTGAACGCAATTCTATAACCTTCCCAAGGCATGTACGCATTCAAGGAATAGGTCAGAATCGCGTTGTTCTTGTAGCGGACCAGGACCCCCATCGTATCCTCGATATTGATGCCATCGCCGAAGACGCTCTGATCGCGACGATACCCGTCTTCCACTTCCGCGTCCAGATACATCGCCTTCAGATGCTCGTTCTTATCCAGATGCAAGGCGAAAGGATCCTCTTGCGCATGCGGATTTCCCGTAGCCCGATCGTAAAACTTCGTTTCTCCGCGTTTCTCCGCATTTTCCCGACCATAGAACAGCAGGTCTCCGAAAGCAAACACTTCCTGCGGCTGCGAGCCGATCCAGAAGTTGACCAGATCGAAATGATGCGTCGACTTGTGGACGAGCAGCCCCCCGCTATTTCGTTTGTCCCGATGCCAACGGCGGAAATAATCGGCTCCATGCTTCGTGTTCAGCAGCCATTCGAAATGCACGGAATGCACTTGCCCGATTACGCCGTCCTGAATCAATTCGCGGGCTTTCGTATGATGCGGGGCATAGCGATAGTTGAAGGTTACCCTTACATTTTTGCCGGTCCGTTTCACCGCATCCAGAATTTCCTGACATTTCACCTCGTCCACGGTCATCGGCTTCTCCGTTATGACATCACAGCCTAATTCCAGCGCGCGAATGATGTACGTGTGGTGGGTCCGATCGACGCTTGTCACAATGACGGCATCCGGCTTCTCCGCTGCAATCATCTCTTCGAATTGGTCGGCCTGATAGGTGTTCACTCTACGATAGCTATATTTTTCTTCGAGCAGGCGGTTCGCATAGTTCATGCGGGTTTGGTTGACGTCACAGAAAGCAAGCAGCTCTGAAGTCTCCTTGTAATGCCCGGCAATCGCTCCATAAAAAAACTCCGCCCTGCCGCCGGTGCCCACAAGCACATAGGTTTTCTTCGTCATTTTCATGTCCCTCCGGAATTGTTCTCAAGCTCTATACTATCGCAATATTGTCGATATTACCCCCGCTTATTTGCGGATTTTACGCTTTACCCCGCTTCTTTTGCTATAATGATGATGAGGTGAAGGAGTATGAGCGCAAAACAATCCAAGCTCTGGTACGCTAAGCTCGGCGCACCCATATCGATCGAATATGCCAAACGGACTGAGCCTTTCACGATGCCGAACGAGCACTTCCATGAGCAGTATGAAATTTATTACTTGTTCTCGGGGGAGCGCTACTATTTCATTGGCGATCATACTTACCACATCCACAGCGGTGATTTGGTCTGCATCCCCTCCCAGGAGCTGCACAAAACTTCCGAGGCCACCCTGCCTAAACATGAGCGGATCGTCATTTATTTCAACGAATCCTTTGTACGGGAGAACTATAGCGAGCATGCCGACCTGTTGCTTTCACCGTTCCATGCGCCTAATCCGGTGTACCGATTCTCTGCGAAGGATCTGATTCTAACGGAGAGCCTCTTCCAGCAGCTGCTTGCCGAACTGCATACGAAGCCCCTTGGGTATGAAATTCGGATCCAACACACGTTTGTTGAAGTTTTGCTTCTTGCCGCACGCCATCTTAGAAAACAAGAGCCGACCCTGTCCCCGCTGGAGTCGCCTCTTCATCAGAAAATTTCCGATATCACTCGACATATCCGGGCCCATATCTCGGCTGACTTGAGTTTGTCCGCTCTCGCCGAGCAATTTTACATTAGCCCGTATTACCTCAGCCGCACCTTCAAGGCCGTAACGGGCTTCACATTGACCGAATACGTGCACACCGCTCGCATCCGGCAAGCGATGCAATTGTTGAAGGACACCGAGCTGTCCATCCTGGACATCTCCAATCAAGTCGGATTCGTCAACTTCTCGCACTTCGGCAAAATTTTCAAAAAGATCACCCAGCTCTCGCCTAGGGAGTATCGGAAAGAGTGAACGACAAGAAATCCCTTGCTCGGCATGCTGAGCAAGGGATTTCTATATCTGTACTTTGAGAACGGGAGCTTTCTCCCATTTTAACTTTATTTAAACTTGGCTTGCTACACTGGTTTGTGGCGATAGAACCATGATGTCGGAGGTGAAGAGAAATGGTTAAAACTGTGAAGAGGTTCGTTGTCTTGCTCACCGTGGCGGCCGTGCTGGCGGCGGCCAACGTATTCGTGCCCGCTCCGCTTGCAGAGGCGGAAGAGAAGCCGAAGACGGAAATTGGATCGGTGCAGCAGGCGTCCGTTCTTACGCGATATTCCAACGGGACCACGCTTTCTAATGGGACAAGTGTCAGAGTTGGTGCTTCGGAAAGCTCGGGACATTCGGAGGCGTACTTCCGTTATGATATCGGCTCGCTGAAAGACCAATGGCATCTCGTCCGGGACGTACAATTGCAGATTACGGTTTTTAATGCGAATACGAATCGACTTTCCCCTGAAGTGGATGTGTATCAGAGCCTGGATACGGGTTGGACATTGCCCGCGACGAGGCTTGCGAGGGATGGCAATGGGGGGAAGCCGGTCGCGCAGAAAGCGCACGTCAACGGGGTACCCCGAACAACGTCGTATATCGACGGGATTTACAACTTGATCGACACCGCTCTTGACAATGGCGAGGAAACCGTTTCGCTTATTTTGGCGCTTGCGGATACGACACAACCGACCAGCGCCGCGGAGGATATCTCCACCATCTTTTGTTTCACGAATTTGGGCTGCAATAGCAGCTCCGGCGGTGTCGTTCTGCTCGTGACCTGGAAGTCGGATTCGGCGGACCTGTCCGATCTCGGGCTGGTCAACGGCATCGTCAACGAAAGCGTTGTCGCCGGACGCATCCAATATACAGCGACAGTGAGCAACGCAACGGGCAAGGTGCGCGTCTACTATGAAGCGAAGAGCGCTTACGCCTCGGCGACCGTGAACGGTATCCCGTCCTCGGGTGTCTCGCAGACGATCGAGTTGAGTGTAGGAACGAACGAAATCGTCATCGCGCTTGAATCGGAGAGCGGGCAACAGCAACGAACCTATACATTAAAGGTAACCCGTCTGGGCACGGTGAATTTGCAAACGGTATGGACCGATGCGCCGGTGGCCGCGTTTCATCCCGACACTACGGCATACAGCGCGACTGTGAGCCGTTCGACGGCGCAGGTCAGTTTTCGGTTTTATTCTGCAGATGCCGCTCAGATCCTTGTGCTGAACAACGAACCGTATGCGTCAGGGACGCAGGCGACCTTTCCGTTGACGCCGGGTGTACATGTATATGAATTGAAGGTGACAGACGGATTGGCAACCGCAAGCAAGACGTATCGTTACACGATCACGCAACCGGCCGATGCCAACGCTTCGCTGCTGTCCTTGACGACGAATGCGGGTGAGTGGTCGGAGCCGTTCCATTCCGACGTCTACGAGTACGATGTCGTGGTCACGAATAACGTATACGGCATTCAAGCTACGCCCGTTACGGCCAGCGGATTGGCTTCGGTCAAGGTGAACGGGCTGGAGTCGGGCAGCGGCGCCGCTGCTGGACCGTTCGACCTGAAGGTCGAAGGCAACGTCATCGTTGTCGAGGTCGCGGCCGAGGACGGTACCAGGCTGACGTACAAGCTGAACGTCATCCGGAAGTCGTCCGGCAACGACAAACTTGGATATTGGGGCTGGACGGGCGGCGGCTTCACGCTCGCCTTCGATCCCGACATCACTGAATACCGCGCGACAGTCGCGCACGAGACGACGAGCATCGCTTTCATTGCGACGACAGCGCATCCCGGGGCTCAGTTGACCTTGAACGACATACCGCTTGCGAGCGGTGTGGCCTCCGCCCCCTGGTCGCTTGCGGTCGGGGACGGAAACCGGTTTATCGTTAAGGTGACATCCGAGGACGGCTTATCGTCGAATGAATACACGGCGACGATTACGAGGAAGGGATCCGACGATGCGACGCTTGCCGCGCTGGCCGTGTCGGGAGGTGCGCTGACGCCGGCTTTCTCGCCGATGACGACCGACTATACGGTGAATGTGCCGTACAGCGAGACGACATTCACCCTCGCCCCGACCTTGAATGAACCGAATGCGAGGGTGACAGTGAACGGAGCGGCGGTCGGCAGCGGGGATGAAAGCGGCGCGATTGCGCTTGCCGTAGGACCGAACCGGATCGAGGTGGCTGTTGCCGCCCAGGATGCCTCCGTGTCGAAGCTGTACGTCGTAACGATCCGCCGAGCGAGCGCGGGGACAGCGCTGCTGCAGTCGCTCGGGACGAGCGAAGGCATGCTGACGCCGATCTTTGATCCGCAGACCTTTGCTTACACGATCGAGGTCGACTCCGGGACGGCATCGGTTCAACTGACTGCCAGGGTGGACGGGATGGCGACGCTGGCGATTGACGGACGGGCTGTGGTCAGCGGACAGCCATCCCGGCCGATCTCGCTGCGTTCCGGCGACAATGCTGTGGACGTTGTCGTCGCCGCGGAGGATGGAGAAAGGAATACGTACCGGATCGTTGTCACGAGAGGATTGTCCGACAACGCCGCGCTCGGCGGCTTGACGATCAATGGCGGCGCGGTGGGACTCTCCTGGACGGCGAACCGGCACGAATACGAGATAGCGGTGCCGCATGCGATGGAACAGGCGGACATCGCGGCAAGTGCCGCGCATGCGCTCGCTGTCGTCTTTGTAAACGAATCGTCGGTTTTGCATGGCAAATCTGTCCCGATTCCGCTTGCGGTGGGGTCGAACGAGGTGAATATCGTGGTGCAGGCGGAAGACGGTACAACTGAGCAAACCTATCGGGTGCAAATAACCCGCGAGCAACAGGGGGGCGAGCCGGAGCAGGGACCGCTGCCGGAGTCGGTTTTTCCGACAGCTCCGGAAGTGAATCCGCCTGCTGCCAAAGCCGATATATACGTTAACGGAGTGCGAGAGACGCTGGGAGATTGGAGCGAATCGTCGACGGACGACCGGAAGATTATCGTTCTGACCGTCGATCGGGAAGCCATGCTGGAGGCCTTACAGTCTCAGGAGGATGGCGTCCGCGTCAGACTGCCGTTGACCGGGGAAGCCGCGGGCGCGGCCGGCGTGCTGGACGGCGAGGCGGTGCAGGCGTTGGCCGAGAAACACGGCTTCATCGAGTTGGAGTGGAACGATATCCGGTATTCCGTTCCGGTAGAGGCGCTAGATTTCGGAGAAGCGATGCTCGCTCTTGGCGCAAAACGTCCCGAGGAGCTCCGCATCGTATTGGAGGCCGCCACGGCGGACGATTCGGCGGCGACCGCGCTTGCCCGGGCTGCCGAGCGGCATGACACCGAACTGGCGTCCGTGCCGGTCAGCTTCCGGATTACGGTGGAAGCCGGAGATCGCTCGATGGAAATCGTATTTATGAGCGAATTCGTCGAACGGCGCGTCGCGGTCGACGGGCCGGCGGAGGCCGTATACGTCGCATTCGCGCTGGACGAGCGCGAGCATGTCCGCACGGTCCCCGTAACCATCGAGGTGAATGACGGCAAGCCGTATGCGGTCATCCGCAGCGTGACCAACAGCTCGTATGCCGTGGCGGCCGGCGCCGCTCGCAGCTTCGGCGACATGGCCGGGCATTGGGCGGAGAACGCGGTGAGCGCATTGGCCGGTCGCCTTGTTGTCGCGGGAGATGAGACCGGCGCGTTCCGGCCCGGTGATCCGATCTCCCGTGCAGAATTTGCGACCATGCTTTCTCGAGCGCTCGGCTTGCCGTTCGCGCCGGAGCTGACCGATTACCCCGACGTTACGCAAGCACATTGGTACTTCGAGGCGGTGCAATCCGCCTCGTACTACCGGCTGATGAATGGATTCGAGGACGGCCGGTTCCGACCGTACGCGGCCATCTCCAGAGAACAGGCGATGGCGATGACGGCGCGAGCGCTCGCTTGGACGGCGCGCAGAGAATTCGACCGGACTCTCGACACGGCCGGGCTGCTGAAACGGTTCCGGGACCAGTCGGACATTTCCGAATGGGCGAGGCGCGACATTGCGCTGTTGCTGGCGGCGGGCATCGTGCAAGGGCATGGCGAGACATCGCTGTCGCCTCGGGCGGAGCTCTCTCGAACGGAAGCGGCGATGCTCGTCTACAGGCTGCTGGAGAACGCCAACTTCATATGATGCCTTCACGCTCCCCTGTCGGCTTCGGCCGGCGGGGCTTTTTGACGGTGGAAACAACGGCAAGCGAAGGATTTTGTCACTCGATGTCGAATGCAGTAGTCAGTATGCTTCAACTACGACAAGGATTTCAGAGGGAACCGGATGCGCACATGGATTGCAGTAATTCTCATTTCCATAGGGCTGTTCGCAGCCGCCGAGGCTTCCGCTTCTCCAATCGCCAAGGACGGAACGCTGGACTTGCGGGATGTGCCGCTGGAGACTTCCGGTCCCGTCGCGTTGAAAGGCGAGTGGCTGTTCGACTGGCTGGCGTTCCGATACCCGGATCAGGACCCCGCGCCCGGGCAGCCGATGTCGATCCGCACGCCGGCAACGTGGGGCTCGCAGTCGTCGAATATCGGCGACCATGGATACGGTACGTATCGACTGAACCTCATTTTATCGGAGCGGGACGTCGGCAGAGCGCTGGGGCTGGATTTGCCGAGCATTGCCTCGGCATTCGAGCTGTATGTGAACGGCGTGATGCGCGCTTCCACCGGGATGATCGGCACAAGCCGCAGCGAGATGAGTCCCGCGGCAATGCCGCAACCGCTCTACTTCCACTCCGACCGTCAGGAGGTTCAGCTCGTACTGCTCGTATCGAACTTCGTTCAGCGCAAGGGAGGCGTCTGGGCGGAAATCCGGTTGGGCACAGCCGAGCAGATCGCGCAGGAGCGCGAGCAGCGGACGCTGTTTCAAGCGTTCGTAACGACAGGACTGCTGCTGATGGGCTTGTACCATCTGGGTTATTTCTTCGTGCGACCGGAGCCGTCGACGCTCTATTTCGGACTTTCCGGCCTGGGGCTGGCGCTTCGAAGCCTGTTCGTCGGCGACATGCTGGCTGTTCGTCTCCTGCCTCATTTCCCCTGGGAAATCGCGGTCAAGATCGAGTACTTGTCCGTGTTCTGGGGAATCGCCGCTTTGCTGTTGTATTTTCATCATCTGTACGAGGATTACTCGCATCGCAAGGTGGCCTACGGCCTGGCGCTGACCATGATCGCCGCTACCTTGCCCATCCTTGCGCTCCCGGCCCGAGCGTATACGGAATGGAAGCTTGGCTACGAGCTGCTCGTGCTCGCGCTTGCGCTCTACATTGTCTATTCGCTCGTACACGCGGCGATTCGCCGCAAGCTCGGGGCCAGGCTTAATCTGACTGTCGGACTGCTATTCCTTGCGACCGTGCTCAACGATATTCTCTATTACAATTTTCTGATTGACAGCGGCGATCTGGTGACGCTGGGCTTGCTCCTGTTCGTGTTTACCCAGCCGTTCATGGTCGCGAGGAAATTCGCGGCCGCGTTTCGAGAGGTCGAGCGGCTGAAGAAGGCTCAAGAAGGAATGAACGAGCGGCTGGAGGCGATAGTCGAAGCACGAACGGACGAGCTGCGGAAAGTGAACATGCAGCTGAAATCGTCCGAGCGATCGAGGAGTGAATGGCTCTCCAACGTCACCCACGAGCTGGGCAACCCGCTTACTACCATCATCGGTTATTTGCGGCGCGTGAAGGAAGGCATATCGGGGGAAGCCGCGGAGCGACATATCGATATCGCCTACCGCAAGGCGTTGAGCCTGAACCGGCTGTTGAATGATCTCCGGCAGCTGTCTCTCCCGAACAGCGAGAGCTACAGCATTCGCCGAGAACCGGTGCGGATCGAACAGCTTTGCGACACGCTCGGGAGCAGCTACGACTGGAAGGTTCCGGATCGTCAGGTTGTGCTGGCATTGTTGCCGGGTGCCGCGGGCCGATGCGTCATCGACGCGGATCTTGATCGGATCGGTCAGGTGTTTGCGAATCTGGTGGCGAATGCGCTCAGCCATACGAGCGCCGGCGACCGGATTGAGGTTGTCGGCCGCAGCTTCTGCTCATTCGGCGCCTATGCAGTCATTGTCCGGGACAGCGGCCCCGGCATTCGCAGGGAGGAGCGCAGGCGCATTTTTGACCGGTATTACCGCGTTCAGGGCGCTGCCTCCAGGCACTCTTCCGGAACGGGACTGGGGCTTTCGATTTCGAAGTCGATCATCGAGGCGCATGGCGGACGGATCGGCGTGTTGGGCGAATACGGCGAAGGAAGCGCATTTTATTTCCTGTTGCCTATGAAAAAGGTGGATTGAGGGAGTGGAGGGTACGAGAGGCCGCGTGTTGATCGTGGACGACGATACGGAAGTCCGCGAGTTGATTGCAATGGAACTGCAGGACCGGCAATGGCTGACCGTCGAGGCGAAGGACGGCATGGAAGCGATCCGGCTGTGCCGCGAGCAACGTCCCGATCTGGTGCTGCTCGATGTCATGATGCCCGGGATGGACGGCTTTGAGGTGTGCAGACGCATTCGCGAGCAATCGTCCGTGCCGGTCATTTTCTTGACGAGCCGACAGCTGTCCGAAGATATTGTAAGGGGTCTGGATGTCGGCGCGGACGATTATATCACGAAGCCGTTCGATCCGGCGGTGCTGGAGGCGCGGCTGAATTCGAGTTTGCGCAGGATCGAGACAGCCGCTGCGGCGGACACGATCCGGTTTGGAGAGCTGCTGATCCAGCCGGACTCCGGCGAGGCCCGTTATCGCGGCAACGAGATTCCGTTTCTGGCGAAGGAACTGAAGCTGCTTTGTTTTTTGGCAGAGCATCCGAAGCAGCTTTTCTCCGCGGAAACCTTGTATGACGCCGTGTGGAAGTACGGGGAAGGGGACTTTCGCACCGTCATGGTGCATATCAGCAATATCCGCAAAAAGCTGGAGCGATATGCACCGAATACGGTTCGCATCGACACAGTCAAAGGTATGGGCTACCGGCTCATTCCGGAAGACCGTACGGCGAAGCGGTCCGCCATGCCGACGGTTCGCGAGGCGACTATTGAAGCGGCTTCCGAATTGTTTGCGCAGCGGGGGTACGAGGGGATGACGATGAAGGAAGTGGCCAGGCGGGCGGGCGTCCATCCTTCAGCGATTTATGCGTTGTTCAGAAACAAAGAGGACGTGTTCCTGCATATTTACCGCAATACGATCGGTCATCATGTGAAGCTGGCAACCGACAGTGCGCCAGCGCCGGACGGCCGGACGATCCGTGAGCGAATCGACGATATGCTCAGGACCATCATGCATTTTCAATTGAGCAACCCGGGCAAGATGAAAATCTTCGTACGCATGCTGATGTTTCCGGACGGGCATATCGAGCATGACATGAAGGCTGAGCTTAACAAAGCAGAGCAGGAAGAGTGGGGGATGCTCGCACAATGGTTTCAGGAGGGCATGGAGCGCGGAGAAATCCGTCGCGGCGACAGCGGCGGCATGGCCAGCGTACTCATTTGTTTGATGGACGGTCTGTTTTGGGAGATGCAGCGGTATGGGGAGCAGCCGTTTCAGGAACGCTTCGAAGCGGTATGGGAACAGTTCTGGGCGCTGGTTAAAGCCTGATCGGATCCCGGTAGACGTATATTTAACTGGATGGGAATGGACGATATCACGTTGAGACGGAATCGAACTCGGAGTTTATAACATGGGCTATCGATATACCGTCAGAGCGTTTTGACGAACTGCTCAACCTATGGAAATCGAAGCAAAACAATCCGCAAGATATCGAAGAAATGGAACATTTCATTGCCAATATGGACCTCACCTCCTCTTTATAAAAGTCTCTATACTGCTCGGGAGACACACCTTTCGTTTCAACTACCAGGGGCCGCAGGTGACGTGTATCGGTGGTCTGAATGTCATCGACAGTTACTGTAAACTCCCACTCATCGCCAAAATCGAAGACGAAATCGAATGCTCGCTGAATAGCCATATGCAATTGGTACAATGTGCATTAATTCACCAAGAGGAACCTATGCTAATGCGTTATTTTTCCGTTATGGTTTGCTTCAAGCATTTTGTAGCAAGTTAGTTGTCTGTATGGAAAGGTTCACTTTTTGTACAAGGAGTTTAGCTAGAAGGATTCAATCGAGGATGAGGAGTACTCAATAGAGGCTTTGTGCTGCTTTTGAATTACTGAAGAGGTTATAAGAGGATTAATTTTAGATATAAAAAAGCCTTGAGAGTGTGTTCCCTCAAGGCTTTTCTTCTTATGCGCGTAGAGGGACTTGAACCCCCACGGTCGCCCGCTAGATCCTAAGTCTAGTGCGTCTGCCAATTCCGCCATACGCGCGAGTGAAGAGTGAGCCATGTAGGACTCGAACCTACGACACCCTGATTAAAAGTCAGGTGCTCTACCGACTGAGCTAATGGCTCTTGCTTATTGCTGTGTATTCCATAAAGGAATACTGGGGATCTAGGATTCGAACCTAGGGAATGACGGAGTCAAAGTCCGTTGCCTTACCGCTTGGCTAATCCCCAATATGGTGCCGTCAAGAGGACTTGAACCCCCAACCTACTGATTACAAGTCAGTTGCTCTACCAGTTGAGCTATAACGGCGTGGTGCATATGGAGGCTGACGGGATCGAACCGCCGACCCTCTGCTTGTAAGGCAGATGCTCTCCCGGCTGAGCTAAGCCTCCATATAAGTGGTGACCCGTAGGGGATTCGAACCCCTGTTACCTCCGTGAAAGGGAGGTGTCTTAACCCCTTGACCAACGGGCCGTAAAGCTGGAGCTTCCAACCGGAATCGAACCGGTGACCTCATCCTTACCATGGATGCACTCTACCTACTGAGCTATGGAAGCAAGTACTCCCCGAACAGGACTCGAACCTGTGACAACTCGATTAACAGTCGAGTGCTCTACCGACTGAGCTATCAGGGAATATCAAGAAATTCAGGACTTGT
>NZ_BIMA01000091.1 GCF_004000845.1 Paenibacillus koleovorans NBRC 103111
GTTCCTTGCCGGATCATGACGCCCGCCATTGCGCCGTTGTTCGTGGCGGTGAAGCTGTTTACCTTCGCGACTATCGTCGCATCGCCCGTCAAGCTGTTATTGTACACATAGCGGAAGCCGTCACTGTTGCTCCACACCTGCGCGCCGGAGCCTTGCACGGTGATGACGCCGCCGCTTTCAGACGTACTTCCTGCATTTGTCGTCGTGATGTCGACGCTCTGGTATGATGTCGGTGGTGCAGCCGTGAACGATGCCGTCACGGATTTGTTGCCGTTCATCGTAATCGTCGTCGGGTTGGTCGTTCCACTCAAATTACCGCCCCAACCGGTAAACGTATACCCGCTGTTCGGCGTTGCGGTCACGGTGACGACCGTGCCGGACGCATATGTGCCGCCGCTCGGACTCAACGTGATGCTGCCGTTTGTTGCGCTCGTGCTCAGCGTATACATGGTGGCGGGAGAGAAATTGGCCGTCACGGTTTTGTTGCCGTTCATCGTGATCGTTGCCGGATTGGCAGACCCGCTCAAATCACCGCTCCAGCCGGTGAAAGTATAGCCTGCGTTCGGCGTTGCGGTCAGCGTGACGACCGTGCCGGAGGAATACGTGCCGCCGGAAGGCGTGACGGTGCCATTGGTCGCCTGGACCGTCAAATTGTAGTTGGTCGTCGATATCGGAATCAGCGGCAGCATGGACGAGGCGTTTTTCGCCAATGTTACGATAACGTATTCGTTCGACGTATTCCAAGCGTCCGTATAGCGGTACATGACCGCGTAATTGGAGTAGTCCGGATACATTTTCGTTTTGGCCACCGTATTGTGCGCGTCGTTGTACCAATATGGGTACGCCGAGCTTTGCAGATCCGCATTCGGCAGCCCCGGAGCAAGCTCGGGCCATCCGCCGTTGCCGTTGGCGTATTGGACGTATTGATATTGACCGATTTCATTAACCATGGACCGCGGCTCCCGCTGCGGATCGCCGAGTCCGGTAATGAAGGAGCGGCTGACGGCGTTGCTGCCGAGCTCGTAGTTCCATGTTTTCTGAATGCGCTCGAGGTATCGCGCGTCCCCGGTCAGTCCGTAGCCAATGACAACGGGGAACATGGTCGCCGACGAGAAACGCCAGCCGATTGCATTCGGGAAGCCCTCGTCCTGGGCGGCTGCGCCGAATGGTGTCTGGTGGTTCATCTCGTCCTCGGCGTAGCGCACGAGTCCGTTGTACGCCCACTGCCGCAGCGTGCTCGACAAATACGGGTTGTTGTACATCGACACAAACGTGTTGACCCACGGCGAATCCGTCACCCAGGACCACTGCTTCGTCGAATTGTAATCGTTCATGTTGAGCGGTAGTTCACTATTGATCCATGGCATAAATTCGTTGACATTGCCGGTTGCCGTCAGCAGGCTGCTCGCCGCAAACAGCATCTCATCCGACCAGGTATTCGGCGTGCCAACCTTGAACGTGTCGTAAGTCGTGCTCTCGTGCAAATAATCCGGATCGTCCTTGTGCGCTTTGAAGCCGTTGTAGGCTTTCAGAGCAGCGGTCAAATATTGCTGCACCTTGGTTGGATAATACTGCTGCATGATCGGTGTGTTGTAGGCCATCGCCAATGTCCCGGCGGCAAACAATGTCTCTGCCTTATTGGGCCCTTGAGTCTTGTTGAAAAAAATGCGGCCCGTTGCCCCTTCCGGCGGCTTCCCTTGCTCGTAGCCGCCATTGGACGGACGCAGGAAATTCGCCAGAGTGCCGTCTCTCGACGTGTTCATGACTGCCTTGTACAACCAATCCAGTTCGTACACCAACTCGTCGAGGAAGTCGGGTTTGCCGTTCCCGGACTCGGGAAGATCGAGCGACTCGCCGAGAGCGAGGATCTGGTTGGGGAAATATGTCGCCGCCGACAGCATAACCGCTCCGGTCCAGGCGGAGTTGTACGGGTATTTGCCGCGGTCGCCGGCATCCATATGCCCGCCGGTCAGATCTACGCGGGCAGCGCTGGCATTGCCGCCATTGGCCGCATACAACGCTTCGTCGATCGCGTCGTCCAGATGCGCCGGCGGACGCGTCCAATGCGTAACGTTCGGATTGTCCAAACCGTGATTGCCGTCCCGCTGCATCGTCATGCCGCGAATGACCGTATAGCCGATTTCGTCCTTGTAAAGATTGCTGCTGATTTTGAACGAATACGACCGCCCGACATTCGGAATGTAAATATGGTAATTACCCGGCGTCTGGAACGATGTGAAGTCGAACGAGTAGATGTCGCTTTTGCTCCACCTGTCGTTGGCGAGCGACAGCGCGATATTGCCCGTGTACACACTGTTGCCGCTGCTTTCATTGATGATTTGGAATGTATTCGATCCGCTGAAATTAACCGTGCCTTGCCCGGTCCAAAGCGATAGATAAGCGACTTTCGACCCGTTCGTCAAGTAGCCGACCTGGTTCGAATGGATGACCAGGTTCGGTTTGGCCAGATCGAATGCAAACGTGAAGGGCCCGGCTGTGACAACAGCCGTATTGATCGTGACGGTGTATGTTTTGCCTTCCTGAAAGGTCTTGCCGGACGGCAGCTTGAGGAAGATGTCATACGAATCGACGATCCTGCCGGCGTTGCCGGTCAAAGTCGGGTAATAAGGCGCCTGTTCGGGAAAATAGCGATAATTCACCAGCGTCGGCTTCACTCCGCCCGAAAATGCCGCATCGTTGCTGCTGGTGATCGTGTAATACTGCGTATTCGTCACGTTGGCGTTATTGTACGGGGTTTCGTACAGCTTGATCTGCATCCAGTCGGAGTTGACGATAGCCGCGTACGATACGTTCGGAAGGGCAGCGATCGGTGCGCGTTCCTTCAAAGCAAAAGCTTGCGTCCCCATAAGGAGCAGGAGAAGCGACATGAACAGTATCGTGATACCGGATTTGGTCACAAAACGTTTTCCCTTGAACAGCTTGGTCATTAATTATACCTCCCATATGTTCGGTTGGAATCAGGCATCTATCGTCCGACCACTTCCATTATGGATATCGAATCGGATGGAACATCCAAGGTCACCTCCTCCGCAGGAGCAACGCATCCTGCACCCTTTTGTTTGGAGCTATACCAATCCTCCTTTGATTTGATCTGCCAGCAATGCATCGAAACAATCATCAATCTGATGATTGGCTTCCTAAAATCAGGAATATCTTTCATAATAAGACCACATTTGATTGATATCAAGCATTTTATTGGAATTTTTTTGATTGAGTTAGATCAACTTTGTTGATATGACCGAAGATATCAATTTTTCCAAGTAATTAATGCTGGATATGTTGTTTTATTATTAATCATATTAATCATAAATTTAATAATATGATCGAAAACAATCATAACGTGCTTGATTTAACTTCCAAAATCGAGGTGTAACTCAGATACTGAAGGGGCAGTTGGTTGGCGATACGGACAAGGGAGTTGATCCGATAAAATGCGAGGCGAGAAGGATAGGGATTCTACAGAGGAGTGAGGAAAGGGCGTTCCTCCCAATTGCTGCAAGATGAATTTCCAGAGCTAAAAAAGCGATACCGGGGTCAGCTTTTGTGGGCGAGGGGTTATTTTTGTGCGACAGGGGGAAATGTGACAGAAGAAGTGATTCGACATTAATTTGCCAATCCATTTAGCGAAGAAAAAAGCGAGATTTGCAAATTGAGGACGAGTTTTAGTCAGTTGAAGTGCGCTTGAGCGTTCGGGCGTACACTGCGCGAGTTCAAGACTGGTGTGCAGGAGCTGATTGAGGACAAGCAGGCTTCGGAGAGCGTGCCGTCCGAACCGCGCCAGCCATGAACTCGCCGACGATGCGTGCGGCGGGCCAGCTTGCCGAGCTGCGGCGAAGAATACTGGCCGTTGCGTTCACCTTCATCGCGGTCTCCGTCACTTTGCCGGTAGCGGTTTATCTGGCCTAGAAATGACCGGCCGTCGGCCGGTATTCCACCGAAGACACCCGTTGTTGTTTACGGTTTGATGTTCAGCACATGCTCGCGATACTGACCCGGGGTGATGCCCTCGTATTTCTTGAAGACGCGGTTCAAGTACGAGGGCTGGTACCCGACGCTGTCGGCGATATCGTTGATCTTCAGGCTCGGATCGCGCAACAGCTCCTTTGACTTGGCCAGACGCAGCCGCGTCACATAATCGATGAAAGTATACCCGGTCTGCTGTTTGAACGCCCTGCTCAGCTGCTTGTAATCGAGCGCAACTGCATCGGCGCACCATTCCATGGAGAGGTCCTTCGTCAAATTGAACTGGATGAGAGCGATCACCTCGTCAACCTTGCGCCGGACATAGTCCTCCTTATCGGTGCGCATTGCTGCGGCAATCGGCGCAATCACACCGTCACGAAGCCAGTCTTTGATGTCCGATGTGTCTCGGATGGATGACAAATGGGCATACAAATCTTTGTTCTCGAACAAAGGGTACGGGTTGTGCCCAGCCTCAATAAACATTTGCAGGATGCAAGCCAAAAGTTGGTACGCGCCTTGGCGGTAAGAAAATTCGTCTACGGACTTGACTTTCAACTCATCGAAGAAGGCGTCCAAATAGCCGATCGATTGCTCCCCATCCCCCAGACGGATGTTACCAAGCAGCTCTTTCTCGAGGAAAGCAGGGTATATGAACGGCCGCTTGTTTGCCGACGGCGCGTCCTCGACGAAGAAAATCTGATTGCCTGTTCGCAAATCACGGCTATGCATCACGTTGCGCGCTTCCTCAAAGGCGAAGGGAACGGCGCTGATCCGCTCGATCGGTCGGCTGATGCCAATTACCGCATGATAGCCGGTAATAGAGTACAGCGTTTCCGTAATTTCTCCGGCAATTACAGACAATTCTGCCCTCTGGGCTCCCTCTGACTTTTGTTCGACGATCTGCAGCAGCACAGCGGCGCTCTCGTCCTGGAAGTTTACGACAGACGCGTAGGCGGCATGACGCTGCACGATTTCCTCCGCCACATTGGCAGCGACGAAACTGACGAGCGAGCGATCGCTGGCGGCAAATTTGCGGCTGCGTAGTGCGGGCGCGTAGAGCCGGACGATCATGACCGCGAAAATTTCGGACGGCTCCATCCGCTGGCCGATACTCAGCCGCTCTCGCAACTCCTCCTCCCGCATCGGCGGCAGGAATCCGAGCAGCATTTGCAGCAGCAGTCCGCTTCGCAGAAACGGCTGCTGTTGCCTCAATTGCGCCTGTACGGCGTCCTTCTCGCTCAGCAGCCCCCGCCACTCATTTTCGATATAAGCGAGCTCGTTAACTCCGTCAAGCCGGATGTTATCAACGCGGAACAGCCGCACGAGCTGGCGCATCGGGCGGTACAGGCGGTGAGAGCCGAGCCACGACAGCACAATGGCGGCGGCCAGGCTGACCAGGCTAAGCGCGATGAGACTGCGCGACCAGACGGCGATTGGTTGAGTGATGCTCGACATCGACGTCGCCGACACATACCTCCAGCTGCTGTTCAACCGTTGAAAGCTGCCAATCGTCACGGCGTACGTTTTCCCCGACCATGGCCATGTATACGAACCGAGTGATTGTGCTGCGGCGAAAGCGGACAGGCGGTCGGCTAGACCTTCGTCTGCCACGCCTGACGATCCGGCGATCCGGCTTCCATCCCCCTGCAAGAGCAGGCTGACCGATTGCTGCTGCACGGCCAATTGGTTCATCAGCCCGGGGAATGCGTCGTGCCGGAATTGCACGATCAGCCCGCCGTACGGGGCAGTGGACAATGCCGGCAAGCGGACGACCAATGCAGGCGCCTGTTCCGGCGAGCCTGGCAAGGACGGCGATGTCTTCCAGGCAATCGCCTGGTTCATCGTCATATACGCTCGGTAACGGTCCGCTTCCCCCACTCCCGGCTCCAGTCTGCGGACGCCTAGCTCAGTGATAACCGCATTCTGCCTGGTCAAGTAAAAAGAAGCGTTCTGGATCATCGGATCGAGATTTTTGATGAGCAGAAGTGTCTTGATGACGTCGTTGACTTCCTGAAAGTTGTCACTGACCAAGGCCATGCCGCTCCACTTTTCGTTAAAGACCGGGTTAAATGCCCAGTGCGAAAGCGACATCTCCAGGCTGACGAATTGCGCGTTCAAACGCTGCGCGACTTTCTCGACCTGGTCTTGGTGGGATGCCGTAAATTCGTCCGCAATTTTTATTTGCAGCCAATAAATCACAATCCCGATTAGAATCGCCGGAATGCCCGCAGCAAACAAAATCATCGCCACGTTTCGACGGTAGAAGTTTCCCGACCCGGTTCTCTTCATGCCAATCCTTCTTCCATTGTCATGCGATATTTTCGCACGCGATTCGATAATAGCAATCTTATTATAGCCGACTCCCTATCGCTTCTCTACGCTTGATTTTGAAAACTTGCCGTCTATCGGGCCATCTGCGAAAAAGTGCAAGCCGCGGAAATCGCGGCCGCGTGCCTTTGTCCCGCACGCGGAAAATGTCCGATTGCCGGAAACCGCCCCGGGACTTACGATGAATCGCGAACGGAGAAACTACCGTTTCATGGCGAAGAACGAAGGGGGAGAAGCGTGTTTGGCGACATGGGTAGGAAGCTAGTGCGTTACCGATTGATTTATGCAATGATTGCGCCTGGTTTGCTGTATTTTTTGTTCTTTAAGTATCTTCCGATGTGGGGCTTGCTGATCGCCTTCCAGGATTATCAGCCGTTTCTCGGATTCTGGCACAGCCCGTGGGTCGGATGGAAGCATTTCGAGCGTTTCTTTTCCGATCCGATCTTCTGGCGGCTGTTCCGCAACACTTTCGTGTTGGCCGTCTACAACATCCTGTTTTTTTTCCCGCTGCCGATCGTGTTATCGTTGCTGCTTAATGAGGTGCGCAAGAAGCTATTCAAACAGACGCTCCAGACGCTGCTGTACATCCCCCATTTCGTGTCATGGGTCGTCGTGGTCGGAATCGTCTACATTCTTTTCACCCCGGACGGAGGGCTGATCTACGAATGGGTCGAGTCTGTGGGAGGCGGGAAAATCGATCTGCTGCTCAGCAACGAATGGTTCCGGACGGCGATTACGGTGGAAGTGATCTGGAAGGAAACCGGGTGGGGCACGATCATTTTCCTCGCAGCACTGGCCGGCGTCGACCCGACGCTGTACGAAGCGGCGCGTATTGACGGCGCAAACCGCTGGCGCCAGACGCTGCATGTGACGCTGCCGGCTATTCGCAGCACAATCGTTATTTTGCTCATTTTGCGTCTCGGTTCGTTTCTCGACAGCGGCTTCGAGCAAATATTCCTGATGCTTAATCCGCTCAACCGCGACGTTGGTGAAGTGTTCGATACGTATGTGTACGCCCGCGGCATTCAGCAAGGCATGTTCAGCTATTCGACCGCGGTCGGCTTGTTTAAATCGGTGGTTAGCCTGCTCTTGGTCGTAGCTGCGAACTCGCTTGCCAAGCGGGCGGGAGAGGAGGGAGTATACTGATGGTGAATCGTCCGACATGGGCGGGCCGCGCATTCGATATCGCCAACTATGCGTTTCTGACGCTGTTTGCAGTATGCGTGATCATTCCGTTCCTGTACATCATCGCCGGTTCGTTCGCGGCCCCGGAGGAATTCGCGCGCAAGACGTTCGTGCTGTTCCCGACGAATTGGTCGCTGGCCGGCTATCGGTATATCTTCTCCACAGATACGATCCGCACGAGCCTACTCGTCACCGTCGGCGTTACTGTCGTCGGCACGATCGTCAACCTGTTCCTGACGGCGCTGATGGGCTACGGATTGTCCCGCCAGGGCGTACCGGGCCGCGGCGCCATCCTATTCCTGGTGTTGTTCTCGATGCTGTTCAGCGGCGGCATCATCCCGACGTTTCTCGTGGTGAAGCTGGCAGGGCTGCTGAACAGCGTCTGGGCCCTGATCGTGCCGGGCGCAATCAGTGCGTTTAACCTGATTATTCTGAAGAACTTTTTCCAGCAGTTGCCGGAAGGTTTGGAGGAAGCGGCCAAAATGGATGGGTGCAACGATTTCGGCATCTTGTTCCGCATCGTACTGCCTCTATCCGCGCCGGCGATAGCGACATTTGCGCTGTTTTACGCGGTCGGACACTGGAATTCGTTTTTTACCGCCATTCTGTATATCAACGATGCGAAGTGGTGGCCCATTCAAGTCTGGCTTCGGCAAATCGTCATCCTCTCTCAGGGAGGAATCGGCGACTCGTCGCAGGGCAACGGTCTGTACACCGCCCCGCCCGGCGAAATCATCAAGATGGCGGTCATCGTCGTATCGACGGTTCCTATGCTGCTCGTCTACCCGTTTCTGCAGCGGCATTTTACCAAAGGAATACTGCTCGGTTCGGTAAAGGGCTAACGATCGCCGGGGTCGACGACGCGCGGCCGCGGCGGATGGTACAATACATCGTATAGGAGGTTAATATTCATGAAACAAAGGGCCGGACATTTTAAATTGGCAGGTAGTCTTGCATTGGCGGTAGTCATCGCCATCACAGCGGGCTGCAGTAAGGGTGGCGGCGACGCGGCGCAACAACCATCGACAAGCGCATCGGCTAAGCCGAGCGTGGCGCCCACGCAACAGCAGCCGGTCAAAATTTCGATTATGAACACGTTCTACAACGCAGAAACGCCGGATAAAGACAGCTTAGAGTACAAAGCGGTGATCGAAGCCTACACGAATACGAAGCTGGAATTCACCTGGGTTCCTTCGGCCAGCTACAATGAGAAGCTCAACGTCACGCTCGCTTCGGGGCAGATGCCGCAAGTCATCATGGTCAGCAATTTGAAAAACCCGAACATCGTATCGACGGTCCGCTCCGGCGGCTTCTGGGAGGTAGGGCCGTACCTGAAGGACTACCCTAATTTAAAAAATCTGAATCCAAAGCTGCTGGACAATATGGCGATCGACGGCAAAGTGTACGGCGTGTACCGCTCAATCGCGCTTGTCCGCAACGGCATGATCTTCCGCAAGGACTGGCTCGACAATTTGGGGCTGAAGGTACCGACGACGATCGACGAGCTGTACAACGTCATCAAGGCGTTTGCGTTAAACGATCCGGACCGCAACGGGTTGAACGATACTTACGGGATTCAGATCGTCAAGGACCTCGGGGATTTCAAAGCAATGGGCGCTATATTCGGCGTGCCTAACAAGTGGGAGGTTCAGAACGGCGCGTTCACGCCCGCATTCATGAGCAAGGAGTATGTAGAGCAGTTGAAGTTTTTCAAGCGGCTCTACGACGAGAAGCTGATGAATCAGGATTTCGCGCTTATCACCGTGCCTCAGCGGGACGAAGCCTTCTACAAAGGAAAATTCGGCATGTTCTATTCGGCAACCGAACGGGTCAGCGTGCGCGAAGGGCTGCTCAAACAAAACGTGCCAACCGGTTCACTCGATTTGTTCAGCCGCGTCAAGGGGCCGAAGGGCGAACAAAACTACGCAGGGTCGGGTTTTGTCGGCGCATTCATGTTCCCGAAGAGCGCGGTGAAAACGGAACAGGAGCTTCGCCAAATTCTTGCCTTCCTCGACAAGCTGTTCGACAAGCCTATGCAAAATTTGTTCCAATACGGCATCGAAGGCAAAGATTATAAGATGGAAAACGGCAAAGCCAACGCCAAAGACCCTGGCGCGTTCCATACAGAGCTGCTGACGTCGATGCGCCTCGATCCCGGCGACAAAGCCGACCCGCCGTTGACGTTCCCTGCGGCTGAGACCAAGTCTAAGGAGATGAACAAGAAAGACGAGGAAATCGCTGTATTCGATCCCTCCTTCCCGTTCATCTCGGCCACGTTCACGGAGAAAGGCAACGAGCTTGACCAGCTCATTAACGACGCGTCGGTGAAGTATATTATCGGCAAGCTGGACGATGCCGGCTGGCAAGCGACGCTGGAGCAATGGAAAGCAAGCGGCGGTACGAAGGTTGCAGAGGAGTTCGCTCAGGCGTACGCGAAGCTGCAGAAAAAATAATCCGTTGAATCCAAAAAGACCCGGCGACATCAAGTATCGAATGAAACGGAGGAGCAGAGATGGAGCTTCGTGGAAAAACGGCGATTGTGACCGGGGGCGGCAGCGGCATCGGCCGGGCCACGGCGCTGCGGCTCGCCGCGCAAGGGTGCCAAGTCGTCATTGCCTCGCTAGATGAAGAAGAGTTGACCGCAACCGCTCAGGCGATTCGCGATCAGACTGGCGGCGAGGCGATAGCCTTCTGCGCCGATCTCTGCCGCGAGGAGCAGATTGACGGCCTGATTGCCCTCACAGTGGAAGCGTTTGGCACAATCGACATCGTCGTCAACGCGGCCGGCGTCATCGTGGAAAAACCCTATATGGAACACACGATGGACGACTGGGATCGTACATTCGCGATCAACGTGCGAGCTCCGTTCGCACTTTGTCGGCAAGCGATGGGTGTCATGAGGCAACAGCACGGCCGGCAGGGATGGGAAGGCGGATACATCGTCAACATCTGCTCGACGGCGATCAACAACGTCCACGAACGATTCGTCGCTTACGGAGCCTCCAAACACGCGTTGTACGGGCTGACCCAGGCATGCAGAAGTTACGGCGAACCGTTTGGCATCAGAGCCAGCACCATATCGCCGGATGTGACGGATACCGCGATGGCGCGTGGCATTCGTGTCGGTGGTACGCCGGACCAATGGATGCGGCCAGACGACATCGCCCGCATGGTCACGTTTCTGCTGGAAACGGATGCGCGAATGAGTATCGACAATATAATGACGCGCAACAATTGGCGTGCGACGGTAAATTGAAGAAAGCGCGCGCCGAGCCGCAAGACGGCGACACACTGTGATCATGCGGTGCAGTTCTGCTGAAAGCGAGGCTGGCGCAAGGAAGTGTTACTCGAACCGGACTATTTCTGCTGAGTGGTGCCATCAACCAACACAAAAGGCCAAGGAACCGAACGGTTTCCCTGGCCTTCCCTATGCTCCATGGCTTTCCACATGCAAGAACCCCTTACACCTCGCGAAAAGCGGCCAAGATGCGCAGGCGCTCTTCCTCGTCGCCATCGAACTTCTCGGCGCTGAATCGATGCTCCGCCCAGTGCATCAAAGCCGGCCGGCTCAGAAACTCGTGATTGTCCTCGCCCCATTGGTCGGAAATTTCCCGCACAATCAGCCGCGTCCCGTGCACCTCCACGTTCACCATGTTCCACTTGTCGCGTTTGTAGACTTGTACCTTTTTGATTGAGGCCATTCGGTTCCGCTCCATTCGTAGTCATCTTGTTGCATCATATCCTATCCGGGCCTACAAATGCAACGCTTCGTCCGGCATCCCGCCGCTATTTCGCCGCCGCCCGGTCGTACTTGCGCAGCAAATCCTCCAACGCTTCCCGCAGTAAGGCCGACTCTTTCTTCTTCAACTGCTCCGCCAGCGCCTTGAGCTTCCGAGTCATCGTCGACGGATAGTAGCAGGATTTCATGATCATTTCCTCGTTCGGAGGAAGGGACACTTGGTTGCGGCCGATCTCCTTCGCCGACATAAGCGCCGCGCTGGCAGCCTGGTTCAAGGCTTCGACCTTCTTCGCATCCCTCGGATATTGCGCCACTCCGATCGTGATGGTCACGCCTTGGCCTTCGGGCAGGCCGAATTGCTCCGTCGCGCCTTCTACTCTGGCCCGAAGCTTCTCCATCTGCAGGAAAGCATGCTCCAGGCTCGAATCCGACAGAGCGACGGCAAACTCATCCCCCGAGACGCGAAACACGTGGAACGAAGCATCGGCTTGCATCAGCCCGGCCAGCACCTGCAGCACCTTATCGCCAACCTCGTTGCCATGCTGGACGTTGATTTCCATGAAATGATCCACATCCAGCAACGCGAGCGAAACCGGCTCCTCCCGTTCGACCCGCTCCGTCAAAAACAGCTCCAGCGCCTTGCGGTTTTGCAATCCCGTCATTACATCGACATGTTTACTCAATTGCATTACCTCCTTATAATCATTAATAACTATATATAATAATATATATACAATAACGCATTGTAAATCCCTTTGTAGAAAAACATTGAACTATTTGCCGAGTCGCATTATAATCATCCTAACTTGCCGAGTGTTAAGGTATAGATGCCTAACACGGCAAGCCGATCAGAGCTGAGAAAGAGTAGAGTTGAGATGAGAAAAGGAGAGCTGAGCCGAGATGAGTTCACAAGAAGAAGAGTTGAAGCCCTATGAGCAAGTAGGGGTGGCGATGACATGCCGAACGTTTGACGAGTATGAGCGGATGTTCGATTTGACGCCGAGCCTGCTGACGAGCGGACCGATCCTGGATGTTGCCGGAGGCGCATCTTCGTTCGTAGCGGATGCGGAGGCGAAGGGGATCGACATTACAGCGGCAGACCCGATGTACGCTATGTCCCCGGAGGACATTCATGCCAAAGGCGCGTTCGAATTAAACGACGCCTATCAAAAGCTGGTCAAGCTGCAGCATCAGTATGACTGGAGCTATTACGGCGGTTTGGCTCCTTACCGAACGGCACGCGAGCAATCGCTTGTCAAGTTCGCCGCCCATTTCGCCAAAGACCGCGAGCTATCAAAGGGAAGCCGGATCCCGTCCCAACGATATGTGCCCGCTCAGCTGCCCCAGCTGCCTTTTCCCGATCATCAATTTTCACTAGTGCTGTGCAGTCATTTTTTGTTTCTCTACGGGGAGCAGTTCGATGAAGCTTTTCACGAAGCGGCCTTAGCGGAGCTGGTGCGCGTATGTAAATCCGATGGAGAAGCGAGAGTGTATCCCTTGCTGACACTTCGCTGGGAGCGCTACCCCCAGTTGGATGCCATCATGCATCGTCTGCGGGACAACTACGGCATTGAATGCCGGCTCGAGACTTCCCGGTTGCCGTTTATTCCCGGCTCTACACAATTTCTATCCATGAAGCGACAATAAAGTTGCCCCTCAAAAAAAGAGCTCCCCGGTACACTAAGTACCGGAAGGGAGCTCTTTCTCTTCAAAGCTATCTAGAGTCGCTGCTCGTAAGGCATCCTCGAAATGATCGTAAATGTTACCTTCTCCAATCAGGCGATCCAATGCCGTTAGCCGGATATACTCCGAGGGCTGTCGCTGCAAGCCGCTCATCATCACGTTTCCTCCGGCTAACAGTACCGTTCTAGTCAAACTTGCGAGCATATGCTCTCCTGAAGCATCGATGAAGGGTACGTGTTCCATCCGGACCAGCACTTTATTCGGCTTCATGCGCAGCGTATCCGAGATCGTCCTCTCCAAATGCTGAGCAGTGGCGAAAAACAAGGGACCCTCAATCGTGAAAATATGGACGGAGGAAGCGGTGGCTGCCTGAATTTTCGTACCGGTCTTCAACTGCCGCACGAGGAACAGAAGCGACAGGACCAATCCGGTTAGCACCGCTGTCGTCAAGCTGACGAGCACGGTTAGTGCGAAGGTTGCGAGCAGGACGATCGAGTCGCTGGTGCGGGCTTTTAGCAAATGCAGGAAGTGTTTCCGTTCGCTCATGTTCCAAGCGACTACCATCAGGATAGGAGCCATGCCGGCCAGCGGGATTTCGGAAGCGAACGGCGCGAATATGAGCAAGACCAGCAGCACGACGATGCCGTGAACGATACCGGACAATGGGGTGGCGGCCCCGCTCTTGATATTGGTGGCGGTGCGCGCGATCGCGCCGGTAGCCGGGATGCCGCCGAACAACGGCGTCACGATGTTGGCGATGCCTTGCCCGACAAGCTCTCGATTGCTGTTATGGCGGGTACTGGTCATTCCGTCCGCTACTACGGCGGACAGCAGCGATTCGATGCCGCCCAGCATGGCGATGACGAGGGCAGCTGGGAGCAGCTGCATAATAAGCTCAGGCGTTATGGTCGGCAAGGCGATAGTTGGCAGCATATTAGGAATTTCGCCGTAAGAAGAACCGATAGTTGGCGTCTTCCCTCGGAAGAAGAGTGCAGCGGCAGCAGTTGACACAACCAGTCCGACCAGAGAGGCGGGAATGGCAGGAAGCAGCTTGGGCAAGCCGATGAGCACAGCTAGACAGAGCAAGGCTGTGATCAAGCTGTACCCGTTCCAGGTGGTAAGATGAACGACAATCTCCCGCATATTCGCGAGGAAGCTCGCATGGCTGCTCACCTCGCGCAATCCGAGGAAGCCTGCGAGTTGTCCGCTGAAGATCAGAACGGCGATGCCGGCGGTGAAGCCGATTGTCACGGGCCTCGGAATAAATTGAATGAGAGAGCCCAGCTTGAGCAGACCCATCAATACGAGAAGGATCCCCGCAAGCATGCCGGCGAGGAGCAATTTCTCATAGCCGTATTGAAGAACGACACCCAGCAGGATAGGGACGAATGCACCGGTCGGTCCCCCGATTTGGAATCGAGATCCTCCCAGGAGCGCAATCAGAATCCCGGCCACAATCGTAGTATAGATGCCGAATTGCGGCTTGACCCCGGAAGCGATGGCAAAAGACATGGCAAGCGGAATGGCTACAATACCGACGATCAAACCCGCAACTAGATCTCGACGCAACAATTGGACGTTATAGCCCGTGAATCTTCCCCAGCTCCGCATCCATATTACCTTCTTCATATATTTGATTATTTGAATATATGAGGAATATACACCCGCCGCCCGCCACTGTCAATAAGGCATTACGGGTAGAAGCCGTGGGAGCTATCTATTCGTTGCGAATGTTTTCCAATAGGGAGATGGCGTCTACGAGATGATTATCGAATATATGTTTGGCTACGGCCAGCAAATCCTTGATCAGCGGATCCCGCAGCGAGTAGATGACGGAAGTGCCGTCACGCGTCGTCTGAACGACATTTTTGCCGCGAAGCACGGCGAGCTGCTGCGATACGGCCGATCCCTCGCTGCCCAGAATAGCCTGCAGTTCGTTGACATTCTTGTCCCCTTCAGACAGCACCTCGAGAATTCGAATGCGCATAGGATGAGCCAGAGCTTTGAAAAAATCCGCTTTGAACTGTTGAATATTGCGATTCATCTATTTCTTCCCCTTAGAAAAACGAAGTTTCATCATATGTTCTAGATTATCAATAAAGCGGTTGTAAAACAAACATGAAGTAGTGTAACATCATACATATTCAAATAATTATATATATAAATATTTAGAATGGAGCAGCAATAAGAAAATGCCTCAGGGAAAATACGGGGAAAATCGGTTTACTACGAAACAGGAAGTCATCCAGGCGGGGATGGACTATCTTCTTCAGATGGGTGCCGACCGCATTTGTCAAGTGTGCATTCCTAACGGCGGTTCCTGCTGTCTGGGCTGTCGCCATCTGAAGAACGGAGTCGGCTGTCAGCTGCGCAATACGAGCTGTACGGCATGGCTTTGCGGGTTCCAGAAGCTCATTTTTTACGAAGCCGGTCTAATCCGGGAATGGGAATCGTTCTGGGATCAAGTGCCGGGGCAGGACTTTCGCGGGGATTTTACTCCACCATATTTCACCGTACATCGCTGGCTGGAGTCGCCCGACATTCGTTTTCTGTCCGAAGCGTTCGCTGAAGATCTGAACGAGCTTATACCACAGCACTACTCTCTATGGATTATCGAGCTCAAGGACATGCTCGATCGGTATGTGAACAAACTATTGGACTACTCCGATCCCGAAATAACCCGTAAAATCGAGAAGGAAATGAAATATGCCTTGAAGAGCTTCCAGCGTTTTCAAGAAGCCAAGAGCAAGCTGGCCGCCAGCAGGCGGATCAGACCGGAAAACCTCGGGTAACTGAACCAGGTCGTAACGTCATCAAGCAGGACAGGCGCACGGAATCCCGTACGCCTGTCCTGCTTGATGTTTATTCCACAATTTTCATAATCTCGTCCAAGCTCTTGCGCGCGATCGCCTTCGGCATTTCCGCCGGATGGCCGAGCGCAACCACCATGTTGATCTGCTGCGAAGCTTCGATCTGCAAGTATTCCCGGATCTGATCCTGCGCCAGCAGCACCGGTCCGGTCATCGGGCAGCTTGCCAGACCGCGGGCATGGGCGGCGAGCATCAAGTTTTGCGTCGCGAGACAGCTGCTCTTGATGCCTTCTTCGTCCCAGACGTGGTCGTCGACCAAGCCGATCGGATCGAAGATGCGCTCGCGGAACTTCGACTCGTACGGCGTCGCGAGGCAGAGGATCAGCACCGGCGCATCGGAGAACGCGGTAGCGTAAGGGCCGAACGACTTGGTCAGCAGCTTCGCTTCGCGCGCCAGTCCACGCTCCTCCGCCTCGCGAGCCTTGGCATGCAGCGCATCCCAGGTCATCGCCTCGATTTTCCGGATATGCTCGCGATTCTTAACGATCAGGAAAAACCAAGTTTGCGAATTCGTATCGGATGGCGCATAACGGGCGCAGTCGATAATTTCATGGAGATCCTCGTTGGACACCGGCTGATCGGTAAACTTGCGCACGCTGCGGCGGCTCAAGATCGCTTCTTTTACAACTTCATAAGACATGCTTGCTGTACCTTCTTTCATCATTGGCAAAATGGGAGACCGACTTGTTGCTCCTGCTGCTGATCGGTTCGTGTTGGGACCTGGTCCTAAAAACTACTTTCCCATTATAGCGAAACCGCCGAAGGTTGTCACCCCGCTACATCGCGCTTCTTGAAGAGGGTCCAGGCCAGTCCGACGAACACGATGTAGTAAATAAGAAGCATTGTGAGGGAGAACCCAAGCGTCATCCCTTCCATGAACGGTTCCCGGCCCTTGGTGTACAGGCTTAAATCGGTATTGGCGAAAAGGATGTACTTGGCCCACTTATAGCCGAACGCCTTGAGCACTTGCATGATCGTACCGGAGAAGAACATCAGGATGAAGGACAGCGCAATCGCCAGCACGCTGCTGCGGAAAATGCTCGAGATCATGAAGGCGAACGTGAGGCTCATAAACAGGTCGATCGTCGCGAACCCATATTTCTCCAAAATGCTCAGCAGGCTAAGGTCGTTCGCATCGCCGGAATTCCCGAAGAAAAGAAGGCCGATCAACGCGCTGAAGATGTAGAGAATCGCCAGCATGAGCAGCATGAACAAAATCGAGGCGAAATACTTGGAAAGCAATATTTTCGATCGGGTCGCAGGGCGAATAAGCAGCAGCTTGATGGTACCCCAAGTAAACTCGCCTGCTACGATCTCGGCCGCAATGACGATACTGAAAACAAATACGACGACGGTAAGATTGCTAGCCATATTCATAAACGAAAGCATATTGGAGACGATTGGCTCGTCGCTGTTGACGGACTTCAATATGATCGCGATAACGAGCGGAATGAGCACCACAAGCCCCATCATCACCCAAGTCCGCGGACGGCGGTAAATCTTCATATTCTCATTCTGAATGAGGTTCAGCAGATTAGACAATTTGACCACCTCTCGTCAGTTCCAGGAATTTGTCTTCCAAAGTCATCGACGCCGGCTTCACGGAATAAATCCGCACATTGCCGCCGACCAGACGGCTGATCGCATCCGGCACTTGATCGCGCTGGAGATAGAGCGTGACGCCTTCCGGGGTTACGGCCGCTTCCGTCACGCTGACCGACTCCGACAACAGGCGAATCGCTTGCTGCGGATCATCGACCTCGAATACGACGAGGCTCGCTTCGTCGGTCTGCTGCTGCACCATCTCGCGCATATGCTGTACGTTGACGAGCTTGCCGTTCTGGATAATGGCAACGCGGTCGCACATCAGCTCCATCTCCGACAGCAAATGGCTCGAGACGATAATGGCGGTGCCTTCGCTCTTGGCCAACTGACGCAAGTAGTCGCGCAGCTCGCGGATGCCTTCCGGATCGAGACCGTTCGTAGGCTCGTCCAGGATCAACACATCGGGCCGGTGCAGAATCGCTTGCGCCACACCCAGTCGCTGACGCATCCCGAGCGAATACGTCTTCACTTTATCGTGGATGCGGTTCTCCAGCTTCACGAGCTTGATGACCTCGTCGATCCGTTCTTTCGGAATGCCGGGAATCATCCGGGCGAAATGGATCAAGTTCTGATAGCCGGTCAAAAATTTGTACAGCTCCGGGTTCTCGACGATCGCGCCAATGTGCATCATCGCCTTCTCGAAGTGTTGCGAGACGTTGATGCCGTTCACCAGCACTTCGCCTTCGGACATCGAGATGAGGCCGACGATCATCCGGATCGTCGTCGTTTTGCCGGCCCCGTTGGGTCCGAGAAAACCGAATACTTCTCCGCGCGGCACGTCGAACGTCAGTTTGTCGACGATCGTCTTAGAGCCGATGCGTTTCGTCACGTTTCTTAGTTGCACCACTACATCTTGCGACATTTTCCCTTACCTCCTCAAGCTTTTGTGAAGCCACTACATTATTCTAGGTGGAGTCAGAAGCGATCGCACCCGCCTTAAGTCTAGTAATTCCATCCTTCGGCAATGATTTCCTGCCGATGCGCGGTTTTCTGTGAAGTTCCCACTCCCCGCCGGTCCAATAATGTGATATTGTAAGGGTATTCATAGTGCAGAGTGAGGTCGTGAAGCATGCCGGTCGCCGAGAAAGCCACCCGTAGAGAAACGTTGCAGTCGTTAGGCATCATTGCGGTATTTATCGTCATTTTGTCCATTTATCTGCAAACTAATAAGCCCGACATTTGGCGAGTTGCTCCGACGTTCGACGCCGGCAAAATTACGCTGCACGGACACGAAGGCCGATTCGGCCTCATCAAGATGAACAACCCGGGCGACGATTTGTTCCGGGCGGGACGCGGCGGCCTGTATTATTTGTACTTCTGGGGCGATCCGGAGGAAATAACCGGCAAGTACAAGCTGTCTGCGACGCATCGGGATAGCGGGCAGACGGTGCAGCTGTACGAGTGGCCGATCGTGAAAGGACCGAACGATGCAGGCGCAACCGGGCAGAGCGGGGGGCGGTTCGGGCTGGCGTTGTCCGGAATGTGGAAGCTCGAGATCAGCGTGAACGGAAAAGTATTCGATAAGATGATTGTCGATGTAGTGCCCTAAGGCAGAAAGATAACCAATCCCTGAACCGAACGATTCCATCCGGAGTCGCTTCGGTATCAAGGATTTTTTTTGCTCAGGAGCTGATTCATACAGCAAAAAAGGAGAGAACCCGAGCATGCGGCAATCCCGGAAACTATTCATGGAATCGTTGACGCTGCAATTCCGAAGCATCATGCAATATGACTTGAGGGCGGACTGGGCGATCCAGTCGAGACGATTGGGGCATGCGGTGCTGTGGGCCGTCGAGGAAGGACGCTTTCATTTGAATGTGAACGGAGTCGGGCAGGAGGCGGGGGAGCGAGATGTGCTGCTCATTCCGAAAGGCGCCATCCTGACTTGTTATGCGAGGACGCCTAGCTTGAAGCTGATCAGCTTGAACTTCGATGCGGATATAACATTTTTGCTGAGCGCGAGTTGGGCGGAATTGCTGCGATTGCCTCCGCGGTACCCTTATGAAACAACAGGATTGCTGGAGATTCTCCGAGAAATGTTGGACTATGAAGGCGCCGTCGATTCGGTTACGAGACCGCTAAAGCTGCATAGCGGCTTATATCGGTTGATCGCGCATTACCTCGAGCAGCTGTTCCTCCATGAGGATGAAGGAGACGGGGAGATTACGGCAAAGGCGGCTTCGGGCATCGATTGGCGGGTTCAAGCTTCGATGGAATATATCGCGAGGCATGCGGACCGGTTCCCTGCGCCGGACGAGTTAAGCGGCGTCGTGCGGATCAGCGAGTCGTACTTGAGAAGGCTGTTCCACGAGCAGACAGGACTGTCGCCGCTCCATTATATGCATCGGTTCAAGGTGGAGCTCGCCCGCAAACGATTGGAATCGACGGACGAGCGAATTTCGGAGATCGGCTATGCGCTCGGGTATGAGGATCCGAATTACTTTTCACGGACATTCAGGAAGCTAACGGGCATGACCCCCAAGGAGTACCGGGAGCAGCATCAGAGCTGGATCGCGCTGGAATAATCGTTTTGTGCTAGCAAGTCCCGTTTCGGTTGATATGACGGTATCTGTGATTCTTGTATGCTAAGAGTGAGAGAAGAAATCACTCACAAAATAACATTCAGGGAGGAAGCGGTACTATGATTACGAAAGGCACTTCATTCTCCATCGAGCAATTTCATGAGGCAGGCTACAGCGGCCCGATTCAGGCGCTGACGCTGGAGGAAGCGGATCGCTACAACCAATTGTTCTTCGAGGAGCTTGGGCAGTCCAAATTCGAGCCGGGTCCGACCAAGATCAACCTGTCCGCTTGGCATCATCGCCGCAAGTGGGCGTACGAGCTTGCTACGCATCCGGCGTTGGTCGAACCGATCACACAAATTCTCGGGCCGGATGTCGTGCTCTGGGCGATGCATTTCTGGTATAAAGAGCCGGGCAATACGAAGTTCATTCCCTGGCATCAGGATATCAATTACTGGCCGATGGAGCCGGCGATCAACGCCACCGCTTGGGTATCGCTCGGCTGGTCGATTCGCGAGAACGGCTGCTTGCGCATCATTCCGGGCACGCATCGCAGCATCGTCCCCCATGTGGACCTGGGCAACGACGCCAGCGCCTTCCAGGAAGGAATCGATGCGTCTTACGTGGACGAATCCAAGGCGATCGATATCGAGATGACGCCGGGGCAGATCGTGTACTTCAACGAAGCGACATTTCACGGCTCGGAGATGAACAGCTCCAACATCCCGCGAGTTGCGTTCTCGGTCCGCTATACGACGCCGGAGGTGAAATTCAAGATGGCCGATTGGGGCGGCGACACGAACCGGATCCGCACGTTCCAAGTGCGCGGCGAAGACCGATTCCGCTTGAACGACGATATTATTGGCGCTATTCCTCAACAATAAGAAAAAGGCCCTTGCATCCCTGCAAGGGCCTTAACCATTTATAACGCATAGTCAACGAACCAGCTTTCTCTCCTGAAACCAATACGTGAAAAAGATAAGCACGCTTGCGGTCACCGCGAACATGGAGGCGATCAAATACAGCTTGTGCGGTCCCCAGGCATCGAACACCCAGCCGCCCATCACGCCGCTTGCGAACCCGGCCATGCTGGACCAGACGACCGCGTAGATCGCTTGTCCGGTAGCGCGGAACTGTTCGGGTATAAGCTGCAGCATATAGCGCAGGGCGGTGCTCAGGAAAATGCCGAATGAGAAGCTGTGAAGCGTCTGCAGCAGGATGATCCATTCCGGCGAGTCGACGATGCTATAGAGTCCGAAACGGACGGCATAGACGAGACCGGCGATCATGAGGAGCGGCAGCTCCCGATATTTGTGGCCGTGTCGGCTCACCCAGATGAAAACCGGAATTTCGCTTGCCGCCGACGCGAACCAGGCCCAACCGACGATGGCGTCGCTGGCGCCAAGAGAGCGCAAGTACAAGGCGAGGAAGCCGTCGTTCGTCCGGTGCGCAATCGAGAGGATGAATACGAGAAACAGGAACCAGAGAAATCGCCGCGAGCCGATGACTTGGCCGAAGCCCTTGAAGCTGATCGTGCCGGTGCTGCTTCCGGAGGGACGGTCGCGAAGTCCGGTGGCCAGTATAAGCGACAAAGTAATCGTCCCTAGACAGGTGATTAGCGCATACTCGATCCCTATCCATTTGAACAAAAAGCCGAACACCAACGCCGAAAAAGCGAAGCCGAGCGAGCCCCAGACCCGATAGGAAGCATAGCTTTTGCCCGTTTGGCGGGCGGTGATCATGATCAAGCTGTCAATCAGCGAATTGATCGGCATATGGAAGAAGTAGAAAAACGTCATCAGCGTATACAGCCAAATTAGAGTATCGACGTTCAACAATATAAGCGTAGTCACAAGCTGGCAGGCGAAGATGATGACGAACAGCTTTTTCACCGTCTGGAGCTTGTCGCTTAGGAGTCCCCAGATCAGGTTGGCGAAGATGCCGATCAGCGGCCCGATGGAATAGAGAGCCCCGATCTGGATTTTCGTATACCCCTTATAGTCGAAATAGAGCGGGAAAAACGAAACGGTAATCGCCATCGTAATATAAAACGTGAATGAGAACAAGCGCAGCAACAGCTCGTCTTTTGCGCTTGGCCTCGGTTCGGCGTTAAGAGCTTGTCCGTCGGAGGATATAGGTTTGTTAGCAGATCTTGTGGACATCATTCATTTTTCCTTTTATCTTTCTGTAATCGGCACTTAAGAAACGGAGGTCATATTGCGAGCTTCGCTCTTGGCCGTTAATCGCAGGACCGTGAGCAGTACGCCAAGCTCTGCGGCTAGCCCCAACGATTGCGCCAATGAGCCTACCATTCCGTTCCAATGCGGCACCGTCATGATGCATGCGATCAGCGTAACAAGTGTAACGGCGATGTTGGCCGACATCGAGAAGAGCATAATTTTCGTCTGTCCCCGCATCAGCACGACCCCGTTGCAAAAATCGACCCATGGATAAATGAAGGACAGCAGCATGAAGATGCGCAGCGCGTACAGGCTTTCGTGCATCAGCCGCTCGTTCACCCCCATGATCTGACTCATAAACCAGGGCCCTGCCGGGGTGTAGCCTAGCAAGCCGATCAGGATCGCCGGAATCGTTCCGAACAAGATGGCGAATCGAAGGACGAACGACGGATCCTTTTTGTAGAAATTGATGACGATCATATGCATGTACGAGAAAAAGCTGTTTACGAGCTGCGTCAGACTGGCCGCAATGGCGAAGGACGCCACGGCGAGCTCGAAATTCGACGTTTTGCCTAACATCGCATTAATAAACGGCCCTACCAGAATGACCAGTAGGGATGACAGCAGCAGCGGACGATAAAATTGGAAAATATGACTTTTGCGCTCGACCGGATGATCCTGAAGCTTCTCAGGCAGCGACTTAGCGACCTTGCGACCTTCCAAATAACTGACCAGCGCTTCGACAATCATGCCCGCTAAAAAAATAATCGCCCCTACGACTCCGCTGTCCACCCGATCCGCCTGAATGTAATATACAGACAAACCGTACATGACTGCGAGCCTTACGAGCATCCCGATCGTGAGCCACTTCGTGCGCATATTGCTGATAATGATGCCGTGATACAGACACCGGATGGCGGAGAAGACCGCGACGAACATGAGAATGCGGTACACGTCCAGGATACGCTGCAGCAGCTCCTGCTTGACGCCGAAGCCGTACAGGAAAATCCATTCGCCGACCGAGGTGTATGACAGGATCAAGCCGCAGACGAACATCGCGAGAATCATATAGCCGGATAAGCCGGACATGGCGCGGAACGAAATTTTGTCCCGGACGAGCGCCGAGCATGTCTGACGGAGCAGGATGGCGGGCCGCTCGATAATGCCCAGCATGCTGAGTCCGATCGAGTAGCTGGCGATGATCGTCTCCGGATCGGTCGACCGCGCGAGCGTACTGTTGATAATGACATGCGAGATCGTGACCAGACTGGAGGATAGGCCGAGCGGGATAAAGAAGGCCAGTAGCTGTTTCATTGTTACACGCCTGTCGGTTGCTGCGTCCATTCTATGTCCCCCCGCTCTCTAATATGGTCTAGTATAATTCCGACTTTACAATCTGGCAATATAGGGTTGAATGATTTGGTATTGGCTTGCGCAATCGGGCGTGGTACAATTTTCGGGTATATAGACAGGGGTAATGATATAAATGAGCAACGGATTTGTATATGACGAGAGATTGGGGATCGAGCTCCCTGCATTGGATCGGGAATGGGAGCAGTATAGCGAGACGGAACGAGCGGAAATGCTGGAGCGCTGGGAGCGGATTCGCGGAGCGATTCCGGACCGGATCCAAGCGCTGGAGCGGATCATTATCCGCAAGCAGCTGCAGTTGGACGTGGAGGACGATTTCCCGACATCCTGCCGGTTGAATTACGAGATTGCCGAGAAGGCGAGCTGCATCACCGATTTGCATCTGTGGTACAGGGTCAATCAGGAGCTGTCGACAAGAGCGCATCATTAGGAATCTGGCATTCCTTTATACTATAATGAGAGTTATGGACTTGGATGAGTATGGAGGAACGACATAACCGTGATGAGAACAACGTCCCCGAAGACAGGAGTTCCCCGCAATCCGGTGACGCTGATGAGGCGGGTATACCGCTATGTGCTGCCCGAGGTGCGCACGCAGCTTGAGCGTTGGCGGGAGACGGCGGAACGGATCCCCGACCCTGAGCTGCGGAAGCAAGCGATCGCCAGCATGACGACCAAGCAGTTTCACTGCGAAGGCGGCTCCGTATACGCTGCGGCGAATTTATCGATGCGGCATGTGCTGCTGCCGCTGATCGTAGCGTTTCAGACGATCAGCGATTATTTGGACAATTTGTGCGATCGCAGCACTTCGCTGGACCCGGTCGATTTCCGCTTGCTGCATCAGTCGATGCTCGATGCGGTCAACCCAGAGGCGCCGGTGCAGGATTATTATGCTTGCCGCGAGGAGCGGGATGACGGAGGCTACTTGCAGTCGCTCGTCCGGACTTGCCAGAGCTGCGTCTGCCTGCTGCCGGGTTATGAGCATGTACAGCGGAGCGTGGAACGGCTTGTCGGGTTGTACTGCGATCTGCAGGTGTACAAGCATATTCGGCAGGACCTGCGCGAAGGCGAGCTGCTCGCCTGGTGGGAGCGCAATCGGAGCCCGTTCCCGGAGCTGCGCTGGAATGAGTTCGCGGCCGCGACCGGCTCGACGCTCGGCGTATTTTACTTGTTTCTTACCGCTTCCTACGAGGATGGGGTGCCGGAACGTTCGGAGGCGATCGTCGAGGCTTATTTTCCGCATGTATGCGGGCTGCATATTTTGCTCGACTACTTGATTGACCAGGAGGAAGATACGGCCGGCGGCGATTTGAACTTCTGCAGCTATTACGACGACATGGGCCGGACGGTGGAGCGCATCGCATGGATTGTGGACCGTGCTCGATCCGATATTGCCGGGCTTCATGACGCTTCTTTCCATCGGATGATTATCGAGGGTCTGCTTGCCTTGTATTTGTCCGATCCGAAGGTGAATCATCAGCCGCAGGTGAAGGCGATTTCCAGGCAACTCATGCGGGGCAGCCCGATGACGAGGTTGTTTTTCTGGGTAAACAGTATTTGGATTCGAAAGAAAGGTGGATAACTAGATGAGCTCTATTCAATCGATCGCCGTCCTGACGAGCGGCGGAGACTCGCAAGGGATGAACGCGGCGGTTCGCGCCGTCGTGCGCAGCGCCTTGTTCCACGGCTTGGACGTATATGCCGTTCAGCGCGGGTATGCGGGATTAATCAACGATGATATCCGGCAAATGGATCTGCGGAGCGTAGGCGACATCATTCAGCGCGGGGGCACCATTCTGCAGACGGCTCGCTGCAAGGAATTTATGACGCCGGAGGGACAGCAGCTCGGGGCCGACAACCTGCGCAAGCGCGGCATCGACGGACTGGTCGTCATCGGCGGCGACGGCTCCTACCAAGGCGCCAACAAGCTGAGCAAGCTGGGCATCAAGACGATGGGCTTGCCGGGCACGATCGACAACGACATTCCGTTCACGGACCTGACGATCGGCTTCGACACCGCTGTCAGCATCGTCGTCGATGCGATCAACAAGCTGCGCGATACGATGAGCTCCCATGAGCGCTCGTCGATCGTGGAAGTGATGGGCCGCCACTGCGGCGATATCGCCTTGTATGCCGGACTTGCGAGCGGCGCGGAGACGATCCTCGTGCCGGAGGTGCCGTTCTCGCTGGACGATGTCGGCAACCGGATGAAGGACAATTTCAACGCCGGCAAACGCCATAGTATCGTCGTCGTTGCCGAGGGCTACGGGAGTGCGCATAACGTCGCCGACCATATCAAGGCGCAGCACGACATCGAACCGCGTGTCACGGTGCTAGGTCATATCCAGCGCGGCGGCACGCCTACGCACAATGACCGCATCCTGGCGAGCCGCCTCGGCGATTTCGCGGTGCGCAAGCTGATCGAGGGCGACTCGGGCAAAGCGTGCGGCGTCATCAAGGGCGAGCTGGTCGTCACGGACATCGACAAGGTCGTGCACACGAAGAAGGAATTCGATCGCGACTTGTACGAGCTGGCGATTCGTTTGTCGCAATAAGGAATAAGCCGCTCCCGGCGCGGCTCTTCATTTGTAGAAGAGCTCGCCTGGGGCGGCTTTTATTTTTCGAGACCGGATCAGGTCTCGGGTTTGATCGAGGCGACGATGTCTTCCGTCGAAGGCGTGCCTTTGCGCGCGAACGCGATGCGGCCGTCGAGACCGATGACGTACACGATGCGCTGCTGCAGGAACAAGCCGAGCATCCGGCCTACGTCATACGCTTTGCGGATCTCGTTGTCGGAGTCTGAGATGATCGGGAAGTCGTAGCCGTGTTTCTTCGCGAACTTGTGATGCGAGTCGAGCCCGCCTTGATTGACGCCGAACACCAAAGCATTGTGGCGTGCGTATAGCGCTTTCGAGTCGCGGACGGCGCACAGCTGCGCGGTGCAGCCCGGCGTGTCGTCCATCGGGTAAAAAATGAGCACGATCGGCTGTTTGCCGATGTAGTCGGCGAGCCGGATCGTTCCGTGCGTGCTTTCCGCAGTGAAGAGCGGAGCGGTTTGGCCGGTTGCGAGCATGCGGATCGAGCCTCCTTGTGAGCTGCTGTGCCTGTTAGGCGGTTGCCCACATTATACCTCGTCCTCCTGACGGATGCTACTCGATCGACCGCTGTGCGGACTAGCTTCATTAAGGGGGTTACTTGTTCTCCTCGAGGACATCCCGGATGCGTTCGATCGCCCAGTCCAGCTCCTCCTGCGTGATGACGAGCGGCGGCGCGAAGCGGATGATATGCTCGTGCGTCTCCTTGCACAGCAGCCCGGCCGCCATCAGCCGCTCGCAGTAGGGCCGCGCCGGGACGCCCAGCTCGACGCCGACGAATAGGCCGCGGCCGCGCACGTCGCGGATGTGCGCGTTCCGTATCGCGCGCAGCTGCGCGAGCATGTAGGCGCCGAGCGCGTCGGACCGCTCGGCGAGCCTCTCTTCGCGCACGACGCGCAGCGCGGCGCGGGCTACGGCGCAGGCGAGCGGATTGCCGCCGAACGTGGAGCCGTGCGAGCCCGGCGTGAGGACGCCGAGCACCTCGCGCCCGGCCGCCACGGCCGAGACGGGGAACACGCCGCCGCCAAGCGCCTTGCCGAGCACGAACACGTCCGGCTCTACGCCCTCCCAGTCGCAGCCGAAGCGGCGACCGGTGCGCCCGAAGCCGGTCTGGATCTCGTCGGCGACGAACAGCACCCCGTTCTCGCGGCATAAATCCGCCGCCGCGCGCAAGAAGCCGTCCGGCGGGATGACGATGCCGGATTCGCCCTGGATCGGCTCGACGAGGAACGCCGCCGTCGCCGGCCCGATCGCCGCCCGCAGCGCCTCAAGATACCCGTAGGGGATCAGGCGGAAGCCGGGCGTAAACGGGCCGAAGCCGCGGCGGTACTCGTCCGACGACGAGAACGACGTGATCGTCACCGTCCGCCCATGGAAATTGCCCTCGCAGACGATGATCTCCGCCTCGCCATCCGGTACTCCCCGGACTTCGTAAGCATAGCGACGAGCCGCCTTAATGGCCGTCTCCACCGCCTCGGCGCCTGTATTCATCGGCAGAATCATCGGTTTCCCGGTATATGCCGCTAGCTCCTCATAGAAATCGCCCATCGCCTCATTGTGGAAGGCGCGAGACGTGAGCGTCACCTTATCGGCTTGCTCCTTCAACGCCTGGATGATGGCCGGATGCCGATGGCCTTGATTCAAAGCGGAGTACGCGCTGAGCATATCCATGTAGCGCCGGCCTTCGGGATCCTCGACCCAGACTCCTTCCGCCTTTGATACGACGATCGGCAGCGGGTTGTAGTTCGGCGCGCCGTACGCTTCGGTTCGCCGAATGAAGGGTTCCGATGAACGCATGTCCGTTCCTCCTCGCTCGCTCGAGTGTTCGACTATTGTATGCCCGCCGCCGCCGCTTCGACACTTGTTTGCCCAAATAAAGTAGCGGGCACTTGTCACGTCAGCTCGTTCGCATGCTTAGAATGAAGGAGAGGGCATCTATCTCTGCTCACGCGAAGGAGGGCGAATGCCGAATGATGGAGACATACCGGAACGAACCGTTCACGGTTTTCACACGAGAGAGCAGCAGGACGGCTTTTGAGGCGGCGTTGAAAAAAGTCGAGGCCGAGCTGGGACGGACTTACACGCCGATCATCGGGGGGCGCCGAGTCCGAACCGAACGCAGCCAAGACTCCATTAACCCAGCACAGACAAACCAAGTCATCGGCAAAATCGATCAGGCGGACCGCCAACTGGCGGAAGAAGCGATTCGGACGGCGGCGGCTGCATATGAGAGCTGGAGTACGGTGCCGGCTGCAGCCAGAGCTCGCGTCCTGTATAAGGCGGCGGCGCTGCTGCGGCGGCGCAGGCACGAATTTTCCGCCTGGATGGTATGGGAAGCGGGCAAAAGCTGGCCCGAAGCCGACATCGACACAGCGGAAGCGATCGATTTTCTTGAATTTTACGGGCGCGAAATGGAACGGCTCGCCGAGAAGCAGCCGTTGACACGTATTCCGGGGGAGGACAACGAGCTCATCTACATCCCGCTGGGCGTCGGCGTCGTCATCCCGCCCTGGAACTTCCCATTAGCCATCATGGCCGGCATGACGACAGCGGCGATTGTTTGCGGCAATACCGTCGTGCTGAAGCCGGCGAGTCCGACCCAAGTGATCGCAGCCAAGTTCGTCGAGCTGCTGGAGGAAGCGGGTTTGCCGGCGGGAGTCGTCAACTATTTGCCGGGACCTGGCGGCGAAATCGGGGATTTCCTCGTGGACCATCCGCTCACCCGCTTTGTCAGCTTTACGGGCTCGCGCGAAGTCGGCCTTCGCATCAACGAACGGGCGGCTAAGACGCAGCCCGGCCAGAAATGGATCAAACGCGTCATCGCCGAAATGGGCGGCAAAGATACGATCATAGTCGACCGAGAAGCTGATTTAGATCTCGCTGCGGAGGCAATCGTGTTGTCCGCCTTCGGCTTCGCAGGTCAGAAATGCTCGGCCTGCTCCCGCGCCGTCATCCACCAGGAGGTGTACGATACGGTGCTGGAGAAAGTGATTGAACGTACGAGCCGGCTGACCGTTGGTTCGCCGCTCGAGGCATCGACTTACATGGGGCCGGTCATCGACCAGAGCGCCTTCAACAAAATATTGGAGTATATTGATATCGGTCGCATGGAGGGACGGATTGCGTATGGCGGCCAGCCGAGTGACTCGAACGGATTCTTCATTGAGCCTACGGTCATTGCCAATGTGGCTCCGACCGCCCGTGTGGCGCAGGAAGAAATCTTCGGACCGGTGCTGGCGGTGATTAAGGCCGGCTCCTTCGAGGAGGCGATCGCCATCGCCAACAATACGGACTACGGCTTGACCGGCGCCGTCATCTCCCGCAATCGGGCGCATCTCGAGCTGGCGCGGGAACAGTTCCACGTCGGCAACTTGTACTTCAACCGCAAGTGCACCGGTGCGCTCGTCGGGGTCCATCCGTTCGGCGGATTCAACATGTCCGGCACCGACTCGAAGGCAGGCGGCCGCGACTATTTGCTGCTGTTCACGCAAGCGAAGATTGTTTCTGAAAAACTGTAAAGGAATCCGCAACTATCCATCCCCTTCCAACGTTATAAGGTGAAAGAGAAGATATCGCGTTGGAGGGGATCCCTATGATTCGCATTGCATTTATCGGGTTTGCCGTCATGCTGTTGTTAAGTTCTTGTGCAACGCTTAATAGCCAATCTGCCGAGAAGCCGACTCCAGTTCCATCAATCATGCCCAGTTTCCCGCCGCCAACCCCGAGCGAGTCTCCTGCGGGAAGCGGCACTCCAGATCTGAAAGCAATTCAGGAGAAGCTCTTCTCGCAAAAGTCTGTCTTCGAAACCAAACATGAGATCCAAATGATGATGGGCGCGACCGGCAAAGATCATATTATGATGCAATTCCGCAGCAAAGGGGACGTGGAACGAAAATTCACGGCCGCCGACAAAGAGGCGATCCAAGCCACGCTGTACGAGCTGGCAGGGGAACCGTTCCCGCTGGAGATAACGTTCTTGGAATGCTGTACGCAAGAACCTTTCATTAGCGGAATCATCAAGAGCTACGATGCCGCCGAGAATCGGGTGTTGATCGTCCACGAAACGAAGAAAAACGGCAATTCGTCCGACCCATTGGCTTACTTTGTCGGTCTAATGCCGGATGCCATTCTCCAAATTGACGGTGTCAGCGCGAACACCAAGCTGAGCGCATCGCTCGTAGGCCGCAGAGCCAAAGTCTGGACGTCCGGCTTTGTGATGGACTCCTACCCGGGTCAAACAAGCGCCATAAAGCTAATCATTGAATAAGAGTCCCGCCTGCCCTCCAACGGGCCAAACATATCACAGCGACCAAAAAACCAAGATCCATCAGGTCACCTACCTGGTGGTTTTTTATTGACTTACTGGGAAGTCGGACTGCAGAGCAAGGTACTTAGCGATCGACTGACGGGCTTGAATCTACCGCTCCTGCACAGCTACCTCCCTGCTTGC
>NZ_BIMA01000092.1 GCF_004000845.1 Paenibacillus koleovorans NBRC 103111
GGTTTGTGTGTCGGCGGTAGGTTTTTAGTGTACGGCGGACAAATTCGTCGGTGAAAGAGGAAGGAAATGTAAACGTAGCGGATGCACCATCGTCTCCGTGAAGCTGGTCATCAGGGTTGGGATGTGTAAAACCGCACCTCATGACAATTGCAATTCGGTTGTTGTATGGAAGCATAAGGAGCAAGGCCTAGTTTACTATTGATTTGCTCGGGAACTTCGCTTTCACCAGCGAAGTTCCCTTTCTTTTTAATGAAGCAGCCAGCCGCTCGGATAATTACTTTCATGCTGGAGACGTCCCCAGTCGCCTGACGTTTGGCTTCCCCTTCTTAAGGAGCAAGGTGCGTCCAAGTCAGGTCAGTGAATTTTTGGAGTACAGGGTCGCCGGTTGTTTGCTGGCTTGTCATAACCGTAGAGGGTTTCTTTTCAGTCGCCAACGCCGAACCGTAATCCGTCATGATAAGTTTGCCAATGATTCAGGGGTAATTGTGCCTTGATCGCCTTTATTCGTTATCTTGGTTCGCTCCGCTTTGCTTCGTTTGGGTTGTGGTGTTGGTTTGCCGGAATTGAAAAAAAGTTTTTGGTTATTGAAAAGATTTTTTTCGATTTGCGCTGCATTCTCTGATATTTAAAACCACTCACTTTACATCGGGCACGCGGCACGGTTTGTGCGCGAATCCGATGTGGGGTGTTCGCTATGGACTATAATGGTATTTCTTCGCTCTCTAAGATGGATAAACTTTCAATGTCAGATAAGCAGACTGAGTCGTAAAATTTATGATGTTGTAACCATAGCAGATTTTCTAGAAAAGAACAGTACTTGTCTAATATCGACTGAAGATAAAATTGATACATCAACCCCAATGGGGAAATATTTCTTGGTCTTGGCGTCCATCTTTGCCGATATGGAGCGCGAAAATATTATTGTGCAAGTTAAAGGCGGCATGTCGCAGAAAGCGAGAGAAGGAGAATGGAATGGTGGCACAGCTCCTTTCGGCTATGATCTTGTTGATAAATGTCTTGTCATAAATGAAGAGGAAGCTAAAGAAGTGCAGTTTATCTACGCCGAGTATCTCAAAGGGAACGGCTATAATGCAATAGCGAATTTGCTAAATAATAAAGGGGTGAAGACTAAAAAAGGAAATGAATTTTATATAGCGGCGGTCAAGGATATATTGAAAAATGTGACCTATGCCGGAAAAATTAGATGGGGACACAGAAAGGACTGGGGAAAGCGCACCGAAGAAAATAAGCGAAAACGCAAGTATAATGATGACCCCATAATAAGTGAAGGAGTACACGAGCCAATCATCGATATGGAAACTTATGATAAGGTTCAAGCCAAGATTGAGGGAAACCCTCGCAGACATGTGAGGCAGTTTGATGGCAAGCACCTACTTAGCGGATTGCTGCGATGCCCAGCATGCGACGGCAAGATGTTCTATCAACCGGTTAAGAGTAAAGGGACGTTGTACGGATATTATAAATGTGGAACGAAAGGATGCAAAGAAAGAGGGATCAGAAGCACAGCGCTTGAAGAAGAGTTTGTTTCCATCTTTGGGGGCATTATCAATCAGCCCGAATTCAAGACGGAAATGTTGGCATCCCTTAATAGTGCCGATGATCAAATTGTAGATCTTCAGCAGCGGCATAAGAGGGTGGCTGGAGAGATTAGCAAGCTGGAGAGGAAGCAGGATAATTTATTTGCTGAATTGACAGAGGGCGATGATAAGTACAGATCGGTTGTACGGAAACGGATTCAGGATAATCTTGAAGAAATTGAAGGCTTGCAGAAGCAGCAGCAGGAAATCAATCAAGACATAGAGAGCATTCAAAGTAGCCGCTTTAATATTGATGAGATATCGGACTTATTTCAAAATGTTGGTAAAATTATCGGCTTGATGGACAAGGAAGCTCAGCAAAAGCTGGTCAGGAAGTTGGTCACAAGAATAGATTTAGTCGATGGTCGCATTACTGAGGTACATTTCTGTTTTCAGCAAAGTTTTAGGATTGGGGGTGGTAAGGGGAACCCTACCATAAGTGACGGCCTCTGAGACTTTTGATTTCAGAGGCTTCTTAGGATACTTCGAACGAGATCGGCCGAACATCTTGCACTCGCGAGGCAATGACTGCCGATAAATCTTAATTTGACATCAGCCGATCCATATGTTTAAATGATTAAACTAACGAACGAAAGATGGGATAACGTGTATGAGCCAAGAGTATGAGCAAATGGTACAACAATTCAAACATTATGTTCCTTTGCTTGATGCATTGAAAGACGAAAAACGACATGCCATTATTCTGTTGCTTGCCCAACATAAGTCCGGACTTAATGTGAATACGATAGCAGAATATATCCAATTGTCCAGACCTGCGATCTCTCACCATTTGAAAGTGTTAAGGCAGGCAGGCTTTGTTGATTATGACAAAAGGAATGTAGAGAACTATTATGTGTTGACGATCCGTAAACCGCTTGAACAACTTAAATTATTAATTGCGACCATTGAAGCTCGATGCAGCCAATCCTGATTGGTAAAGAGCAGAGTTAAAAATAGTTGCTTTGCTGTCATTCGGTTTATATGTTTGAACTAATGAGCGAAAGAAAGGTGTTGTCAATGAAAGCGATGGTCATTGAGAAATACGGAAAAAGTGTTCCCTTATTGTTGAAAGAACTTCCGATGCCAGTTCTCGGTGAACACGATGTGCTGGTGGACATTCGCGCCGCAAGTCTGAATCCCATTGACCATAAAATTAAAGCGGGAAAATTAAAGCTTCTATTGCATTATGAGATGCCTTTAATCTTGGGGAATGATTTTTCCGGTGTTGTTATCAAGGCCGGAGACAAAGTTGATCAATTTAAACCTGGGGATGAAGTATACGGAAGGCCGCGAAAGAACAGGATCGGAACGTTAGCGGAGTATATAGCTGTTCATCAGGATGACATTTCTCTGAAGCCGAAGAATCTTAGCTTTGAAGAGGCTGCAGCCATACCGCTGGTCGGATTGACCGCTTATCAAGCCTTCCATAATATTCTCAAACTGCAAAAAGACCAAAAGATTCTCATTCATGCTGGTTCCGGAGGCGTAGGAACGTTTGCGATTCAGCTGGCCAAATCGATGGGGGCCTATGTCGCGACTACAGCCGGCGAAAAAGGCTATGATCTGGTTAAATCATTGGGAGCCGATCAAATCATCAATTATAGAAAAGATGACTTTGAACAACATTTGAAGGAATATGATGCCGTTTTGGACACTTTAGGTGGTGATGTTTTAAAAAAATCATTTCATGTATTGAAGCCGGGGGGCAAAATCGTGTCTGTTTCCGGTCTTCCGAATGCCAAATTTGGCAAGGAAGCGCGTTTAGGGCGGTGGAAGACAATTCTTTTATCGCTTGTCAGTCACAAGCTTACAGCACTCGAAAAAAAGACTCAGACGAGCTACCATTTCTTGTTAATGAAGCCTGACGGAGCGCAACTGAAGAAGATTAAGGAGCTAATGGAAAAGGAGCGTATTATTCCTGTTATTGATCGGGTGTTTAAGTTTGCGGAAGCATCGCAAGCCTTGGAATATCTTGAAGGCGGGAGAGCTAAAGGAAAGGTAGTCATATCCATATCGCCTTGACCAGGCACGCTTGGACATTCGACGATCGTGGGTTGAAACAGTGCTGTAATAAAGGAGATGTGTCATAGGCGACTTACGAAAAATCGCGAAGGACATTAAAAAAGATCACGAACTAGCTATGGAACTTTGGTCAACCGAAGAGTTTTTGCCCAGACTATTGGCAATCTTAATTATGGACAAAAACCTTCTTTCACAAGATGTGCTAAATAAGCTTGATAAGGATATGCAGATTCACACATTTCATGAGCGAAATAACTTAATGGATTGGCTAATGGCTAATCAGCTCACCAAAGACAAGAAGACAATTGCATGGATGGAGTTATGGGAAAATAGTCCTTCCGCTCTTCAAAGGCGAGCCTTCTGGTATTATAAAGTGCGATTGAGATGGACTGGACAAACACCGTCTGATAACACCGCAGACTTACTTTCTGCAATTGAAGCTCAACTACCATCGGTTCGCCGATGATATGCTGATCACGGTGAGTGGACACTCCAGCAAAGGCGGATGGGCGGAATTAGCCTTACAGCGGCTATGGGAACAATTGGAGCCTTTGGGCGTGGAACTCAATTTGGAGAAAATAAGCATGGTAAACGGCTTGAAAGGCGAGGCCTTCGCGTATCTGGGATTTGACCTGCGCCGCGTGAAGAAACGAAGCGAACGGGCTATTTTATCCTCATGACGCCGAAAAAGAAAGCCCGAAAAGCTGTTAAAGCGCGGATTTGCGAAACCATTCGCAGCGGCGGCGCAAAACCGGCCCAAGACATCACCCCAAAAGATGTTGGCAAGAATGATCATGAACTATTTCGCTGAAAGGATGACCTCGCACGTCGTCGTTTCCCAAACGGCACAGGGGTTTCCCCATGCTGTTTTGAATTCATTTTTAGTCCCGGTCTAGTCTTTGAGCTTAACTTAATGACATTGCTTTCCCTATGGCATCTTTCTGATTCGGCATTTCATTTTCTTTGCTCGCTGTAGAGAAGCATTAGCTAGACTTATACAGATTAAATTATCCCCAGTTTTTTCGCTTGCGACAGTGCTTCAACACGGTTTCGCGCCTCTAGCTTCTGGAACAGGTTGTGCGTATAGCGCTTCACCGTGCCGATGGCAAGAAACAGCTCTCTGGCAATTTCCTCATTGGTGGCGCCTTTGTTGATTTTAAGCAAAATATCCAGCTCTCTTACCGTCAATAAAGCAGCGGCCTGGGGACAGGTTGTCGCAAGCGGCTGCTTCGGGCTGCTCAGGTCTTGAATCAGGAGCTGAAGCAAACTGTCGACATAGCGGACTCGACGGAGATGTGTCTCCTCATCGACCGACTTATTCGTAGAGACCTGCAGCCAGTAAGCGAGCAGATCAGCCATATCCGGCCCCTCGTCGAGAAAAATCCGCTCAAACTGCTCGGCCTCAGCCAGGTATATTGCTTGGTCGAGCATGCGCATTGCGCTTTTCAAGTCTCCCCGCTTCTTCCAGCTCAGCGTAAGCAGCAATGAAATTTCGATGACGCTGGCGTAGCGATCCTTGCTTTTGGCCAATTGGAGCAGCTGCGTCAGCCATTGGGTCGCCTCCTTCAGCTTGTGCTGCGCCATTAGAACACGGGCAAACGTAATGTTTTCAAATTCATTGACCACGATGGGTTTGGCGGTCACACTGAGCAATCGGCGCTGTGCCCACTTTGCGCCTTCCTCCAAGCTTCTCCGCATAATCTGGAAACGGACAGACGCAGCTTCCAGCATGCTTTGCCAGCGGGGAGAGGGCATCTGACTGATGTGTTCATTGGCTTCATGCAGGATGGAAAGCGCGCTTTCTGTGTCGCCGTCCGCCTGCTCGAGCCGGGCTTTCAAATAAAGCGCCGGGGCAAGCACGGCCGCATTGTTCGCCGCTTCCGCCAGGAAAATGCCATGGACCAATTGCTCGCGGGCGATGCCCAGCTCATTCCTTTCATAATGCAAATCCGCAATCATGACATGCGTCAGCCCATCCAGGTGCTCGCGAAAAAATTTTCCTGCGTGCGGGTCGTTGTGAAGCTTGGTATACAAATCCAGGCTTTTTTTGACTTTTCCGCCAAAGCAGATGTGTCCCCGAATCAGACTCGCTTCATTGGGGTTCAAAAACTCCGTTTGTTTCCCTGTCCAATTCATGAGCGTAATCACGTCGTCGATATGCTCCAGCAGACGGGTGTAATCCAGCGAGATGTTAATGACGCCGCGCATGACGCGGATGCCTTGGGCAAGCATAACGCGCACTTCGGCAGGCCAGGAGTGCTGCTCACGGGCGCACAGTTGCTCCGCTTCGTTCAATACCCTGAGCGCTTCGGTTGTCTTCCCGAACAGTACCCAGGTGCCGATCCAATAAATAAATAGTTTCGGCCGGCTCATCAGGATGGCTACAGGGAGCTTTTGCGCCCAATCCTGCAGCGCCAGGCTTTGCACCGTGCGATCCGAGGCATGGAACATATGCTCCATGAACAACACGACCTGGTCGTGTGCGCCTGCCGCCAAAGCATGAGGAATAGCCTCTTTATACATATGCTGTGCGCTGTACCAGCCGTACGCGCGCGTATGAATAGCCGCCAACTGAGATGGAGTGGTGTATTGTTCCAGCAGTTTTCTGAGAAATTCCGCGAACAAATGATGGTACCTGAACCAGGTGCGGTTTTGATCCAGCGGCACAATAAAAAGGTTGGTCCTTTCCAGCACCGGCAATATACTGAACGCCGAATCGTTCTCGGTCAACGCGAAGCAAAGAGAGGCGCAGAACCGGTCCAAAACCGAGGTGTGCAGCAAAAACAGACGAATATGCTCCGGTTGCCGATACAACAGCTCATCCATTAAAAAGTCCATCACAAAGCGATGGGAGCCTGAAAACTTGCGAATAAACTGCGAAGAATGCTCCTGGTCTTGCAAATAAATCGAGGCGAATTTCAAGCCGGCCGCCCAGCCCTCCGTTTTTGAACAGAGCAAGGCAATGTCGTCAGGGGGGAGCTCCAGCTTGAAGCAATCATCGAATAGCTCGGCTGTCTCATCGAGTGAAAACCGCAGATCGTTCATGTTCATTTCGCATAGTTGTCCCGTTGTTCTGAAGCGTGAAACGGGAAAAGGGGGCGCCTGTCGGCTGACAAGGATAAGATGAGCTTGCGGCGGCAGATGCATTATGAAAAAATGCAGGTTGTCGTGAATTTCGTCGTGCTGAATCAGATGATAATCGTCGAGGACGATGACGAACGGCGTCGCAATAAGACTGATCTCGTGAACGATGCGGGAGATGACAAATTCCATAGAAACGGACGGGTAGGCATCCAGTACGGGCTGCAACGCCTGCGCAATGTCGGGCTCAATCGTATGGATCGCATACACAAGATAATGCCACAGATGTGTATCGTCCCCCTCCTTCAAAGAGACCCACGCGGCGCGAAGGTGGTTGCGCGAAATCCATTCGCTGGTCAGTGTGGTCTTGCCAAACCCTGCCGGCGCCGTCATTATCGTCAAGGTGCGGGTCAAAGATTCGTGCAGCTTATGCTCCAGACGGCGGCGAATTAACGTATGTTCACCACTAAACGGAATGGTTGTTTTTTCAGTGACTACCCAGGATCGTTCCATAGCGTTCCCTCCCGCATTATGTTTTCGACAAATGTTGAAAGAGTCCTGTTGCGGAGAGAATTTTCAGGAAGCTTTGCAGGCATACAACCTTGAATACAACTTTAGTTGCTTGAACAGGTGTAACGGTTATGTTAATTTTCGGGGGATGAAGGGCTTGAGGTAACAATATTAGACATAAGCTATCGACGTTCGTATAGTTTTTTGAAAATAGTAAGGGGGTATCAAAACCGAATGTCATTTAAAAAAATGAGACAAAAATGCATGGTGCTTCTGCTAGGCATCGCCATGCTCTTACAGCCCGCTACGCCATTATTCGCGCAAACAGGTTCCGGGAAGGCTTTAATGGACCGTGATATTCAAGGTCGGGATATTCAAGGTCATTGGGCGGAAAAGCAAATCCAAAGCTGGCTTGATCAAGGTTGGGTTTCGGGATATCCGGACGGAACGTTTCGCCCTGATCAAGAGATTACAAGAGCTGAATTTGCAACTTTGGTGAACAGACGGTTTCAATTTCAATCAATGGCAGCTCTTTACTTTTCGGATGTTGTTGGGGAGTGGTTTGCTGATGAGATAGCCAAAGCTGTGGAAGCCAATTATCTTACCGGCTATCCAGATGGTACGATTCGTCCGAATAACCCGATAAGCCGGCAGGAAGCAGCGGTTGTTATCAACCGGCTGCTAGATTTGAGTACATCCAATAGGATAGATGCTGGCATTCATTTCTCAGATGCCGCTGATTTTCCTTCGTGGGCGATACAATCCATTGCCGCAGTTGCAGAGGCGAGGATCATGGAGGGTTATCCAGATGGCACGTTTAGACCCGGGAAATCAATTACCCGCGCTGAAGCTGTTGCCACGCTTGATCGAGTGGATCGAGTGGATTCAGTTGTAGACAAGGAAGAGACTGTGTTGAATGAGCCTGGGATTTTCGGATCGGAAGAAGCAGACCAGCCCCTAGTTATTCAAGGCAATGTTACGATCAATGTCCCTGATGTCACCTTGCAAAACGTGATAATCTTCGGCGACCTGCTGTTAGCAGCTGGCATCGCTGAAGGAGACGCTACATTGGATCGTGTCACGGTACATGGAACGACGACCGTAAATGGTGGAGGAGCCAATAGCATCCATGTTGAGCATTCGAGCCTTAGCGAAGTCGTAATTAACAAAGAGGAAGGAAACATCAGAATTGTCGTTTCCGGTTCGACATCGATGAGAGAGATCGTGCTGCGCTCTGGCGCGATCCTGGAGGAGATGTCATTAGAAGGCGAAGGATTTGGCAACGTGGTCATCACCTCGACAGCTGAAGGGAAGATCATCTTATCCGGAGACTTCGAAAATGTGCATGTACAAAGTCCAGGCGTGTCTGTTGAAATTAAAGAGGGCAGCGTGCAAAGCCTGACCATTGCGGATGAGGCGGAAGGCACAGACGTGCATGTCCGAGACCATGCATCCATCAACCGACTTTTACTGTTTGCCCCCTCTTCTGTCACGGGAAAAGGAAGCATCCGGAAAGCCGAAGTGCACGCTAGCGGTTCATCCCTTGAACACGAGCCGGAAGAAATGACATTTGCGAACCCCGGGATGTCCATTGTAGTCGGGGATAAAGAGGTGACCTTGCCATCGCCGCAACCTGTCATTGTGCAACCTGTCATTGTGCCACCTGGCGACGGTGATGGAAACGATGGAGGCACCCAAAATGGGGGGAACGAAGTCGTACCTGTCAGCGCGATACAGGTTGAACCGCGTCAGTTGACCCTGAACGTAGGTGAGATCGCGACCATTGTGGCCACCGTTCAACCTGCAGAGGCCTCGAATAAACAAGTGAAGTGGTCGTCGGATAACGAAACGATAGCCACGGTAGATCGAACAGGCAAGGTTAACGCTGTGAGCAAAGGTAAAGCGACCCTTACAGTGACCTCGTTGGATAATCAGAGCGCCATGAACGCTGTCATCGTCAACGTTATTGAAGCACCTGTCGTGACTTGGCAATCGGGTGAGGTTGCCATCGTCGAAAACTTCCAAGGCTCAGGTCAATTGGCAGTTGCTCGCAAGTATCGGTTAATGGTCGATGAAAATCGAGTGAATATGCGCGGTTCGACCGTTGTGATCGAGGGTGAAGAATCCGCGACGTTTGCTCGTTATCCTCATGACGATCTTTGGATTGCCGCAGGGCAGCGAACAGCCGATTTGAACATCATCGTCACGACGGAACAAGGCACGGAATACAAGGCCATGCTTGAGTGGGCAGGAGCCAAAGAAGCGACGGTTAGCTTCCAGGCTCCTTCAGAGGCAAGCGCTGTTTTTATCGGATCGGATGCATTCGGCCATGCACAAGTAGACTTCCGTGAAGCGAGCGTCAATCAGCTGCTTGATTGGACAGCGATCAAAGAAGAATATTATGCCATTGCGCTAAAGGTTAACGGAATAGACACAGGAGCTCATAACGTTAAGCAAGTGTTCCGTCAATACGAGAATGGCATGATCATCGAGCCGTCGATTGAGGGCGATTCGAATACCCAGTATGTCACAACAGATTGGCAAACAGGCAAAGCCGCCACCTATTACGTATTGGCTGATGATACGCTTCATGTCGCATATATCCGAGTGCTTGGTTTGATGCCAAAGCCATATGTGATCCAATATGAGTCGATAGAAGACGGTGTCAACTTTGATTTATCCGTGTCCTTCGGAACCTCCAGTCAAGAGCTATACGATTTACTAATGAAGACCGTTGAAGTAGCGGGTTCTGGTCATGCCACAGGCCGGGCAACCATCGCCTGGCAGATCGAGGCGTACAACGAAGCTATAGCAGGCGACTATGTGGCAATCGGCATCCTCACGTTACCTTCTGGTTGGGAGGGCCATCCCGCTCCGATTATGGCAACGATCACGATTCATCCGCTCGATACGATCCTTGTTAATATTCGTGATGAATCGACCACAGGCGTTACTCTGCATCTCGATCCGGCATTGGATGGACTTACGATGGCAGATGTCTGGCTGCTGGATGAGCAAGGGAACCCGGTCGCTATAGATGATCTGTACTCTGCGAATGCCGGTGCAAGCTACCAGGTGCAGGCAGAGCTGGCGCCTGGTCGGATTTACACGTTCGGTTTGGCGAAGGAAGGGTATGTGTTCAGTGACACGGCGCCTGTCATTAGAGTACCGCTGCCACCCCAACGCGTGACAGCGAGCGTCGTTGAAGCTTGGCGGCACGGATTCACCCTGAAATTTGAGCCTGGACTGCCAGGGCTGACAAGTGAGAATCTGACGTTAACCGATCGTGAGAACGGACCTGTCGTCATGGATCGTATCTCCACGATAGATCATGGCGAGACTTACGTGATCGAAGCCTTCCTGGACGTATCAGCGCTATACGAGGTGACAATAGCGCGGGCCGGTTATGACCTTGGCACGATGCCGCTCACGGTACAGGCGACGAATATATCAGTTGCGTTGACCGCAACAGAGCTCTTTGCCGATGCCATTACGATCGAGCTCGATACACCGTTATCCATCCTTTCATTGCGCGACTTTAAACTGGCATTATCAGACGGAACGGATGTATCCGATATTCTGGCAGATGCCAAGACAACGGATGGCGGCCATACGTACAGGATCACCGGGACATTCATGCCAGACACAGCTTATGTGCTTTCAGTTTCAAATCCGCCGAATGGTTATATGTTCAGCACGGTGCCGATAAACATTCAATGGACCGATATCGAACTTCAGGTGGAAGACTTGAACGGGCAAGAATTTACACTTCATCTTTCCCCGGGAGTGTCCAATCTGAAGGCGGCTGACTTGGCTATTGTTGATGTGCCTGGTCATCTCGCGACTATATTATCCGTAACTGAGGTGAGTTCTGATGGCTCCAGCTATAAAATAACGGCCCAATGGACACCTCTTACTTATTATGAAATCGAATTGATCCGCCCGGGATTGCGTGGAGCAGTAGACTATGTTATGCCTAAGTTTTACCTCGAAGCAGAGGTCGTTGAAGTGAAGGTAGACAGCGTTACATTGTCGTTGACACCACCCTTCGCGGGTTTGCTGGAGGACCTGTTCCTGATTCAGCATGAGCAGTACAGTGGGTTTTACTCTCCTTATTACGTAAAGGCATCCGAGCAGGGGAATAGATATCGACTTGAATTTCCTTTTAATCCGGGTGGAACGTACACGGTGACTGCGGACTATTGGAGGAGTGGATATGAGTTCAAATCGCCTGTGACGTTTACAGTGCCATTGATGGAGGTCGAAGCGACCCTGACTCGCTTTGATCAAACGGGTTTCTCCATAGCGTTATTACAAGCTGTAGAGGATCCGATTAGTATGCAGATCCTGGATTCCGATAACAATGAAATTCGCGTGATCTCCATCACCAGTCAAGCCGATCACAAGATTTACGATGTTCATGCCTTGTTGACAGGTGGGAAAACCTATACCGTCATTTTATCGAAAAAAGACTATAATTTCGGTGAACCCCTTACCTTCACATTACCGATTCAGCGAGTGGAGATGGGAGTGACCGATTTAAGCGGTTCCGAATTCATCTTGACCCTCGCTCCTGCGGTACCCGGGTTGGAGCCCGGAGATTTTGAATTAAAAGATGCCCGAGGTGCTTCTGTTGTTGTAGCAAATGCAGCTTCCGATGATGGCGCTAGTTACACGATTGCAGCGGATTGGATTGGCGGGGAAACGTACACGATTGTTCCGCGGCGGGAAGGGTATGACTTTGGTGAGCCGCTAAGCTTGATGCCGCCGATTATAGAAGTATCAGCGAGCGTGAGCGATATAACGGTCGACGGGTTCATCCGCATCTTCTCTGAACAGGTGTCTGGCCTGAAAGCAGAGCATGTAAGCCTAACATCTGAGAAGGGGGAGTTCGTAACCATAACTGGGATCGCCCGATCTGGAAATGACCCCAAATACACGGTTTCAGCCAAGCTGACCCGAGGGGCAATTTATGGTCTAGAGCTGGCATTGCCGGGTTATGCATTGGGCGAACCCGTCCATGTGATTGCGCCACCCGTTATCCAAGTGGAGAAGACGATCAGTAACCCGTCGATCAGCGGTTTTATCCTGTCTCTCGACCCGGCCGTGCCTGATCTGAAGGATGAAGCCTTGATTGTGCTTGACGAACATAGTGAGCGAGTACATGGAATAACGATGATCAGCACAGATGAAGGGGCGACGTATAGCGTAGCAGTGTCATTGTTGGGAGAGCATCGGTACTCCGTCAACCTGAACCTGGAGGGGCATGATTTTGGTTCTGAGGCCGTTATGGACGTACCGCTTGGCCAAGTCAGCTTCGATGTTCAAGCTAAGAAATCCGGCTTCACACTAATCCTCAGCTCTGCGGTGCCTGGTCTGACAGACGCTAACATTGAAGTGGAGCCTCATGTTGAGATCAGCGATGTTAACAGCCATGACGGAGGCACTACCTATACGCTTGCCGCTGACCTTGTGGCGGATACAACGTATACCGTCAGCTTAACGAGAGCCGGGTATGATTTTGGCTATCCAGTCAGTCTAACGTTCCGAGAACCGATGGAAGTTACAGATGTGATGCCCTGGGGGTTTACCTTGAAATTTGACCCTCCTCTGCCCGATTTGAGCCCCTATCAAGTCGATGTGAGCTTTAAGGATAGCAAGTACAACGCAAAATCGATCCATACGGACGATGGAGGTGCCAGCTATAGCGTCAATTACGACTTTATGCAGGGAACGGACTATACCATCAGTGTCTCGACGCCGTCGGGGGAAATCGGGAGTCCGGTAACGATTACGGCGCCCTGGACGCCGAGTGCAACGTTCAGGAATGTCTCCACCTCTGGTTTTACGCTTATGCTGGATGGATGGATTCAAGGTCTGGAACTAACAACCGAGCATATCCGTTTGACGACTGGAGAGGGTGAACCCGTCCCGATTGTCATTTTGGATACCAGTGGGGCATGGTATCATATTGCGGCAGAGCTCAGTATCGGAGAGAGCTACACCGTTGCAATTCACAATACCCCGGGCTATCACATCCGAGGTCTCCCTGCGCCGTTGCCGGAGGTGGCTCAAGCCGTGAATGCCAGTTTCAGTGAAGTCTCCATACACGGTTTTAAGCTTCATCTTAGTTATGCGGTGGAGGGACTTACTGAACGAGATTTAATTTTACGGGATGTAAATCGGGGTCAAGATGTTGCGGGTCTATCACTTTCGACCAACGATCACGGTTATACTTACCGGGTGAGTGCGAATCCTGCTCTGGTCTTACAAGGGGAGTACCTCTTGAGTGTGAATAAGGCGGGTTTTGTTTTTAAACTTGACTCGAGCTATGTAAGACCTAGGGTTATCAATCCGCGAGTCACTATTGCTGATGTGGATCCAACAGGATTGAATGTCACTTTAGATCCTGCGGTCCCCAATCTGACGAAAGCCGACTTTACGGTTTGCGTATGGCCTGCAGTAGCGTGCGTTGCTGCGGAAGATGTCATCCCCGGCAATAACGGTGACTATTTGATTAGAACCACGCTTGAACGGGGGAAGGAATATGCTCTGAAGATTTCACAACGCAGCGGGTACGATTTTGGCGAACCGCAACGCTTCAAAATACCGATTGTTGAGGAGACGATCGAAATTGTCGAGGTGTCCGCGACGGGTTTCACGTTTCATTTAAGCTCTGCACTAGAAGGGTTGGTGCCGGGCAATCTGAAATTACTGGAGGACAACAATACCCCGCTAACGATCCAATCTATAGATAGCCCAGATAATGGAAGAACCTATGAGGTGGGGGTAGCTCTCCGTCCAGGCCGGGCGAATTACTTGACGATCAATAAGGCGGGTTATAACTTCGGTGCCATTAAAATAGTTAGTTTTACACAACAGGTGACTGTCACGATCAGCGAGGTGGATGCGACGGGCTACACGATTCATTTCAGTCCTGCATGGCCAGATTTGACAGATGCTCATCTGGGCATAACCGATTCCCAGGGAAATTCAATGGTTGATTTCAATAGAAAGCTCGAGACTGCGGATGGCGGTGCTTCCTATCGACACCACCTATCTCTACGCGGAGGGGAGACCTACAATCTGAAGTTGCCGGATCGCTTCGGATATGATCATCCACAGGTGCAGATCGTGGTGCCGGCCCTGGCCGTAAGCGCTACGATAAGCGATGTCTCGACGGATCGTTTCAACCTCAATCTGGATCTGGCGATACCCGATTTGACGGCAAGCGATATTCTGTTGACAGATGAGCAAGGCAACACGATCACGATCAATCGTATTCTTCGTCGCTCTGGCGGCACGACTTACGAGGTTTATGCATCGCTAACGGGGGGCGCCGTGTATAACGTGCTGCCCATGATCCAAGGATACGATTTCGGTGTTGGATTTAACGTGACTGTTCCGATGCCAGTGGATCAGCAAGCAGCTGCCTGGATGGGAGGTATTCGTCTGCAACTTAATCCGCCTGTCCCAGGACTGACGATTGATCATTTTTCTTTAGAATCCAATCAAGGTGAGTCTGTCTCAATAGAGGATGTAGAGATGTTCGATAATGGCGCTTCCTATATCATCAAGGCTAAGCTCACCTATAACAGATACTATGAACTGCAATTGAGGAAGGATGGCTTTGAGTTTGAACGATTAATGGTTCTAGCCAAGCTTCTTTCAAGCCAAGTGATGATAGAGGGGGAGACGCACACTGGTTTCACCTTGATCTTTGATCCGGTTGTAGCAGACCTGCGCTCTTCAGATCTAACCATTATTGACGCCACTAACGGCCAAGAAATCGCATCGAGCGTGCTGGGCAGCGTCGATGATGGCAGAACTTACACTGTTGTGGCAGATTTGCTCTATGGCCACAACTATCGCATCAACGTTACACCTTATGGCTATGCCACGAACTCTGCAGTGATGAACCTCAATTTTATCGTTGGGCAAAGTAGTACGCGGAATCTAAGTGAGACTGGCTTCACATTCACGCTCCATCCAGCGGTGAAAGGATTGGTCTCGAATGATCTTCTTCTAACTGGGCCAGACGGCGCCAGGGTGGATGTGACTGGGCTGACCTCTGTGGATGGCGGCTCCACTTATGTTGCGGAGGTTGCCCTGCTACCGGGTGGTCGCTATCATCTTCGAGTGCAGCCGACTGGCTATAACTTTGGGGGGCCGTTTGCGTTACAAGTGCCACCGCCGACAGTTCATGTGATGAATGCTTCATCGGAGGGCATCACCCTCCAGTTCACTCCGGCATTACCGGGTCTGGACGTAAGTAACTTCAAACTACAGGGTTTTGACGGACTGCAGCTGGATTTGGCATTTGCGGATAGTACCGATGGCGGCAACAGCTATTTGCTCCGCCCGACCGAACCACTGCCGGATGGCGCCCTGATTGGCATTTTCCTGGAGAAAGCATTCTTTGACCTGGGTGCTACGCTTACAGCGCAGCTGCCATATCGTGTTAAACTGAGCGTTAGCGATGTGCGGAGTTACGGTTTCACCCTGCATCTGGATCGGCCTGTTACTGGCCTGTTGCCTGAGGAAGTTACCCTTACGGATGAGCAGAATAGGGTGTTCAGACCGTACGCCCTTGTCGGAAATTTGAATGGCGATATATGGGAATCCAAGATTGACTTGGCAGGCGGGCAGACATATCGTTTGGGACTGGATGCATCTGATTTGGAGGCAGGGCCGATTGATGTGGCGTTCCCCTTGGGAGTGATGCCCACAATCACTGCTGTTACAGATGGAGGCTTTACCTTGGTTCTTTCCCTAGCGGTGGATGGGTTGGACGGAACGGATTTACTCCTGACGTCCATGGGCAGCCAAGTGGCTTTGGAAATGACGGACATCATGATGGGAGATAATGATTCCACTTACAACGTACAAGTAGCGCTGACCCCTGGGCAAGTATACGAACTATCTCTAAATAAGACTGGCCATGATTTCTTGCGCACGGTGCGCCTTGGCTTCGGCCTGCCGCCAGTGCTGACCGACGCATTTATATCTGCCGATGGTAGCAGTCTGCTGCTTACCTTTGATAAATCAATGGTCGTACCTGATCACGCATCTGCCGGCTTTACGGTTACCGTAGATGGCGTCAACCAGTCTTTCACCAGCGCGAAGGCTGGCAGCAGCAGTAACGAGCTGGTCCTGGAACTGGAGACAGCGATTGAGGATGGGGCTATTGTGCTCGCCTATATCCCGGGCGTAATCCAGGCGGCAGACTATGGTCGGTTGGAAGAAATTCCATCTTTGGAGGTGCATCATCTTGCTCGCGTGAATGGTTTCGCTATTTTCCTAAGGGGGCAAGGGAACACGCTGGCTCAGATTGGTCAGGCTCTGCAAGCGCAACTGGGTGCCGACCTGGATGAAATCGCTCAAGGTTTGGCCACTCTTTCGTACCCTGCGATCGAGATCGCCACGGCACTGATGGCGGCATATCCGGACTCAACCGCCGCCGATGCGGCAGCCGCACTTGGGCACGCCGGTCTGGATAGTTTGGCGGTTGCCACTGCGCTGGGACTGCACTTCGGTGTACCCATCGCCCAGACGCCGGCATTGTTGCAAGCGGCAGGTTACAGCGTGTTGGCGATCACCCGGTCTCTTGCCGACCTTCATCTGACTGTCATTCAGGCGGCTGAAGCCTTGAGCGCTGCCAGCTTGTTCGAGACAGCGATGGAGAATGGGCTCATGGTAGCGGCGTCGCTACAGGAGGTTTATGGGGCGACAGCTGAAACAGCGGCTCAGGCGCTCTTCGCGGTGGGTGCCCCGGCCGGTGTTGCGCTAGAGGCTCTGATTACCGTATATGGAGGCGATCTGTCCACTGTTGCAAGGGCTTTGGCGGTCGGGGGCTACGGTGCGAATCGGGTCTCCAGTGCGCTTGTTGCGTATGATGGTGGTGCTGCCTCCGAGGTAACGAATGTGCTAACCGGGGCTGGCTACACTGCCGTGCAAATTGAAGAGGCCCTGGTGGCGGCCTTTGCCGAGTTGACGCTCCCAGACGTTCTTCTTCTCCTGTGGGAGGCTGGACACGAGACTCAAGCGATCGCTACGGTGCTCGTTGCCCGCACTTACACGGCAGAGCAGGCCTATCACCTGCTTTTGTCTGCAGGTTATGGATTGGACAGTTTGATGCAGATTCTGGCGCAGGGCTATGGTGCAAAGGCCACCGCCGAGGGCTTAAAGGCAGCCGGCATGGCGTTCGATGAGATTGGCGGTACCTTGAAACGCGTCTTTGGCCTATCGGCGGTCCAGGCTGGCACGGTTATGCAGCAGGCTGGGTATTCGATGGATGAGGCTGCCCAGGTCTTGCATCCCGCGTTCGGCCTCACGCTAAAGCAATTAGGGAACATTTTGTCGTCGAACTTCCGAATAACGTATGAGGAGGAGGTTGTGGCATTCAGGAAGGCCGGCGTTGGCATCGCAGCAGTATCGCGGTATTTGAGAGAAGAGATCGGCGCTGTCGGCCATATCGACCAAACGGGCGCTGGCATGCTCAAGGCGGCAGGTTATGATGTGGCCGAGGTCACAGAAGCGCTACGCTCCTTCATCACTGGTTACAGCGGCGGGGTTCCGGCCTATGCGGTGGCTAATCGGCTGCGGGGAGCGGATTATACGGCTGCGGAGGCCATCCAAGGTTTGGAGGCTGTGTATTCAGACGACCGCGAGGTCATTGTTTATGCGGTTAGTTACGCCTATGATGTCGACGAGGCAGTGGAGGGCATAGTCGCTCGTTGGGGTGTGGATCCGGAGGGGGTGGCACGCTGGGTTCGTCATGGCGCCTTGGTACGGATTGAGAATTATTTACCCTTATCGCCATATGATGTCGGGCTACTCCTAAGGGATCACTTGGGTCCCGACCCTGCAAGGCTCATCAACTCCCTGCGAGCCGAGGAGTTTCCCTTGGGCTACGTGGCCGATGTGATGGTATCGTTCTATGACGGCTATGAACGCCTCCCCATGCTTACGGGTCTGCGGGCGGCAGGGTATCCCATCGCTGAAATCATTGTCTACCTGGATGCGGGGGGCGGCCTGATGAATTCATCCCTATACAAGGAGGCCAACGTCACTGCCGCGGAGCTCGGCGCTTATATGTTGAGTCAAGGATATACCGCCCGCCAATTTGCAATTCAACTGGATGCGTATGATGCGCTGGAGATTGCCCTCGCAATCCGCAGTGTATACAACCTGGATAACGCCGCTGCTACAGCTGCTCTTTCGGGGATTTCGGGGGGAGCGGGAGAGCGCTTCTCCGGTCAAGAGGTGGCGGAGGCCGTCGGAATCGCCTATGACGTAGATGTCATTGGGATGGTTGCTGGCAATGCTCGCACCAAAGGGGATACAGCGGCGGCTGTTGCGTGGATGCTGAAGCAGATATACCATCTTGATCTGCTGGTCGCGGCCCAGCACCTAAAGGGGGCCGGCTACAGCCAGACCGAGGTGCTGCAGGGACTTTTGGCCGCTTACTGCGGGGAGTCGAAGTGGTCGGCCAGCACCTATCGCTCTTTGGCCCTGGTGTTGACAGATGTCTACGGCGTAGTCGATTCCATCGACAAACCGTTGGCGGTGCTGCAAGCCTTAGGGGCGAATCTTAGGCAGTCTGACCAAGTTTATATGTTGCGCCAGTGGTCTTTCTCACAGACTGAGATTGCCGCAATCCAGCGTCACATTCAGTTTTCGCCAGGGGAGAGCCTTGAATTCATGAGGGATTCTGCCCCGATCCCGACGGAAGAGATGTTGATTGGTGTGGCAGCGGCATATGCAATCTCGCGCACGGAGGCCTTAGTAGATTGGTTGCGATTGAAGCGGGGGGATGGCATCGGTCGTGAATTTGAAATAGCCGGTTTGCTCGCATTTCCGGGCAGCCTCGGCTGGCAGGATAGTGCCGAGCAACTGCAGGCCCTGGGATACAAACGCACCGAGGTGATAAACGCTATAAAGCATCGATGGAGCGGATCTGACGCCTACAAGTACCCAGCATGGATTTCTCATGTCCTGTTCGGGGAGACAGACCTGGGCGGTATCTTGGCAGAGATGCACCGCTCGGGTTCACGACCGGGCGAGTTGCAAGATGCATTGACGTTCCTGTATCCGAACATGGACTTGGGGCAAAGGGCGCTGTTGCTGAGGGAGGCGGGGCTTTCGTCCAAGCAGCTTGTGACTTGGGTACTTGAGCTCGAACCAAAAGACGAAAGCGTCTATCCCATCTTAAATCAGCTTGGCCTTACCGCCAGGGATGCTTTCTATTATGTGTTAGGCCGCTGGGGTGTCCCCATCGAGGAGCGGGTTGCGATCATGGATCAGGCTGGGTATACCCCGGCGGAGCTCTTCTTCGCGATATCGTCCGATGCAGTTAGAGTCGTGAGAGGCTACAAACAGCTCGATAAACCGGTCAGGGCAGTCGCTTATGGCTTAACGATGCACTATTATGGCGGTGTTCGACGCCTATTCACTAACGAGATCGCGTCTCACCTATATGGAGGCGGCTATTCGCTGGATGAGGTCGCCTTTGCTATGGCCCCGCCTCGGATTGCCTATGATAGTGACATCGTTCCTGCTGGGGAATATCGGGGAGCTCCGTTGGAAGAGTACGGTTGTTCCATTATGCGATTGGTGCCAGAGCGGGAGATCGGTAAGGTTGCACTGGCAATCACGCGTGCCAAGGCCAATCAGAATGCTGGCAACCTGGAGCAATATCCTATGGATTTGTCGGATGTAGCTTTCTTCATCTATTCCTGTGCGCCTTCTAATGGCAATGCTGCGTGGGATGCATTGAAGGCCATCACGTCCACACAGGCATGGAACAATAGCGTGAATCGGCTTGGGGGAAGCTGGAGTCAGAACAAGATTGTGCTAAGATCACTGCTGGAGGTGAGAGAGCTCAGTTCATATACGGCCGCGCACATCCTCAGGGCTAAGGGCTACACAATGGACGCCGCCTGGCTGGAAATGATGGCCGTAGGACTGGATTTCTGGACGGCGCGAGTTTCTGTTACCGACGCCTATCCGGGCGAGACTGCGGTGGCAATCCTCAGCCAAATCACGAATCTGATCCTCAAGGAACCTTCGATGGACATACCGAAGTTCTGGAGCAGGGGAGCATTCATAACTAAGTGGGTGAGCTTCGGTGTGAAACATATTCCAGATTAAAAGCCAACATTTGTCATTGAGTTGCAGCGTAAAGGCGTGCTGCGGCTGCTGAATGAAAGAGGGGCGAAAACGAGCGGGCAGGAAAAAGAGACGTTCGAACAGCTGCGCCAAGCGATTCTGCGAAAGCGCAGGGCTCGTTTCCGCTACTCCAAAAACTTGTCGAATCCGGACGGATCTCGTCATAGCGAGCGAACGGTTCAGGAATCGGACAATTTCTACATGGAGTCGTTCGAGCCAGGGGAAGAAGGCTGGCTGGCGACGTTCCGCGTCCGGCGGGTGGAGGACCTCCTTCAATGGACGCTCGGGTGGGGCGCGGCGGTGCGTGTGCTGGAGCCGGAATCGTTGCGCGAACGGGTGCGCGAGGAAATCAAAAAAATGCTTGAACACTACTGACAGACTGCTGTCAGTAGTGTTGTTGTATGCTGGATTCAGCTTAAGCAAAAAGGAGCTGGGTTCGGCAATGGATACGAAGGAAACGTTGCGTCAATTCGAGGAGACGGTCAGCGGTTATATTCGGGAATTGGATGGCTCAAGTCTCGATCAACTGCTATGGAAGCCGGCGGAAGACGCATGGTCGCTGGGTCAGATGTACATACATTTAATCCGTTCCGCGCATATGCAGTTGAGGAACGCCGCATTGTGCCTTGAACCGGGCGGCAGCCCGGAAGCTTCATGGGCGGGAAAGACGAAGCCGGGGGAGGAGTTGTTCAAGAAGGGGAGCTTCCCGCCGGATCGAATCCAAGTTCCCCCGTCCCCACAGTACACGCCGCCGCAACCGGAAAGCAAGGAACAACTTGTCGACGGGTTGCGGGATACGGTACGTCTTATGGTCGAGATCGAACCAACGATTGCGTCGGAGTTTGATCCGGTTACCCAAGTGCGATTGGAACCGGGTAAGGAGAGCGTTCGAAATACGGTTCTCCATCCGCGATTAGGCGGATTGAACGCGTTGGAATGGTTCCGACTGATCGAGATGCACTATCGCCATCACTTGCTCCAGAGGATGCGTCTGGACGATGCTTGGAGGGAAGCGCATGGGTGAGCCCGGGCCGGAAAGTGGAAAGTCATCCTATTGGATAGGCGTCGTCTCGGCTTGTACGAATATGCGATATCCGCGACGTTCGTACCTTACCGCCGGAACATCGCATATGTTCCCTGCCGGGAGGCGAGAATCGTTCCCGTAGCCCAGCACTAAAGAAATAAGCTCTCAATGATGAGAGCTTATTTCTGCCATTTATTTAAGCTGTTGTCTTTCTATTAATCGATAAACTCGACATATTGCAGGAATCGTTGCAGCATCACAACGGCTTGCGCTCTCGTCGCTGGCTGGGAAGGCGCAATGGTGTCATCCGTCATGCCATGGATGATCCCGGCGGCAATCGATTGTGCAACCGCGGATTGCGCCCATGCGGATATATCGGTTCGATCTCGATATTTACCAAGAGCGACCGACGCATCATTGACGTTCAATTGAGGATATCCCAAGTACACAAGCGCATTGTTGAAGATGACGGCCATCTGTTCTCTTGTAATAGGAACGTTAGGCGCAAATGTACCCACAGAGACACCACGCACTAGCCCAACTTGGACGCCTGCTTCAACGACTGGCGCGTACCAATCATTCTGTGCAATATCATTGAATGGAAGGTTCCTCTCTTTAGGCTCGAGTTTCAATCCTAACGCACGCACCAGCAGAGCTGTGAATTCGGCTCTTGTGATGGCAATGTCCGGCGCAAATTGCGCTGTCGATACCCCGCTAACGATCAGCTTGGATGTCAGCAATTCTATGTTTGTTTTCGCCCAATGACTTTGAATGTCGGAAAACGTCCTGCGGCCTGATTCTACGAGGGTATAGATACTGTTGTGCGGCGTCTTAATCGACATGGCTGTCTTGCCATCCGATCTTGTGGCGATTACAGCGGGAACGAAAGATAACGCCCGGGTTGCTGGATCATACAGGATGGCTGTCATGTATTCGCCCGATCGGTTCCCGTCAAACACGATGGTTCGAATCATATACGTACCGCCAAATTCATCAACTTCCACGGTTGCTTCATCAGATGTAACGGACACTTTGAAATCCACCGCTTGACTGATCGGTCTAAGACCGGCGTTGTTCGCGGACTGATCCAACTGCTCCTTCACTTGCCCCGCAATTTTTGTCATGCCAACAATTACATGTTTCGTTTGCGGCGCCAGATTCAGGGCGTTTACAGGGAGCTGATAGCTGGAAGCGTTCAGGACGATTTCGAAGATCGTATTGGGATAGGCGTTTTTCACTTTGTCGAGAGAGGCGCCTGTAAATTGTACTAGTACACCTTGCTCGGTATCGTTGATGATAACCGAAACGAACGGCTTCTTCACTTTCCCAAGCAGTGATAGCACTTGATCGATGATTTAGTCGGTCAATTCGATTTGTTCGATAATCGTGCCGTCTTCATGCGTGACTTTAACAAGCTGTAAAGGATCGATCTGAAGCATGACGCCGCCGCTGACATCAATCTCAAATTGAGGCTTCGGAACATTAGGAGCGGGCTGTGTACTGTCCTCACCTCCGCTTGAAGTTGAATCGATAGTTGAACCGATATTCGACAAAGTAATTTCCTCTACCGCTTCATTGTCCACCGCGTCTTTGACATATAGGGTATAGGTGCCATTGGCGGTAACTGTAAAAGATCGGGTTGATAAGATATCGGTTCCGTTCGCACCATCAGCGAAATCAGCGGCAGAACGGCTGCCGTCCAACCAATTCAGATGGGTTATCGAGTTCCCGTTACCCTGGACATTCACCATGACGTTTACGGTTACGGAAGGATTCCTTGACGTCGGACTGTAGGATAAGCTGATTTGCGGTGAATCGGAAACAATATTACCGATAGTTATCGACGCGACATTGCTGTTCCCCACTTCGTCTTCAACGTAAACCGTATACGTGCCATTCACGCTTGCCAAGAAGCTGCCGCCGGTAAACGATTGTCCGTCTGTTGCGAAATAATCCGTCGATCTAAGTCCTTGCGACCATTTTGTCGCGACGACGTTAGTTCCGGTGCCGTCAGCATTCACTGTGATCGTCACCGGCCCGTTCGTTGCCACTGTGTCGTCAGGATGCTGCGATAACGTCAGGGACGGTTTGGTTGAATCAATCCGAATGCCGTTTGTTGTTGTAACGGGTAAAACAAGCGGAGCGGCAACCAAGGTCGAAGCAGCATAGATCGCTGCCCCAGCCGGCAGATCGATGCCGGGTCCGATTTCGATACCGTCCGCATCGCTCAGTCCCTCTTGAACGACATAAGTGAACGTCAGTTTGTTCGGCTGGTCGACAGGTTTCCCAGTGAAATCGGCGTAGACTGTCGAAGTGCTCGCTCCCGTTCCGATTGCGATCGGAATTCTAGGGGAGTTCACGACATCGACATTGCCCTCGTAACTGACCGTAAAGGTCATTGTATCGCCGACACCATAATATTGGGGAGTCGGTACATCAACATGGGTAATTGCTGGAGGCGGCACAGTTATGTTCAAACGATAGACCCCTTGCGGATCGCCTTCTGGTGGTGTTGTTCGGATCCACACCTCATTCCCGCCGGCACGAACAGGCACAGTTGTAGATCTCGATGCCACTGCGCCAATGGTTACCGTCGTACTGGAATCGAGGGTAGAGGCGTCAATATGGACAGTTTCTATGTACCGATCTGTGTTCAATTCATATGCGCCTATTGACGATGAAAAACTCGCAGACGCCCAGCTCACAGTTCCGGTCGCAGGCGTAACGACAATCGTTGGAATCCTCGCCTGAGAAAAGTGAGTGACGAACATCGGATAGGTGGTTCCGTCCATCATGTTCCAGTCAATGGAAAAATCAGTCCAGCTTGAATACGTAGAACTTTGCTGCATATCCGCCGTTATGTGTCCTGTTCCGCTTCCGGATATCGACAAACCGCTCGTTTCAGTATCCCAATAAGCATTCGTTACCGTACCGCCTGTATGGTTTCCGATTAGTCCTCCGACATGAGTCGTACCGCTTACTAACGCTGTCGAGTAGCTGTTGGACACACTGTAGCTATTCTGCCCGATCAAGCCGCCGACAGAATCAACGCCGTTCACGCTGCCTTTTGCATAGGTGTTCATCACGATTCCCGTGTTGCTGCCGACCAATGCGCCGACCCGATTGCCGCCCAATACAGACGCATTTTCCAAGCCAATTCTTTTTATCACGCCAGAAGAAGCTGCGAATAACCCGGCATCGTCATTCGGTGTATTCACAGTCAAATTGCGAATGACGTGTCTGTTGCCTTCAAATATTCCCGCAAACGGCTGAGCACCGCTTCCGATCGGTTCCCAATTTCAGCCCATCCAGATCCAGATCATTGATCAGTTCATAGCTGTGATTCAAAGCGAATAGTCCTGTCCCAATCGCCGCGAGCCCTGAAGCGGTCGTAATACGATGGGGATAATCGATGCCGTCTTCACGGATCACAGTGCGGGTATAATTCACGACATATGGACTTACCGCAGCTCCACTGATGACAAGCGGGGTCGTAACTGTGATGTTGACGGTCTTGCTTCCGTGGGGCAATGTGATGGTCTTCGATTCAACGGGATCTCCGTCAATCGTTACGCTGGATTGACTGTAACTCTTGTACACCGCTACTGTTACGCTGCTCACATCAGTCGCTACCTGTGCGGAATACGTCAACGGTGGAATCGGTGGATTGGAGATTATAGGTGCTAACGATTCATCGTAGATAGTCAGTTCTTGCAAAAAAATCTGATCGTATGTCGTGCGATGGATCGGATTGGTTTGACCATTAATCATTCTCCATTCGCCAGTGTTGGCATTTGGGCCTGACAAATTCCACGAAGGCGCATAAGATGTGGCGTCTTTCATTTCTGCGGTGAATAATCCCGATCCATTTGGAGAAGCGTGTTTAGATAAATTGTAGTAGGAATCAGTTGTGATTACGTACGGTTCCTGCAACGATCCAATCAATCCGCCAGTTTTGGCCGGATCGCTCCCAGTTACTTCGACATCGGTATAAGAATTGAAGATGTAGCTGGGCGATTGGGGTGACCCGAGGGCATATCCAACCAAACCGCCTACGACAACTGCACCTTCAACGGTTCCGGTGACATAGGCATTTCTAATTGTGGAACTAGTAAATTCTCCAACCAAGCCACCGACATTGCTAACTGGCCCCCCGGTTCCCTTAATATTTACGTTGACCAAACCGATATTTTGAATCGTAGCTTCTACTGTTTTGCCGAATAAACCGACTCTGCTTTCGTTGGTATTGATACTCAGATTGGCAATCGTATACCCATTGCCGTTAAATGAACCTCTAAAAGCATTTGATACGTTTCCGCCCGAACCGACCGGAATCCACCCGCCTCCGCTCAAGTCGATATGGTTGCCGAGCGCATAATGAGCCGTCAGGTTACTGTGCATATCATTCAACCCGGCAGCGTCATAAATCATAATCGGACAAGCGACCGAGGCGCCAGGCGTTACGCAATCGGAAGCAAACACATGCTTGTCCACGCCAAATGGCAATGTTGCCGGAGTAAGCAGGATTACAACCATCAGCATCGCCAACCATTTACGTTTTAACAAGTCTAACATCTTCTACCTCCCCTAAATTAAAATAAAAGAGTTTAATGATACTATATACTATCATTTTTCTTTTTGTTATAACCCACATTTCGCATGTGAACCTGAGTCAAAGTTAGATTTTTTGAAGGAAACATGGCCGCTTCCAGAGAATGTAAACGTATAGCTTTCTGGAGGCGATCCCCATGAGTACCCCAATAAAAACGTATTCTTATTCGTCTGGTCCTACCGTGCTAATGGACCGGCTATGCCGTGAAATCGAACTGGAAGAGACCTTAAATGAGTTGCTGGCGTGGGACTCGAAACGGTGCAACCTCTCACCTGGCGCACGAATCAAAGCTCTGATCCTGAATGTGCTCAGCGGCAAGGATCCCCTCGTCCACGTGGAGCGATTTTACCGGGACCAAGATGTGGAACTCCTGTTTGGGGCCGGCGTAACCGCCGATGATTTGAACGACGATGCCCTCGCCCGAGCCCTCGACAAGTTGCACGAAGCGACACCGTGGAAGGTGTACTCCACCTTGGCCATTCGTGCGATGCGCAAGCTTGGTCTGCCGATCGGGGTGCTGCATAACGACACGACGTCGATGAGCTTGCATGGGGCTTATGAAGAAGAGGCTGATCTGAAAATCGTGCATGGACATAGCAAGGATCATCGACCCGACCTCAAGCAGATCATGCTCGGACTTGCCGTTTCGCCGGAGCGCATTCCGGTACTCGCCAATGTGGAGAACGGGAACACCTCGGACAAAACGTGGAATCACACGTTTATCCGAAAGCTGCGGCAAACGCTCAGCCAAGAAGATTGGCAACAGCTGCTCTATGTGGCGGACTCGGCGCTCATCACGAAGCGGAACCTGAAGTACATGAAACGGCTCCACTTGCGTTTCGTCTCCCGGTTGCCCGATGTATTTGCGGTGTGCGAGGAAGTGAAGCAGACCGCATGGGCATCATCAGGCGCGTGGCAGGAGATTGGCGTTCTCAGCCAAGGTCCGGCGGCTGCGCAGTACCGCCTCCAGTCGATGGATCGCGTGATGGATGGCCGTTCCTTTCGGCTGATCGTCGTCTATTCGAGTAACTTAGACGAGCGCAAACAACGAGCGCTGGAAAGCACGATCCAGAAAGAAGAAGAACGGCTCACGCGCCAGATCCGGAAGCTGGAAGAAACGGAGTTCCATTGCGAATCCGACGCCCGGCAAGCGCTCCAGGGATTCCAGGGTGAGCATCGAAGCGAATGGTTCCGGTGGGAGCTCACAGTCGAAGCGGTGACGCGCCCAGCCAAGCGAACCGGCCGCGGACGGCCGAAGAAGGAAGAGCCTTCGCCGATGGAAACCGTCTATGTGCCGAAGCTCGGATCGTTTACGCGAGAGGAAGCCGCGGTCGAAGCCGAGAAGCGTCTGCTCAGCACCTTCGTCCTGATCAGCAATGGCGAAGCGGACCGCTATTCCGATACGGATCTGCTTCGGGCGTACAAGGGACAGGATGCCGCCGAAACGCGATTTCGTCTGTTGAAGGACCCCCAACTCGTAGGCGGCGTCTATCTCAAGACACCGGATCGGATCGAAGCGCTGGGGATTGTGCTGGTGATGGCGCTGCTGCTGTACGGGATTTTGGAGTACCGCATCCGTCAACAGCTGGATCAGCAGGAGAAGCCCTTCCGAGTCCCGGGCCGAAGCCGGGATTACAAGCCGACGGGTCAAGTGTTGCTCCTCATGCTGCAACAAATAAAAGTGTTGTTGATCCAATACGAGGACCACAGGGAACGCCTGCTGACGGACAATGCCGATGATCTGGCTCGACGGGTCGTGGAAATGGCGGGCTATGACATGTCGATTTACAACGCGAGTCCTGTCGAAATGACAAGCTGCTAGACCAATCCCGCCCTCACGCCTCCTTTGAATGTCGAAAGAAGAGGGGTGCAGTCGAACACTGTCGCCCCATGGATTGGCTACCGATATAGATTCACTTGACTCACAGGAACAGCTTCCTATTACTTACTTTTGGGTCACCGGACATGCGAAATGTGGGTTATAAATCCAACGATTGGATTAATTAATGAGCGTACTAAGATCTAACAAAATTTGTCCGTATCCGCCATTGGATAATTATGCGAAATCTAGGGATTTGTAAGTCAATGGAGAAGACTCCAAAACTTTTTGTAGAAAAATTCACAAAATAGATACAAGTCGCAGACAAATTGTGACATACATTTACATTCGGTTCATTCTATAATGAGTTTTGTGGTTATGAGGTGAAAGACGATAAAATGAAAGAGATGAAGAAGAACGATGGCTGACGAGGAGTACATTGAGCATTTGAGACACAAGCTGGTTAGCTTGGCCATGGAACGGGGCAGCTTTCTGGATCAGCAAGTGCTGGCGCTGAGCCAGTTGCTCGACCGTTACTTGGTGCACCATTTGAAAAGACAGCGAAAGAGACGTATTTCGTAAAGGAGGCGTAGCGCGCCCCGTGTGCATCAAAGTACAAAACAGTTTAAAAGCGATCCCTGCTCCCGACAGAGCGGGGATTTTGTTTTATATAAGAAAGTCCAGTTAATGGAAGCTTTCTATCCGATTTTCACGGATGGTACGGGGCCGGATGCTCCATACTAAAACGAAAGAAGGCCAGACAGCCTAGGGGTCCCGGTAAGTTCCGATACGATCGAATGGCTGGGCGGGCGGAGGAAGCGACATGATGAGACGGCTCGAAATGACGACCATAGATTCGGGGCTGACCGGCAAGGTTCGGATCGGTACGAGAACGAAGGAGCTGATCGGCACGATTGAGCCCGGATGCATCGCGGTCATCCATCATGAGGATCTCGACGGCTTGGCGGCGCGGGGGTTGGCGGATGCGCGCGTGAAGGCGGTGCTGAACGGCGCGAGCACGATGACGGGTTCGTTCCCGCACGAGGGAGCGATGCCTCTGATCGAGCACGGCATTCCGGTGCTTGATATTCCGGGGCCGCTTTTCCGGTTGCTGCGGGATGGAGCGAAGGTGCGGATCGAAGGCGCGACTGTGGAGTTTGAGGGAAGCGTATACGCCTGCCGGCCGATTACTGCGGAAAGCGTACTGGCGGCGAGAGCGTATGCGTGGACGGAGCGCTGGCAGGACACATGCCTGCAGTTCATCGGCAACACGCTGGAGTACGCGGCGCTTGAAAAGGAGCTCGTGCTGAAGCCGCTGGAGCAGTTGCCTCGGCTGCGGACGCGAATGGCCGGTCGCCCTGTCGTCGTCGTCGTGCGGGGCGGCGGGTATGTCGAGGACTTGAATAGCCTCGCCTCTTACATCGAGCAGGCACAACCGGTGTTAGTAGGCGTCGACGGAGGAGCGGATGCGCTGCTGGGGGCCGGCTTCCGGCCGGACATCGTCGCCGGCGACATGGACAGCGTCTCCGACCGGGGGCTTCGCTGCGGGGCGGAGCTGGTCGTCCATGCTTATGCGAACGGCTATGCGCCAGGCTGGAAGCGCGTACGGCAGCTCGGCCTGCACGCTCACCAGTTGTTCACGCCGGGCACAAGCGAGGACATGGCGATGCTGCTCGCCTACGAGCAGCAGGCGGAGGTCATCGTGTCCGTGGGGGCGCACAGCCATATTGCCGATTTTCTGCAGAAAGGGCGGCCCGGCATGGCGAGCACGCTGCTCGTGCGGATGAAAATCGGGGCCAAGCTGATCGACGTCAAAGGCATCAGCAAGCTATTCCCAGCCACTCGTTCGCCGATCGGGCTGGACTGGAGCGAGAGCGGAATCGGCGCCGGGGCGTCTGCGTATGTGTGGCAGGGGGAGCGGTATTGACGATGGAGATGACGGTGGCGAGGCGGCGGAAATGATGACGACGGGGATGGATGAGGATAGGGAAGGAGCGAGGATGACGACGAGAATGAGGATGGAGGACAAACTCGTAGTTTCGATCATCATTCCGGCGTGGAATGAGGAGGCCCGGCTCGGCGCGACGATCGCGGCGCTGCGCCGCATGGCGGCCGAGTGGCCGGCCGAGCGGCGGTGCGAGCTCGTTGTCGTCGACGACGGGAGCCGCGACGGCACGCTCGCCGCCGCCCGCGCCGCCGGCGCCGACG
>NZ_BIMA01000093.1 GCF_004000845.1 Paenibacillus koleovorans NBRC 103111
CATTTTTGGGTTTGGTTCATTTTGTCAAGTACTGATTTCGGTTTTGAGCCCAAATGGGTACAAATTATTTTGGACATTTTGCATTAACTGCACAGTTGCTCCCTCTTCTGTTGCGAGGCAACAATCCACGAGTGGTCACTTTGAGCAGTATCGCTCATCGTTCAGGAGTAATAAACTTCGATGATTTACAATCAAAACAGAATTACAAACCAATGGCAGCCTATGCTCAGTCCAAGCTCGCATGTCTGATGTTTGCGCTTGAACTGCAGCGGCGAAGCGATGCAGCCGGCTGGGAGATTCGCAGTATGGGTGCACATCCGGGAATCTCAAGAACGGAATTGATCCCCAATGGAGCAGGGAAAAATAGCCCGGCGGGCATCGCTCGGCGTTTGTTCGGCCCGATTTTATTCCAGCCGGCAGCTCAAGGAGCATGGCCGTCACTTTATGCCGCTACAGCGAAAGAAGCAACAGGAGGCACCTATTACGGGCCTTCCAGAATGAACGAGATGAGAGGGTATCCAATGGTAGCTAAAATTGCGCCGCAGGCAATGGACGTTGCGGTTGCTTCAAAACTTTGGGAACTATCCGAGAAATTGACGAACGTAAAGTTTAGTTAATGTGATGTTTGCTGGCAGTCGGACGTTTTTTATTCTTCAGGGGGAAACAGTAAAAACAATTAAAGCCAGTCCATTCTTATTGAGAATGACTGGCTTTTATTCATTTGGAGTCGCAATCCGGTAGGGAGTATTCAACGCTTACATTGTCCAGCTTAGTTAACTCCATCGCTCCATGATTTTCTGTAGATTATGGATGTGTTTTTATATATAGTGTAACGAAGAGGTTTGCAGTGCTCGTTTTTCGATTTTTCTAGATATTTAATTAAAGAAGGCGGTTTGGTGATGGATTATATGAAAGCCATTCAGCGATTCGTCAATGAAGTGGAAGACCAATTAGAGGATCCAATCGATATTGACCAGTTGATTGGATTAACGTATGTGTCGAAGTTCCACTTTTATCGATTGTTTAAGGCAGTGGTTGGCATACCGGTTTATGATTATATACGCAAGAGGAAGTTGATTCGAGCTGCTGATGATTTGCGGAAAACCCAGTATACCGTATTGGACATTGCTATAAAGTATGGTTTTGGCACTCAAGAAGTGTTTACCCGTAACTTCAAAAAGTTATATCACATTTCTCCTGCCAAATATCGTTCCTGCTATACAGGCGAAGACCGCTTGGCGGAGGAAATTGCTTCGAAAATCGACATATCATCCATTTGGCTGAAAATAAAAGCACGGCATGGAAATGTGATCGTTTCAGATCAATTCGAAAAGATCGAAGGATTGAAGTTAGTAGGTATCGAAAGGCCGTCATGCGATGAGAGCATAAAAACAATCGTTCCATTTGTCCAATCATTCCTGCAACAGGTGGAGCAGATTCCTAACAGGAAATCGGATAATTTGTATCGTCTGTGCTATGACATTACCTTTGTCGGTGATACAGCCCACTTCAAGGAGATGGTAGCAGTCGAAGTGGAGGAGCCGGGAACCGTTCCGTCAGGGATGAGGTCGATCATAGTAGACGAACTCAATATGATTAAGTTCTTGCACAAGGGGAAATTGTTTTCTGAATACAAGGACGCTATACTCACGACCTACCATTTTCTATACCAATACCGGATTCCTGCTTCCAATGCGAAATTAACGAGTGAGCTTCTTCTGGAGAAGTACGGGCCCACGTTCAATAGTCCTTATGCAGATGACGCGCAAGTGGAAATCTACCTTTCAGTTGAATAGCCATTATGCTGTAGAAGAGAGCAATAAACGTCAAAGGTCACGAACGACTCTTTGCTACAGTAAATGCAAACAACTAAAAGGAGTGTGTCTTGTGCGGTTCAAATCTAATGTCTGGTTATTAGCTTTTGCATGCTTATTCTATTTAGTGCCTGTTACTTGGGGACTCTATGCTTTAACGGTATGGGTTGCCCCTACGCTGCTGTTCATTTACATATACAACTCGAAGGTGAAACAAGCCTTCCCTCTTGCGACTGGATCGCTTAGTGTTGCACTGATCATAGCTTACCAGGACGTTATTCCGGGTGGTCTGGTGGTTGTTTCGATTACAGTGTTGATTTCTACGATCATGCTGATTGCATTGTTGCTGTTGAACAAATGGGTGGTTGCCCGCATGGGAAATGTGATTTCGGTATTGTTTCTCCCTATGTTGCTGACGTCATTTGAATTTTTCACGAGCTATGGAAACGTATTTGGGACATTTAGTTCTTCCGCCTACAGTCAACTGGATATAAGACCCGTTGCCGTGCTAGCTTCTGTCTTTGGCATTTGGGGGATTGTATTTATTCAGTATTTGGTCGCCTCTTTGCTGGCATTTGTGTTCAAGTCGGGGAATGAAGTAAGGCAACATAAGCGGCTTTTGATAAGTGCTCTAGCGTTGATACTCGTGTTTGTCGGTGTAGGTGCTGTGCTAGATGCAGGACGAGAACAATCATCGACGATTAAGGCGGCGGGAATTACTCCAGATCGGATTGTATGGGACGACACGATACAGCAATTGTTTGAGCGATGGGAAACAGCAGGGTTTCATGATCAACGAAATGACCTATCTTCATTCACTGATCAAATTCAGAGGATCAATGAAGGCATGATCAAGCGTACAAAGCAGGAACTCGAGACAGGAAACAGATTGATCGGCTGGTCGGAGGGTGCTGCTATTGTCATGGAGCATGAGGAGGATGTTTTTTTACAACGTTTACAGTCTCTCTCAGCAGAATATGAAGCTGTGCTGGTCGCAGGGTATATAAGAGTAAATGCACAAGCTGGGTCGAAGATGGATAACAAATTAGTTATCATTGACGCAGATGGCAAAATCAAAACACAATATTCAAAGTTTTCCTTAGTGCCCGGAGAGGAGCGCTATTTCAATGAAGGCATGGGAAAAGTGCCGGTCGTTGAGACTGCCGTAGGGAGAATTGCGGCGGCCATCTGTTTCGATGCGGATTTCCCGCACCTGGTACGAGAAGCAGGATTAGAAAATCCGGATATACTGGTTCTCCCCTCAAGCGACTGGAAGGAGATTTCACCCTATCACACGGAAATGAGCGCTTTTCGCGCGATCGAAAATCGGATGTCGGTTCTGCGCGTCACCCATGCCGGGCTGAGTGCGGTGTATGATTCCAGAGGCATCTTGGTTGCCGGAATGAACGATTGGGATAGCGAGCATGGAACCATCCTCTCCACTGAGCTTCCGCTTCCTCTGCCCGAGAGAAAAGACTCGTTATACAAGAGGCTCGGAGATGTATTGCCTTTATTGTTCGGGATCGCTATTTTATTGATCCTAGTAATTGCTGTTTCTAGAGCAATCGGCAGCAAATTACGCAAATTAGGAACATTATCCCCCTAGGCCCCATACAAGAGAAAACCGCAAAACACAAGGAATTCCGGGTGTTTGGCGGTTTTTTCTATGCCCGAAGCGGCGTTGATTCTTAATGAAAGGTTACCATGGTTGGTTCCTTAAGGTCATTCATGTATAATGTAAAGGAGTCTAGAGAGGGAGGGGGTAGTTATTGTATGGATCACATGATATTTGAGGTTGGAACTGCTTTGTTATTAGTTGCGATTGCTTCATTAATTGCCGGAAAGCTAAAGTTTTCAATAATACCATTTTTAATTGTTCTAGGAATGTTAGTCGGTCCCCACGCTCCAGTTATCGGCATATTTGACTTAACCTTTATTGAAAGTCAAGATGTGATATCCTTTCTAGGGAGAATAGGCGTTCTCTTCCTTTTAGTATACATCGGGTTGGAGTTCTCTGTTTCCAAATTGATCAGGTCAGGCCGTAACATCGTGTTTGGAGGAACTGTATACGTTCTTTTGAATTTTGTAATTGGGCTGATCTACGGTTTTCTGGTCAATTTTCCGTTGTTAGAAACTTTAATCATCGCAGGCATGCTGTCCGTTTCATCTACTGCAATCGTGGCAAAAGTATTGGTTGATCTCAAACGTACGGTAAACTCTGAGACAGAGTTGATTTTAGGTATGATTTTATTTGATGATCTCTTTCTGGCAGTATTCCTATCCATCATGTCAGGGTTGCTCCTTGGAGGGGCGACATCCATCGGTGGAGTATTGCTTTCGGTAGCAATCTCTATTGGGTATATGCTATTGTTCTTCATTATCGCAAGAAAAGGAACTCCTTTATTAAACAAACTGTTATCGATCACCTCGAACGAAATATTTGTTATTGTTGTGTTTTCTGCGTTATTCTTCGTTGCAGGATTCTCAGAAAAATTGCATGTGGCGGAAGCTATCGGTGCATTATTATTCGGTCTCGCTTTGTCCGAGACAGAGCATAGCAAGAGGATAGAACATCTTGTTATTCCATTTCGGGATTTTTTCGGTGCGGTGTTTTTCTTTAGCTTCGGACTAAGTATTGATCCGCTGACTCTCGGCGATGCTGCGTGGATTGCTATTGGAGCCGTGATCCTCACCATTTTGGCAAATATGATTGCAGGAATGATAGCGGGACGCAAGGCGGGGTTGTCCCATAAGGCTTCCACCAATATCGGACTTACGGTTATGGCGCGTGGAGAATTTACGATTATCGTGGCTAACTTAGGTATATCCGCCGGTTTAATGCCATTGCTTAAACCTTTTTCCGCGCTTTATGTTCTAGTACTAGCTATTGTCGGACCTTTGTTAGCAAAGGAGTCAAAGCATGTATACGGCGGCTTAAATAAATTATTCAAATGGACCAAGCCAAAGGAAAAAGTAAAAGTCGAAAGTGGACAATAATATGGACGGAGGATGTATAAGAATATGGGTACTATAAGGGAATCTGATCTCCCAGGCATCGGAAAAAAATATCAGATCGAAACCGTATCAGGCGATAAAATTGTCGTTGTCATCCATGATGATGGTAGAAGAGAGATCTATCATTTTGAAGCTGACGATCCGGAGGAGATTATCTCCCAAGTAACTCTGGAGGACGAAGAAGCAAGGCAGATTGCTTCCATTATAGGCGGAATGAACTATAGGCCAAAAGCAATGGAATCAATTCAAGTGACTCTTGATGAATTGGTCATTGAATGGTGCAAAGTGGAGCCATCCTATAAGTGTATTAACAAGACCATCGCTGAGCTGCAAATCCGGCAACGTACCGGAGTCATGATCCTTGCTACAGTCGAAAAAGGGAAACAGAACATAATCCCTGGGCCCGATGACAAGCTGGTTGCGCACATGACACTTGTTATTGCAGGAGAAAGACAACAAATCAAGCTGCTTAGAGATCTTCTGCTTAACGGATGAATAGAGGGAATGTCATAGAACGTACGTTATAAAGCTCAGGTTATGATCCTCCTAGGCTCCATACCGCAAAAAGCCACCTTAGGGTGGCTTTTTGCATAGCCAAATCAAGATCCTCCCTCCTCCCCACGCCCCACTCCCCCTTATCCCGGCAAACTATTGCTGGAAAATATGATGTCCGGTTGAGAAGGGAAATCAAGGTCTACACATGCGGAGTAGAAAGGGAGTCTATTTTATTAACTTCCACTCCCTTACCTTGGCGATAGCCTGACTCCGCCGGTTTACCCCTAGCTTGCCGAATAAGCGGAACAAATGGCTTTTGACCGTAGCCTCCGTGATCCCGAAGCGAGCGGCGATTTCTTTATTGGATAACCCCTCCAACAACGAGTGCAAAATCACCGTTTCCCGGTTGGTCAGCGGTTCAATGGGCGGATATGGATTCGACAACCCTTTCCCATTCACATACAGAAGCTGCAGCAGTTGCCTGACATACAGCAGGGTTGCCTTACTGGACACCTTGATAAAGCCGGATTCGCACAGACGCGAATAGTGCATCAACAACTCTTTCATTCGCTCTCCCTCATCGATAAAGCTGCGGATGTACCCATGCGGTTCCGCCAAGGTTATAGCGTGTTCCAATTTTAGCAGCGCAGCGTCCCTCTCCCCGTTCAGATCAAGCGTAATGCTTTGTAAAATCAATACCTTAATCGTATCCCTCAATCGGTCTTCCGACGTGACCAGACGAAACAACCGTTCCAGCAGGCGCTCCGCCTTCGCCTTATGACCGCACTGTCCAAGCGCTCTGGCCAGGCACAGATACTCCTGAACGCGATACAAGCGAATCTCGTCGTTATAGCGGAGTCCGTACGATTGCAGCCACTCTCGCGCCAAGACGGAATGTCCTTGAACAAGGGACAAATACGCTTTTTGAGTTTCCAATCTTTTGATAAAGAGCGGAAGGTCGGGGGAGTCCATTCTCGATTGGATTTGCTCCAAGATCACAACGGCTTCGTCCGCACGGCCATGCGCCTGTTGAACGTACGAGGCCTGAATGGCGGCGCGAACCAGGATATGGGCATAGGGCCGCATATCTTCTCGCTCCATCGCCAATGCACTATATTGCTCGGCCTCTTCCAACCGATTCCACTCGTACATTAACTCGCTATAGGAAACCAATAAATACCCGAGATAAGTGAAGCCTTTCCGGTTCTTCCATACTTGGATCCATCGACGCATAAACGAATCGGCAACACAACATGCAAATCATTGACAAACCCCAGGATATTATCATAATCGGAAGCGTCAACCGTATAAGAGGAATTCCCGCCGATCATCTGAAGCATCTGGCCTTCCGACAACCGCTTCTCGAATTGTTCGTAATACACGTTCGCTTGCTCGATATCTTTGCGGATGTAAGCCATGTTGGCGCAGAACATATAAATCGTACCCGCAAAAGGTTCCCAATCGGGATCGGTCAGCTTCTCCCGCGCCGTCCTAAGCCGCGAATCCGCCATCGCCAACTCGCCGACCGCGATCAATACGGCGATATAAAAAATGGTCAGCAGCGGCTTGTCCGCCATAAAACGCTCCGGTACATCTTGTAACCACCGGTACAATCTCGAGCTTTTCAGCTTCACTAAAGAAAGCAGATGCTTCTCGATTAATCGAATCACATCGGAAAAATGGTTTCCCGCTATATAATAATCAATCGCTTCCTCCTCCAATCCGTTGACCTCCGCCCACTCCGCCGCTTTAGCAAGGGTCTCCTCCCTTCTCTGCGGATATTTCTGCAGGAAGTACTGCTGCAAAAACTCGGAAAACAGATGATGATAGCGATACCAGTCTTTCCGCTCGTCCAACGGGATAATGAACAAATTCATCTGATCCAGCAGCTCCAACCTGATCTGACAGCCCGACTGACCGGTTACGGCTTCGCATAACGAGCTGTTCATACGGGTTAAAACGGAAGTTTCCAGTAAAAAGATTTGTACGTCATGGGGTTGATGTTGAAGCAATTCCTCGAATAAATAGCCGGCTATGTCTCGATGGCTGCCTCCGAATTCCCGAATGAATTTCTTGTGATTATCGGTTTGGCGTAGAGACAACGCGGCAAGCTGCAGTCCGCTAACCCAGCCTTCGCTGGAGTCCACGAGACGCTGCACCTCCTCCTCGGACAGCGGCAAATCCATGCAGTCCCGGAAAAACGGAATGCCTTCATCCAGATGAAAACGCAAATCCAAACTCGTTATTTGCTGCAGATGACCTCTTGCTTTTAGCCTTGAGAGCGGGATTGAAAGCTTGGAACGGCTTGCGACCAGCAAGTGAATATGGGGAGGCAAAAACTCCAAAAAATACGCTGTGGAATTGTTAATATAAGGTTGTTCAACAAGATGGAAATCGTCCAGAACGATCGACAATTCGTCCGGCAGCTTGTTCAATTCCGTGAGCAGCAAAGTAAGGAATGGCTCCGGTTGAACGTTTTCCATGGCCGGAGGAGCCACATTGCCGAAAGAAGGAGCGGCTCTCTGAATGGCGGCAAGCACATAGCTCCAGAATCGAACAAGACTGTTGTCGTGTACATCCAACGAAACCCATGCAATCGCTGCACCGCATTGCTTCGCCCATTCGCTCAATGCCGTCGTCTTGCCGTAACCGGCGGGAGCTGTAACAAGCGTAAGCTTGGTCTTCATTCCATCATTCAATTTCTGTATGAGAGCTGAACGTTGGACTATAGAAGAATTCGAATGGGGGATGAGCAATTTGGTGCTCAGGATCACGATCTTCACCTCATAGATAGGTTAGTGGAAAGCCAACGACAGAGACCTTCTAAAGGACTGATTTGCAGCAGAAACTACTTCCTATTCAGCAAGAGTAGGTAATGCAGTCTCCAGTATCACGATAACACCTGCGGCGGCTGTCAGCAAGGCATCCATCCAAGTCAACGGTGCGATTGCGTCCGGAGCGGTCTCGGTGGTGGATCCGGACGGAAACGTCGCCATGTGCCAACCCAACTAGTGGTGATCGACGGCATAGTGCAACGTCTGCTTCAAAAGTCAAACCTGATATAAGTCGCAGTCTGGTAGCCGGCTACTCAGGCAAAGACGCAAGTCAAAAAAATGCCTTGACATTGAAGTCAACTCAAATGCTATTCTGAATTCATGGAAAAACTTTATTCTATACAAGAGGTATCGCAGTTACTTGGGATGTCGAGGGATACGCTTCGGTATTATGACCGGATTGGAATCGTTTCTCCGTTCCGGGAAGATAATCGGTACCGTAGGTATTCGAAGAGCGATCTTATTGCCTTGATGAATATTCAGATCATGCAGTTTGCGGATTTTTCGCTTGACGAGATCAAGGGGAAATTTAGTTTCCCCAAGGCGGAAAATATCGATCCTGCTTACTGCGAAGAGGTCGCGAGGTTCATCGATGCCAAAAACGCAGAAACGCGCAAAAAGATTGACCATCTGGAAAAGGTCAGTCTGCTGCTAAGCCTGGCTGCCGAAACATTAAGAGACTTCAACAATGAGAGCGACCAACGGTTGACAGAATTCGTTCGTGAGCTTTACAGGGATATCCGAAATAAGGAACCGACAATTTCCAGGGAGGGCTGTGATGAACATGAAGATTAGGAATTTTTATTTTCTAATTGCAGGCGTTCTTGCGATGCTGTTTGCCTTCACACATGCATGGAATGGGCAATCCGCTGTGCTGCCAGCCCTCGACATACGGACGATATCCATGGATACCCAGACGGTATTTACGTATGTTTGGCACATTATCACAGTGGAAAATCTAGTCTTCGGCATCGCATTCATTATTATGTCTTTCCAAAGAGAGCGATCAATGACTTTGTTTGCCGCATGGATGATCGCGGCGATCTTGATCGTCCGATTGATGGTTATTCTGGGCGTGACGGCATGGATTGACGCTGCTTCGCTTACGGATACGTTGATAGATTCGATTGCCATTGTAATCTATGTAGCCTTGATCATAGGGGGGACAATGAAGAAAAAACAGTCCGGCGGTCAGCAACTGCAGTAATTGACCATGGCTTGAGTGCGCCCCACTGGCAGCAATGAGGCCGGAGGTTTGCTCCTGCTAGTACAAACCAATCAACCACGTCCGATGGACGTGGTTTTCTGTGCCTCTCTGCCCTTTCAATAAACCTTCTTCAAAAGCTCAAACACTTCTTCTACCGTGAGGCCGAAAGATTTGTAGTAGGCGGTGTCAAGTACCATTTGCTTCAAGATCATATCATTGCGTTTCTGAAGAATCTCGTCGGGCGTGAGCTCGGCTATAAAACATCCTTTGCCGGTTACGGTGTAAATCAACCCCGCTCGTTCGAGCTCCTCCCACGCTTTCTTCACCGTAATAATACTAACGCGAAGCTCCGTCGCCGCTTGTCGGATTGGGGGCAAGCTATACCCTGTCTCCAGCTCGCCCTTTAGAATTTGAGCGCTGATTTGTTCAAAAAGCTGCTGATAGATGGGTGTACCCGAGGTATTCGAAATCGCTATATTCATTATGTTTCAACTTTCTCAAACCGTTTGATGGCAATATGATAAGCGATGATCGTAAATATGGCAAATATCACAATGCCCATGCTCAGAATCGATAACTGAGTAACCAGATGATCCAGGCCCTCTCCTTTCAAGAGATCGAACACGAAGGAGTTCTGTATGCCGAGCCATTCCGCCCCTCCGGCAAAAACAATTGCGGCTGTAATGGATACAATCGTTGCTGCACCGTATTTGTACGCGGTCTTATAGTACATGGCAATAAAGATAAGATTGAAAATCGCGAGCATGACGAAGCATAGTCCCCAAAAGCCTAAGGAAGGTCCAAAGAAGTAGTATGTCAAATTCGGATATAAGCGAACACTAATCAGCCCATAAATCATGGCAACGACAATGTGCATCAGTTCCAGGAGCACAATAACGGTTATTTTGGCTTTTACGATCTCTTTTTTGGTAACCGGAAGCATGTTCGTAAAGATCAAATCATTCTGAGTCTTATAACCCGCGAACATATTCGGAATCGTGATGAAACAAAAATAAAGAAGCACAATGAAGTACAACCATGCGGGAATCAGCATCAAGGCGCCCGTTAAGAAGGGCATTGCATAAAAGAAAGGATTGACGCCGAGCCGTAACTCTTTGATCAACAAGTTATACATACGCAACCTCCTTTTTCGAAAAATAGATCATGATCTCCTCCAGACTAGGCAAGGCGGACTTTATATCCAAGGTTGGATCGAGGTCACGGGTGTGAATTAATCCTGTGAATCCAAATGAATTTAGTTTGAAGGCGATTAATCGATCTTTGACCAGAGGCAATTGTTCTTCCTTCCCTTGGACCAAGCGATAAGTATCAATAAATTGTTCTTTCTCCGTGCTGTTGATAATTCGTCCGTTATCGATAAAAGTAATATAATCCGCGCATTTCTCCAAATCGGATGTGATATGGGTCGAGAACAAAATGCTGATCTCTCCGTCTTGCACCAGTTCTTGGAAAATGTCTAATAAGTCGTCTCTGGCAACCGGATCAAGCCCGCTTGTCGGTTCATCAAGAATGAGAAGCTTTGCCCCATGCGATAAAGCGAGAGCCAGGCTGTATTTTACTTTCATCCCGGTTGATAATTCAGCTATTTTTTTGTTTTCATTCAAATGAAATCTTGTCAAATACTTGTAATAGGTTTGATCGTCCCAATTAAGATAGAACTTTTTAATTACACTAGTTAACGTCTTGATTTTGCTTCGAGTATAGAAATCAATGTTTCCGAATGCAAAGCCGATTTCTTGTTTCAATTCGACTTCGTGCTCGGTCATCGTCCTGCCCATAATTCGAATCTCGCCGCTATCCATCCGAACTAAATTCAAAATGGATTTGATCGTGGTTGTTTTTCCTGCGCCGTTCGCTCCGATAAATCCCATAATATAGCCTTTTTCCAATTGAAAAGATATGTTTTTCAAATGAAAATGCTCATATTGTTTATTTAAGCTTCTAATATCTAACGCAAGCATAAAGCCAGCCTCCTTTTTAAATTGTGTATAGTGGATATACACAATATACCCGTCAGGCCGATACAATGTCAATTGTTTATTTTACTTCGCCAAATAGCGGTACTCTAGTATGTACAAAAGCCCGCATTCCAAAGGAATACGAGCTGGCGGCGGCACTTCCCCCTTAACCGATACGAGGTTTTCCGGAAAACAGCTTGATCAGCTGGCTGCGGCTTTTCACCGAAAGCTTGCCATAGATTGCGCTGACATGTTTTTTCACCGTGATTTCACTGACGAACAACGCCTTGGCGATTTCCCCATTTGTCAACCCTTCGAACACGAGAGCAACCACCTCCCGTTCCCGCTCCGTCAGCCGGCTGCCCGGTCCGGACCACCAATCGAGCTCGTCCGGGAGACCGCCGCGTCTCAGCACGAAGCGGAGGAACGACTCCAGCTTGTCTCTCCTCGTATCCAGGACAAACGTGGGGGTCGGCGTTTTCCCGTCATAATGCTGATGGACTACTCCCGCAGCCGGTTGAAAGCCGAGATTCAGATGCGACATGCGGAAAAATTCCATCGGCGGCGGCGAAGCGAAAAACAAGCCGCCCGAGCACATATACGAAAACATCAAATACATCGCCTCAAGCACCATGTCCTGGTTTTTCCAATCGGCGTAGTCGATGGTCCGGATGAACCATCCCGCCTGGCCGGACGGTTCGGCTTCCAACTGCCGGCGCTCCGAAGGCGACAGGGAGTGCAAGTAGGGGCCGGCGAACGGATCGCGGCTTAAGGCCGGCAACGTCCCCCGATGGATCGGAACGATGACGGCTAGTCCGATCGCTTCCCCTTCAGCCGTACGCAGCAGCATTACCGACTGCGGATCAAGCTCGACCCAGTTGCGCAGCTCCAGGTGTTTGATGGTCAGGGTCATCTCTTCTTTGCTCACGTACTCGTCAAAATGCTCTTCCGTCTCGGGGTCCATCCCCGATAACGATAGCGGTGTGGCCTCTTCGAGCCGTCGGTGCATATAGGCTTCGCCTTCGCCCAGATTGGCAAGCGTCACCGGCTCCCAAGTGTACCGGCCGCGGGAATACGCTTGGAGCAACGAGCGAATGAGCGGAATCCCCGTGTAATAAAACAGCTCCCCGACTTCCCATTCCGTGCTCCGGTACGGAGCGGCTTCGCGGATCCGCGCCGCATAATAGAGCGCCGCTCGCCCGCGCAGGCGTTCGAAATGAGCCGGCGTCCGTTCCTCCAGCTGCTTGCGCGTCGCCATCCGCATCAGATCGTGGAGCATCCAGCCGCGCTCCGTCTTCCGAACGAAGGACAAGGAGACGAGCTGCCCGAACGTCCCGTCGTCCAGGTCCCGGTCCAGGACCGCCTGCAGCACTTCCCGGTTAAGATGCAGCAGCACGGCCGCCGTCTCGACCACCTCCCGGAGCGCGGCATCCGGCACTTCCCTCAGCCAAATATGGGCCAACTGCTCGAACCACTCCGCCCAGTCCCCGGACTTGCCGGCCCAATCCTCTTGCGGACGTACGACCGACGCCAACGCCAGTGCCAGCGGATGACCGCCGGTTTTGCGGCAGACGGCTTCGATCCACTCCTCGTCGTCCAGCCCGCATTGCCGCAAATAAGCGGCGCTCTCCGAGCCGGACAATTGCTCGAGCGGCATAAACCAAATCCGTTCCCGCAGCGCCGGCGATAAAATCCATTTGTCCTTCAACCGGTAGCGACCCGCCAAAATCAAGAGAACGCCGTCCGGCAGGTTGGGAATAAACTGCTCCCGAATCCAGCCGTCGAGGTCACCCATCTCCTCATACGTGTCCAGTGCTATCACCACCCGGCCTCGCGCGGCCAATCGACCCAATCGCGTGAGCCAGCTGTCCGACGAATCGGATCGCGCTTGCGATTCGTCCGGCAAAAGCTTTAAGAGCTGCCGCAGCAGCAAATCTCCTTTATGGTTAAAATCGCGGCTGTCTACCTGAAGCATGCACGCGCCTGCGCGGTCAGCCAAACGACGGAACGCGTCCAGCAGAAAGCTTTTGCCGATTCCGGCCGTACCGTACAAGCTCCATACTGTTTTGCCGGCCGCCCCCTCGGTCAAAAACCGGCGAAACCGGGATAACGGCTCATCGCGGCTTGCGATATATTGATCCTCTCTCAGCTCGATCCGGTTTAACGAATCCCGCCCGTTCCATGCTGTTGTGAATTCGTCCTTGTCGTTCGGCATCGTTTCATTCCTCTTGAACGTGATCCTATAGCGATTCGCCGCTCCCTCGCCGAAGTCCTTTTTCCAGCCATCATTAGAGGCTAACTGTGAAGGAATGTAAGAAAAAAGCCGCAACACATGCGGCTTCTCTTGGCCTCGGTAAAGGCCGATATACTAATCCATCCGAGCTCCGCCGTTCACTTGCAGACGGGTTCCGGTCATAAACCGGCTCTCCTCGCTGGCGTACAGCGCGATTGCACCGGAAATATCCTCCGGCAGCCCCACCCGTTGCAGCGGTGTCATGGCGGCAAGCTGCCGCTTGTATGCTTCCGGCGTTATGCTGGATGCTTCCGTCTCCACCAGTCCGGGGGAAACCAGGTTCGCGGTCACCCCATGCGGGGCAGCCTCCTGAGCCACATATTTGACGAAGGCATCCAACGCCGCTTTGGCCGAACCATGAGCCGCCATATATGGAACCGGCGCTTCAGACGCATTGCTGGATATATAGATCAAGCGACCGTATCGCCGCTCGATCATAGCCGGCAGAACGGCTTGGGTTAGCGTAAAAGCGGCTTTCATCTCATCCTGCAGTTTTTGCGCCAGCTCCTCCCATTGCATGACCAGAATGGGCTTCACGACAAAGGACATGTGCGCGTTGCTCACCAGGATATCGACCTCCCCCCAGGCAGCCCGAATGGGAGCCAATGCTGCATGAACTTGCTCAGGATCCCGTACGTCCGCTTGCGCGAGCGCGGCTTCTCCCCCGGCTTGCCGAATTCGGTCCACGACAGCCTGAGCGGCCTCCTCCTGGCGGACATAATTGACCGCCACCTTGGCTCCAAGCCGGGCCAGCTCCATTGCGGCTGCAGCACCGATTCCGCGGCCTCCGCCCGATACGAAAGCGATTTTTCCCTCTAGACGTTTCATTAAATTAATACTCCTCCTTGGATTTTAGATGGAATCCTTTGCTCAACCGAAGCTTCACATCGGCTTTAAGACCATCAGCAGAATCAATACCAAACCCAACACGGAAACGGTGTAATACACCCGGTTCGCTTGTGCGAGAAGCACCGAGCTGTCGGCCTGCACCACCATCTCACGTTCCGAAACCGCACTGAGCGATTGCGCAAGCCGGCTCAGAATTCGCCCCAGCATGCCCACTACCATGACCTGGATGATTACGTATACACCCAAGGAAGCGACAATCCATAAATCCGAAAACTCCCAGCCCGTCAACGCCACGAGCAAAATCCCCGAAACCACGGCAAGCGTACCGCCGATTTTCGGAAAATAATTCAGCCGTCCGAATAACGCCAGCGAATCCAGCAGCTGTTCCCGGCTCTGGTTTTTGCGAAGCAAAATATGACCGAAATACGTCGGTCCGATACCCAGCACCGCCGCCAGCACATGAATCGTCACCAGCCAACCCATTCCAACACCCCCATGTTCATTCCTTCTTTCCCTTTCCGAGATTCAATGTATCATGGGGGGCCGCCTCTCCGGTATTATACGATCGTATAGTATTCAGGACCGGAGGCGCTTCGGGCATAAAGAAAAAAGGGAAAGCAAATATCCTCTGCCCCCCCTTGTCTAATGCGCTAGCTATTCTGAATCCTGAACGCTATAATATTGCTTATCGGGTAAATACGAAAAATCGAGTCTGTTAATCGTGATGCGCTTCTCCAGCTCCCGGTAACCGCCCAAACCAAGTAACCTATAATACCAACGAAAAGACCGTCCGTCAGGACGGTTTTTCTGCGCTCATGCATTTCGTTTATATTCAGTTTAATTATGTGCGCTAGAATCATCTCGAGATCAGTTTTCCCTACCTTAGGAGGAATCATTAATGAACGTTGCAAATAGCGAATGGGCCGTTGAAGCGCGAGGGCTCGTGAAGACATTCGGCGACAACAAAGCCGTGGACGGCGTGGACCTGCAAGTGCGCGCTGGATCGATCTATGGCGTGCTAGGCCCGAACGGCGCAGGTAAAACAACCACAATCCGCATGCTGGCGACGCTGCTGCGGCCGGACGCCGGGACGGGGCGGATTTTCGGGCACGATGTCGTGAAGGAGTCGCAGATCGTACGGCAGTTGATCGGCGTGACAGGGCAGTACGCCTCGGTCGACGAATCGCTCAGCGCCACGGAGAACCTGATCATCTTCTCCCGGCTGCTCGGCCTGAGCCGCGCCGACTCGAAGCGCAAAGCGGCCGAGCTGCTCGAGGAGTTCGGGCTGACGGAGGCGGCGAAGCGACCGCTCAAGAACTTCTCCGGCGGTATGCGGCGCCGGCTCGACCTGGCAGCCAGCCTGATCGCCCAGCCGCCGCTCATCTTCCTTGACGAGCCGACCACGGGGCTCGACCCGCGAACCCGCTCCCAAATGTGGGAGACGATTCGCCGGCTCGTGAAAACCGGATCGACCGTCCTGCTGACGACGCAATACTTGGACGAGGCTGACCAGTTGGCGGATCGCATCGCCGTCATCGACCGCGGCCACGTCGTGGCTGAAGGTACGGTCGATGAGCTGAAAGCGTCCGTCGGCACTTCGTCGCTGCAGCTCCGGGTCCGCAGGGCCTCGGACATCGAGGAAGCGCGCCGCATCGTCGAGCGTGTGCTGAACGTGACCTCCAGCGTATCGTCGGAAGCCGCAAATATTACCGCGCCGATGGCGGACGCGGACTTGGTGACGGATCTGCTCCTCGCCCTGCGCGAAGCAGGCGTCCATCTCGCCGAGATGAGCGTGCAGAAGCCGACACTGGACGAAGTGTTCCTCGCCATCACCGGCCATGCCGCACAAGACGGCTCCGCTTCTCCCGAAGCCGCAGCCGCAGGCGCAACAGCAGCCCCATCCGCAGCCCAGTCAAAAGCTTCAAACGAAATGGAGGTTAAAACCCAATGAGAACGACAACGATCCAGTCCGGTCGTCCCTTAAAAAACCACACAAGCTTCGGTCAATCGCTCCGCAACTCGCTGACGATGGCCTACCGAGGCTTGCTCAAAATCCGCCGCACGCCGGAGCAGCTGTTCGACGTGACGCTGCAGCCGATCATTTTCACCCTCATGTTCACCTATATTTTCGGCGGAGCCATCTCAGGAGACGTGAGCAGCTACTTGCCCGTTATCATACCCGGCATTCTCGTCCAGACGGTCATCACCACGTCCATCGTGACCGGCGTCCAGCTGCGCGAGGATATGGACAAAGGCGTGTTCGACCGCTTCAAATCGCTGCCTATCGCACGGATCGCCCCCCTCGCCGGAGCACTTCTGGCGGATACGATTCGGTATACAATCGCAACCGTACTGACGTTCACAATGGGCTACTTGATGGGTTACCGCCCGGACGGTGGATTGGATCATGTAGCGCTCGCCGCGATTTTAGTCATTTTCTGCTCCTGGGCCATAAGCTGGATTTTCGCCTTCTTCGGCGTCATCTCCCGCACGGCCTCCAGCGTACAAGGCATCTCGATGCTCGTGCTGTTCCCGCTCACCTTCTTGTCCAACGCCTTCGTGCCGGTCGAGACGATGCCGGGCTGGCTGCAATGGTTCGTCAAGCTCAACCCGATCTCGCATCTCATTTCCGCCGTCCGCGAGCTCACCAATTCAGGCACCGTCGGTTGGGATCTCGTCATCTCCCTCATCGGAGCCGGAGTTATAGTAGCCGTGTTCGCCCCGATTACGGTCAAAGCCTACATGCGCCGGACGTGATGACCAGCTAAGGGAGCTCCCCGCTCCCTCTTTTTTATTTACTATAATGGGAACGCGGTTTCTAAGATTAGAATAATTACCTACTTAAGTAGCTTCATATCCTCCCCATCCCCTACTATACTTCTATGTAAAAGCAAGCTAGGTGGAGGTCCAATCATGAAAGCGATCGTATGCACAAAATACGGCTCCCCCGAGGTGCTTCAACTCCAAGAGGTTGTCAATCCGGTGCCGAAGGAGCATGAGCTGTTGATTCGCGTTCACGCCGTATCGGTCACGTCGGCCGACTGCAGAATTCGCAGCTTCCAGTGCCCTCCGCTATTCTGGATCCCGATGCGGCTCGTGCTCGGAATAACGAAGCCGCGCAAGCCGATATTGGGCGTGGAGCTGTCCGGCGTCGTGGAATCCGTGGGTAGGAACGTAACCCGCTACAAACAAGGCGACGCGGTGTTCGCGATGACAGGCTTGCGGTTTGGCGGGTACGCCGAGTACGTCTGCCTGAGGGAAGATGCCATGGTAGCACTCAAACCCGCGAGCTTGACCTATGAGGAAGCGGCCGCCGTCGCATTCGGAGGCACATCGGCGCTTCATTTCCTGCGCAAGGCTCGAATTCGCAGCGGTATGCATGTGCTGATCTATGGAGCCTCGGGCTCCGTAGGGACTTCGGCGGTCCAGTTGGCCAAAAAACATTTCGGAGCCGAAGTAACGGCGGTATGCAGCGGTGCCAACGAGGAGCTCGTTCGCTCGTTGGGAGCGGATCGCGTACTCGATTATACGCGGGAATCGTTCACGGAACGCGATGATCGGTACGATATCGTCTTCGATGCCGTAGGAAAACTGTCGAAAGCGATGGGACGTGCTGCTTTGAAACCGAACGGAGTATTCGTATCTGTCGAGGGACAAGGAGTCGCGAAGGAATTGCCGGAAGATATGCCGTTTCTTCGCGCATTAGTGGAATCGGGGGAACTGCGAGCCGTCGTCGACCGCCGTTATCCGTTGGAGCAGGCGGCAGAAGCGCACCGGTACGTCTCGGCAGGGCATAAGAGAGGAAATGTCATTCTCACCGTAAAGTAACGCTTGTTGTCTGCCGGGCGATGTTGACGGTTCCAAACCGTCCTCTTTATAATGGAAATATGTCGATTCCATTCCTAACCACCAAGCTGTACGTCCCGCCGCCTCGGCCGAAATCCGTCTCCAGGACACGCTTGCTCGACCGCCTGACTGAGGGGCTTCATCGCAAGCTGACGCTTGTCGCCGCTTCCGCCGGTTTCGGCAAAACGACGCTGGTCAGCGAATGGGCCGCCTGCAACGGCAGGCGGGTCGCCTGGCTGTCGCTCGAAACGGGACAACGATCCGATTCGCTTTCTCACGTACTTGATTGCTGCGCTGCAGACGGTCGAGGCACGAATTGGAGAAGGCGTATTTGGCGTTCTTGCCGCCGGGCAGCCGCCTTCCATCGAATCCATGATGACGGCAATAGTTCGGGATATAGCCGATAATGCCTCCCCTTTTCTACTCGTGCTTGACGATTACCACTTGGTTCAATCTTCCCAAGCGGACGAGGCGCTTGCTTTTTTGTTGGAGCATATGCCGCCCCGTCTTCATCTGATTATCGCCACCCGTGAAGAACCGAAGCTGCCGATCGCTCGTCTGAGAGCGCGGGATCAAGTGACGGAGCTGCGAATCGCCGACTTGAGGTTCACCCGCTCGGAAGCCGAGCACTTTCTGAACAAAGCGATGGGCTTGAGCCTCTCGCCTGCCGACGTTGCTTTGCTGGCCGACCGGACGGAAGGCTGGATCGCAGGGCTGCAGTTGGCCGGTCTCGCATTGAGAGGGCATTCCGATACGGAGCATGTTCTCCGAACGTTCACCGGCAGCCATCGCTTCGTGCTGGACTATCTAGTGGAAGATGTACTGAGCAAGCTGTCGCCTTCCGTCCAGGCGTTCCTGCTTCTCACTTGCATTCTTGACCGGCTGAGCGGGCCGATTTGCGACGCCGTCTTGGGCACTGCTGCCACCCCCAGTCAACAGATGCTGCACGAGCTGGAGCGGGCGAACCTATTCCTCCTGCCTCTGGACGACGAACGCCGCTGGTATCGGTACCACCATTTGTTCGGCGAGCTGCTGAGGCAGCTCCTCTACCAAGGACATCCGCATGGAGTCGATCCTGCCTCCATCCCCGAACTGCACAAACGCGCCAGCGCCTGGTATGAGGCGAACGGCTTCGAGATCGACGCGCTTCAGCATGCGGCAGCCGCCCAGGATGTCGACCTTGCGACGCGCCTGATCGAGGGCAACGGGATGCCGCTGCATTTTCGCGGGGGGACCGGGCCGGTGCTGCAATGGCTGGAATCTCAGCCGGCAGACGTCCTGGCGGGCAGGCCCTCCCTTCTTGTCATCCATGCCTCCGCGATGCTGATGGTCGGGCGGATGAACGGCGTCGAGCCCAAATTGCGAGCGGCCGAAGCCGCGCTCGAGGGCATGCCGACGGATGCGGCCAACCGCCGCGACCTGCTGGGTCACATAGCCTCGATTCGAGCGACGCTCGCGGTTAGCCGGCATGAAGCGGACACGATCATCGATCAATCCCGGCTGGCGCTTGAACTGCTGCATCCGAACAACCTGCCGGTTCGGACCGCCACTACTTGGACGCTGGGCTATGCGCATCACCTGAAAGGCGACCGAGCCGCCGCCAGGGAAGCTTATGGCGCAGCCATCGCGATCAGCGAGGCGATCGGTCATCGGATCGTGCTGCTGATGGCGACGATCGGACTCGGCAACATGCAGGAGGCCGACAATCAGCTCGACCTCGCGACCGCAACGTATAGGCGCGTGCTGGAGCTGGCCGGCGATCCACCGGTGCCGGCGGCTTGCGAAGCGCATCATGGGCTCGCTAGAATCAGCTACGAGCGTAACGATCTCGCGGCCGCCCTTCACCACGGCGAACTAAGCCTCCACCTTGCGCGTCAACTGGAGAACACGGATCGGTTCGTCGCGAGCGAGCTGTTCCTGGCACGGGTGAAGCTCGCGCTAGGCGATCTCGCGGGAGCTTCGGCGCTGATCGACGGGGCAGAGCTCTTCGTGCGCCGGCACGGCTTCAGCCTGCTGCAGCCGGACATTGCAGCGGCGCAAATCCAAGTGCTGCTGCGCCGCGGCGACCTGCCTGCCGCTGCCAAGCTCTCCGTGGCATACGAGCTTCCGCTGAGCTGCGCACAGGTGCAGCTGGCGCAAGGCGAGGCTGGAGCCGCCTACGAGACGCTTGAAGCTTGGCGGCGGCAGGCGGAAGCTAGCGGCTGGGCGGATGAGCGGCTCCGGGCGATGACGCTGCAGGCATTGGCGCTGAGCCGATTGGGCGAGCGCGAGCAAGCGGAGCAGCAAGTCGCGGAGGCGCTCGCGCTCGCCGAGCCGGCCGGCTTCATCCGGCTGTTCCTCGAGGAAGGCAAGCCGATGGCGCAGCTGCTTCACGACGTGACGAGGCGCGGGACTTCGTCCTCCGCCTCTTATGCAAACAAACTGCTGTCCGCATGGGAAACCGACCAACTGGAACTGCATAAGCATCGGCATCGGCAGACGAATGATAGCCATCTCGCATCCGGGCAGCTCGTCCTGATCGAGCTTTTAAGCGAGCGGGAACTGAACGTGCTTAGGCTAATCGCCGAGGGGCTTTCCAATCAGGCGATTTGCGAGCGGCTGTACCTCGCCCTCAGCACTGTGAAGGGCTACAACCAAACCATTTTCGCCAAGCTGCAGGTGGAACGCCGGACCGAAGCGGTTGCACGTGCGCGCGAGCTCGGCTTGCTGGATTAATACATCACTTGCTCGCAGAACCATACTTAAGTAGCTAGCCACCCTTCCTTGTCGAACGTTACTCTGGATAGAGAAGCATCGGATCAATCGGGATCATGGAGGGACGCGCATGAAAGCTGTCATCTGCACTAAATATGGAGCTCCAGAAGTATTGCAGCTGCAAGAGGTCGACAAGCCGGAGCCAAAAGAGCATGAGGTACGAATCCGCATTCGTTCCGCAGTGGTGGGGCCATCGGATTGTGCTTTCCGGAAAGGCGACCCATTCATCGTCAAGGTGATGTACGGACTGAGCAAGCCGAAATATGCGATACAAGGAACCGAATTCGCCGGCGAAATCGATGCCGTAGGGAGCCGTGTGACCAAGTACCGCCCAGGCGACCGGGTATTCGGATTGAGCGTATCCAGCTTTGGCTGCCACGCCGAATACAACTGTTTGCCCGAAGACGGCTTGTTCGTGCCGATGCCCGACTCGATGCCGTATGAAGATGCAAGCGCCTTGTCCGACGGGGGAACGACATCCTTAACCTTTCTGCGTGACAAGGCTCGAATCGTACGCGGACAGAAGGTGCTGATCAACGGGGCATCCGGCGCGGTCGGCATCTATGCGGTTCAGCTTGCCAAATACTACGGAGCGGAAGTCACCGGAGTATGCAGCACGGCAAATTTGGATTTGGTTCGCGTTTACGGAGCCGATCATGTCATCGACTATACGCAAACGAATTTCACGTGCCACGAAGCAATGTATGACGTCATTTTCGACGCCGTCGGCAAAAGCTCGTACTCCCGCTGCAAACGGGCCTTGAAACCGAATGGCATCTATATGAGCACAGTCCCGTCTCTCTCCATCCTGCTGAGTATGGGGCGCACTTCGCTTTTCAAGGGCAAACGAGCTCTCTTCGCCGCCACCGGCCTGATCCAAAACCGCGACAACCTGCTCTTCCTGCGCCAATTGTACGAGGAGGACCGGCTAAGACCCGTTATCGATCGGTTTTATTCGCTGGAGCAGCTGCAGGAGGCGCATCGATACGTCGATACCGGCCGCAAAAAAGGCAATGTCGTGATCAACATGGAATAAGAGGTGACAGCGTCGCGCTTGTGCAGTAGAATAGGAAAGCACTGAACGTGAGCTGCTTCCAACCGAATGGAAACCGCGTCGTGCGGGTATCTTACATCGAGTGGAGGTGACGTACATATGCATACCGATACTGCCAAGCCTGAGCTGTCTCCTGTCCCCGTCTGGCGCTGCCGCGATCAATCCTGCAAGGCGTGGACGCGGGAGGAGCTGGCCTCCTCTGCCTCGCCGGAATGCCCAATCTGCAAGGGAAGCATGATCCGGGGCATCAAATATTTGCCGAAGCTTGTGAAAAAGCATAAAGCGGCGCCTAAGAAAACGGATGAGGCCGACGCTTGGCTGCGATAATTAAATTTGTGATTGTCCCCAAAAACTTACAAAGCATGGCCCTTGATTGGTATTGAGGTTGGGCAGCGCTTTCAAAGACGGACGCTTCGTTTCTCCACTCCCTCTTCCTGCCGTGTTTGGTTTTGCTTTCGTTCGTAGGCGTTACTTGGGGGAGCCTGTCAGATCCTGGAGCGGACACGTATCAAAAAGAGACTGAAGTCGCTCCCACAGCGATTGAAGTAGAGTTCAATTGCTGCAAAGGGAGGCCAGCCGGCACAACAAAACCATACCTGCGCGGGTATGGTTTTTTAAATGATTTCTGTTTTACTCCGTCTACTCCTTGCCCTCCAGCTGCTCGACGAACTCCCGCATCCGTTTCTCCTTTGTCTCTGGCTTCTTCGCTTGGGCCAGACGGAATAAGATCGAGTACCGCTCGCTTTTCTTAAGCCCCTCGAACGTTGCTTTCGCCTTCGGATGGAGGTCCAGCAGCGCGGCAAAATCTTCAGGGACGGCGGCGGTGCTCTGCGGCTCGTAGGCGCTGTCCCACTGCCCGTTGCGCTTTGCAATATCGATCGCCTCTTGTCCGGACGGCTTCATCCGCCCCGCCTCGATCAGCACGGCCACTTTGTCCTTGTTGACGACCGACCAGATGCTCTTCTTGCCCCGCGGGGTGAAGCGCTGCAGCCATGTCTTCTCGTCCATCGCTTCCTTCTGGCTGTCGATCCAGCCGTAGCAGAGCGCCACATCGAGCGCTTCCGTGTAATTGACCGTCGTCAAGCCGGAGCCTTTCTTTGCGATTTGCAGTCGTAGCCCAGGCGATGAATCATAATGCCGCGCAAGCCAAGCTTCGAAGATTTCTTGATTCTCGAACATCATGATCGGCAGTGGCGCCGCTTTTTCTTTCATAGGGATCCCCTCCGGAATGATTTAGTTGATAGTCGATACTCGGTTTAAAATGGTATGAAGCTGTTCTCGTTGCTCCTGGGGCAAATGGGCGAGCACTTGCTCGGCCGCCTCGCTCATCCCGGCTCTTGCGCGAGCGATCAACGGAATTGCAGCCTTGGTGACTCGCACGAACGTAGCCCGTCGGTCATCGGGATCCGGCTGACGAATCAGCATGTGCTCCGCCTCCAGCGCATCCACGAATTGCGTGACCGTGCGGGGTTTGATGCCGAGCCGCTCGGCAATGTCGCTCATCCGAATCGCCCCCGCCTCCTGCACCGTGACGAGAAACCGAAGCCTCGGGCCGGTCAAATAGGACGGTACATCATAGGCGGCCAAATGAGCTTCGAATTGCAAATGGAGCTGATGGGTAGTGCGAATCAAGGTCTCCAACAATTGGCCTGCCGATGGGGTTGAATCCGTCGATGGGGCTGCGGCTGAACCTGCTGTTGGAGTTGAGTTAAGGTGCAGATCGTGAATTGAGGTCATAAAAAAGCTCCTCGACGCTGAAATAGAATAGCGTACGCTCGGGTTGTGATTAATGAGTATACTCACTATGTAGTTGGTATCTATTTTCATAGTACCCTAGTCTTGTCTGCTTGAGAAGCGATTCCGAGAAGGAGGAAACCTTCATATCCGAGTCCCTAGTGCTCGCCATTCAATACGATCTATTCGATGGCACGAGGACCTGGAGCAAATCGCACGGTGGATCGACGCCGACCGCGCCAAACCTTGTTCGAGGTGTTTTATGTTATGATAGGGGCATAAGTTTTACTTCAGTAAGATTAAGAGAGGAGTTCACCTATGCCGGCTAGCAACAAAAGCAACCCGTCCACGACTTCCAAGCGGTCGAAGCTAACTGCCGCCGATCAAGTCGAAGACTTTATGACGAAGCTCGTCCACCCCTTGAAAGCGGAAATTGAAGCTGTGCGCTCGATCATTCGAACGGCCCAGCCGCACTTGCAGGAGCGGATCAAATGGAATGCACCCAGCTTTGCATGGGAGGATGACGATCGCATCACCTTCCAATTGCGAGGCCAAGATTTCTTCCTGCTCGTCCTCCATCGCGGGGCGAAGGCAGCGCCACTTACCGGACCCGGGCGACTGGTGGAAGACCCGACCGGTCTACTGAATTGGGCTTCAAATGACCGCGCCACGATTCGCCTCTCCGACATGCAAGATGTCGAAGCCAAACGGGACAAGCTCGCCACCGTCCTATCCCTTTGGATAGAGACCACGAGCTCCAAGTAGCGAAACAGCCTTCTTTCCTTCTAGCTGAAGGAAAGAAGGCTGTTGGCTTGACTAGCACCGGTTACTCGTTCTCGATCGGAACGCCTCTCACATTCAAAGCTCCGCATGACGCATCTTCCGTCAGCCTCTCAAGCCAGCGCAGCTCTACGACGGCATGCTCCCACTGCCCTTTCATCATGTGCAAGACGCTTCGCGGCACGATCGGCACATGCTCTAAGTAAACCTGCTCCATTTTCAGAACCTTGTCTTGCTGTTGTTTGAGCTTCTCCACGAGTACAGCATGGATGCGCTGTTGATCGCCGCTCCAGGCGAAGGGCAAAGCCGCATACATCGGATGGAACACGCTGGTGTTCCCAGCGAGCTGCTCCAGCAGCATGTCCTGGAATAGAGACTTCCCTTCGTCCGTTATCCGATATACGGTTCGGTCGGGGCGTTTTCCCTCTTTTACCGTCTGCATCGCTTCCACACACCCTTGCTTGCGCAGCTGATCGATCGCGTAGTAAAGCGAACCTTCCTGCATCTTGATGTAGTGGAGCATCGAACGGTCCTTCATCTTTTGCCGCATCTCGTAAGGATGGCTGTCCGCCTCCATGAGCAATCCCAACAGTACCAGCTTCATTGACATTGTGCGTCCCCTACCCGTCTAGTGCCCGGAGGTTGGGGCTGGAGCGCCCGGCTCTCCCCCGGCGGCGCCGCCTTCGCGACCCGGTTGTTTCCGTCCGGGAATTTCCAGCTTCGCCTTGCCCATGAGCAGGATGAAGACAAGGGCGACAATCGCCATGATGATCGTAACCTGGAAGACGAAAGCAATGGAATCGGCCAATCCGACAATTAGTTTATCCAGCACCGGCTTCGGCACATGAGCCTGGAACTCGGGCGACAGCAGAGCTCTAGCGTCAGCCGGTGCTGCCGCCCCTCCTTGGGCCGGCAGCAGCTCGGCCATCCGATTTTTCATCGCATTCGCTTGCACGCTTCCAAGTACCGTCACCCCGACGGCAGACCCGATCGAGCGGAAAAAGGCGACAAGCGACGTTACGACCCCGCGGTATTGAGGGCTGACTGTGTGCAAGGAGGACATCGAGGTTACCGGGAACGCCGCCCCGATGCCAAGCCCCATCATGATCATATAAAGCGTTACTTGCCAGCGCGGCGTCTCGACCGAAATGAAGCCGAGCAGCGTCGTAGCGATCAGCAACAGCGCAACCGAGAACAGCAGGATGTTGCGGAACGAAGTTTTCCCGATAAACCGACCGCCGATCATCGATGAAGCGACCACGCCTAACATCATCGGAGTCAGCACCAGCCCTGCGCTTGTGGCCGAGCCCTGGAACACGCCTTGGATGAACAGCGGAATATAAGTAGCGGCCGACAGCATCAGAGCGCCGTAGAAGAAGCTGGTCCCCATGCTGGAGGTGAATAACCGGTTGCGGAACAGATGCAGCGGCACGATTGGTGACGATGCCCTCCTCTCGATGAGCAGAAACAAGATGAAGCAGACCGCCGCTATTATGAATAGGCCGATTATGGTCGCCGAACTCCAAGCGTATTCTTTTCCACCGAGCTCCAGAGCGAACATAAGGCTTAAGATCGAAGCGGCAAACACGACGGTGCCGAGCCAATCGATTTTCTGATTCGGATTATTCGGCAATACCGGGTGGTAAAATAACGAAATCAGAATCAACGAAATGACCCCGAGCGGCAAGTTGATGTAGAAAATCCATGTCCAGTCCACGTTGTCCGTGAAATAGGCGCCGGCAAGCGGACCCAAGACGCTCGATATCCCGAAGACGGCTCCGAACAATCCTTGCATCTTGCCCCGCTTCTCGGCCGGGAAAATATCGAATACGATCGCGAACGTAATCGGCATCAAGGCGCCGCCTCCGAGCCCCTGGATCGCGCGGTACACGATGAGCTGCGTCATCGACGTCGACGTCCCGCATAAGGCGGAACCGATCATGAATACAACTAGCCCTAACAAGAAAAATGTCTTGCGTCCATACATATCGCCCAGCTTGCCGAAAATTGGCATCGATACGACATTCGCGATCAAGTAGGCGGAGAACACCCATACATATTGCTCCAGTCCGCCCAGCTTGCCCACGATGGTCGGCATCGCTGTGGAGACGATCGTTTGATCCAAGGAAGCCAGCAGCAGCCCGAGCATTAAGCCCGCCACCGTCCAAGGAATATGCGACGATTTTTTTGGTGCCATGGAAAAGCAACACTCCTTTAGAAAGATTGAATCCGTATTAACTACTCTAATTATAATACTCAAATTTGAGTAAAATACAAGATGCTGAATATTTTGTTTTGATAAAATTCCCTGATTGACCCGAACCTTACGCTATTTCATGTGAAACGTGTTGTCGTTGGGGCTAAGGAGCAGAACTTGGACCGCTTCGCTTGGAGGCGGTGTTGAAACAAAAGGATCAGCGGTAAGTTAGATTGATCCTGGTGGCAAGCAAAAAACCGTCCTCCGGTGCCGGTGGGGACGGTTTTCTATGTTCGAAGTCATTTTACGCGGACTATTGGTTTATTCCTTTGCCTTGGCCGACTTCAAGATCAGCGAGATTTGCCCGGCATGGATGCCTGTGTGGTACAACAGCCGTCCGACAGCCTCCAGCGGGGAGGAAGGCGCCCCCATCGGGGAGCCCACCGGCACATGCCACGCCTCTTCGGGCAGCTCGCGCATGGCCGCTTGCAGATGCTCGTTCGAATCGCTCAGCATTTTCAACAGCCGCTCGTGATCTGTGTAATCGGCGTCGCTGCCAATCGGGCCGGCGTTCGTCTGCATCTCCAACCCTTCCGGCATCTTCCTGCCAAAGAACCACTCGGCGAACATGTACTCGACTTCCGCGTTATGCTGGAGCATGTAGCCGATCGATGCGGTCCCTTGCTTTAACGACAAATCCGAGACGGCAAGGTTCTGGGCCGTTTTGTAGAACCTCGATTGCACCGCATTCCAAATCGGCTGTACCGTTGCGTAGCTCATCGATGGGTACCTCCTGCAGCGGGCGACTCCGCTGTCTTCTTCGCCGTTCCATGGCCGTCCCGGGCTACATGCTCGAACTTCTCGCCCGTCAGGTCGATGTCGAACGCTTGGCCAAACCCGGCCACATACCGTCCATCGGACACGGTCAGCTCGAAGAGCGAGAAATCCAACCCGCGCAGCATTCCGATCATATTCTTCCCGAACCGTTCGCCGAACTGCTCGAAAATGTCGTCGTACCCTTCATTCCCCACATTCACCGCTGCGCATACAAACCTTGCCCGCTGGCGTGCGAACAAATTTGCCGTCTGGCTTTCGTCCTCAATCAGCATAACGTCAACCGAAGGATTGTTTTCCAGATGCTTGTAGTGATTCGCGATTTGGCTGATGAAAATGTACAGCTTCCCTTCTTTGCTCACGTACGGGGAGTAAGAGACGAATGGCGTCCCCTGATCGTCCACCGTGCTCAATACAAGCGTTTTGACCGAATCAACGAATTTCAAATATTGCAGCTTGATCATTTCCTTGTCCAGCATCTTCATTTTGTCAACGTCACCCCGTCATGTTATTGGTTGAAGAGCACCTGCGCCAGTTCCTTGTAAGCAGCCGGAGCGTTCGCAATCGAAGCAATGCCGAACAGCGTATAGTCGAGCGTTTTGATTTTTCCGTTTTTGAAGGCGTTCAGTTTTTCCCAGGAGCCGTTTTTCTTCATGTCTTCTTCGAACTTTTTGGCAGCCGCCGCCGGATCGCCGTGAGTTACCAGCATGATAATGTCGGGATTGGTCGTCACTATGCTTTCCATATTAAGCGGGCTGTAAGCGTCTTTCAACTGCAATTCCGTGGAAATATTGGTTGCCCCCAGCTTTTTGGCCAGACTGCCGGCGAATGTGCTCTCGTTCATGAACATAAGCGACTCTGCGGATCCGAATAGGAACAACACTTTAGGCGCCTTCTTCCCTTTTCCGAGTTCAAGGGCGGCCGCTTCCGCTTTTGCATGATTTTCCAGGAAGGCTGTCGCTTTCGCTTCTTGCTTGAACACTTTGCCTAGCGCTACTGTCGTAATTTTCAGTTCTTCTAGCGAGTCAACCGGCACGAACGCCGACTTCAGGTTGGCCGAGCCTAACGTTTTCTCAAGGTTGGTCTTCAGTGAAGACGGTGCGAGCACGACATCCGGCTGCTGCTTGGCAATCAGCTCCAGGTTCAGTTGGTGCGATGATCCTACGCGCGGTACTTGATCATAGGCGGCCGGCAGCTTGCTGCTCGTTGTTGGTACGCCTACTGGCAGCACGCCAAGCTCATTGAGAATTTCGGCGATGGCAACGGAGACGGTCACCACTTTGGCCGGGGTTGCGTTGTTGAATTGGGCGAGGACTTCCGCCACCTTTGCTTCGTCTACCTTGACTGCAGTGGCTGTTGTCGGGCTCGGGCTGGCGGTTGGAGAAGCCGAGACGGTGGCCGATGGTGCCGCTCCTTGCTTTTGGTCGGTGGCGCCTCCGTCAGTTCCGGTGCCGCATGCTGTGGTCGTGATGGTTAAAGCTGCAATCGATACTATTAGAAACCATTTCTTACTTGCCTTTAGCATAAATGTTTATCCCTCCGATATGTAACTTTATAAATGATAATGATTTTCATTTTTACTATATCAGCAATGATTATCATTATCAATTATAATTTTAGGGAAATATGCCTCGTCTTTTCGCTGCATAAGAAATACCATCTGGGGGAGGATCATCCAGATGGCAGTTGTCCGAGGCCTTTCCTTTGTGCAGAGGGAGGCCAGGCGGGCTGGGTTCCGATCACTCTTGAACTCCTGGCCCTTTGATTAGATTTCCGTTGAAGTTGAGCCCGGATCAGGGAGGTGACCGCTTCGCTTCTCCACTCCAGCCCTCCGCCCTCCTCGGTTCTTCTTTCGTACATGCCCCTCCATTTGTTCGGAACAGCCGCCTCTGGACGATCCCTGATCGTCCTTCCGTCGAATACTCTCAACCAGCTCCACTCGCTCGCCAACACTCTTATTCCCTAGTCCGAAAAAATCGGACTACTGCATGCCTCGCCGCCCGGAAAAGCTATGCAGTCCGAATTCA
>NZ_BIMA01000094.1 GCF_004000845.1 Paenibacillus koleovorans NBRC 103111
AGACACCGTTGCTGCGAGGCGGCAACATGGATGCTGAATCCCCCAACCACGCTTCGCAAGCGCACCCTTACGCTTTAGTTCTGTAAAGAATTTAAACTTTCTTATTTGTCAAGAAACCATCAGGGAGGATCCCCTGATGGTCCTCTGACGCTTCGCTTCTCCACTCCCTCTTCCTGCCCTCATCAGTCATACTTTCGTTCATCGCGTTCCGTTTTTTCGAGCGCCATGGCGCCAGCACCCCTGCTCCCTAGTCCGAAAAAATCGGACTAGAGCGTATAGGCCCTTTCATACGCTCGCCGCTGCAGCACAGAACCCGGGCATTGAAGGCCATACGCACCTTTATCCACAACTCTGCCGTCTATAACTTCCTATACAACAAGAAAACCATCAGGAATTTTCCCTGACGGTTTCTGTTCGGACAAGCACCGCGTGCTACTGTTTCAACTCGTAATGAAGCAGCACGTTGCCGGATTCAAATAATTAGCGTTACAGAAAGTGAAGCATTTGAAACACGTAGATGACGCTGACGGGTATGAGCAGCAAATTTTTGATCCCGAGCAGCAAAGCTTGTTTCGTAATCCCTATACGATGCCGTGGCAGCTTGAGGCGCTGAAGCAGCTCCCCGACTTTCCCATAGCGGAACAGCAGCGTCAGAGCGGCATTGAACAGCGCGAACACAACAAGAAATCCGGCAATATCCCAAGGCAGAGACTCCCACTTGACGAGTCGGATGCCGGCGAACATCTCGCCCCATGCCGAGGAAGAGGAGCTCAACCGGCTGAGGGACACCGCCGTTCCGATGGAGAGCGCCAGGATATATTGGAACAATCGGGTCAATTCCACCGCGAATTCCGTCGTGATGGCCGCCGGAGTAGGCACTCTGGAGCGGTAAGCGATCTGCAGCACCCGAACTAAAGCAATCGGAAGCGAGAGCCAGACTAGAACCGAATGCGCGAAGTAATAGCCGAATGCAGCTGAAAGCTGCTGAAATGCGTCTACAAGAAACAATTCGGTTCGCCTCCTGATCTTGGCTCGAGAAGGACGAAAGCGTTTACCATTCACTATTCGACAGCTTTCTCCTTTATTCTCCAATATACCATGTCGCCGCGGGCCTTTTCTAGTGGAATTTGGAAACTAAAACAACCCAGCCAAGCCTTCTCGGGCTTGACTGGGTCGCCAGCAAATGTCAGTTGTTCCTCGATGGCGTGTGGGTTGTCAGGATCCGGGTATGTTCTTCTCGAAGGTGACCGCCGCTCGTTTGATAGCCGCCAGCTGTGTCGCCAGGAACAGAATGAAGCAAGTCAGCACAAGCCCGATGCCGATTACAGACTCATTGACCGGGACATCCATCTCCGTCAGTGTCAAATAAATGAACAGACCTGATACGGTGAGCACGTTCTCGGAGAAGTTTTGGACGGCGATCGTCTTGCCGGCGCCAATCAGCCGCTTTCCCTCTTCCTGCAGCATCGTATTGAGCGGGATGACGAAGATGCCTCCGAACAGTCCCGTGAAAAACAGAAGCGTTACCGTCAACCACAGCTCGTGGGTGAATGTGGCGATCATAACGGTAGCGACCATGGCAACCCCATAATAGAAGGCGCGATGCAGCCGCCCTGCCGGCACCCAGCGCGGGGTCACGAAGGCGCTTGCGACTACGCCAAGGGCCGTTACACCAATGATCAGCGATTGCTGATCCGTATCCGTGATGCCGAGATTGATCGGCAGCCAAGCGATCAGGGCGATGCGCAGCACCGACGCCGTCAACCAGAACGCACCGGTGCCGATCAGCGAGAAGCGGCTCCTCACGTTGCCGAACAGACGCCTCACGTCACGGAAGAAGGATACGGCGGCTTGCCCGTATCGAATCGAAGCGTCGCCCGGTCTGGCCGGCACGAGCAGCGTCATGAGCAAGGACAGCAAGTAGACGCAGAGGCAGACGAGAATAGCCGGCAAATCCGAGTTTTGCGCCAGCAGACCGCCGCCAACCGTGCCGAGCAAAATAGCGAGAATCGTCGAGCCTTCCACCTTGGCGTTCGCGCGCAGCAGCTCGTTTTCATTGTTCGTCAGCTCGGTTAGAATGCCATATTTGCCGGGGGAGTACACAACCGCGCCGACTCCGACTAACAAGTAGCACAGCACCGGCGGCAACCCGAATAGCAGCAAGGCGATCCCTGTCGCTTTCAGCGCGTTCCCAATTAAAAGGATGTGCGCCTTCGACTTCTTATCCGCGAAAGCGCCGACGATAGGGGCCAGCAGTACATAAGCACATAGAAAAGCCATTTGAATGTAGGCGATTGTGCCGTCCGGATTCTCGACACCTTGGCGCTTTACCATGCCGACGATCAGAAAAAAATTCAAGTTGTCCGAAAATGAGCTTAAAAATTGCGTCCATACGACGGCATTGAGCGGAGAAAGCTTCCGCTTCAGCATAGCGAGCATCGTCATCTCTCCTTCTCCGGCCTGCTAGTTCGACTTCCGCGGTGTGCAGCTACACCTGCATTCGATAAAACGAAATGGCGGTCCCGCCCAGCATCGCATCCCGTTCCGCTTCCGAATAGGACGCGATCGCCCGGTTCGTTTCCTCCCAAACCTGAGCATATGTACCCGCGAGCAGCGCAACCGGCCAGTCGCTTCCCCACATGACGCGGTCCGCTCCGAATAGGCTTACTGCTTCGTCGATCGCCGGCCGAATGTCGTCTGCGGTCCAACTGCCCGGGTTGCTGGTCGCCGTGTTCAAACCCGATATTTTCGCATAGATCTGCGGGTATGAGGCAGCCGCCGCCAACTCCCCCTGCCACTTCGTCCATTGCGACTGCTCCTTGCCAATCGGCGGCTTGGCCAGATGGTCGATGACAATCTTCAGGTCCGGCACCTTCTCCGCCAGCAGCGGCAGGTGCTTCAGGTGATTCGGGAACACCGCCACATAATCGAATGTCATCCCGAAGGAGGCCAGCACCTTCAAACCTTCGATGACCGAGTCATGCATCACCCAATCCGGATCCGCCAAATCGTGGATCAAATGACGGACACCCTTGAATACCGGGTTTTTCGTATACTGCTCAAGCTTGGCCGCCGCTTCGTCCGGACGGTCTAGCGGCACCCAGCCGACAACGCCGCCTACCCAATCGTGTCCCGCCGCCGTGTCGAGCATGTAGTCCGTGTCCACATAGGCGTCTAGCGCCTGAACGATGACAGTCTTCGAGATGCCCGCCGCACGGAGCAGCGGCTCCAGCTCCGGCGCCTCGAACGTACGGTCAATAGGAGCCAGCTTCGATGTGAGCCAAGGATAGCTCACCTTGTCCAAATTCCAGAAATGCTGATGGGCGTCGATACGCAGCTTCATACGTTCATCCTTTCCTCTCTCTCTCTCTCATTTCGCACGTCACTCCTGCGAAATGTGAGTTTCAATCTTCTCCGTTTCCAACTATAGTCCAGACTTTTCCTAATGTAAAGCGGAGAATCGCCGCTGGAAAGCGAAAAGACCGCCCTGCGGTTGGAGACCTGCAAGACAGTCTTCTTTATGCGTGTTAAGCGCTGTATACTTCTTTGCCCCTGACAAAGGTTGCTTGCAGCTCCAGCTCCGGGGTGAGCAGCAGGAAGTCGGCGTGTTTGCCTGGCTCGAGCGAGCCCTTGGTCTGATCCAGCCGCACTTGACGAGCCGGGACAGCGGTAAGTGAAGGGAGCACGGTTTCGAGTGAAAGCCCGGTGAACCGGATGACATTCTTCAGCGCCTGCAGCATCGTCAGCGAGCTGCCTGCCAAGCTGGAGCCGTCCGACAGCATAATGACGCCGTCCTTCACAACGATGTTCTTGTAGTCGCCGTTGGGCAATCCCGCCGCAAAGATCGCGTCGGTAATCATGCAGACCCCCTCCGGCTTTTTCACCTCGAACAGCAGCTTAACCGCGCCGGGATGCACGTGAATCCCGTCGCAGATGAGCTCCGTCGTCAGCTCCGGCAATATCATACCCGCTCCGGCCAAGCCCGGGTCGCGATGATGGAACGGACTCATGCCGTTGAAATGATGAGTCGTATGGTTTACCCCGTGCTGAACCGCGGCTTCCATCTCGGCGAACGTCGCGTTAGAGTGACCGGCCGATACGGTAACGCCTTGCTCTGCCAGCCATGCGGAAGCCTTCAGGCCGCCTTCCACTTCAGGCGCCAGCGTCACGAGGCGGATATGTCCGCCTGCCTCGTTCAACAGCTCTTGGATTTCGTCAATTTGGGGCAAGCGGATATGGTCTTTGCTCTGAGCGCCGCGGCGAATTTCGTTCAAATACGGGCCCTCCAGGTGGATGCCTGCGAGCTCGGCGCCTGTCGTCTTGCCGATCGATTCAGCCGCATTGCGGAGCGCACGTTTGATTCGATCCATATCCGTCGTCGACGAAGTCGCGAGGAAGGCGGTCGTCCCGAACTGCGCGTGGTAGCGGCTCATGCCCTCCAACCCCTCGAAAGTCGCCTCCAGCATCCCGACACCACCGCCGCCATGCACATGCACATCGATGAAACCTGGCAATACAAGCAAGCCGGTGCAATCTCTTACTTCCGCATCACCTGCCGACGGGGCTTGTCCAGCTCCGATCGCTTCAATTTCCCCATTTTCCCGAACGATCAAATAACCGTTCTCGATAACTCCACCTGGTGTGTAAATGCTGCCGTTCTGCAAAACCAATCGACTCATCTGAGCTCTCTCCTTCACCATATCTCTATATTTTATTTCCATTCACCCTTGATGCCTTTTTCCTTGAACAGCTTGTTCACATCGTCCAGCACTTCCTTGCCGCCTTTATCCAGAAACCGCTGGACCATGCCATCCCACTCGTTCACACTGGCTTGCCCGATGATCATCTTCGCTTGCTCGTCACGGACGTATTGCTCCAGCTCGGCCCATTTCTCCATGTATATCTCGGATTTGATCCGGTTGATCGGATTGATGTAGGCCTTGTAGCTCTTGAACATCGTTTCCATCGAGCTGAACAGCGATTTCTGCAGCGGATCAACCGCCACCTTGGAAACTTCGTTCGCATCATCGTTTGGCGCCCAGAACCTGGACTCCAGATAAAATCTAGGCTGAAGCCCCTGGCTGAAATCCGAATTTTCCTGACTGCCGTTTACAATTTTGTAGCCGACCCCGTTTTTGCCGTTCAACCAGTCGTAATTCGCATTGGCCGGCGTTCGCTGCTCAAGCGGGATGAAAGTTCGGAAATAGTCGTTCATCTCCAGGAATCGCGACACTTTGTCCGGGTCGTCCTTCATCTTCGAGGATAAGGCGAAAATTTGGAAATACCCTGACAGCCCGTTGAAGCCTTGCGATCCGTCCGGCGCCTTGAACGGCGGAATCGGCACGAGCTCCGCATTCGGATTGACGGATTTCAGCGTACGGAAGTCGGTCGGCCACTTGTCGTAGGCTTGCTCGTAGAAAATGCCGAATTTGCCGGCGTAAAACGCCTTCTTCACGTCCCCGATCTTCGTTACCGCCCAGTCCTTCGGAATCGCGCCTTCTTTATATAGATCGGCGAGCATCTGAATCCGTTCCTTGCTCTCCTCGGCAATGACGCCCGGAATAATCTGGCCTTCCTTGTTCTTGTGGTACCAGGCCGCCGGGTTCCAATTGACGCCGAAGTCATAGTCGTATTGAATGCCCATTGCGAGCATAATGCCGTACGTGTCATCCTTGCCGTTGCCGTCCGGGTCGTTCTTCGTGAAGGCGATCGCTACCTTTTTCAGCTCTTCGAAATTCGTCGGTACCTTCAGTCCGAGATTGTCGAGCCAGTCCTTGCGAATGAGAGGCGTCTTTCCATACTGAACCGGGAAATAGCGCGGGATCCCGTATATTTTGCCGTCCACCTTCATCGCGTCCCATACGTAATCGGGCACCATCCGGAGGGTCGGGTAATTGTCGATGTAAGAATCGAGAGGAAGGAAAGCCCCCTTCTTCGCCCACTTGAAAAATCTAGAATCGGCCGACTCCATCCCGATCACATCGGGAAAATCCCCGCTCGCCATACGGACTGGGAGCTTCTGGGCGTATTCCGCGAAAGGGATGAATTCCGCCTTGTAATCCACGTTGAACTTCTCGTTGATCATCTTCACGCCCGGACCGTCAGGCGGCGGCACGGGACTTGCATATGTCCCGTCCAAGTACGTAATCGTGACCTTCTTGCTCTTGCCGTCGCTGCCCGGCGGCAATTTGCCGTTGTCGGTCGGATTCGCCTTGGCCGGATCGGTCGTCTCGTCCGTACATGCGGTCAAGCTCCCGATCAGGGCCACGGTAAGTATGAGTCGAATCACCATCGGATTGCGCATGGATTGGAATCTCCTCCTTCATACTCCCATTGTGCCATAACCTGTCCTTGATGCAAATAAGAAAAATAGAAATCGTACCGAGTCGGATTTGGCCGGCCCGGTACGGGTCGAACTCACTTGGCTGAAATCGCCAAGCTTACTTCCATGGTTGAAGCTTTTTGTCCGCAGGCAGAACTACGTTGATCTGGTCTACATAACCTTGGAAAATCTTTCCGCCGCTGTATTTCGTCATCAACTCTTCGCGGTACTTCGGCCATACGGAACCGGTCTTGTCCTCGAAGATCGCTTGCGCTTGCAGACGGGACATCTCTTTGCGGAAGTCGCCGATGTTCGTGCCTTCCGGCGGTGCCAATGTAACCGGTTCGCCCTTATGCTTCGGAATCGCTTCGACGAACTTCTTGATCGCGCGATCGCGGTCGGACAGACGCGGGTCGACGACATCGAGCTTGAGTACAGCCGGCTCATCGAGCGTCGTGAAGAAACGCCATACGTTCAGCCAGTCGCCTTGCTTCACGATGTCCTTGTCGATTGCATCCGGATCGATCGTAATTTTGTTGCCTTCGCGCTTGTAGTGCTTGCCTTCTTGCCCGTAGTGCGTCAGGATGTAGCCTTCTTCGCCCGCCAGCCAGTCGAGAATTTCGACGGAGCGTTTGATTTTCTCAGGCGACTTCTCGGCAACGGATTTGGCGAATACGAAAGGACCTGTGCCGCCTGGCGTACCGGCTTTCCAGCCGTAAGGCGCGTTCGCGAACGGGAAGATCGGCTGCCAATCGGCTTTCGGATCGAGCGCTTTCGTCCGGGCTTGCACGCTGTTGGACACCGTGTCGTAGCCGAAGCTAGGGTCGCCGGACCACATGACGCCGACTTTGCCTTGCGCCGCTTTATCCATATGCTGAGGCGCTTTGTTGACGTACCAGTCGGGGTCGACGATACCGTCCTTCATCATATCGACAATGCCTTGGATAACGTTTTGCACTTTCGGATCGGTCTGGGACTCGATGAACGTATTGCCTTCTACACGGAAATCCGCTACCAGGCCGTTCTGAATCCATTGCGGGAAGTCGAACGGAATCCGTCCGCCGCCTGCTGCAGCGCTCATGCCGTACGTATCCTTCTTGCCGTTGCCGTCCGGATCTTTCTCGGTGAACGCCTTCATGGCAGCCAACAGCTCTTCGTATGATTTAGGCATTTGAAGGCCGAGTTTATCCAGCCAGTCTTTCCGAATGAAGAAGGAAGCATACGTGTTGCGCTGGAACGGTACCGGCGAGCGGCTGTGCTTGATGCCTTTCAATTGGTAGTTGTTGATTTCGTCCTGCGTGATCCAATACTTGAAGTAGTTCGGCATCGTTTGCGGCGTAACAAAGGTGCTCTGGTCAGCCAGCAAGCCGTCCGTCGCATACTTCTGGCTGTCCGTCCCTTGCGCGATGAACATGTCCGGATAGTCGCCGCTTGTGAGGATCACGTTCATCTTGCTCGTGTAGTCCGCACTGAAGTTCATGTAGTCGATCTTCAGGCTGACGTTGAACTTTTCCTCGATTACCTTTCTGACAAAATCTTTGTCTGCCGAAGGCAGATTTGCATTGGCCATCGCCGAGGAGCCGACGAACCATTTCAGGTCCAGCTTCTCTCTGGCAGGCTTAGCCGAGCCTGTCGGAGATGCCGAGCTGGAGCCCGTAGCCGCAGGTGCCGGATCTTCCTTGGACGTACAAGCGACCGCCGACGTAGCGACGACGCTCACGACCAGGACCGTGCTTAACACTTTTAATGCTTTCATACAATCCTCCCTTTTCTTGGTACCGCAAATGGGTTGCAGCGGCTTGCTTGGCAGTTGGACGTTCTGAAGTGCCGTCCTCGGCTGCTCGCCGGTTACAACTCGATCATAAATTGGAACCGATGGCGGAAAAAGTGGCGGATTTGCAGGTTTAGTGCACGATTTCCGGGAAATTCGTAATATCGGTACAGATTCGTAAATGTAGGAGAAGCCACTTGGGGCACGGGATTTGGGCGGGTTCGGCGGGTTGGGCGAGGGTTGGATTTGGTGAGGCGAGGTGCGGGATATGCTGGATACCAAATTTCGCTACTGGAGAATCAAATTTCGCATACTGACTCCATTTCGGCCAATGTGAGTTTAAGTATCCAATTCGCGACGGTTGCTTCCTAAATGTAGTACTTAGGTACTTCGATCCGTATCCCTGACCAAATCAGACTTTCGGTGCTACGGCATAGTATTGTTTTCGTCCAGCTTCGACATTTTCGCGGCATCCACCTTATTGCAGTTAGAGCAACAGGAAGGGCCGCCCTATTGGGGCAGCCCTTCGTTTGACATCCGTGTTGTTAAATTATTGCTTTGAAGCTTCCTCAATTACTGCAAATGCCCAGTGGGTCGACGGTACATCGGACCATGTCGGCGTTGCGCTCGGGATTGCCGGCGTGCCGCGCTTGAGCAGACGATTCACTGCTGCTACTACTTCGGCTCTGGTGATCGGACTGTCCGGGCGGAACGTGCCGTCCTCGTAGCCGGTCATCAGACCGCTTGCGCTTACTTGCTCGATCGTCACTGCGGACCAGTGGCCGGCCGTATCGCTGAAGCGAATCGGACTGCCGGTTGCCGGAATCGCAGCGAGTCTTGTGGCGATAACTGCAATTTCCGCTCTCGTGATTTTGTCATCCGGACGGAAGTTGCCGTTGTCGTCGCCAAGCATCAGCTTCGCTTCCAATACTTGACGGATGACTTGGGTCCCCCAATGACCGGCTGGGACGTCTTGGAACGGTATAGTGCCGGTCGACACGCTTCCCGCACCTAACAGATTCGCCAGAATCGAAGCCATCTCCGCTCTCGTAATCGCGGCATCCGGACGGAACGTGCCATCCGGGTAGCCGAAGATAAACGGTTTCTTCGGTGCCGGTTGTTTGTCTTGCAGGGCAATCATCGTGAATGTACTGAACTTCTCAATCGTAATCTCGAGTCCGATCAGTTGACCGCTCGCGTCATACTTCGCTACGCCTTTCTGAACAACCTTGTCACCGTCGGAGTGTTCGATGTAGACGGACAGCGAGTTCAGGAACGCCTCGCGTTCAGTTGGATTAGTCGGCAGCGCGGCGGTATCGATCGGGAACACGAGCGAGACTGGAACTCCCGTGAAATTCGTTTCGATGACGACCGGCGTTCCGATCACTTGCACATCTTTGCCTTCCGCCGCAACGGTTACAGCCGCCGAGTTCAGCGTCCGCTCTTCAACCGCTTTACGGTCTCCATTGCTCTTCATTGGAGTGACGTTGATCGTCAAATCTTGATTGCTGCCACTCAGCTTGGACAGCGACGCTGCCGGCAATTCAACCGTACCGAAAGCGGTCTTGATCTCGGCATCCACCTTGCCCGAGCTGAGCTGCGAGAGCGAATCTTTGTTCAGGCTTACTTTCAATTCATCTTTGGAAGCCGAAGCTGCATCATTGACGACGATCTGGACCTTATTGCTGCCGTCCTTGCCCGCCTTCTCAATCGCGCCTTTCACTTGATTCGGGTCGACCGCGACTTCTCCAATCGACTTGCCGTCTACAACCGTTTCCTTCACCACCGGCTTCACCTCAGTTGTATCCGCAGGTGGAATGACTGGCGGATTCGGGTCCGTTGGCGGGTTTGGATCGGTAGTCGTTGGAACGGTGTACGTGAAGCTGTACGATTTTTTCTCAGCATGCAAGCTGCCGTTCGTCGAGTTGATCGTGACCGTGTTCAAGCCTTCCCGCAGGGTCAGCCTGTAAGTTCCAGGTGCGCCAAATTGTTCGGTTTGAGTAACCTCGTTCAACTTCACGACCACAGGATGCGATTGATTCAGATTGTCTTTTGCCGAAGCAGTAAAGGTAACTACCGGATTGTTAGCGCTATTCACCAAGTCTGTTACTGTAATGACAGGTGCTGTCGCAAGCCCTACTGTATAAGACTTCTGCACGGCGGATACGGTCCCGTTCGACGAATCGACGGTGATCGTGTTCCAGCCTGGCTGAAGCTGGACGGTGTAGTTGCCTGGAGACTGCTCGGTCTGCTCAGCTCCATTCACTTTCACAACAACGTGCAGATCTTGATTCAAGTCATCCTTTGCAGTTGCGGTAAAGCTTAGCTCGGATGATGTTACTTTGGATCCCGAAGTAAGGCCGGTCACCGAAATTGCGATTGACGTAGCAACCGGTTGAGGGACATACTGCACTTGGTACACCGCTTGAGTCGCAGTCAGACTGCCGTTCGACGAATCGACAGTAATCGTGTTCCACCCTGACAGCAGTTGCACCTGATAAGAGCCTGGCGCCAATTCAGACTGTAGAGTATCGTTTAACTTCACTACAACTGGGTGCGATTGGTTGAGATTATCCTTCGCCGATGCGGTAAAGGACAACGTAGGACTGTTGACAGTTGCTCCATACGTGATCCCGGTGACGGTAATAACAGGAGCCGTTGCGACTGCAGTCGGATTGTAAGTCACAACGATCACGATCTGAGGAGCGGCCAAACTGCCGTTTGCCGAATCCACTGTGATTGTGTTTGCTCCAAGCTGCAATGTAACGTTGTAAGAACCCGGCGACACTTCCGTTTGCACAACATTGTTCAGCTTCACGACCGCAGGATAGCTTACATTGCTGGAATCCTTCGCCGTTACTGTGAAGCTGAGCGACGGATCGGTTACGACAGCCCCCGTCTGAACGCCTGTCATCGTAATGGTCGGAGCTGTAGCTCCAAGAGCTTGCGCCAGCTTATAGCGAGCTGTTTCGAAGGCGTTGCCTGTCTCTGCAAATCCTAATTGAGTCGAGTTAATATCCAGAATGCCTGGGACTACGTCGTTCAATGCTTGGTTGACGACATCCTGCTTGCCTTTCTCCGCCAGCATCGTCATATACAGGTGATCCTGCAAGCCACGACGCATATTGGCAAGGCGGATCGAGGAGATCGGTCCGACAATTCCGCGATCTTCCGACAGGAATCTCACGTTTTGCCCCGGATACACCATAACTCCATCTCCGTTGCCTGTGGATGGCTCCCGATTGAAGTACGTGATCGGCTCGAGCCATACGTTCTGATGGCGGTCCATCCCTCTCCACATTTGGGAGTTATGGCGCCAGTTTGCTGCAGACCAATAGAAATACGTGTCGATGTCCTTTTTGTAGCTGCCCCAAATCGTGGCTCTCGAATCCGTAGCCGGAGTTTCATAAACCGGAGCGCCCGAGTAAGGACGGTTGCCGTTGTAAATCCACATATCATCGCCGTGTTGACGCTCGATAAGCGCTCTGGCGTGATCATAATGGCTTGGAGTAGCATCCCAGATGTCGATCAAATTGTTCTGGTCCAACGTGGCGTTGTAACCGGAAGTGACGAAGACCGGCAAATCTTTCCCAACACCAGGGTTGTTCTTAATATAACCTGCGATTTTCTTAATATAGTCGAAGGTTGCATTGTCGCCCGGCTCATCCGGCATATAAACGAATGTAGTCTTCGCACCTGGACCAAACGTGCTGTTCAGATACGTCATCCATTCATCCGAAGTCGTTCTAGCCGATTGTTCAGTGTCGAACAGCGTACCAGGTCCGTAGAACGTCCGCGGAACGATATGATTGCCCACATTTTCCCCAGGCCCTTCGTAGCCGTTCGCAGCCGTAAAGTCAGCCCCGTTCAGTCGACCGATTTGGGCTGCAGCCGTAACTGGATCGTACCCGTTCACGAACTCCACGCGGTTGCGATGCGCCAGACGATGATACTGATCGTCCATGTTCGTCCCGTGGTATACATCGGTCTGAATGCTTTCGTAGAAAATCATAGCATCCATGCTATTCTCGTCGGGCAATGTAAAATCAAACAGCTCCAGTTCAACCGGAATTGGGTGATCCACACCATCCACCGTAACGGTGATGCTACCATTGTACAAACCTGCCGGTAAATCCTTCTCTGTGTAGATTTCGATCCACAAAGCTTGATTCTGAGAAGGGCTCACTTGCAGCGGGAAGCCGCCTTTGCCAGGAGTAGCGTTCTCCGGAACGAGTTGGACCGGTACCCAGCCCAGACCGTTCGGCACTGACCCCGGACCCGAGTTCGGCACGATCCAGCCCGCTCTTGTCGGTTCCGTAACATTCATGTAGTTTTCCGAGAAAATTTGAATCGGCCGGTCTACATAATCGGTCGGATCCACCGCAGGAGCCTTGTACGTAATCTTGCCCGTACCACCGGCTTGAGCCAGCTCCGGCAGTGAGAGAGACAAGCTGCCGATCCCTTTCGTACCCGACTCGACGACCACCTGGAAGGCAAGCATTTCATTGCGTCCGCCGAAAAGCTTCACCTTGGTGCCGTCCCAAGCCGAGTTGCTGGCTTTATTCGGATTGCTCAGGTCGTTCCGTTTCACCGTTTCTCCGTCGTTCACAGCCCAGATTTTGCTGACTGCAGAACCGTTCGGATCCGGGTAAACTTCAAGCGGTACGGAAACCGTAAGCTCGCTGGCCGATGCAGCCATTTTGTTGCCGCCGGCGTCATAGACGTTTGCTGCACTCGGTGCACTGATTTTGACCGTTTGCTGGGCAACCTGGCTAGCCGAATTCAATGTAATATCCAATGTATCCGGCTTGGAACGTTCGATCGTGTACTCCGTGGAAGGAATCACTTGATCGTTTCCGTTCTTCAACACAAAATCGGATTTGTCGAAGGCAATGATTCGTTCCGAGAACTTCAGCTCGATTCGGTTCGAGGATGCCGCTTTCGCTTGAGCCGACTTCATCACCGGTGCTACTTTCTCGAAGTTGGTGGAAAGGCTTACGCCTGTTCCGATCGTGAAGGTTTGATTGTTCGGACCTTGCACAAGACCTGGATTCACCACAACAAGTCGATAATTATATCCGTCCGTCGAATTCAGCGCCGTGGCTGCCGTAAGCTTCAACCGTTTCGCATCGGTCGTGCTGATCTGAGCGGCGGACAGTACTGCATAATCCGACCAACTGCTTCCATTGAACTTCTGAATTTTGAAGGCATCCTTGTTCACCAGCGTAAGAGGCCCGTCAAAACCTAACTCGAACTCTGTAGCGGAAAGAGCTGTCACATCATCAAGCTTGGTAGTTCCGATCGTCGGTACTTGGGCCAGCTTCAAAGGTAAAGTCGGCTCTGTCAGAATCGGCGATATCGTATGGTTCTCAATGATGAACATCTGATCTGCGCCTAGTGATTTCAAATATACTTTCCCTACGTTCGTGATGGACTCAGCATTAGTTCGGAACGCACCGTTCGTGAGGAGACTCACCCTATTTCCACCTGCAGGAGTGACCCATACGCTGTACGTTTTGTTCGGCAAATCCATCTCGAATTCAAAATGGTATGTTTTGTCTTTTACTATCGGAACGATAGACTCCGCATTCGTTAAACTGCCGTTCTTCGTTTGAAATAGTTGACCATACTGTCCTATATCAGGATTAAAGTACAACGACATTGGAATTTTGGCGTAGGTCATTGAAGCATTGTCCGCCTCGTATGCCTGATACCCGAAGATGGCGTTCACCGTGCTGGTTAAATCCGCCACAGTCGTTAAATCAAACTCGGTTCGAACTCTGCCGCTATAAGGTTTATCCAGTTGATACGATGACTTGGCAAAGTCCATATTGGATTTCCAAACATCTCGCTCTACCTTATGATTCTCTACCAGATACGTTCTGTCCTGGTTTGCGGTTCCACTGCTCTTGAGAATGATTTGTCCCAAATCGTCAATTGCTGTCGCGCTGGTCCGGAAGGCAGCGTCCGCAAACAAGAGAGTTTCCGATCCGTTTTGCGGTGTTACCCAAACACTATACTTCTTCGTTGCAAAATCAATTTTGAATTTGAAATGGTACTTTGTATTTATGGTTATGGGAATGTCGGTCACCTTCGCCCATGCACCGCCATTTCGAACTTGGAAAATTTTATTCTCCGGATTAAAGTACAATCCGATGGGAATTTCACTAAATGCTCCAATCGTCACGGAGCTATCCGCATAACCCAGGATCGAATCATAGGCGGCACTTGGCCCGAGGAGCGGGGTTAAATCAAATTCTGCGATAACTTTTTTAATGTTCTCGGTCCCAAGTGAGTACTTATTCCAAGCTACGGTAGAATACCATGCCGCGGATCTTTCCATTGTTGCGACCCAAGTCTGCGGAGTACCGTCTTGAGCTGTTACTGTGTAGGTGACCGGATTAGTAAAATTCGTTGCCGCGCCTGAAGTAGGGGAGACGGTTGCTCCTGCCGAAACGGAAATTGTCGGTACAAGCGCAGTTACATCTGCCGATTCAAGCATTTGAAATTTCACTGTGTGCAAAACCGGATCTATGATAGACAATCCAACCTGATCAGGAACAGTAAATTCAGTTATGGCTTTCTCGCTGCTAGGCGGGTCCAGAACAACAGAGACCGAGTAAGGCTGAGTTGATCCGTCTTCGGCGGTGACCGTGTAGGTAACCGGACTAGTGAAATTTTGAGAGCTGCCAGATGCAGGCGAAATCGTCGCTAATGGCGACACTGTAAATGAAGGAGTCAGCACTGTTACATTCGTGCCATAGGGCACTCTAAACGATACAGTACGGGTCGCCTCATTGATTGTCGCTTTCCCTACTTGTACAGGCAAGGTCAGCTGTGTAATCCGCTTCGCGGAGCTTTGAGGATTTACTTGACCAAACACATTCCACACCACAGAGTTTCCACCTGATGTGACCGTGTACGGCACAGGTGAAGTGAAGTTCTGCGGAATTCCCGATACAGGAGATACTACTGCACCAGCGGAAACTCGAATATCCGGCGTGCGATTAGTAAGTGTGGATCCATAAGGTACACCGAAGGTCACGGTTTTATTGGTGACATCGATCACGGATGACCCTGCTTGTCCATTCACTTGGAATGAAGTGATGTCCGCAGCAGGCACAGGAGCTTCTGGGGCTGGGCTGATTGTATACGTACCGGCTCCGCCTGTGAAGTACAAGATTCCGCCTTGCTCCGTAACGTTGGCTTTCGTATTTGACGCCCCAGTTACATTCCAAGCACCCGCAGCGAGATCGGCGATACTGAACTGCATCAAGCCTTCCCCCGTTACACTGAAAGTCATCGATGAGTTACGCTTATCGCCAGACTTGCTGAATAGCACAACACGGTCGGCAATCTTGACGCCTTCCAGTTCAGCGGACTCGACCCGCTCAGGAGAGAGAGGAGCTTCATCAATATCAGATACTTGCATGACGTTCAAGAACGTGTCCGTAAGTGCAGGTGTGCTTGGCGATACTTCAATTCTCCAGGCACCTTCTTCTGTCGATGTCGTCCATTTAGATTGTTCAGGCGTTTCTGGCCAGTTCTTACCATTCAGGTCTTGGAACTCGTGACCAGGTCCGCCAACTGGAGTGATTGTAGCGGTTTGCGGCAGCAAGGTCGTATTCACTAGCTGCCCGCCATAACCGTCCGTTGTACGGCTGATGGTAGTCGTATTCCCATTAATTTCCGGCTGCTCGATGCTGTGCAGCAGCCAAGTTTTCTTGAAGCTCGGATCCGTCGAAGTTACTTTATCGTGCACGATAACAGCAGCCGGATGCGTACTATCCTTCAGATTCAAGAAAACAAAGGAGCGATTATAGTCGCTAACTTTGGTAGACTTGTAGTTGTTCGTCAAGTCGCCCTTGATATAGCTAAAATTCGGTGTGATCGGATCCGGGCCAATTTGCTGCGCCATTACGGTGCTGCGCTTATAACCCTTTGCCGGATTCAGCAAATCATCCAAATCGGACGGCTCATAATTATGATTCGGCCAGAATTGACCGCCGTCGTTAATGAGCGTCTTCCCTTTGTAAGTCCCTGGCGTCTCCTCGTGCCACTCGAACTTTTCATTCGGATCATAGATCAGTAAGGAGTTGTGGGCGATTGTTCGCCTGCTGTAATTCATGTGATGATCGGTCTCATAAATTCCATATAAGCCTGAATCAATAGCAAGCGCACCTTTGTAATAAATCTGGAACGCTCCTGCATCCAAGTGCTGGTGACCGCTGAAGAAGTATTCGTCCATCCGAATATCTGCAACGACATCATTCGATTGCAGGTTCATGCCTTCCGTCCAGCCGGTACGGGCAACCATGCTGCCATGAGGTGTTCCAAAATACTTAGTTAGCGGCAAGTCGCTGACAGACTTAGGTTGAACGGTCGGGTCAATGTAAAGGAATTCCAGAACCGGGTCAAGCTTGCCGACATCGTTCGTACCTGTTCCGTCTTTCCCGTTGTAATTGCGTAAAAATTCACCTTGCAGATACCCGTTCTGGAACAGATTGGCCGCCACCATCCAAGGCCACGGCTGGCGCCAATATTGGCCATAGGGATGCTGGTCGTCTTCAAATGAGTCGCCATCTCGCAGAAGTGTTCCATCCGGTCGGCGGCTATACAAGAACCAGTCTAGAGCGTGCTGCTGAAGATTGGCATCATAAATATCGATTCCGCTCATCTTCTTGAAAATCAGAGCCGAAACGAAATCACTGGCGAGCGTATATTGACCGTAAGAATCGCCACGATGATGTTTGCCGGAAGCATAAAACCAGTTTCGAACTTCAATGTAACGGTCAAAGATGGCACCGGCTACCGTATTGTATATGGTAGGATCCTCGTTGTAGACCGCTACCGCCCAACTCAGTTGGTCGCGAAGCACCTGATCCTCCGCACCGTGACCGCTTACCGCCCCTTGATTCGTTACAAGTGGAGGATACCCGATCTCCATTTTCTTGGCGTTTGATTTGAATAGGGCATTCCATTCTGTTTTGTTCGTCTCGCTTAATAGCGGATAACACCAATCGTAGACGATTGCACCTGCAACTAACATGTGACCGATTTCTCTTGTTCCGGTGAGGTTAAAAGCCTTGATATACGTGTCGAACAAGCTAATGGCTTGCTGACCGTACGCCGTCCCATCTCCAAGCAAATACCTCAGAGCTTTCGACTTGATAACGTCCAAATTGGCCGCACCGCCCGTACTGCTGCTCACAATCGTATCCCACACCGGCTGCGTAATCGACGCCGTCATCTTCGCCTTCAGCTCGTCGATGTCCGCCTGCGTCTTCACGAACAACCGCGGATGCGCCGACGGCGGCACCGGGGGAGTCCCCGCGCTCAATGCTTGAACGGAACCGCTTTCACTTTCACCCCCGTTCAGTGCAAGTACTGCGTTGCCGAACGTAGATAGGACCATCCATAGTGCCAAGAATGAAACCAGACACCGTTTCCCCGCCTTTCGGATCATAGCAATCTCTCATCTCCTTTAGCGCTTTTTGTGCTTTGCTTTTCAAAGGCAATCTTATATTATTAAAATTAACTCCTCGCTGTTAGTGGCGGAACTTCCGGTTTCTCTCCAATCTAAGGACGATTCGTAATTGTGTTATAGATTCGATGAAGTGACATAGAAGCCGGCGGATATAGAGAGATCAGGGGTTGGCAGGTAATAGAGAAGGGGAGGAAAATCGCGGCTATGCTGAACAGACTGCTGCAGCTGAAGAGGAAGACAAGCTCGATTTTTATTAAACTGCTGCTCGGTTTTATGGCCATTATCGTTTTGCTGGTGTCGTTCAACTTTTTCTCTTTCGCTTTTTTCCGCAACAACATCCGCAACGAGATCATCAGCTACAACAACAACAACTTGAATACCACGACGAAGCATATGGAGCAGCACCTGCAGCTCGTCCACAATGTGGCCTCAAGTCTGTTCATGAACGGCAAACTTCAATCGCTGGAGCTGACGCCGCAGCTGGACTATATCCTGGCGAAGCAAGTGATCAACGATTTGCAGAATACGGTGTCCAATCAGCTGCTATACCTGGACAATCTGTTCGTCTACAGCGTGAACCGTTCGTTCGTGATGGACAAGACGATGGGCGCGGACGCGAAAATGATGTTCTCGCAGTATTTCAACAATGAGACGTATACGTACGAGTTTTGGATGGAGCAGTTTAAAAGCCCGCAGGGCTTTCAAATTTATCCGGCGGCGAGCTTCTCGGAGACCACTTATGCCATTTCGACGCCCAAAACCGGACTCGTGCTGCCTTATATTGTGAAAAGCAGCCTGTATCCGAACTACGTGTTTCTGGGTTTGATCGACACGGACAAATTTTTAAACGCTTACCATTTGTCGATTAATGACTCGCTGTACATCCTGGACCCTCAGGGCAAGGTATTGTTCTCTCACGCCGCGGATACGCAGCAAATTCCCGAGCTCCCGCCGGACCGCAGCTACATCAAGATCAACAATAGCTACTATTTCTACACCCGAGGGGCGGAAACCGGTCTCACGTACATCAACGTTGTGCCGGACGCGAGCATTTCTTCGCAGATTGTCCGGTTGAATGTCACCCTATTCGGCTTGCTGGCCGTGTCGGTGGTCATCAGTATCGTCATTTCGGTGCTGTTCACGGTGAGGTTCAACAACCCGGTCAAGAAAATCGTAGAATCGATCCGCCATATGAATGCGAACCACAAAACGGCGAGTCCGATCGCCGACCACGCCAATGAGTTCGAGATGATACGGGAAAATGTCGGCAGGATTTTGCAGACGAGCGAAGCGGTGCACCAGGATCTCGCGACGAAAAACAATCATTTAATGTATTACGCGTTCATCAACAAGCTGAAGCGAATTCCTGGCATGTTCAGCACCGAGCAGGATTTGCTGAGCGGCGGCGGTACCAAGCCGTTTCTGTTCGTTCTGTTCCGTCTCTCGTTCAAGCAACGCTTCCAAGAAGAAATGAAGGACGAGGAAATCCGCTCGATTGCGTTTATTCGCGAGTTTCTGCAGTTCATGATGAGCAGCCGGCTAGAAGGGTCGCACACGTTCCAGATCGAGAGCAACCAGATTCTGTCGCTCGTATATGCGGATAAGATCGATGCGAAGCTGACCGAAGCGTTGGAGCAAGTGAAAAGCGTGATGGATATCGACAAAAGCTACTTCTTCCTGACAATCGCGGTCAGTCCCGTTTACTACAGCGACACTGACTTCACCCCGGCTTACGAGCAGACGCTGCGGCGTATCCGACACCGTCCGTTCGATGACGAGACGCATATTTTGTTGGATTCGTATGCCGACGAACAACGGATCGACCTCCCTTCCGGCTTGGAGCAAGAGTTCGATGTCCACCTCCAGGCGGGGAATGAAGCCGAAGCGATTCAGACGATGAAGCGGATGATCGCGTTCTTGAGCCGCAAGAAGGCGGACGCCGAGCGGTTCCAGCGGTTCGCGGAGGAGCTGCACGTCAAGCTGGACAAGCTGCTGACCTCTCTCAAGCTCGGCACCGAAGAGCCGAGTGCATTTGCCTATACGCTGCTGCACACGATCGAAGAGCTGTCCGAACAGCTGGAGCGCCAAATCGCCCGCGTCTGCGGCAAAGTCCGGATGAAACGCGAAGAGCGCGATCCGATTATCAGCTTCGCGCTTGAGTATATGGAGAACCACTATACGAAGGACGTCACGCTCGATGTGGTGGCGGGCAAGCTGAACATTACGCCAGGATACTTGTCCACGTACTTCAAGGAAAAGACCGGCACCAACTTCGTCGACGCGATCAATGAGATTCGGATCAAACGGGCGGCTGAGATTTTGACCAACACTGATCTGCGAATCCAGGACGTGGCCGAGCAAGTCGGCTATCTGAATATGAACTCGTTCTACCGCATGTTCAAGAAGTTCATGGGCATCACGCCGACGGACTTCCGGAAAATGAGACAAGGGGAATCCTAAAGACGGATTCCCCTTGTTTGTTCTAGGCGGATGCCACTCCCGCAGCCCGCTTCTGGGCAGCGGCGGCGGAGCCCAGCACGCCGGCGTTGTCGCCGAGCTCGGCCGGGCGAATCTCGAGTGTAGCGTGCAGCGGACGCAGCGAGTGAGCTGCGAGTGTCTCGCGTGTGTATTTCAGCAGCCGCTCGCCCGCGTTCGCCACTCCGCCGCCGACGACGATGACGTCGGGGTTGTACAGCGTAACGGCATAGGACAGCGCCTTGCCGAGCGTACGGCCGGTATGCTGCATGACCTGCACGGCGACCGCATCGCCTTCGTCGTACGCCTGCGAGATATGCGCCGCCGTCAAGAGACCGCCGGCTTCTTCGATGCCGGCTAGCGAGCTGGCTCTACCGGCGGCCAGCAGCTCGCGCGCTTGGCGGGCCATCCCGGTGGCGGAGGCCACCGTCTCGAGGCAGCCGGTGAGCCCGCAGCCGCACTTGGCCGTCTCGCCGTCCATGTAGATGTGGCCGAATTCGCCGGCGATCTTGGCGGCCCCGTAATAGAGGCGCCCTTCGTAGACGAGCGCCGATGCGATGCCGGTGCCGAGCGTTACGCCAAGCACGACCTTTTTGTCGCGACCGGCGCCATACATCGCTTCGCCGAGCACGTACATGCGGACATCGTTATCGATCGTGACCGGTACATGGATGAGCTGCTCCAGCCGCTCGGCTGCTCTAACGTTTCTCCACTTCAAGTTGGAGGAACCGATGCATAGTCCTGCTTCAGGATCGATCAACCCTGGGATGCCGGCGCCGACAGCCGTTAGCTGGTCGACGGACAATCCATTCTGATTCAGCAAAGCATTCGCCATATCGGCCATTTTCTTGAGAACGGCCTCTTCCCCCAAGTGGGCTTCCGTCGGCGATTTGATCACTTGAATCGCCTCATTGCGCTCGCCCACGAGTCCGCACACGATATTGGTACCGCCCAGATCCATGCCGATCCGGTATTTGCTCATGGCTCCGTTCCCCTTCCCTCTTTGCATATTGAATGTTTGCTGCTTTCATTATACAAGAGCTTCCTTTTCGGTGAATAGCTGCAAAATTCCGCTATGTGCGAGGAATTTTCGACTCGATCGCAATTCGGTGATACATTCATAAAAACGACAGATTCAACGACCAAGAACCGTCCGGCGATCTTCCGGACGGTTTCTCTTATTGCCGTGCTACGTTCAGTCGATTCGCTCCAGCTTCCAGCCTTCCTTCGGCATTCGGACAAACCATCTGCTTTTCTCGCAAGCCTCATTTTCCGTCAAGATGGTTATACCCTCAGGCGACGGGTGGATCTCCAAAATCTCTCCGTCCTCTACGATCTCGGTCAAACAAGGCGCAAGCACCGGAATCAGCGCATCCGCCAGATGCATGCGATCGAGATGCCATTTGGGGGCCGGCGCTGCTGCCGGATAGCCCTCGGCCGGGGCACCAAGCGCTTCGGCCAGCGCTCCAGCCCCTCCAGGCAAAGTCCTGCCCTCGCCTATCGCCGCCACATACCGCAAACAAAGCTCAATGGTCCGCAGAACCTCCTCTTCGTCCAGCGAGCCGTTGGCGAAACGAATCTCGACCGTCCCGAAGTCGAACCAAGCGGCCACATTGATGCCGCAACGATGCGACTCGGGGCGGCCGGTATAGCATAGCGAGTCGCGAATCGGCTCGCGCAAGTACTTCTCGCGCATCTCCGCCGCTACCGGCGGGGCGAACACACGACGATGCGCGCTGGTCTGCAGCAGCCGTTCAAGCGCGTCCTGCGTAGCGAGCGCCGCATCAACCAGCGGGATGACGATGTCCTCCCCCCAGTGCGCAAGCCCGACATGCACGTGCAAGCCACAGCTCCAAGTCGCCTGGACGCCATGCTCCCGCAGCCGGCGAAGCATGACGCCGATCTGATCGCGATCCTGCCAGAGCATGGGAGGGGGCTTCAGCTCCGCCCCGGTATCGACGCCGTTCGCATCCGTGTGCAGCTCGTCTAGCGCCATTACCCAGCCCGGCAGCAGCTCGATCTCGCTCGGCGAGCCGCCGACAAACTCTATTTCTACTCCAAAACGCAATTGCTTCCATTGTACTTTCCGTGGCCACATTTTATATTCCGCCTCTCCAGGATTGAATTTCGCTTGCCACCTGCAAGTTCAAGTTCATCATGGAAAGGCGGGCCTCGGGATTACCGAGGAACGTGAGCGGGCGCCATAGTCGGGACCTCCTCGGAAACCGATTTATACTCTAGCTTTATTTTAGCCGGATCGAGGGGATCTGTCATCTAGGCGTTGGACTGCGCGGTAGCGGCTCCGGAACCGCCGGCCCCTCCGCTCCGAGCCGGCGCGTTCGAGCCTCCGGTTGTCGGTGCTTGCTGTCGGTCCGGACGGCCGCGCTGGCCCTCCGGTTGCTTGGGCTCGGCTCCAGGTGTCCGCTTTTGCTGGACGAATTTCTTCAGTTGGTCGGTCAACCCGTCCTTCAGCTTGCCGATCAGCGAATCTTCCGTGATGCCTTTCTCTTGGGCGATCTCGGAGAGCGACTTGCCCGCCTGCTGCGCGGCTCTCAGCTCCTCCACCGTCATCCCGAGGCTGCCGGCGATCGCTTCCGACTGGATGCCAAGCCCTGGGCCGCCGCCCATCATGCCGCCGCGACCGCCTGGACCGCCACCGCCGTGGCCTGGACCGCCTTGGCCGCCTTTTTGCCCGGGTCCCATTCTCTGGCCTCCCGGCGGCAGCCCCAAATTCGTCACCAGATGCTCCGATCGAGCGGTTATCTCATCCTTCCTCTTGGTCGCCTGCTCCTGCGTCAAAGCTCCGGCGGCAACCGCATCGTCAATCGATTTGGCGAACGCGGCGTTCAGCTTTTCGAGCAGACTTGCTTTGGTGATCCCTTTTTCCTCCGCCAGCTGCAGCACCGTTTTGCCGGCTTTTAATTGTGTCTGGAGCTCCTCTGCTGAGATGCCGATGCTTGTCGCCAGGATGCTGAGCTCATCGCCTTGTCCACCGCGTTTGTCGAAACCGGCTCCTTTGCCAGGACCGCCGTGGTTTTTTGCTCCCGCTGCTGGCGGTGTCGTCCCGCTCGTTCCGTCCGTCGTATCCGCATAAGCCTGAGTTTGCAGCAACGCGGCGACGCCTCCTCCGATCAGGACCGATGCAGCCAACGTCGTGGCCAATACTTTAGAACGAATTTGCTTCATGAGCTATCCCTCGCTTTGGCTAATTTAGCTTACAATCGAAGTATAGCCCAGTAATCTTAATGGAAGATGAAGGGAAACTGAGCGGTTGTTGATAGTTAGTTGAATGTTGGCTGAAAATGGACGAGCGACATTTGCTGAAAATCGGCTGAATGCCCGTCCTTCCTTTTCCTGCTATAATGTAGACAGAAATCGGTAGGGGCGTGCCGCGATGCAAAAAATGAAGGGTGTAAAAATATTGCTCGTCGATGACGAGCCGAACATCGTGCAATTTCTCGAGATCGGCTTGCAGCAGGAAGGTTTCGAGGTGCAAAGCGCGAACGACGGCATGACCGCCATTACGCTCGCGAAGCAATTCCAGCCGCATATCGTCATTCTTGATGTCATGATGCCGGGAATGGACGGATTCGAGGTTTGCAAGCTGCTGAAAAAAACGGAAAACGTAGCTGTCATCATGCTGACTGCGAAGGAAGAAGTCGACGACAGGATCAAAGGGCTGACGATCGGCGCTGACGACTATATGATCAAGCCGTTCAGCTTTGGCGAGCTGCTGGCTCGCATCTACGCCCGGTTGCGCAATCAGTTCCCGAATTTGCTGGGGGAAGTGACGTACGGTCCGATCCGCGTCGACGACCGGCGCAAGGAGATCAGCTTCGAGCAGCAAGTGCTGGAGTTGTCGCCGACAGAGTATGAGCTGCTGAAATTTATGGTGATCAATCACGGCATCGTGCTCAGCAAATCGACCATTCTGGACAAAGTGTGGGGCTATGACTTCGTTGGCGACGATAACATCGTCGAGGTGTACGTTCGATCATTGCGGGACAAGCTCGGAGATCGAGAGCATCGGCTCATCCGGACATTACGTGGGGCAGGTTACCGGGTGGATCTTCCATGATGGCGCGGCCAAGGGCAAAAAACAACTGGAACCCGCTCCTTCAACTGCAGCCCGAGTCCTTGCGGTTTCAGCTGCTCGCCCGCTCGCTGCTCGTGCTGTCGGCGCTCCTCTTGTTCATCGGCCTGTTCCAATACGTGTTCATGCAGCATTTCATGTATGACAACGCGGCGGCCGCATTGCGCAACGAGGCGATCGCGCTGACGCGCGACTTGCAGCCGATCATCGGCGGGCCCGGACAGCGGCGGGATGCTCCTGTCGGGCGGCCTTCGCCCTTTATGCAAGGCAATGCCTATGCCGTGATCGACGAAAGCGGAGGCCTGACCGTCTTGGCGAAAGCCGAAGATCTGCTCGTACCCAAGCTGACCGAGTCGGACTATGCGGCCGAAATGCGGCGAGCCCCGGGAACGAATTCAGATTTCAAAGTGATTCGGGACTCGGCGGGCAAGGAACAGCTGCTCGTTTTGCAATCGTTTGTGGAACGAGGGCGTACGCGAGGTTTGATCCAAGTGAGCACGAGCACTCAGCCGATCAAAAACATGCTGCTACAGCAATGTATTACGTTTATTGTCCTCTCGTTAATTGCTTTGGTCGTGGGGCTGCTCGCCTTCTTCCCTGTACTGAAGCGCACGTTGCTCCCCCTTGGTCGAATGATCCGCACGACGGAGCAGATCGATGCGGGAAACTTGACGGAAAGGTTCCCGACCGGTCAAGGCCAAGAGGAGATTGACCGGCTGGCCGACTCGTTCAATGCGATGCTGCAGCGGCTCGAGGCGGCATTCGAAGCGGAGATAGAAGCAAAGGAAACGATGCGGCGGTTTATTGCCGACGCTTCGCATGAGCTGCGCACGCCGCTTACCTCGATCCACGGCTTCCTCGAAGTGTTGCTGCGCGGCGCTGCCCACAACCCGGAGCAGCTGGAGCGTTCGCTGCGCAGCATGTTCGGCGAGTCCGAGCGGATCAACAAGCTGGTCAATGACCTGCTGCTGCTGGCCCGGCTCGACCGTACGCCGACGGTGCGACCGGAGCAAGGCCGGCTGGATGAGCTGCTAACGGAGATGGAGCCTCAGCTTAGGCTGTTAGCCGGCACCCGCAAGGTGCGGCTCGACCTCAGCGGATATAACGCCGGCGTCAACGATAGCGCCTTTGATGCCGACAAGATGAAACAGGTTATCTTAAATCTGTTCCACAATGCGATCCAGCATACGGACGCTGCGAGAGGCGAAATCGCGGTTACATTAAAGGTCGCAGCAGGCGGTGCTGAGCTGGCCGTCAAGGATAATGGAACCGGGATTCCAGTGGAGCATCTGCCGTCGCTGTTCGATCGGTTCTATCGCGTCGATCCGTCACGTGCACGCAAATATGGAGGTGCCGGACTAGGGCTGTCGATCACAAAATCGATCGTCGATCTGCATCACGGCCATATTCAGGTAGACAGTGAGGTTGGCGTCGGGACGACGTTCCGAGTATGGTTGCCAGCAGGGAAAAACAAAGAGTTCGGCTCGTGATCGACACGGCCGAACTCTTTGTTATTGGGATTGGGTCAGCAACCGGTAAATGACGACGGCGGCTTCTGCTCTAGAGGCATTGTCGAGCGGGGCGAACCGTTTCTCCTCGTCACCGGCGAGCAATCCCAAGCCGGATGCCGTCCGGACATAGGCGCGTGCCCAGTCGGCAATCGAGCCTTCATCGACGAACTTGACCTCTTGCGTGCCGACCAGGTCGGATAGCTTTTGACCCGTTTTGTACAAATAAGCATTTACGATCAGCACCGCCATCTGCTGTCTTGTGATCGGATCGTCCGGGCGGAAGGACTTCTCGTCTATCCCGCTAACCAGCTTGGCATTATAGGCGGCGATCACAGACTTCGCATACCATTCGCTTAAAGGGACATCCTCGAATGGAGTCCATTGTACGCCGTTTTGCTTAAGATCAAGCGCTCTGGACAATAGGGTCACGAATTGGGCACGCGTCACCATCGCTCCCGGCTCGAACAGGTGATCGGTCATCCCTTGCACGATTTGCCGGTCGGTCATCAGCTCGATTTCCTTGCGCGCCCAGTGAGATTCGATGTCGCTGAACGTCTGCGTCGATTCCATCACCGCGTACTTGGAGAAATGCGGCAGCTCAACCGTAATCGTTTGATCGGAATTTACTTTGCCGCCGACGTATACCCATGTTTTCGTTTCTTCATCATATGTGTAAACGGCCAATCGACTGGAGTTGGGATTCACCTTCCCTATCTCGAATGGCAACGTGACTTGGATCGGCTCTTTGAAAACACCGCCAGGTGTCGTTCCCAGCATGTAAGTAAAATCATAGACTGGTGAAGTCAGACGCCGGCTTGGCGCGTCACTTGTATTGGAGGAGGCCAAGTCCTCGTGCCGGGACGTCTTGAAGCTAACTTCACCCTTTCCCTGAATATTAAGCGCATTTGGCGGGACGACCATTTGCAATCCGTTCGCTCTCAGCGTGATAGACTTGTTGCTCTCGGTTGCTTTTGTAAGCAGATCGATCGAAAGACCAATTGTCCATTCCTTTGCGTCCGGATCCAGCTCCGCCTCTACAACTACATTTGTAACACCTGGTGTGTCCAATTGCTTCATCAGCTTCTCTTCATCCGGTTTGTACGTCCCGCTTGGTTGTGGCTTTGGTGTTGGAGTCGGAGTTGGCAGGAAAAAGGGACCCGTAGGAAATGAAGGTGCCGGTGGAACAATTGTATAGGAATAAGTAGCATCCTCGCTAAAAATATGATTGCGAATCGCAAATGCAACAATATTGCTTGTGCCAGACAATAGGATTGGCGTTCCAAACCGGGTAAACGATGAATCGGACCCTTTTCGATAGTAAAGCTCGTCGCCCGGTTGTTGCCCCCCTAATCCAATCGTCACTTGGCTCACATATTGGCCTGGTGCCTTATCAGGAGTAGGCGGCGCAGGACGCTGAAGCCAAAGCTTGCTCATGGAGCGAATCGTTACATCCTCGGAGCCGTCCGGATCGTCCACATACAACAAGTAACCGAATGCACTCTTCAACGTACCCGTGATAGGCAAAATCGCCGAACCGTACCCATACACCGACTGGATGACTGTTCCGCCTAAGCCCAGGTCATCCGCCACCAGTCTCTCTTCATCTTCTAGAATCCGTTTGACCGTTAATGAAAGGGCATGGTTGAGCGGCACCACCTGACCGTGAGCATCCCGTTCATAGACAGCTACCGACACCGTATGCTCCGACAATGCGCGGCTCCAGTCAACCGACAGCTCGGCTCTCTGCTTGGTGAAAGCCGTTTTGCCGTCCACTAGGCCAGCTCCGAAATAATCATAAGCCGTCAAACTTCCATTGGCGTAGGACAAAGAAGGCGGCGTCAGCTCCTTGGCGCTGTTCTGAATCAAGCTCCGCACTTCCGGTGCGGTCAACCCGGGATCATTCGCCCACAGAAGCGCAGCCATCGCGGTAACGAAAGGCGTCGCTTGCGACGTCCCGCTCATGGCCTGATATCCATGGCCATCCTTTGAAGTGCTGTAAATATCGACACCTGGTGCGGCCACATCCACTTTCTTCACATTGGAGAAGTCGGCGATCGTTAAGCTTTGATTCGGCAGTTGCATGAGCGCCCCTACGCTAATGACTTCACTGAAGGCGGCGGGATAGCTGGTCTCATTGAAATACCTCATTCGATCCTGGGCAGGCAAGTCCACCTGGCCCGGTTCGGAGTTGATCCAGTGGCTGCTGCCATTTCCGGCCGCCGCAACGACTATAACGCCGTTTGACGTCGCTTCCTTGACCGCATCGTGCACCAGCTTGCTGTACTCGGAGGAAGACAGGCTCATGTTGATCACTTTCGCTCCGCGATTGACAGCATATTCGATGCCTTTAATAATCTCGGCGGTTGTCCCGACCCCTGCGCTATTCAGAACCTTCACAGGCAACAGTCTGACACCCGGCGCTGCGCCCGTATAACCATTCGGCCCGGCTGCAGATGCACCGATAATACCGGCTACATGCGTACCGTGTCCGTTGTCATCATCTGCAAACGAGTCGTTATTGATAAAATCGTAGCCCTGCAGCAGCATGCCGCTTAAATCCGGATGCAACAAATCGATCCCCGAATCCAGAACCGCTACGATTACCTGCGACATAGAGGACGGGCTGGCGATGGAAGAACCGTAGGTCAGCTGAGTAACCGTCTGTCCCCACACTTTTCGCTCCGGGGAGTAGTATACCGCCTGCGCTACCGTACCGGCTTGTTGCATCTCCGGTATCCGGACACGATAAACCGGCTCTACCAGCTCTACATTCGGATCTTGCTGGAGCTGCCTCATTTTTTCGCTAAGATCGGTCGATTCGGAGAAGCTCAATTTCTGCACAAGCGGAGAGAGCGATTCGCTGCTGAAGCCGGATGCTCGCAACGCCCGAGGCGTCGACTTGTACTTCACTAGCAGTTGGCCCGGTACGATATCGCCCGACAGAGTCAACTCCTGAGCGATCGTCTGCGCACCGACTTCTAGTTCTTCGCCGGTGGCCATGATGGGGGCTGCAAACAGCGAACATAGGATCGCGATTATAAGCGTTTGAACAAGTGCAAGGCGAAACGTACGATTCACAAAAGCCCTCCTAGTAAATGCCGATAGATTCCACTCCAAACTATATACTAGAGTCGCCGGATTGTCATCCAGTAATATCCATTTATTTGCAGGTTTCCGAACATATCGACGCAAACCGACCCCGTACTCAAAAATAAGGGTTTGCCATATTCGCCATCTCGCTATTCCGTCTTCCCAACCCTCTGTGCATAAAAAAATAGCGTTATGAAACAGTTACTACTTAGGTCGGGTCAATTAAAATGAGAATTGGTTGTGGAGCACGGCCATGAGGGAGGAAAGCACAGGACGGTTTTGTTTGCGGAGGGTGGAAATAAAACCACGTGCACGTGCGAACGGTTTCGCTCCAGGCGAAGGGCGGAAAGCGCCGAAAATCTTTTGTTTCACTTTGGTCATGCGGATATCGAGCTCCGCCAAGCTGTTGTCAAACGGAACACGGACATTTCGAAGAAACTCAGCATCCAGCCGACCGTTTCAGCCACCACAACACCTAGCAGTAACTACGAAACATCACTGTTTTGGTCGAACTCCCCCAAATTGGGACGCCCAGGTCCAAATAACGATTTCCCATAACGCTACTCTCTCGAAAGCTCTCGCCTTCTAGCAAAATCCG
>NZ_BIMA01000095.1 GCF_004000845.1 Paenibacillus koleovorans NBRC 103111
CCAAAGATCGGACGAAATGGCGCGATCTGCCAAACTCCGGCTAATCCCAATGTTTTATCCCGCAGGCCAAAGATCGGACGAAATGGCGCGATCTGCCAAACTCCGGCTTTCACTTGATTGACCGTTTGCGTGAGCTTCCTGAAACTGGCCAATAACAGCATAAAAGCATGGTCGGCCACTTCCTGGATGCCATAATCGGGAACATTTACAACGGGAATATGATGGGCACTTGCGGCTGGTATATCGACATTATCCACACCGATGCCATAACGAACAATAATTTTACAGCACTTCAAATTTGCAATAACATCCGCTGTTAGGGGAGCAAAATTGGTGAGAATGGCATCAACGTCATGGCATAATGCAATCACTTCCTCTGGTGTTCTACATTGACCTTCACGAAATTCAAAGCCCATCGGCTTCAGGATTGCTATTTCTTCCTCTAATCCCGGGAATTCGGAATCTGTTACTGCAACGATATATTTCGCCATTGGTTTTCTCCCCTATACATCCAATTCGACAATCACAGAAACCGGAGCGCTGTCTGCATCTTTAATGAACATGGGTAGTGCAATCACTCGGCGCAGAGGGATGTCGGTTAATTGCGAAAAATCCAGATCCTCAATAATACAAATGTAATGCTCGTGATACATACCGAGTAAATATTGATGGGCCAATACCCCATCCTCCCCATGCATATAGGAAGCAAGCGAAATCCAGTCCATGGCGACAGCCTTCAGCTTGGGATACTGTTCCATCAGGAAGCGGCAAGCCCCCGAGCTTATTCCCGGCCCCTCTGCCGCATATCTGTCCGGAGCGTTTCTCCGAGTAACCGAAAATCCGCTGCGAATCATGAGCAGATCCGCTTGCTGCAGCGACGCATGGTGAGCCGCAATATCCTCCATCGTCACCAGCTCTCCATAAGATTTTGGAATATCCAGCAGCAGAGGATGATCGTAAATAAATGTCTCTAATGGCATTTCCGCCAGTCGCGGGCCTCGATCATTGAAATGCTTAGGGCCGTCCATATGCGAACCAAAATGATTCAACAACGTAATCTTGCTTTGATTGGCCACATCCCCCTTCGTTATTTCCGTATAAGGTTCAACCGACATTTTATAATTTCCCGGCCAGCCCGGGTCCGTTGCCGACATATCATAGGACAGACGCTTATAAGTCATTTTTCATTCCTCCAAGCCTCTCATATCGATTTCTGTATGGCTAAACAGCCGTATATCCGCCATCTACCAGCAAATCCGATCCCGTTATAAACGAGGCTTCGTCTGAAGCCAAGAATGCGACTGTGGCAGCGACTTCTTCGGGACGTCCTTGACGACCCAACAGATGTAGCGCGGAAATCCGCTTATTCTCGGATTCGATGTCCACATTCATTATGCGGCAATATTCGTCAAATGCAGGGGTCCAAATGTAACCCGGGCAAACATTATTTACGCGAATGTGATGCGGGGCCAAATCGATCGCCCAACATTTGGTCAAACCACGAATGGCGAATTTGGTTGCGTTATAGGTAGCAAATTGCTTTTGTCCGATAAATCCGCTAATGGATGAAAGATTCACAATGGAGCCTCCTCTCGCAGCTTGTATAAGAGGAACGCAATGCTGCGTGACAAGTGAGGTCCCGATAATATTCACGTCACAAATCCGCCGCCATTCGCTTTCCGTTGCTTCAATTCCCTGGAATACAAAAAGAGCCGCATTATTTACAAGAATATTCACATTTTCGGATACCTCTTTAATTTGGTTAAATGATTGCTTCACTTCAGCTTCACTGCTAATATCCGTTTGGATAAATCCTGCGAATAAACCTGTCTTTGCCGTTATGCTCGCCGCCGTATTCTTCCCTTCAAGATCACGATCCAGAATCCAGACCTTACAATTCTCTTCACTCAAACGGAGCGCGATTGCCGCACCTAGTCCTTGGGCGCCTCCTGTTACAATAGCCGTTTTATCCTTAAGCCCTTTCATAGTCATATCCACTCCTTTCGCTTCTCGGATGCCGGCGGATAGTGCAGAACCGGCTTGTCGCGATTCGCCCAGTGATCGAATCCTTGATAGCCATACTCATGGCTCTTCGTATAACGACGGAACGTTTCGTCCGGTAGCGGATCCCAATCCGTCAGACCGCCGGCCGCAGTATCGCGCGCTGGCGATGCCTCTCCTTCCCCATTGCCGTTGCAAGCCGCGACACAGTATTCATACGTCAGCCCCGGATCAATCTGCGTATCCGTAAAATCATTTTCTTGTCCCGTATAGATGCATATATACGTTGCGTTGCTCTGCGCTTTGCGGTAGAGCTTATAACTACTCGCGCCAAGCAGCCAGCCCCACGTCACCCGAAAGCCTACCGCAAGTCTTTGGATCCGCAATCCATCTGGTACCGCAGGCACATCGCCGGTGTAATATAACGGATAGTCATGACTCCACTCGCCTGAGTTAGCGCCATTGACGCCTCTTACCCGCACGTGACGTTTCGTGCCATTGTCGCCGGTAAGCCTGTAATGCGGATCGCGAATGTCCGTGATTGCGATCGGCCATGTGTCTCCGCCATCTTCGCTGATGGCCACCTCATAATAATCGGCACCGCTCGCGGGCTCCCAGCTCAACTCCGCCTCGCCGGACGAAGCGATGTAGCCTCCGATCTGCGTCGTCTCCGGCCGCGGCAGCTTATTCGTCCACTGCCAGCTGTGACGGCCGCGTGGCATTTGGAACGAAACCTTCCGATCGCCAATGGACCGCAAATCCCGCACGACTGCCCCATCCACATACAAGTGGTAGGAAGCGTCATGCAGCGTTGCCGGCAGCCTAAGCTCGATTACACTTTCGCCCAAGCTGTAATAGTGCCCGATTACGCCATCCCTATCCCGCGTGAAGCCAATACCGGAGTACGTCCGCTCGACATTTTGCGATCCAACCCGCACGGAGACTTCTACGCCCCCTACCCCGATCCGACTGCCTTTGAATAACGCGGCCTCAGCTTTGTGTTCGCCATAGAGACGTACCAAACCCGCATATCCACTGAAAACAACCCCGCCCTCCTCGTAATGAATCTCCGCCTCATCGCGGAATATCATATCCTTCCTATCGGTCATCGCCACTAACGCCCCGTATTCGGTCGCCTTCGCACTCAGCAGGTAACCGTAATCGGCCTGCGCATGGTGGGAGATCAGCGTCAGAAAATGGCCGTTGCCATCATAATACCGTCCGCGCGACTCTTCGTTTTTAGAGGTAAAAGCGCCGGAGCCAAGTTCGGCAGGGATGCCGGGAGCGACTGCATATCCAGGTACGCCCGGCTTCAACTGATGGATCGTCGGGAAGTCATCCCGTTCGTTGACAAACCAAGCGAACCGTCCTCTTACCCGAAGATCGCCGACCTGATCGTAAACAACGATATAATCATGGCCCGACATCATCAAACTGCGGGAGTGGTAAGCCGGGCTCGCCTGCGAACCGGCCAGCAGCGTCGCATACTGGGCGAAGCCCAGATCGTATAACGGCTCGGTCAATTCATTCCTGCCGATGCTGCAGAACTCATGACCGGAGAGGACGCCAAAATTGCAGCTTGCCTGCACATCGCCCATGTTGGCATCGCCGACATCCTCCTTACGGTTGAAGCTGTACCGTTTGTTGCCCGCATAGTAATAAATGTTGCCGTTTCCGCCTTCGGCGGCACGCCCCCAGCGGTAATTCGGTCCTTCGTCGATCTGCTGCAGATGTACCGATATCTCCGCTTTCGTGCCGACTGCCGCCCGAAGGACGAATCCATAGCCGGTATACTTCTTCGAGCCGAGCGGCGGACGCGTGCCGGTCAGGAGCGACGGCGAGGCAGATGGCATCCCGCGCCAGATGTCGGTGCCAAAGCGCTTTTCTTCAAACGAGCGGCGGTTGGCGGGGCATACATGCAGCAAGTATTCGGCCAGAAGCGGGTCGAACCGCGCCAGTTCTTCCCCGACCGTACGCAGCGTGAGCGGCGCCCGGTAATCATCGACGTGGCTACCGGCGTGTGCGCCTTGCGAGGGATAGTGGCGACTGCCGTCTACAGGAGCGGTCAACGCATGCAAGAGCCAGCGCAGCCAGCTCGTATAGGCGGGGTATAACGTCGGATGCTCGCCCCATTGCTTGCGAATCAGCTTGACCGGCTTCATCAAGGCATGAAGGTTGGCCAGCGTATAACAAGCCAGATTCTCCGTGTGTCGACCTCCTTCCGCATCCCATGCGGGTACGTCTGGGCGGACGTGATACTTCAGATTAAGCGCCATGGCTCGTTCGAATTGATCCTTCCACACCCGTGCATGCGGGTGATTCGGCAGCAGCGCAGCCATCTGACCGGCCACGGATTTCATATCGACGAGGAAATTCGGATGACCCGCCAACATATGACGAACCGGCATCTGGTTCTCATCGTTGCTTGCATAAGCCATAAATGCGCACACCGCCTTGCAGCGATCGAACTGCGCTTGCGTCATCGCCGGAGCGGACAAGTCAAAGAACGGCACCCAGCTAAAAAACTCACGCGCTGCCACGGGCGACATCTGATAAATTTGATTCAAACAGAAGGACAGTTTATCCATAATCGCTTCCATATCGTCAGGAGCGGGATGTTGCTCCCTGCGGAAAAACCATGACGACACAGTGCCTGCCGGCAAACAATCGTTTCGGAAAAACCGCGGGTACGCCTCCCGCGGTTCGGGCCAATCGAGCACCCAGTCCTTCACTTTATCGAGACTGAGATATTCCTGCCACAACCATAGATCGTTGACATGAGCGTCATGATGCGAGACGGAGTCTTTCCCGACCTCATAGAGTGTGATTGCAGTCGATCGCGTGCCGGTCGATAAAGCGTATTCCCAACGTACGGCCCCCTCGCCATCTCGCATAAACCGGACAGCAAGCGTCGGGGAGGAGCCCCAGATGGCGAACTCCCCGTCGTCCCAAGTTTCGATATTTTTCACGAATAGCGCTGCGCTGTGCTCCTGATCGGCGAATACAGCCGTTTTGGTATGCTGCCAATTGCCATCTCTTTGATAAGGAAGCAGCAGGATGGGCAATTGTCCGCCCTCTTCAACGAATTGATCCACCTTTTCGTACCCGCGATTTTGCGTATATCTGCGACGCGGCACGAAGGACTGCCATTCGATAACAAGCTTCGTTTCGTCATCTGCGGATAACCCGGTGATCGTCTCCTGCAGTTCAGCATACTCCATGGCGTCAGCGAGACGTAGCGTTACCGTGTAGGAGGCCCCGCTTTCGAGCTGGTAAGTGAGCCTATGTGCATAAAAAACCGGACCAGCAGCTAAACATTCCGAAGATACTTCGACAATCTTGCGATTGGTGCGAAGTGTGGCTACTCCTCGCGGAGCCGCGCCCGGCTTCGTCAACACAAACAGCGGATGGCTCCCGCCTGTTTGCAAGCGCGGTATGGCAACGGATAATAATCCGTTATCCGCCACAACCCCGTCCTTATCGCTGTACACCTGTAAATTTCCCGCGACATCCGTTCGCCTCTCCGTAACGGATGTATCCACGGCCTCGCCTTCGCATAACGTGAATAGCCGCTTTGCCCCCGCAGGCAGGTCCGTAATAAAAGATAGTGTCGTTTGCTCGCCATCTCTAGCCCATTGATAAGGAATAGAGCGACCATCCGTATCCAACAGCCGCCAATCCTTATCGTTGGTTGCGACCGCATTGGCTTGCAGCGAATAGTTCACCACGGTATGCGGCCAATTGTATTTACGATGGTGCAGATGCTCATGCAGTTCGATTACCGTCTGTTTCATGCTCAAGACTCCCTCGCGATTCCTTTGCCTTGCAGTGGAGAAGCGATTCCACAACAAGATTCGGCTTTTCCGAACCATGCGATGCGATCCGGGCGACCTGTGTGATCCGTGTGACCCGTGTGCTCACGGATGATCGCCCGCAGGCTTATCGCTTCCTTTCTTCTTCCATCCACCGCCGCCAAACAACTTCATCTTCGATCAGAAATCCCGAGTTGCACCGCTGCTCCAAATGTTCGTCGATCCCAAACAATCGCAATGTACGATGATCGTTTGCGGCTCTCGCTTGTTCGATCAATAAGCTGATATTCGGTCCGCTAAAGTTGTCCGTATGCCTAAGCCACGTCAGATTGTAATATTGGCTAAAGAAGAAACGGGTATTTCCCGAAGTATTCGGCGTGCCTGTGTGCAGAAGACCATTATGGGTAACAATGACGTCTCCCGCTTGTACGGATGCCACAACTTCGTCAGGATGAGGGCTAAATTTATAGCTCATATCGAAGGCCGTTCGATTTCGGTGAGACCCCGGTATCACGCGCAGCGGACCATATTCTGTCGTCATATCTTGAAAATAACTGATCATGTTGATCGATAGCGGCCTTTCATAGGCATCGCTCCGCGGTACTTGCGCATAGCGGTCCCGGTGCCAGCCCGATACTCTATGCTTGGCCTCCTCCTTGGAATCACTGGGAAATCCGGACAAGGTGATGTTGTCGATTTGCACGAAGGGACCCATGATCATTTCGGCAAAATCGAGCAAAAATGGATTCGAGACGGCGGGAAAAATCAGCTTAGGCGCGTATTCGCACATATTTCCGAACCACCAGTCTCTCTTGCCGGGAATGATAACTTCCCTTTGCATATCGGCAAACTTTCGCTTCGCCTGCTCCATAAAGTCGCTCGTCAATACCCCTTTGAAAATCGTATAACCGTCTTGCTTGAACTGGGCGAGATGCTGCTGCAAATCGATACCGGAATCCGTCGACATGGGATCGCCACTCCTTCGTTTAGTTTCGTTTCGTTTAGTTTCTTCTGGTCGCGCAATGCGTTACGGTACATACAAGAAGCGGATGGAAAGCACGTCGGTCCCGGCATGACCGGCCGCGTCCCGGGCCTCGATGCGGAAGTTGTACGTCTGACTGCCCGTCAGTCCGCTGATCCGATAACTCTGTACCGAATCGGCAACGGTAGCCAACAGCACGCCATCCTGCAAGATCCTGTAATGGTCGATAGCGACGTTATCGCTCGCTTCATCCCATGCGAGGATCACATCCGCCCCGTCATAGGCAGCCGTTACCCGGCTTCCTCCCGGCCAGTAAGCGGCTCGGTTGTCGCTGAATGATGACGCGACAATCAGCGTATTGACCGGTGTGCCGCCGTAAACATAAGCGTTCGTTACGTCGGTGAACGTATTGCCCTTCAGAACGTGACCATAGTCGCCCAGACTGAGATGAATGCCGTCGTTCAACTGCACCAGCCTGTTGTTCTCCATGACAACGTTCGTATTATCGCCCGCGGTCGTCTCGGGATTGGAGTCGCTGCTCGTCTGGGCAGACCAGGACAGCAATCCGGAGGCAGCTGGAGCTTCCGTTTCATCGACAGGCACCGCTTCGGGAACGCCGATGATCAGATTATCCTTGATATCAATGCCATAGGTGTTCACGGCATAGTATCGGCCCCCAACCCCCTGCCGCTGTGACGTCACATAGATCCCGGCATGCTGGCTTCGCCCCGACACGCCTGTCACCACATTGCCGCGAACACTGATGTAATAAGCGGGCGTCAGACGCAGTTGCCCGGTCACCTGCGAAGAATAGGCGTAGATGCCTTCGGAATCGATAACCGTATTGTCGGCGGCAACGCCATCGATCACATTGCCATAAAACCAGATACCCTTGGCTGTATTAATCACCGTATTTTTGTGAAAGGTCACATTATCATTCGGTGCGATCAAGGTCATTTTGCTTGTGCCGTCCGGAACGATATCCCACGCTTCGCCGATTGTGAGTACATTGCCGTCCAGCTCCGTCACCCTGCGCATTTGACCGAGCCCTTTCCCTTCGACAATAACGACGGACAGCTCGCTGTAGCGCAACGGATAGCTTGCTTGCAGAGGCACTGTTGTCGCGACGGTTACCGTAAATGCCGTTGCTCCCAGCACCGGACCTTCATTCTTATAGGAACCCGGCATCTCTACGGCCAGCGCTTCGCCGTCATTATTGCCAGACGAGTCTGCGCCTATATTTTCGACGATGTTATTGTACATATGAATGTTTCCTCTACCGAACAATCCATGCTGATCGGCGCCGAATTCAGGATGACCGACAAGATGGTTGTTTTCCATAAACGCATACTTGGCAAATGAGCTTACCCTCCCTTGGGCATATTCAAAATAATTATCCCTATGCGAGGTGTATTCGCTGATGTAAGCCGTCTCCGATATGGCATAGAAGCCCTTGAAATGATTTTGCTCGAACAGCACACGTTCCTTGGCGATGAATACAGCTCCCATCGCTCTGCCCGTACCGACCAATCGCGGCGTAAGCGGGTAATCGATGTTAACCTGGTAAATTAAAATATTCGCTGCCGTTCGCAGCGTCTGATCGGTCACTGCGTTGCCCCAGTCATTGCCGAACCACATGAACGAATCCGGCCTTATATCCGGGTCTGCCAGCTTCATGGTGAATCTCGCGACTCCTTGTCTTCCCTCCGTCTTGCCATCGCCGGAAGAACGAATGAAGTTGGCGTTGGTCCCGTTATGATAGAGGAATGTCGTCGCCGCATCTTCTCCAAGCAGCACAATATCTGCCGGCAAATCGACATACGATACATAATAAACGCCTGCCGGAAAGTAAATGATTCCTCCGCCTGACAGTTTGGCGGCATGTACCGCATCGCGAACCGCAATCGTATCGTCCAGCATATCATTGGCGATGGCGCCATAGGCAGTCACATCGAAAGTATTGCTCCACTGGAAGTTTCTCGCCCATGCCGCATTCAGTCCCAGCGGATTCGTCCCAGCCGCCACGATCGTCAACTGCTGCCCGTTATCAAGCGTCGCCCAAGTAACGCCTCCGTCATTCGACACCTCGACATCGTAAGTACCGGTCGGCACTGTGCCGATCGTGAACAGCACCGAATACGGCGTCAGTCGCTTGACTGTCTGAATATAGGTACTCATGCCGTCATTCAGCCGGATCGACGTGTTATCGGTTCCACCGAATTCGGAAGCGGCAAGATTCCGTCCCGACAGCTCAATATCGAGACCGGCATACGCTTCATATTCGGAGATGAACAGCGGTCTAGGCGCGTTTAGCCGCACTGGCGCACTCCAACCATACGCATTGCTGACCCATAAATCGTAAACGCCCGCCGGCAAACCGGCATCCAGCCGTGCTGTCGCGTAATAACCGCTGCGCGCATCGGTCTGCTCCAGCGTCAGCTCGGTTGCATCGATCGGCGGAATAGAAGGAGCGTCGCCGGTGGCGGCTTTCACCTTCAATACCACATCCGCCATGTCGGCCGCGCGAAGACCATAGCCGTTGACCGAAAGCAGCGTATCCGCGTACACCGCGTCGGATACGCGAATGATGACTGGCGGCTGTTCCCACGCTTCATTGTAGACCGTAAGAGAAATGGTTGCTTGGCTCTTCGCGTACAAGTTGACGTCGTCGTACGCGGAGACGGCGCGAACTTGATAATTGCCTGCATACGCCGGTGTGTAAGCGAGCGTTGCTTTGCCGTCCTCATCGGTGACGGCAGAACCAAGCGCACCATTGATATAGGTGCCAACATGCGGACCTTGCAGCTCGAAATGGATCGTGCTGCCGGAGATAGGCGTGCTGCCGCCGCTACTCAGCAGCGTAGTTTCCAACAGCAACGTTTCGCCCGGTTTATCTTTCGAATAGGAAGATGATGCAAAGTCGAGCGACGTTGCCGAATACGCGGGCACGGTTACCGTGCTTGAATTGCCAGGCGATGAAACCTTGTTGCCCTCTACACTTCTCAGTCGGTACGTATATGAAGTGTTTGTATCGAGATTCGCATCCCGATAGCTATATACGTTGGCGGCTACGGTGGCAATCGCGCTATACGTCGCGTCAGCCGCCGTCCTCCGTTCGATTAATACCTTTTGCGGCAAGCTGCCGCTATTCGTCCAACTGAGATCAGCCGTGCGCGGGACCGTGTACGTTGCTTGCAGGGACGAAGTGGTGTTAACCGGTACGTCGTCGAAGAAAAAACCTTGGATCATCGCCGATTTTCCAGCAATTTTGGTTACCTTGACTTTAAAGCTGCCTTTCACTTTATACATCAGATACAGGCCGTTCTGCACGGCATGAACCGTACGGGTATCTAACAACTGTCCGCTTAAATTGAAAATTTCAATCTTCTCTGTGAGCGTATCGCTGATGTCGTAATTGGTCGTGTATAGCGTAAAGAGATGTTCGTTCGTATCGGACAAGTTGAAAGTCGTCTGAAAATTCGTGCCGCTGTAAACTTGAATCATTTTCCTTGTCGCGGTAGTCGGTGATTGCAACGCCCTAATGTCCGGCGATGGATTTTGCAGCACATTGTAAGTCGCGCCCGACAGTGAATAACTGGAGACATATCCTGGGAGTGCCGCTACATCGTTTGCGTAAGGATTGTCCCTACCGCTGGCTACGCTGGTGGCATAATAGGGAAGGACATAACCCTCCGTGCCATAGGACCCTTTCCAGTTACCCTGCAGGGAACGATTCTCGCCCATGTACACAACCGGTGTCGGTGTTGGCGTTGGCGTTGGCGTTGGCGTCGGTGTTGGCGTTGGCGTTGGCGTTGGTGTCGGTGTTGCGGAAGGCGGCGCGGTCAGCGTAGCGTCTACCTTCAGATTATCGATAGCAAGCTCGAGCGGATTGGCACCCGTACCCGAGTACATGGCCAATCGCAACTCGAATCCGGTGAACGTATTCACGACAAACTTATCCGTCTTGCCGTTACTGTCCTCATTTGCGCTGTCGACTGCATAAAAGAGCTTGATGGGCACGGTAACCGAATAATGCACGAATTTGCCGTCGCCCAGCGGCGCAATGCTCCGATTGTCCACATAGCCACTCACGGGAATGAAAGCTGTACCGACAGTGCCAGTCACGGCATTTTTTCCATATAAGCGCAGGAATACATACGGAGCGCGATTATCATTCCGATTCACCAGATCATAGTCAAACGAGATTCGCAGATCATACGTGCCCGCATCAAGCGCATTAATCGCGCTTTTCGCAGCATTAACGACAGCAGCAGTCGGCTGCACATTAAGTCCCGGCACGTTTTGACCGCTTACTGCCGATATTTTGGCGTATGCTCCAGAAGCTGCGGCACCTGTTTCATTCGTCTTGCCATCGCTTGTGAAATCGCCATCGGACAAAGTCAGTACCGAACTATTCGGATTCGTCAGCACCGTCCCGGCATTGTTCGCGCTTTCAAAATCCATATTCAATAATGTTGAAGCTGTTGCATATGCGTGCTGAGACAGGGGAATCAGAGTAGTCAAACAACCGAAACCTATGAGAAAGGATAAAAAAAGCGCCAGTGATTTTTGATATCCGTTCATCAATCATCGCCTCCTTTATTTGTGCGCGTTCGTTACAGGTCGCGCGTCAAACGGAAGAGCCGGAGACGGTATGATGCCGCCCCGGCCTGAACTATTTGCTCTTACGTCTCCTCACGATTATTTCTTTATGCTGCTATAGAACTCATTCGCTTCCTTTTCGAGCTGAGCGCCGCCTTTTTCATTCCATTGTTTGACGAAATTGTCAAAACCGGATATTGGAATATCGCCGATAATGATCTGTGCATACGTCTCCGTCTTCAGCTTGGTCAGGTCGCCCCAATACTTGCCGGAAGACGGCAATATATCCGACTTGCCGAATATATCCGAAATCGATTTGTTAAATATTTTGAAGCTTGCGAGCTGCTTCTGATCATAATACTTGCCTGTGAGATCAATGTTGGCTTGCGCTCCAAAGAGCGTGACGCCGTTCTGCAAATCGACAATGCCCTCGGCTTGCAGCTTCGTTACATCGGTATAAGGCTCAAGGCGCTTCAGCCCGCCTGCGACTCCTTTGGCCGGATCCTTGAAATCCCAATGTTTGCCTTGTTGTCCCCATGCCATCGCCAACCAAGTCTCCTCGTCATTCTGGAGCGAATCCATGATCTGCAGCGCTCTTTGCATCTTCTCCGGCGATTTCTCCAGCTGCTTGCCGAACGCCCAGATATTCCCCGCCGTTCCCCACGCCCAGCCGCCCGACTGACCTCGCGGACCCTTAGGCAGGGGACCGAATTCTACCGTTCCGTTCGGATCGATCTTCTTGACACTATTCATCGTGGAGCCGGGATCGTCCGGATCCGTGGAAGCCACGTGTGCGCTATCGTTGAATGCCGTTTTGCCGGACGCGAACTTCGCGCTGACATCTTTGCCTGATACGAAATCAGGATCGATGTAACCCGCCTTAAACCATTCCGCCAGCTTGGCAAGCGCCTCTTTCGCTTCCGGCTGCACAGCTGCGTTGACAACCTTGCCATCCTTCAACATCCACTGCGTCGGCATTAACCCGTAAGCGCCAAAAATCGAATGAAAGGCGTTATAGAACGAGTTGCCGGTTCCGCTCATGCCGTAGACCCCAATCTGCTTCAGCGCTGCGAATGCCGCGGTAAATTCATCGATCGTTTCCGGTATTTTGGTGACCCCTGCCTTTTTCAGCAGATCGGTGCGCCACAACTGTTTGGTATGAAACTGACCGGTGAAATAAAAGGTAGGCACGCCGTAATTTTTGCCGCTTACACTGGTGTAATACCAGCCCTGCGGAGCTTGCTTATCCATATTGGCTTTCGTTCGAGGCGCATATTTTTCTATGAGGCTAACGGGTATTTCGGCAAGCAAACCTTGCGCGACATATTTGTTCAGATCTCCCGGATTGTTTACGAACAACACATCGGGAATGTCGCCGGTCGCCAGCTGAATTTGTTGTTTTTGAAAATAGTCGCTGTTCGGGATGGCATACATTTTTTTCAGCTTGACGTTGAACTTGCTTTCGATTAATTTCTGAGCGTAAGAATTGTCCTGCATAACGGCAGGATAATTCATCCAGTTAAATTCGATAACCGGCGCCGCTGTCGGGGATGTCTGTGTCGACGGCGCCGCTGTCGGAGAAGGACTTGCCGTCGCCCCCTTATTCTCTTCGCCTTGTTTGGCACAACCCGCCAACGCCACTACGGATGCCATAGTAAAACAGAGCAACCCTTTTCCCACGCGACCTCTTGTAAGTATCATTTGGCAACCTTCCCTTTTCTCATTTATTCGTTGTGCAGCCCGTCCGTCAGGACTGCAGAAACCCTTACCCTTTGAGCGAACCAAGCATAATACCTTTGACGAAGAAACGCTGAATGAACGGATACGCAAACAAAATCGGCAAAGAGACGAGCATAATAATGGCGCTCTTCAAGTTTGCAGGCGTTACCTGCGTGGAGCCCATCAAGGAGTATTCCTGATTTAAATTCGTGCCCGGTTCGATGACATTACGCCGCAAGAACAGCTGCAGCACCTGTTTGTTATCATCGTTCAAATAAATCATGGCATCGAACCATGAGTTCCAGTGACCAACAACCGCCCATAAGCCTATAACCGCCAGCACCGGAACAGAAAGCGGCACTACGATGCGGATGAGGATGTTCAGTTCGCCTGCGCCGTCAATCCTCGCCGACTCCAGCATCTCGCTGGGCACGGCGGCGAAGAAGTTGCGCATAACGAATATATTGAAGGCCGACACCGCCCCGGGCAGCACAAGAGCCCAAATCGTATTAAGCAGCCCCAACTGCTTGACAAGCATAAACGTCGGGATCAAACCTCCGCTGAACAACATGCTGAATACGAACAGCTTCATGATCGTAGATCGATAGGGAAACGTGCTGCGGGCAAGCGGGTAAGCGGTTAATGTAGTAAACAGGAGAACACACGCCAACCCAAGCAATGTTCTGGCAATCGTATTCACATAGGCGGTATACAATTTCGGGTTCGCCAGCACCTTCTCATAGGCTTCGAACGTCGGATTAGTCGGGAAAATATGCAGCCCGATGCGTTCGATGTCGGCCGGCGAGCTGAGTGAGATCGTCAGGACGTACAGAAACGGGTACAGCGTGACGAGCCCTAGCAATGCCAACAGAAGCAGGTTTATGATCTCAAACATTCGTTCGCTTAACGTTCTCTTCATTTGCATCTCAACCACCTACCATAACCCTTGTTCTTTGTCATACAACTTCACCAATCGGTTGCTGATGATGACCAATGCTAACCCTACCAATGACGAGAAAATTCCCGCCGCTGCACCGAGCTCATAGTCCATCGTGAGTAATCTGCGAAGCACGTACGTATCGAGGATATCCGCCACCCGCGAATTCGTAGGCGTTGTCAGATTATAGATTTGATCGAAGCCAACGGTAAGAAAATGACCGATATGCAGCAGGAACATCGTAATAATCGTCGGCATCAGCCCCGGCAGCGTAATATGCCACATCTGACGCAAGCGACCGGCCCCATCGGATATTGCGGCTTCGTACAGCGTCGGATCAATGGACGACAGCGCGGCAAAGTAAATGATCGAGCCCCAGCCGACACCCTGCCAAATTCCGCTGAGCACAATGATAGGGTAGAAGTAATCGGACTTGATCATCCAGTTTACCGGCGGAAGCCCAAATAATTGCAGTAATTGGTTCATTCCGCCCTCCGAGCCGAGGAAAGAGAGCAAGATGCCGGCGAGAATAACCCATGAGAAAAAATGCGGCAAATAGGACACCGTCTGGATCAGCTTGCGAAAATAACGCTGGCGCACCTCATTGAGCATAATGGCCAAAATAATCGGCGTGGGAAAGGTGAGCATCTTCAGTAAGGCAATTACGACTGTATTCCGAAGCGCGGCAGTAAAATCGCTTCCGCTGGTCAATCTTGCAAAATGCTCTAAGCCCGCCCATGGACTATCCCAAACGCCAAGCAGAAACTTATAGTCCTTAAAGGCAATCAAAACACCGTAAATGGGCACATATTGGAACAGCATGAACAACAGAAACCCCGGCAGAAACATCGCAATGAGTGCCCGATGTCGCATCAAATTGTGGAAATGGGCGAACATCGCCGTATTACTCCGCTTACGCTTCTTCTGCCGTACGGCGGTACCGATCGCCGATTCGTCAAATGGTTGCATAGGATCCTTTCACCTCCTTCTTCACGCTTAAATTTCAATCTGTTGGCGTGTGATCATCATATGGCTCCCTCTATTCCATCTCAATATTCATTATTTTTGCTGCAACAAACGACCCCTGCGAGCAAACTGGAGGCCGGAACCTCATGGAATGACCTTGATTGTCAGCTGTTTCACGTTTTCCAATTCGATTAAACCTTCTTCATGAGTCATTTCTTTCTCATTGATCCACACAGCGCCTGGCGTCCGAATGCCCAAATCCACGGAAATCGCCCGCTCGGACGGAAGAATGAGTTGAAATTTCAGTTCCCCTTGTCTCGTTTTTTCATATTCAACCACAATCTGTCCATCGGGTACAGGAACGCTTGCCCGACAATGGACCAGCGAACCAAAACGCGGCTTGAACGAGATCTTCGCAAATCCAGGCTCGGCAGGCGCTACCCCCGCGATCTGGTTGATGAAAAAATGAGCCACCCATACCCCCGCAATTTGCACGGACGCTCTGCTGTTCCGGCATCGCCAGTAACCCTTCGTTTGCTCGCCGTACAAGCTCCATACTTCCGGCAATGTATCCAGGCCATGCTCTACTAGCGCTCCGAATCTGCTCTTCATCCAGTCCATGGCCATCTCGGGGTTGCCGGCCTCAACCATCGCATAGGCCCAGAACATCCAGGCGGGACTTCCTTTGCCAAACTCGTTATTATGACTGAGATAGCGGTCCAGTACGGACTTCTTCTGGACTTCGGTTGCTTCGGCGTAAAGAATAGCTAAAGCATTGCTATGTTCGCTCGTGTTCTTGCTTTGACGGCCTTCCACCATACAATCGACGAAGACCCCCCGATCTGGATCATAAAATTGCTCCCGTATCAGCCGGGTAATATTTTGCGCTTTCGCGTTCCAATCATCGAATGCCCCGTACAGCCCCAAGCTTCTCCCCACTCTGGCCAAACGACGCAGCACCTCGGCATATAAAACGTTAACGGTCAGGATTTCTCCTTCGCGGTGAATAAAAGCCCAGTCCATCCAAACATCATAAGGCATATTCTCCAGCAGCCCTCTGGCATTCAAGCAGGTTTCCGTAAGCTTGAGGCACTCCAGCACGCCTCCCCACATTTCTTCGACCAGATTGCCGTCGCCCGTATAATCGTAATATTCCGCTAAGCGGAACAGCAGCATCAGCGCATGATCGAACAGCGAGCCTCCATCGTTATCGTGCCCGGGAGCTGAATACCGATATAACCCAGTCCGGTGTTGCGCTTCTTGAAATTGGCGGAAATATTTGACCACGATCGGATCATTTCCAAATAGGGTCCACAAGGCAGGTAAAACACTCGAGCAGTCTCCGCTGTACTGTCTGCATTCCCGGGAGGGATTGTCCATGAACCGGTCCGCCGTACACAAGCGGATCGTCTTATCCGCAGCTTGATAGATCCGATTGAATGGATCGACGTCCGATTCAAAATGCCCGGATCTATTATACGGATACGACTGCTCTTCCACCCGGACCCTCGTAATCGAAACCGGTGCGTACACATCGCGAAACGTCAACTGCACATAACGGAAATGCCGCCAGTTAAATGACATCCACGCTTGTTTGCCTGCCCGAGCGGCGTATTGATCGGCATTTTGCGTGCGGGATGAAAGATAAGGCACGATCCGGTTGTCCTGCAGATCGGCAGCATAACCGATATCTATCTTCATGGGAGTGTCCGTCTCCAGTTCCAAAGCCAGGCGTCCGTTCAGCAATTGGCCAAAATCGAGAATGATCGTTGCATTCCGAATTCCGTCAAAACAGTCGAACGATTCGAACGGCTCGGAGTTCATGATCGTCGTGACGCCCGCTTCCTGCTCCAAACACGCGATATCCCGGATACTTGCTTTGGACAACGGTTCCATCGGCTCCAGGCTCATCCGGATGGCCGTGTCTTCCGCGCTCGCTTCCATCTTCTGCATCACTTCTCCATATCCGACTACTGTCGGATAGCGAAAGGTTCGTACAGGATGGGGAATATCCCGCGGCACGACATTCACCCACGGGAAAAACCGATGTTTGGGCCGCACGTTTCCCCATAATGAATTCCCCCCTCCGATCATGGGCACCGCTTGTTGCCATGACGCATCATCGAATTCGGGGAGCTCCCATCCTGTAGCATCCTTGTTGGCATTGAAGTACTCCGGCCAGTAGGAATCATTGAATCGGTTTCCAACAGAATACGCTTGCGTGCGATACACTTTGGTGTCTTCATCCGAGCACACCATCTCTTTGCGTCCATCCGAATAATTGATAGCCAGTTGAAACAGCAGACCTCTTGTTTCCGCATAGGGATACATCGGGAGGGATTCATCATGGTAGACGGTTACCGCTATCACATGCTCGCGGTCGGTATTTCGGAGGCTTGAAGTAATCTCGTAGCTGTCGTAGCGTTTGAATCGAGGGTCGCCGAGCACCGGACCTCTGCCGACAATATGGCCGTCGATTGCGCAGCAGTATTCTCGATCAGCGGTAATCGATAGATGAGCGGACGCAATTTCCCGCTCCACAGGAAACGTTTGACGGAAATAAACGAAATCGTTTTTGCCCTTCTCTCGCTCCGGATGCCAAATCCACTTGGCTTTCCAATCTGTATTCATGATCCAGCTTCCTCTCTCATCGCCATTCGGTTCATTCCGCACGTCAGCGGGGCGATGTGAAATCAGCATAGGGCGGCCTGGCTTCCACTTCAATATGCATTATTTTTGCAGGCGTGCTTCTAAGGGTTGAATGTGTTATTCGCGCTGCGATAGTCTCCCGGCGTAGTGCCCTCCACACGTTTGAAGGCTCGGATCAGTTGCTGAGCATTGTTATAGCCGATCTCGACGGCGATCTGACCGATATTGATATCGGTCTCCAAGAGCAATACCTTGGCCTTATCGATTCGGTAACGGGTAACATAATCGATGAAATTTTCGCCAATCGTCTCTTTGAACAGGATACTGATGTACGATACGCTAATATTCAATTGATCCGCCACCAGCTGCAACGATAAATCTTTATTATAATGAAGCCGAATAATCTCCAATGCCGCCGCAGCAAGTTCCTGCTTTCGGTGCTGCTTCAACGTGCTTAGAAAGGAGATCGTCGATCCAATGGCCGTATGGTTAAACCAGGCCTGTACCGCCTTCTGACCATCCAAGACGAGAAATTCATGGAACGGTCCGCGTGCGCCGAACAGGTAGTGTATATCCTCCTCGTATTGCTGCACAAGCCGAACGATCGAGACTAGCAATTGCAAATAATACGTTTTCATGAAATGAAAGGACACATTTTGTCCGGCTAACGCATTGCCGAATGCCTCCATCTCTCGCAGAGCAATCTCCTTCTCTCCGGTCCGGATCGCTTCGACAATCTTCTCCTCAACGGCCAAAGGGTAATCAAATTTAAGCATCAATCCATTCGACTGCTGCAGCGTAATAATTTCATTGCCGGCACGAATCCAGTTATGATGCAGCAACTGCAACGCTTCATGATAGGAAACTGAGATGTCCTCGAAGCTGCCGACTACACGGCCTACGCTAATGGTGACGGGTTGCTTCAACACATGATTCACGGTGACGCGTATCGTCTCCAATGCATGCATAAGATCCGCCTCTGCCGCATGCTCTGGAATATTCAACACCGCCACTACGCACTTGTGTGTCGTCACGATTTCCGTCGTATAGATCGCACGCATTAACTCGCTCGTAATATTCGCTACTGCGAAAAGGAACAGCTTCTCATTGGACAGGGGAAACCGCGCACCGGCACCTGGCTGATCCATTTCCATAATGAACACGACAAAGCGCGGATGCTGGAACAGGCCGATCTCCTGGGAATGCCGCTTCAGCAACTGATCCACAATCGACGAATGATCGACCAGCGCAGACAATAGATAGTGGTCCTTGAGCAATGGCAAATGGTCCCGCCACTGTCCTCTCACCTCATGCACTTCTTCCAGCAGATTGGCGACCCCTTTCTCAATGTGCAACATCTTGTTTTGGAAGTTAACTCCGTAAGAAGATGATAGGGAAGAGTCGGACTGGCGGTCCTGCTTGAACAACAACCGGACGATTCGCTGCAGCCCCCGCTGAATCTGCGTGAAGCTGAGCATCGACATTAACCACGCCAGCAGTGCGAGACTGACCGTGCACCAGATAATATTTTTTTTCAACTGATCGACCTTGCTGTACATCTCTTGTGTTGGGATCAGCGAGGCATAAATCCAACCATTGCGTGTCGATGTTTCGAAATTCGTATAGTATCGCACGCCTGAGAACGTCCATTCCAGTACGCTAGAATGGACGTTCTCAGGCGTGCTGGAATGGAAACTTGCAAGACGATATTGCTCAATCAGCGAACTAGTCTCGGCTGTAGAAAAACGAGGGAGCCCTCCCCCTTGCATGACCAGCTCCCCTTGCGGTGAAAAAATCATTAATCCTCCGTTCGTCGTATAGGGGAACTTGTTCATAGGCGTGCTGAGGTAGGAAGTGTCTAGGTTGACGATCAGAGCAGCCTTCATATCCGTATATAGCAGTGGCAGCAGCTTAACATAACTGATCCCGTTCCTGCTTGCTCCTCCTGAACTACTCCCTACAAGCCGCGGAATGATCCAAAAGCTTTGTTGATGCTTCTCCGCCGCCTCATGCAGCAGAGGCTCCCAATTATTGTCTCTCAGAAGCTCGAGGTCCGTAACGACACTCGATGTTACAACCACTTCCTGTTCGACATGATAATAATAGACAGAATCGATAGCTTTCAATGAGGAGAGGAAGTTGGACAATTCCAATCTCATTTGATTGATCGGCAGAATCGAACCAAGCGCCGGCTTCTCGCCGATATTGCTGATTTCTTTCACAATCGCTTGCAACGTAAATTGACCGGTCACCTGTTCGATCTGATCGACTAATAGATCTATTTGCTCCTTCACCTGCGTCAAGGCTGCGGTAGAAGACTTGTTCGCCTCTGTCCGAACGATGTCGGTACCTATCACATATATAATCATGCCAAATCCGATAACCGGTACGATCGACAAAAGCAGCAAAATACTCAGCATTCGCTGCTGCGTATAAGCTTGCAGTCGGTGAATCAGCTTCATCATATGTCACCTCGCCGACAAAGATTGTACCTTATTATTGTACGTACCCTATGATTCCAAGTATAGGTGCATTATTTTGGGTACGCATATGCCCTCGATTCTGCGACGAAATTTGGGTTGATGAATACGGTTGCATGTAAGAAGAACCTAGCCTGCGGCTAGGTCCTTAGGGGTGGCATATAAATGAACCTTTAAGCAGTTGTCGCCGCGCGATCCTTGCCTTTGTCGGCTTCCCCTGCGTTCTTATTCGCTGCCTCACGATCCTGTTGCATATCGGCAACACTTTTCACCTTCACTCGAGCAGCGCCTTCGTAGTCACGTGAAGGAATGAGATTCCCGGCAGCAAGACGTTGTTTGGCCTCAGCAATCGCGGTACCATATTGTGGCAACCACGCCTCTTGTGCTACCAACATTTCATCAACCATTTGCCAAATTTCCTTCGGATTGCAGACAGCTCCAACGAGAGGATCCATCATAAAGGCTTGACGCAATAGCTTATCGTCTCCATGAACAGCCGCTTCCACCGCTAAGCGTTGAACAGAGATGCTGACATTGCACACCGCCGCTGGGCCCAAAGGCAGATCACCGACATGCGGCATCGAGATGCCATTGCGATCGACATAGCCTGGTGCTTCGATAATGGCATCATTCGGTAAATTCGAGATAACTCCTTTATTGACCAAATTGAAATGACCCCGATAGACGCGCCCTGTTTCCAAGCCTTCGATAATGTAAGAGCCATGCTCTCTACTGCGCTTCTCACTTGCATAAACGAATGCCGGGTCCTTCATCCAATTCGGGAAATCGGTTTCAAACCAACGACGCCCCTCTGTACACACACGCAAGTAGCCGCCTGTTTCACCATTAATCCAAGACCCCATATCAATCCAATCCTGAATTTCACCTGCACGCTTTCGGTACCAAGGAACATACTCGCTCAAATGACCATTAGATTCCGTACTATAGTATCCAAAGCGGCGCAGCATATCAATCCGAACTTTCTCCGTTCGTGCATACTCAGCATGTTTTTCAAAAGCATCTAATAGCCCTGCCGTTAAATCCTTGCCCTCATGCGAAGCTTGGATATACCACGTTTGATGATTTATGCCGGCGCAAATAATGTCCACGTCTTTCTTATCCAACCCATAAACGTCAGCGATTTGTTGATGTCCATGCTGTACACCGTGACAGAGGCCAATCGTGCGTACAGCGCCGTACTTATTACAAGCCCAAGTTAGCATAGCCATCGGGTTCGCATAATTCAACAGCGTAACATCAGGGGCAGCGACCTCACGAATATCTTGGCAAATGCGAAGCATTTCAGAGATTCCACGTTGTCCGTACATGATTCCACCAGCACATAGCGTATCACCCACACATTGGTCCACACCATATTTCAAAGGAATGTCGACATCTGTTGCAAAAGCCTCCAGACCCCCCACACGAATCGTGCATAGTACGTATTTCGTGCCTTCTAACGCTTCCCTACGATCAGTCGTAGCTTGAATCTGAATCGCTAAACCATTTTCACGGATATCTCGTTGGCAGAGCTCCGTCACCATCTCTAAATTGTGGGAATTAATGTCTGTAAAAGCCACTTGGATGTTATGAAATTCAGGTACAGCTAGTAAATCTCTTAGAAGTCCACGTGTGAATCCTATGCTGCCTGCGCCAATGAATGCTACCTTAAATGCCATATTTAACGCCCTCTCTATCACTTCGTCTATGCTTCATATTGTACCGAGAAGACGAGAGGAACGTTATCAAATTTCTAACTTTATCATCTACCAATTGTCAAATATTCTAACTTTCTTCTGGGTATACAGCTTTATGTTTATTCATCGATTTCCGATAATCTGTGGGTGTAAACCTTGTATGTGCTTTGAATAGCATATGAAAATACTGTCGGCTGCCTACCCCGATATATTCAGAAATATCCGCAATCGGGATATCTGTTTCGAGCAGCAGCATTTGTGCTTTTTCCATCCGTATTTCCGTTAAGTATGCTATCAAGGTTTGTCCTGTCACCGCTTTGAATATTCGCTGTAAATAGGCTGGATGCAAATTCACAGCCGCTGCTATTTCTTTCACTTGGATCTCACGATCGTAATTTTGATGCATATAATCCAAACTTTGCTTCACATACCGTTCGCTTTGCACCAAACTGTTGCTTACGGTTTCACGACGCAAACGAGCAATTCGGATCAACAGTTGGGCAATCAGTAAGTGAATCATCGTCTCACTTTTGTCAGCCGCCTTATCCAGCTCTAGCACCAGGCTTTTCATCACATGATAGATTTCGTCGGGATCGCGAAGTACCAAATAGGATGTTTCTACCTCTAATAAAGAAGAAAATTGCTTCTCTTCCGCTGCGATCTGTTGGATCGAAGGCATCACACCCCGATGAGCCGCAAAACGAAATTCCACATTGAGCATGCGGCACGGCTCCTCGTCCTCCACGATCAGTCGATGGGAAACATTCGCATCAAGCAGGATGAATTCCCCTTTTTTCAATCTTACCCTCTCGGTTTGTAAAGGGGAAAGTTGGAGCTCGATATCGCAAAACCCCTGAATGGTATACATAATCTCCGTTGCATCATGGGTGTGAAAGGGCATATGAAAGCCTTGCCATTGTTTAAAATAATAGGCAACTACCTGCGGATGGCAGGGGGTATCCGTCCGTAAGGCTGGAAACAGACTTCTCGTTTGAGGCATTGGGAGTTCCTTTCCATCCATTCTTATGGTCATTGTACTCCCCTGTCCACAAAAAGAAAATCCCTCCATGAGGAAGGATTTTGTGAGAGTTATACGGCTCAAAGTAACCTACAATTGCATACGCCGAGAGTTCGTTCTCGGAATGTATCTTAAACGCTACCCTACCATTTTTGTTGGATAGCACGCATAAGGCAACCCTTCAAACTAACTATCACACAACAAATCTTGTTGATTCAAACCCATTCACCACCAATTTTACCCGAAATATAGCAAACTTTCGTTTGTAATTAGCCAACTTTTGGTTCTCTGTCCCGGTTTGCACCTATGGTTTGTCGTGGCAAATTATTCCTTCCACTCTAACCGAGATGGTAAGCGACCCAGATCCAGAAAAATCAGAAAGAGTTATGGAAGCGTTGCTCCAAACGAAGAGTAAAATTGACATAAAAACTTTGATGCAAGCGTATGAGGGATAAAGTGCACTTTGCCGTTACAGACTGGGGGAAGACCGTACCACGAGTCATTGATAACGGAAAACGTTACTTCAACGGACTACGGGAGCCGATCGGGCAGTTGTTTATGGGATGAATCGCCTCCGACTTCACCATAACAGAAAGAAGCTCGTGATCGAACAGTGCGACGAAACTTCTGATTTACACCTCTTCTATAAAAAATGGTCATTGCATATACTGATAAACGTCGGCAAATGACCAATACTTAAGGAAACGGGTGAACGGCTTTTGGATAACATGAAAACGAAGGCTTTGTGGTTTATGAACAGCGAAATTGAACGTACTCTTCTCCATCTGGAGGGGGGAATGATAAGTAAAGATCAAGCGATCGGTAGCCTCAACACGATTTTTCGAATCGCATCCGAGATCAAAAACGATGAATACATGCAACTGATCAGTAAAATTACCGCTCACATTCGCAAAGTGCCTAACTATTTTCAGCTGCTGAATGAGTTCCAATCCCGACTTCGTACGGAGCCTCAAGCGACCGCGCTATAAGCGGATATAATAATGGAGCGCCCGATCATCAATCGTTCGCTCCATCGCCTCTCCCTCTTGCTGGAAATATTCGGTCCCCTCTCGATAACCTTCATTTGCCTCTCAACGAGGTAAACTCCTCGAACCATCTACCCGTCATCTTTTAAGCGGTTTAGCCGGCTCCGGAGCAACACTTGTATAAAATAGTTTAGCATCCTCGGTGGTGGCCGTATTGACGAACAAAGCTCGAAACAAATCAAACGGAAGCATGATTGTATCGTCATGAGACATGGCTCTAAGCTGTTCAAAACCTTTTTTCGTTTGAAGCGGTAACTCGTCAACAACCGATTATCCGTCTTTTAATACGAACGCATCCCAAAATACCAAACGTTTAATACGATCAGGTATCTGTTCAACAACTATTTGGATGACTGTTCCACCGAAGCTGTGCCCAACGAGAATAAAATCGTGCAAGTTCAGGTGTTTAATATAATCAACGACTGATTTCGTAATCATTGCATGCGTGACATTTTTATTTGGATCAGTTCCATTGCCTGCGTATTCGGGCGTGTAGACTATGTTTCCTTGATTACGCAACACTGCAGCTACTCCGTCCCAAAAATGAGCATCGGCCCAGGAACCATGCACAAGTACGAAGGTTAGCCGCTGAGGTGCCAGTGACCGATAGCCCCCTCCAGAATTTTGAGGATATTGCCACCAAACCCATCCCGGTTCGGAAAAAGGGTTACCACTGTAAAACCCCTGAGGAATAACCCGATAATTAGGATTTGGAATTTGATAATTCCCCGAAGAAAAAGAAAACACGAACAACATCCTCTCATAGACGACATGATTGAGCATATGCCTACGGCGCCTTAAAGATTCGCGTTCCAAATATATCAACGATCGAGATAATGTTTTTCTACATAAGTTTACTCGCCTCGGCTTGGAGGCTTGGTCCGTAATACCAGTTCCCACTGCGATGCTTCATACAGCGGCTTTGCGCATAAAAATCCTCTTCAAAACTATCACATTTTTTCTGACGGATATGCTTCTCCATCAAATGACATTTGACCTGAATCAGATTATTTGTTTCTCCAATGTTCCAGATGGGTTATCATACTTTCATATTCAACTGGATGATTTTTTTCCATTGCACTTGCGTATTCCTGATAAACAGCAGCAATAATCTGTCCACGCGCATCATGACTTGACTCTTTTAAAACAACTGATAACGCTGGAACAAGCTCAAAAGATTCATACTTTAGAAGAATCCGAATATCATCCTCCGTATTTCCACTCAAAACATGTGTTCTTGCATAGTCGTATAGGCCGGTGCTTTTAGCATTCGTGATAGCTGTAACAAGGATACTTGAAATATTATCCGTTTCCGATCCGGTAAGCTCAAGATGAGATAAAATCTTATCAATATACAGGTTTGCGTACTTTAAAGCATTACCATCTATACTAGCATCCACCATATTCACCGGGGTATGATTTCCCTTTTCCTCAGTACGGTCTGCCGCCGTTGCAAATAGGAGTGTAACGCTGGATACAAGCACAACAGCTAAAATAAGAGTAAGTACGTGGCGTTTTTTGATTTTCATAATCGATACAATCCTTTCTTCAATAGCATGTTTACTGAAATTGTTTACAAGCGGAGTAAAACGGCTTTTCTTTTCTTCCAGTCCAATCAATGTCAGAGCATAGGCTGATTTTACATTCCCCTTAAAAGCCCTTACAACAGCTTCATCACAAGACAATTCTATATCCCTATTCGCAAGCACATACATCAGCCACACAAAAGGGTTGAACCAATGAACACATAAAGCAATTGCTAGTACTAACTTTGTCAACGTGTCGAATCGCCGGATATGCACAAATTCATGGGTCAGAATATAGCGCAGTCGGGTTTCGTCTGTCCAATCGATTTGTTTAGGCAGAAGTACAATCGGTCGGAATATACCATAGGTCAGGGGAGCAAAAACTAGATCCGATTGCCGTATTTGAACACCTCTCCACATTGGATGTACCTGTTGCCAGCGCTTCACAAAGACATTATCGATAGGAAGCGCAGTCTTATACTCCTTGCGGCAACGCAGGTGTGTTACAAGGAAAAACAGCGTGCAGACCGCAAAACCAATGAACCAGATTATTAGTAAAGGGGATACATTTGCATTTACCGCCTCCGGCAAGGTTGCGGCAGTTTCTGTTATAGCCGTATGGGTTAGCATAACTGGTATTCCTGCCAACGGTGAATCGGTTCCGGAAACGCTGCCCTTCAGCATATTTATCACCGAATAAATGCTGAATCGTGACGAAACTTCAAAGGGAATCAGCAGGCGGCATAACGCTACACTCCACAAAACCAGAAAGGTTCTTTTCGGCAATTTATGCAATAGCAGCACACGGATGATTACGATAGCTAGAATAAGAATAACAGCCGAAAAACTCATGTTTAGCAAGCCCATAACCATTCCCCTTATTCCAAGCTATTGACGAGCCGCTTTAGTTTTTCAATTTCTTCCGGGGATAGGTTTTTGCGTCCCAAAATAGAAGCCACAAGCTGATCGGCGGCGCCGTCATATATTTTGTTAATGAGTTCTGTTGTTTCAAGCTCTCTCGCCTGTTCAATCGTGACAAGGGAACGGCACACGAAATTAGGTTCGACACGTTCAATCGCCCCCTTGTCAATGCACCTTTTGATTAGCGTGTAAGTCGTGGTTTTGTTCCAACCTACTTGCTCTTTTAAGATTTCTGCTATCCGTTTGGCGGTGGTATCCCCATTCTTCCAGAGAACATCCATTATCTTTAGTTCTGAATCAAATAACTTGATTTGCATGGTCAAGCTCCTATTCAATGGAATTTTACTACAGTAGAATGAATGTGATTGTATTCTACTCCGGTAGAACAAACTTGTCAACAGAGCATAACAAATTTTTGGCTCTTTGCCGATGTTAAAAACAGCAAAGAAGCCCCCCTATGAGCATACAAAAGAGGAGCTTAAGCGCTGTTACGATGTGGTTTGGCAAACGAAGAACTTTCAAGACATGATGATCGTCAAGACGCTACTATATACCGGTGTTCGGGTAAGCGAGCTGATCACGTAGAATCCGCGCAGCCTCGGTTCCAGCCCCGTGATCGCCAGGCACGATCCTGACTGTGATGCCGACCGTGACGCGATCCGAATCGTATCGCCTCGCGATCACGATCCGGTTGACCGTCTCGTCCCGACCCGAATGCGATTCGTACGCTTCCTCCAACACATCGACCGAGGCGGCGGGATCGAACCGCAACTCGGCGTGCGAGTGCTCTCCTTGTATACGCAGCAGGCCGTCTCGAACGACTTGCACCGGATAGGAGGTCATGAACACCTCCTCGATCGTATTGGACGTCGCGGCAAAGGCGAAGCAGTCTTCGATCTCCAACTCGCAGCGGTCAAAGTGCCAGAGGTAGTGCCGGGTATAGCTTTCGAGTCCGGCCACCTCGTAAGCGGCCGTCAGATCCAGTGCGTACCGGATGTCCTCGCCCTCGGTGAAATCGACGATCCTGGCAAAATGTCCTTCGCCGGCTGCCTGTGCATGGCCGTTGATGATCGGCACCGAATGGCCTTCGGACGAAGCATGGAGAAACGTATATCGCCGGTCGCTGAAAAAAGCTTTGACGTATTCCGGCGCTCCCAAATCGCAAAACAGCGTTTCCCCGTCGAAATGAAGGATAAAATGGCCCAAGTCGTTATGATTATGCGGTTCTCCGTTATGGCCCCCTTTCACCGCAAAAGCGCGGAACGGCTCCGCCCCGCCGCCGCGGCGGTCGATCAGCCACCCGCTCTCCGGAAAATGGAAGCAGCCCGTTCTAGGCATATAGCTGTCGGCAGCACCGGCATCCAATCCCCAGAACAGACTCCGCGATAGATGCGCCCACTTGTTGGTATGGTCGTAATACAGAGTCGACTCCTCCGGCAGCTTGTAATCCGGGATGTCGAATCGCTTGGAAAGCCGGCACAGCAGTCCATATTCCCCGTGCCATACAGATCCCGGCGCATCGGAGAAGTTGATCATCGTCGAATCCGGAAATTGCGTATATAGCGGCATTTCGGCAATTTTCCGGAGGATCGGCTTGGCATGCATCAAATCGAGTCGTCCGTTTGTCCGTTCCTTCAGCAATTCGGCGAAATAGACGTAGAAACTGAAACCGTATGACCAGTAGCCGAGGCCCTCCGGCGTGATACCGTCCCGGTCGAAGCCCGACAAATACGTCTCCATCGTGGCAAGAATGCGGTTGATCACAAGGCTCAGCTCATCAGCGTCCTCGATCAGATAGAGCGCCGCGCAGCCGACGGCTCCGGCGCAGACGGAAGCCCAGTTCATGGCGACATCCTCCCACCAGAACGTCCGTTTTCTATAAGAGTCGATAATCCGGCTGAACACTTGCTTCTTCAGACGGTGAGCAAGCAGCGGATGAAGCTTATGCCCGACAACCGACAAAATTTCCGCCATATAAAATCCGGTCTCGGAGCCAAACAAGGCAACGACCTCGTCCGCCTCCACCTTCGCTTTCTCAATCTCCTCCGGACTGAGCGGCACACTGGCCGGGATGTCCCAGGTATACAGATCGCACCACAGCCATAATCTTTCCTCGAGCGCTTGCACATACGCGCCGTTATCCTCGATGACCTCCGCCAGCGCCAGCGAGTACACCTCTTTGCGGCTGTTGAAGTATTGGGTCTGATATTGCCTCCGATCGCCCGTTTCACCGAACAGCCGGAACGCCGCGAAGCTCATCCGCTGCGGCTCCGCTTCCTTGATGGCACTCGCGAAGCGCAATAATTCGGCGGCCTTTCGCCCGACGACCGGATGATCCATCACCCTGGCCCAATTATCATTGCGGCGGATCTCAGGAAATAACGTATAACCGTCGCGGTCGCCGCCCCGCAAGGCCTCTCTGATCTCTCTCATGCCGACACTCATCTTTATTCCCTCCGTAAGTTCAACCTTTGAGCGAGCCGATCATGACGCCTTTGACGAAATACTTCTGTATAAACGGATATACGCATAGAATCGGCAGTGTCGCGACGACAATCAATGAATATTTCAACACGGCGGCCACCTGAGCGTTCGCTTCCTGCAGCTCGGGGTCCATAATCATCGTGGCATCGACCTGGTTCATAATCAGGATTTCCCGCAATATAATTTGCAAGGGGTATAGGCTTCTGTCGTTCAGGAACATCAAGGCATTGAAATACGCATTCCAGTGGCCGACAGCCGAGAATAGCGCAATGACGGCGATTATCGCCTTGGAGAGCGGCAGAACAATGGAAAAGAAAAACCGGAAATCGTTGCAGCCGTCGATGGCGGCGGCTTCGTACAGCTCGTTCGGAATCGTCGACTGGATGAAGGTGCGTGCGACGATCATGTTGTACACCGACAAGGCGCCGGGCAGCACCATCGACCACATTGTGTTGAGCAAACTCAAATCCTTCATTAGAATATAGTACGG
>NZ_BIMA01000096.1 GCF_004000845.1 Paenibacillus koleovorans NBRC 103111
AATTTGTGAAGTTCCTCTCTTGGATAAATAAAGTGAAAACGCAAAAAGACCGCAAGCCCCTTCGCTTACGGTCTTCCTGCAACGCTAAAATCAAGGATTCCTATTCGGTTCCTCGCCAGGCGGGAGGACTCAGGAATCAATTCTTTCTTTGCTCAGGCCCGTAGAGGCCGATGGACAATGATATTCGGTTGTAGCGGCTGAGTGACGTAGCGGCGGTTCATCATTCCGGTCATGGCCCATCGGCCTCCTTTCTGAATCAAGATAGTGCTAATCATACGGCTGACAGGTAAAGTTTGTCAATAGGGGCATCGGATTATAACCAAATTTTCCGGCTCGGCGCAGCGGACTGTTTCATCCGCCAAGCTTCCCCCTCGCCGTATCCCTGTAAGAGCTCGGCGATTGCCCCGTCGCCTTTTTGAAAAGTGTGCTGAAGTAGCTGGAGTTGTCGTAGCCGACGCGCTCGGCGATTTCCTGGACGGTGAGGTCGGTGGTGAGCAGCAGTTGCCGGGCCTCCCCGATCCGCCTCTGGATCATATAGTTATTGGGCGAATAGCCGGTTTCCTGCTTGAACAGATGCCCCAAGTAGTAAGGGCTTATATACAGGCGGTTGGCAATCTCGGCAAGCGGAATATCCTTCGTGTAGTTGGAATCGAGAAATGTCTTGATTTTCAAGCTCAGCGAATCTTCGCGCTCAGCGGACGCCGGTAAATCTCCAGCATCCTGCCGGGTGTCCAAGATTCGCCTAACCGAGATCAGCAGATTGACCAGCATGTTCTGGCAAACCGTCTCGAATCCGTACACCTGCGACTGAATTTCCTCGAAAATCGTAGACAGCTCTCCCTCCACTTGGCGGCTGTACGGACCGGTCGGAATGACTGGACTTTGCCCCCGTGGCACGATAAACCCTTCCTCCATCCCCGCAAAATGCAGCTGCCCAATCCCGCAAAAATAAGTTTTGAGCGGGTTCCCCGGGTTCGAATGCTCCTCGTGCAGCACTCCGCGGTTATAGATGAGAATGTCCCCTTTGCGTGCAGTGTAGCCGCGATCGTCAATAATGAAGCTGCCTTCGCCTTCGCTTATGTAGATGATTTCCGTCAAGTCATTGTGTTGGTGGCTTGGGAAGCTCCAGGTTGGATCGTTGCTGATCTGCCCGGCATAATGCAAGAGAGGGGACTTGTTGTTTTTGAAAATGCGGACCGGCTTCTGTTGGAACGGAATTTGCACCATTCGCCTTTTCCTCCGATGACCAAAGCTTTCCTTCATTATATTAGGCCCGCCGATTTCCGAGAAGAGAACAAGAAACCAAACCTTTTTCCACGGAACCACAAGAAAATACATTCCTCCGCTTCTCCCCCTCCAGTATGCTTTTAGCAGGAAGCAACAGGAGGATGAGGAAACGATGGGCGCCAAACAGCTAATACAAGATACGTTCGAGCAAGGCCGAGGCATCTTCCGGCTGGCTCCGGTGTTCGTCCCGCGCCGATTCGCCCAAGCAGGCAAGCGGCTCCGGCTGCATCCGGACGATTATTATGCGCTCGGGACGAAGCGCGGCTCGATCAAGGAAAGATGGTTCTCCTCCGTCATTACGGCGATGAACGGACCGCTCGCCCCGGAGGATGAAGGGCTCAGCTACGTAGCGGCAACCGAGGATGCCGGCATCAAGTTCACGCTGCGAGATGCCGTGAACGAGCTCGGATCGGCTTTAATCGGCACGGAACTGAAAGCCAAGTACGGGACATGGCCGATGTACTCCAAGTTTTTCGACTACGAGACGCCGCTGTTCCATCACTTGCATCTGAGCGATGCCGCCGCTTCTCTTGTAGGACGGATGGGCAAGCCGGAGGCGTACTATTTTCCCCCGCAGCTGAACAATCATCCGGGCTTGTTCCCGGTTACTTATTTCGGTTATGATCCGGATATAACCCTCGAAGAGGTGCGCGAGCGTCTGCTCCGCTTCGAGGCCGGCGACAATCGCATCACGGAGCTGTCTCGTGCTTATCGCATCGAGCTCGGGACGGGCTGGTATACGCCGCCGGGCGTCGTGCATGCTCCAGGTTCGTATTTGACATACGAGCCGCAATGGAATAGCGACGTGAACTCGGTACATGAGAACATCGTCTGGGGCGAAGTGTATCCGTATGAATTTCTGGTGGAGAATTGCCCGGCGGATCGCCAGCGCAACATCGACTACGTTCTCAGCCTGATGGATTGGGACAAGAACGTGGACCCGCATTATCGGAAAACGTATTTTCGCCCGCCGCTTCCATGCGAAGACGGAGACCCTGAAGGCGGCTATTCGGAGACATGGATTACGTATGGGAACGATTATTTTGGCGCTAAGGAGCTGACCGTGCATCCGGGACAAACGGTAGTCGTGAAAGATCCGGCGGCGTACGGCACCATTCTGATTCAAGGCCACGGTTCGTTTGGCGTTCATGAAGCGGAAGCGGCCCTTATGCTTCGCTACGGGCAAATGAGCGGGGATGAGTTTTTCGTCAGCGAGGCGGCCGCGCGGGAGGGGGTTCAGATTACGAATCGGAGCAAGTGGGAGCCGATGGTGTTTTTGAAGCATTTTGGCCCGAATCATCCGAATATGCCGAGGGCTTAATCTATAGGGAGAGGTGTAAGCGATGTCTTTACAAAACTATCAATTGAAAAATGAGAAAATCAGGTCCGCCTTCGCGGAGCTGAAAGCAAGCCACCCGGAGCGGCTCAAGCAAAGGCTGAGTCTGTCATGGAGCAACTGGGGATTCGGTCTGGAGCCTCTCCAGGCGACGGCCGCCCGCTTGCAGCGCGCAGGTATATCCTGCATCGAGCTGCATGGCAATCATTACGGGCCGGACTTGGGCTACAAGCCGGTCGAAACCCTTCGCATTCTCGAGGACCATGGCATTCAGGTCGCCGGCGTCTGCGGCATGTTCTCGGCGGATAACGACCTGTCCAGCAACAGGGCCATTCAGCGCCAAGCCGCGATTGATTATATCAAACGAGAAACCGAGTTCATCGAAGCAGTAGGCGGCAGTTACATGCTGGTCGTTCCCGGCGCGGTCGGCCGGCCGCATGCCTATGACGCCATGGAATGGGACCGCAGCGTGGAGACGCTTCGCTCCGTCGCCGACTTGTTCGTCCGCCACCGCATCCGCGCCGCCATCGAGCCGATCCGCTCGGCCGAGGTCAGCCTCGTCCACACGATCGCGGATGCCATGGCCTACATCGAAGCGGTCGACCACCCGGGTGTCGCTCATGTTAACGCGGACGTCTATCATATGCAAGCCGAAGAGTCCCATATCGGGGAAGCATTGCTTCACGCCGGGGACCGCCTCGTCAACCTGCATATGGCCGATAGCAACCGCGGCGCATTAGGCGAAGGCTCGATGGATCTGGACACGATCATCATGGCGCTGTATGTGTTAGGTTACAACACGGACGGGCGTTATGTAACGCCGGAGCCGCTCGGACCGGGCGGGGATCCGTACCCGGCCATGTACGGCAAACCCGATCCCGATACGCTCGAGCACCTGGTCCAGCAATCCGCGCGATACTTCCGCGAGCGGGAACAGTGGCTATTGTCTTAATTCCACCTCCACCCATACCTCCTGCAGCCGGTCCGAGCAATCGACTTCATAGAACCCGCTCCCGATCGGATCGGCCTGCAGTTCTACCCCATTCGCAACCACGCGCATCGGCTGCTGCTCCGAGTAAAACAGAAACCGGCCGCCTTCCCGCAAACGGATGACCTCCATACCACCCCGGCTCGTCTGCTCCAATACCGCGTGCGAGGCGACATACTTGTTCGTCAACCCTACTGGAGTCACGTCTCCACCGCTCCTAACAGGCACGAGCACGAACAGCTTGGACTGCTCCTGCCGCAGCACGAACGGGAACGTCTCCCCCTTCTCCAACACTCTGCACTCCCTGGAGAAGTACTCGTAGAGCAACACGCGCCCCTCCGTCAACCCGGGCACATCCGCCGCCGACACAACGCCTGCCCGCTCGACCTCATCCGCTCCGATGTGAAAAGCCGCCACAATCCCAGCCGCCCCCGCCATATTCCATAGCTTCAACGGAACCGCCTCGCTCGTCGGATCCTGCATCAGGCAATCTCCAGTCGGCAAAGCCGGCTTCTCGCATCGCAGCAACCGACCATCGCTGTACGCAAGCGGCTTCAGCACCTCCGCATTAGTTCGCCCCACTTGGTCGCTGACATAAACCGGGCCTCCACTTACAGCGCGCAGTACCGCATTTTGCACATCGTCATGATTGCTGGACCAGAACATGTCCCAGTCTCCCCAATAGAACGGTCCGTGCCAATACGAGTTGTAAGCGTTCTGCAGCGCGTGCTCGCGGAAGCTATGCCGCACCTTCGGGAAAAAGTCGTCGCTGTTCCGCGACACGGCCGACCGTGGGCGATGCCACACATTTTCCGGCGCCATCCCCATGCAATTGATCACCGCACCGTCGAAATGCAAAGCAACCGACGCCTCCAGCGCCTGATGCGCAGCCGAAGCCGATGCGCCAACCGCGCGCTCGTATTGCAAATAGTTATTGATCGAAGCCTGGCTGTCGACTTTGACGAAATCGATCCCCTGCCGACTCAAATAGCCGTGCCAAGTGTTCCAGAACCCGAAGCCAAGAGCAGGATCGGGATACGGCAGCAAGCTGCCGTCGGCCGCCTTGTACAGAAACCGACTCAACGACCTCGCAATCTCGCTGTCCGGGTGAACGCCCGCCCAGTACCCGACGATCGTATGCCACACCCCGACCCAGCGCACCCCATGCCGCTCCTTCAGCTGCCGAACCGTATGCGCAAGCCCCTGCGGGAATTTACCGCTGTCGGCGTCCCAGGCTTGCAGCTTGCCATCCGCTGTAGTCGACCAGCCGTCGTCGATCATCATCCAGCGGACCGGCAGCCCGAGCCGGTTGAACTCTTCCGCCTTCTGCAGCACTCCCTGCTCGTCGACCTTCTTATAAAAAGCGTCCCAGCTGCACCAGCCGAGCGAATCCAGCACTTCCGGGTACTTCTTGCTCGAGCGCGGTAGTGCCGGATAGTCCAGCTCCAGCAAAGCCGCTTCGGTCGTCCGATCCGCCAGCGCGTAAGGGTCGTCCCCATAGCCGAGCACAAACGCCAATCCTTGCTGACTCAGAAGTCCACCTTGAAAGACGCTAAGAACAATCGAGAACCCCTGCTCTTGAGCGCCGTCCTCCGCTTGTCCCGCTGCTCCTTCCCCACCTGCCAAGTCCGTCCGAAACACCGGCCCGGTCACCGGAAGCAGCCTGTAATAGCTCGTATCCGTGCGCCATAACAAAGACAGGGTGCGCGACGGCAGCTTCTCCGGGTCCAAGTCAAAATGCGGCCGATTCCACCACTGGTTATGCTGATGAATCGCCATCAAACCTCGGACGTTCTCTATCCGCTCCACCGTAATCGCGATCCCCCGCAGCCCTGAGAACGACTTCCGCTTGCCGAAAACATACTCGTTGTGCACCCGTCCGTTTACGAAGCCCAGTACCATATCGGCGTAGCAGCGCAGTGTCAAGCTTACCGACACCGCCGCTTTTTCCGCTCCATCCCCGTAATGCAGCACTTGCTGCTCGAACGCCCCGTGTTTGTCAGTCCCGCTCGTCCCTTCGCCGGATAGAAAAGCAAGCCGGACCGGCGCCTCCCCTTCCAAAACAACCGTGACGCCAAACCGTCCCAGCACCGACGCCCCGCCGGAGCCAGTAATAGTCGAATCCTTGCAGCTAAACATGATGCCCCACTCCCCTATTCCAGTCGTTCAAAATGAAATTCGAAGATCAGTCGTTGCAGCCTTTCGCCCTCAGTCTCACGATACTTCAGATCCAACGCATAGAACAGCACCTCTTTGCCAAAATGGTTCAAAAACGGCAGCGTCTCCACGTCCGGCTCCATCAACGCTGCATCATAGCGCACCAATAGCTTGAACTCCGTGCCTACAAGCTCAACCCGTCCCGCCTCCGCCACCACGGGCATCATCGGACAAATGAACCGTTCCGTAACCGCGCCAACTTCATCGCGTTGATCCGTCGCAAACTCAAACGTATCCTCCAGCTCTAGCCACGGCATTCCGCCATCCTGCTGCTTCCGCCATGTCCAGCTTCGCTCCAGCCTCTGCAGCCCCGGAACTTCGTACGCCTCCTGCAGCTCCACCACGAACCGGTCATAACCCGGCGTCACTTCCGCCTGCTTCACAACCGCCCCGCTGGCCCAGCCTACCGATTGGCTTACACCCTTAATAATCGGTACGGAATGCCCCAAAGCACTGTTGCAGAAGAACGAATACCTTGTCGCCGGCGCAAAATAGGGCTTCGTATACAAACCGGCCCCCATATCGGCCAGGAACGTATCTTCCCCTGCCATGACGATGAATTGTCCGACATCATTATGGTTATGCGGCTCGTCGTTGTGCCCGCCTTTGGCGGCGAAGCAAAACGTGCCTTCCGGCTTCTTCACCCGGGACACCATCCATTGAGCATCGGCCAAGTAAGAGGAGCCGGTCTCCCATCCCTCGCCCCGCATCCCCGGATCGAACCAGATCAAGTTACGCAAAGCCGGCGCCCAACGACCGCAATGATCGTAAACCGCTTTGTCTTGAAACGTATATGCAGGCACATGCATGTCCGGAAACCGCCTCGCCATCTCATGCGTCAGCCCAATGTACACATCCGCCTCCGCCGGCGAATCGGAGAAATTGACGACCTTGCGGCCATTCAGGAAACATTTCTGTTGGAACAGCGCCAGCTGTTTGACCTTAGGATTCGCGAGCAAGTCCAGAGCCCCGCCGGTTCTCCTGCCCAACAGCTCGGCGAAATAAGTGTAGAAACCAAACCCGTACCCCCAATACATGTACCCTTCCAAACAAGCGCCGTCGTCCCCATAGCCCTCGAGAAACAGACCGAGCGTCGGCAGCGCTTTTTCCAAAACAAGCGCAAGCTCCTCCTCATCCTCCATCATGTGGATGGCCGCCGCTCCGATCGACCCGGCGCACACCGCCGCCCAATTGTTGCGCACATGCTCCCAGAAGTACTCGCCCCCCAGAAACGGGGTGAAAACTCGGCGGTACACCTCTCTGTACACACGGCTGCGGACGGTCTGCGGCCAAGTATGCCCCGTCAGCGCCATCACTTCGGCCAAGGCGAACGCCGTCTCCGCCGCGAACAGATCGATCCCGATCCCGATGTCCGGCACATCCCGCTCATGCACTGAGTAACGAGCCGGCTCGACCCCAGGCGGGCTATCGAAATGGACCGGCACGCACCAGGAAAATTCCCCGCAGATCGCCCATACCGTATCCAGCAGGCCGTCCCGGTAATCGTCCCGCTCGGGCTGCAGCCAGCTTAGCAGGCCCAGTGCGGTTAACCGCTGTCTCCTGTCAAAATAGACGGGCTCATAGGTTTTGCGGACGCCATCCTCCCACACTCGACGGAATAACGTCCAAGGCAGCTCCACAATAGGCTGCCCGAGAAACCGATCGCCCTCAGCCGCCAGCTGCTCCAGAATCGGACGAAACGCAGACTCCGTCAGGATCCGATTTCTTACCGCTTCCCGATCTTCCCGAAACAGCCAATCCCTTAATTCCGCGCGTCTCCCAGCCAACTCCCGCATAAGCGTCGCCTGTTGAATCATCCCCATGAGCTTTCCTCCTTACCGCGCTTCAACTTCCCCATCGTGACTCTCCTCCCCAAGAAGGAACGGCCCCGACAGGATCGGAGCCGTTTCTTATAGGCCGCTCTTATTTCTTAGCGTTAGCCGCTACCCACTCGTCGAGTTGCTTTTGCACCTCTGCATTGATTTTGTCCATACCGGAAGCCTTCAGCTTCTCAACCATCTTCGGCAAATATTCCACCGGATCGAGCGAACCCGTGATCAGACCCGGATAAAATTCAGCCAAAGCGTTGTTGTAAGCGCTGATTTCGTTTTTGACCGGCTCGCTGTTGAAAATAAACCCAAGCCCTTTCGCCTCATCCGCGTCCGAATTGAACTTGCGGAATTTATCCCATTTCTGCGGATCTTCGTTCGCCCACAGATAGTCGTTGAACTGGTTGCCGAACATGTACGGAGCGCCCAGGGAGTAACCGGACGTCTGCGCTGTCATGCCAGCCGGGAAGTCGACCGTGTTGGCATCCTTCTTCACGAAGTGTTTGCCCTCGATGCCGAATGCGATCATGTTCACCAGCGTCTTGTCGGTGTACAGCAGGTTCAGGAACATCATGACCCTGTCCGGATCTTTGGACGTACGGGAGATCGACAGCATGTTGCCGAGCGTGCTGTTCGTGGTGATGAGCGGCTTCGTGAATTCGATTTGCGTCCATTTCAGGCCGCTTGCTTGCGATACTTCGACGTCTTTGCCCGGCTTCAGCGTTTCCGGGAAAGCGAATACTTTGCCGGAGCGGTACGTGCCTGCGAAGTCGGTCAGCGTCGCCGCGTCCTTGTTGATATAGCCGGCTTTGTACCATTTGTTGGCCAGCTTCAGGATGTCCATGTAGCGAGGATCGCTGTACGTGTCGATCAGCTTGAGATCCTTCGTGTTGCGGTCCATCGCGCCCAAGTTCGTAGCGCTGGAGCCGGCCGAGACGAAGTTGCCTTCTTGCAAGGCAATCGGGAGACCGTTCGTTTTGCCGCTCAGGAATGGAATCATGCCCGGCTCGTTTTGCTTGATCACATCGAAGAACGGCTCCATGTCTTCCGGCTTTTTCACCTTGCTCAGGTCGAACTTATATTTGTCCACGAGATCCTGGCGGACGAGGAAGCCTTTGTTGGCGGCAAACTCTTTGTTGGTCGGCATGCCGTATGTTTTACCGTTGTATTTGATGCCGTTCAATACTTTCGGATCGATGATCTTCATCGCTTCTGACGCATGCTTCTTCATCAGATCGTCGATTTGGATGATCGACTTGTTGTTGATTTTGCCTACCCAGTTGTCCCAGGACGTCGTCCAAGTAATGTCGAACACTTCGTTGGAGGCGTACTTCAAGTTCATTTTGTCAGCCCAGCTACCCCAGTCAATGACCTGCATATCGAGCGTGACGTTGATTTTGTCCTTCAGGTACTTGCTGATTTCGGCGTTGACGAGCTCTTGGTCCTTCTGCGGGACGCCCGGCAAGAACATCTTGATCGTGTAGGGATCCAGCTTCGCCGCTGTCGGCGATGCGGATGCCGAGGATCCGGCGCTAGGGGCCGGGGAGCTGCTGCTGTCGGAGCTGCCCGAGTTCGAGGAGCAGCCGCCGAGCACGAGGCTGGCGGTAACGACCAGTCCCAGAGCCGCGCTGAGTTTGCTTGTGTTGCTTTTCATTTTTGTTAACCCTCCCAATCGTACGTTTCTTATGCTCGACCGGATCTAGGTCCGGAGTAAGCCTATCCTTTTACAGCGCCGACCGTCAAGCCCTTGACAAAGTATTTCTGGAAGAACGGATACGCCAGCACGATCGGCCCCATGCCGATGATGGCCATCGCCATCCGGGCCGTTTCACTCGGCAGCTTCGCCGTCTGATCGCCGAATCCGCCCAACGCCGCGAAATTGTTCAAGTACTGCAGGTTGCGCATCGCCTTGTACATCATGTACTGCAGGTTGATCAGCTTGTCGTTGTTCATGAACACGAGGCTGTTGAACCAGTCGTTCCAGTAGCTGAGCGTGTAGAACAACCCGATGGTGGCGAGCACCGGCAGCGATAACGGGATGACGATTCGAGTAAAAATTCGCAGCTCGCTGGCCCCGTCGATTTTAGCCGATTCCAGAATGGACGGGTGGATGCTCGTCGTGAAAAACGTCCGCATGATGATCACATAGAAGGCGCTCAGCAGATGGTTCGGGACGATCAAGGCCCACAAGGTGTCGCGGATGTCGATGAAGTTGGTGTACACCAGGTACCAAGGCACAAGCCCGCCGCCGAAGATCATCGTGAAGAACACGAAGAACGAGAAGAAGTTGCGGAAGGCGAAGTCTTGTCTGGACAACGGATAAGCGACCAATGCCGTAACCGTAAGCGCGATGATCGTGCCTACTACGGTAACGAAGATCGAGATCATGTAGGCATCGGCGATCGGCCGCCAGTCGCGCAGCAAGTATTCGTACGCGGACCAGCTGAACACTCTCGGTATGATGTTGTATCCATGCAGGTAGATCGTATCCTGATCGGTAAGCGATACGCCCAGCACGACGAGCACCGGAAAGATGCAAGCCACCGCGATGAGCAGGAAAAACAGATGCAGCAAGAACTCCGTCACGGGATGAATCGAGTTGATTTCCCGGCGTCGGGCGGATCGTTTACGAGGTGCGGGGGCCGACTGGGCGGGCCTTGCCGCGGTTGAAACCGGCGAGCCTGGAGCAGGAGCCTGCTTGGTTGTGCGGGATGTAGCTTCGTTCATTGCGGTTGCGGGCCCCCTTTTCTAAAATAAAGCATTCTCTTTGTCCACTCTGCGGACGATGTAGTTCGTTGTCAGTACCAGGATGAAGCCGACGAACGATTGATACAGGCCGGCTGCCGAGGACATGCCGATGTCGCCTAGTGTCAGCAGCGCGCGGTACACATATGTGTCGATGACCTGCGTCGTTGGGAACAGCGCTCCGGAATCCAGCGGGACCTGATAGAACAAGCCGAAGTCGGCGTTGAATATTTTGCCCACTTGGAGCAGCGTCATGACAATGAGCACCGGCTTGATCAGCGGGATGGTGATGCGGCGGATTTGCTGCCATTTGCTTGCTCCGTCGATCAACGCCGCTTCGTAGTACTCGTTATCGATGCCGATGACGGCCGCCAGATAGACGATGCTGTAGTAGCCGACTGTCTTCCAGATATTCACGAGCGGCAGGATGAAGGGCCACAATTCCGACTTGGTGTACCAGGACACCGGATCGAAGCCGAGCGGCTCGAGCACCGACTTGTTGATAAATCCATACTCGCTGTTCAGCAGCGAATAGCCGAGATAACTGACCACGATCATGGACAAAAAGTAAGGCAGGAACATGACGCTTTGGTAAAATCGAGCCGCCAGTCGCAGCCTTAGCTCGTTTAGCGCAATGGCGAAGGCGACGGGCACCACCAGGTGGAGCACAATGAAAACCGCATTGTACAGCACCGTGTTTCGCGTAATGAGCCATGCGTCTCTCGTCGTAAACAGAAACTCGAAGTTTTTGAAGCCTACCCAATCGCTGCCCCAGATGCCTTTGGAGTAGTCGATGCTCTTGAACGCAATCATCAGCCCGAACATGGGCATGTAGTTGTTGAGGATCAAATACAGCACGCCCGGCAGCAGCAGCAGCAGCAGTGCCTTGTCCTTCCTTACGTTGCGTATGAACTTGACCATGACGTTCGGTCGTCTTGGTGTCGTCAGGTTCATCGTTGCGGTCACACCTTTCGCGATTTCCTGATCTCAGTATAGCGGGGGCGCATCGATTGCCTCTATCGGGCGGCGTGACACTATTCTTGTTTTTGTGACTGGTTTTGAAAAGTAAAACCTTGTGCTGAGAGATCAGTTAGTGCAGGGGGAGGACAGACGGCTGGGTTCTGATCGTTGAGTTCAGTTGGTGCAGAGGGAGGGCAGACGGCTGGGTTCTGATCGTTGAGCTCAGTTGGTGCAGGGGGAGGGCAGACGGCTGGGTTCCGATCGTTGAGTTCAGTTGGTGCAGGGGGAGGGCAGACGGCTGGGTTCCGATCCCTGTTGTACTCATGGCCCTTGATTGAATGGGGGTGGAGGTTGGGCCATGACTACAAAGGGGACCGCTTCGCTTCTCCACTCCAGCCGCCCGCCCTCCTCGGTTCTACTTTTTCTGGTTGGGGGAGGAGTAGAGAGATTGGTTACTTGGTAGGGGTGGTAGGCTTGAGCATTTGGGAGGAGAATTATGGGGATAAGGGGGGAGGAGAGAGCGGCTGCGTAGGGATTGTGCTGGGATTGGTGGGGATAGCCGGGATTGGCGGGTGTAAAGTGTCAATGGGTTAGCGAGTTTACGGGGATTGTGCTGGGATTGGTGGGGATAGCGGGGATTGGCAGGAATTGGTGGGTGTAAAGTGTCAATGGGTTAGCGAGTTTACGAGAATTGTGCTGGGAGTGACGCTTATTGACTTAAGTGGCGCGACGCACCAAGTAATATAGGCTCTTTACTGCACAATAACGCTGTGAAAACACCTTATTTTGCGGAATCCGCCACTTTGGCGGAAAATAACGTTATGGCATCATCTTATTCCGGCTCGGGACAACCTAAACCAACCACCTCGAGGCAAATAGCGCTCCGGCATCACCTTATTTTTGCTCGACACGCGGTTTTTCGGCGAATAGCGTTATGGCATCACTTTATTTTTTCTCCTCCCCTCAGCCATACAAAAAAGGCTCAGCCGTATGGCCAAGCCCCCGCTATAACTCCAAACCTGTTCCAGTTTCAGCCGTCTTACTTTACCGCTGCTTTGCCAGCCTCCTACCCTGCCGCTCCACCGACAAGCACCCGCTTCCCAACGGTCCCGAGACCAGGCTAGCTGAGATTCAGCTTCTGGAATCGCTTGCGGAACTCGAGCGGTGCGATGCCGACTTTTTTCTTGAACACTTGCCCGAAGTGGGAGTAGTTCTCGTAGCCGATCTCCTCGCACACGTCGACGATTCGCAAGTTCGTCTCGGTCAGTAGGATTTTCGCCCGGTCCATCTTCACCTGGATGATGTAGTCCATGAGCGACTGTCCGGTCTCTCGCTTGAAGATCCGGGACAAGTAAGCCGAGTTCAGGTGAATGTGGCTGGCCGCCTTCTCGCGGGTGACGTCCTTCAGATGCGTCTTGACGAACTGCTTCGTCTTCTCGATCAGCATCGAGCTTTCCCGGCGCTGCTGCTCCAGGTACCGCGACCCGGTCTCGATCAACTTCTCCGACCAAGCCTTGAGCTGGGCGATCGAACGAATGGCCGTCAGCTCCCCGCTGCGCTCGCGCAAGCCGGTCCACTCCTTCACGGAGAGGCCGTTCTTATGCGCCACGTGGTAGATCATGTAGACGAGGGCATGGTACAAAGCGCTGGCCGACTCCGTATCCGCCTGCGCTTCCTGCATGTCCGCGAACAGCTGATCGAGCCGCTTGAACAGCTCCGCCTTGTTGCCGGTCTCGAACAAAATCACCCAGTCCGACCAAGGGATCGCGAGCGGATGCTTCTGCCTGCTCCCGGTGGAACTGGGCGCATCCAGCTGCTGCACGGAGAGCGGGCTCGACAAGTTCTCTTGCTCCAGCTCGATCAACCGGTGGTATACCTCCATCAGCTCGTCGAACGGCACGGCATGCCCGATGTAACACGAAACAGAGCAATAAAAATACTGACTGCAGGCGTTCGTATAGGCGCGGCAAGCTTCCTCCAAGGCGGCCGCATCCGGCGATCGATCCGCGGATTCGTACACAAGGGCGAAGAGGATCCCGTTCTCGTCCTTGATGATGTCGCCCTTGAATCCCCCCAGCAGCAGCTCGGCCGCCGCATTGCGGATAGCATACTCCAGCGTGTCTTCGTCGCGTAGGCTGAACTCCTTGTGCCACCGCTCGACGCTGATCAGGATCGGCAAAATCTTAGACTGCGGCCGGAGCGGCAAGTTGACCGCCTGCAAATTCTCTTGCGCAGGCGCTAATCGGCCCGCCAGCAAGTTCTGCCAATACTTTTCCACCACGACCGACTTCTGCCGCTCCCACAACGTCCGGTATTTCTGACTCGTCTCCACCAACGACGCAGCTTTGCGCTCCTCGCGGATTTGGTCCAGCGCTCTCGTCACCGTCGCCGCCAAGTCCTCGGGTTTGACCGGCTTGAGCAAATATTCGAAGCTGCCCAGCTGCACTGCTTTTTTCGCATAGGCGAACTCGGCATGACCCGTCAGGAAAATCGTCTCCACCCCGGGATACCGGTCGCCCACCCACTCAATCAGCTCCAGCCCATTGATGCCGGGCATCTCGATGTCGCAAATAATCAGATCGATCGGATGCTCCTGCAGTAAGGCCATCGCTTCTTTGGCCCCCATCGCCTGATGCACCTCGTCAAATCCCAGCGCCGCAAAATCGACTGATTTCCGCATGGCGCGCAGCACATAAATTTCGTCGTCGACAATCAACAGCTTAAACATCTTCTTCCTCCCCCGCTTCGTTCAGCGCTCCTCTAACCGGCAAAATCAACCGAACCTCTGCCCCCTTGGGCTCTACATTTCCAAACGAAACCTCCGCTTCGTCCCCGAACACCATATGCATCCGCCGGAACACGTTCCAGACTCCCATATGCGTCCCCGTCCCGTCGCCGAATTCCTTCCGGTTGAATTTGGCCATCGTCTCAGGCTGGAAGCCTCGGCCATTATCTCGAATCAGCACCTCGAACCGCTCCGGCCGCTCCGGAATGAACCGCACCGTGATCTGGATGTGTAACGGAATGCTGCCCTCTTCCATCCCATGGATGACCGCATTTTCCACAAACGGCTGAAGCATCAGCGGCAAAATCGGCGTCCTCGCGAGCAGTTCCTCCACGACCATCTCATACGACAATTTCTCCGGAAACCGCACCAGCTGAATTTCCAAATAATTGCGGATATGCCGCAGCTCCTCCTCCAGCAGGATCGTATCCCGATGCGACCGCGTGATGAAGCGGAAATAATCGGCGAGATGCTCCGTTATTTTTTTGATCAGCTCATTTTCCCCGAGAGTAGACAGGCTGTTAATGATGTTCAGCGAATTGAGGTAAAAATGCGGGTTGATCTGCGCCTGCAAATGTTTGAATTCCGACTGTTGCGCCTTTAGCATCTCCTCGTACACGTTGATCTTCAAGCGGCTGATCTGGGTCACCATGTGGTTGAAGGTCGTGATCAGGAAGTTGATTTCCTCGGTGCTCGCTTCCTTCACGCCGATTTCCATATCGCCCTGGGTCACGCGCCGCATGCCTCGAATCAGGGAATTCATAGGGCCGAACAACAGCCGCCGCAAATAATGCGAGTAGAAGTAGAACAGGATGATGGCTCCGATCGGAATGAGGTAGATCACGTATTGGAAAAAAGGCAGCTGCTTGAGCAGCGACTTCTCCGGAATCATGGCCGCCAGGCGCAGCGGCGCATGTCGGAACGACGTGCTAACCAGCAAGTAGGAGATTTCGTCCTCGGTATTCTCGAATACTTGGTAGGCGAGCGGGTTCGCTTTGATCTTGTGGTTGGCCGCCGTCATCATCTCGCTCGACAGGGTGGAATGGGTCAGCGGCTGGCCGTCCTCGGCATCGAGCAGGATCGCCTCCCAGCGATCGCCGAAGTCGAGGCTGCGGAGCGGACGGATGATATCCTCCAGCCGGAGCACCGCGCCGATGGAGACGCCGCTATTCGCCTGGGCCGCACGGACCATGTAGCCCTCCTCGCCTTGGCGCAGCACGGTCCATTCCCCGAAGGCCGCTTCCTTCCGGTGCAAGTACTCGCCCAGCATGACCTTGAGGTTGGACGTATCCCGGTAAGACGAGCGGGAGAAGATGAAATCGTCCTTCTCTTGCGAGTAGGCGAAGAAGGAGTAGAAATTCTCGAAGGCGGTGCTCCAGTTCGTGAGATCGTTGTGAATCTTAATCTTGGCGAGGGTGTAATCGCCGTTCGTCTCCGGCAGCGTGTTCATCGCGAGGTAGGCCTGCTGCGAGTCCGACGTGACGATCTGCTGCAGCAGGTTGTGCGTGATCTCCTCGAGCGTCCGGTCGATCTGCGCAATGTGGATGGCCAGCACTTGGCTCGTCGAACGCGACACCTCCTGCCGCACGACTTTAATCGCGTAATAATTTTCATAGGCCAGGAATAGCGCCAGCGGCGTGATGATCAGGAGAAAGCTGCGGACCAGCCGGAGGCGGAGCGTCGGTTTTTTCATCATAGGGTCACCCGTTTCGCCTTAAGGATACAAAAAGAAGGTGCCCCTGCGTTTCGCAAGCACCTCTTGAAGTTAGATATGATCATAACACGGAGTTCCGGTTGTGCCAATATGGGGCCGTTCCCGTTCCGGAATCGACATGGTATAGTATAACCAGAATGATAATAGCAAAGGGTGAGTCCATGCTAAGCCCAGCTCAAGTGAAACCGTTTATCCTTCATCCCGACCCTCTCATTTGCAACGCTGCGCTTCGATATTTTGACAAGAGCTTTTTGCAGGATTCCGAACTAATGCCGCTTTTGCTCCAGCAGATGCAGTCGAGAACGTCTTTGGAGAAGCTTTCACTCCTGTACGCGATGTCCTTTCGCCAAACTTCCGACACCCTGGAGGTTCTGTTTGACTATTTGCACAATCCTGCTATTTCTATCAACACCAATTACCATCTGCAAATGTTGATCTATAATAGCGACCTGTCGATTCTCGAACCATTCCGTCCGAAATTCAACCTGTTGTTCGAACCGTTCCAGCAAACGATCGAGTTCCGGCAGCACCTGGTAACCGCGAGCACATCGGACCTGTGGGACGCCCTCCAGGAGATATGCCGCAAAGCGCAAGGCAAGTATGTGAACGAAATGCCTTACTCCCAAGGACTCTTGATCACGATGGAGCTGGGCAAACGACAGGACCTGGATCCAGATGCCGTGATGGGGATCTTGAATCGCAGGAGCGGCGGGTACGAGCTGGCCTACGTAACCTTGCTGGCCGGAGAGAGGAAACTGGAGGAAGCGATACCGCCTCTGATCGAATTTCTCGGAGAAGAAGGCGACCTGCTCTCGGGGAATGCGGTAAAGGCGCTCGTTCGCATCGGGTCCGTCAAGGCGGTTGAGGAAATTGCAATCCGCTTTCCGCAGGCTGACTGGCTATTCCGCTTCTTCGCGTGCGAGGTTCTGGCCCACTTGAAGTTTTCCGAGTCGGAGTCCGCTCTGATGGCCTTTTTACCTGCTGAAGTCAATCCCACCATCTCCACTCGTTTGGCGGACGGGCTGTGCAGCTTATTATCCGCGGATGGCATCCCCCTGATCCAACGGCAAATTGAACAAGGGTATGATCGGAAGCATCTAAGTCTGGAAGAAGCTCTTATTATCAACTGTACGATGAATCAGATCGATCTGCCGGAGCTGGATTCTTATAGGCACGACATAGAAGTTAAGGAGCAGCGCTTGATCGCTCGGCAGCAAGAAGTGGAAAATTGGGCAAAGGCCAGCGAAGCGCAGGGGGCGTCTACAGCCGGCTCCACGGGGGGGAAACTAGGCCGAAACGAGCCTTGTAGCTGCGGCAGCGGGAAGAAGTACAAGAAGTGTTGCGGGGCTTGATGAAGCTATGATACCCACGATAAAAGAGAGTTTCCTGTCAGGGAACTCTTTTTCTTTTGGCTGGAATTCCCTAAAAATTTTCTAATATTTGTGCATTTTTCAGCGTTTGTTCAGTTTTTAATGATAGAATAGTTCCTATGCACTAAATTACATAGCAGTCAGATTCATAGTAAACGCAAGAAGTTACTAGACAGCCAAGAGGAGAGAAGAACATGTCAATTTTGCTACGCCACTCGTCGAGAAGAGCGATCGCGGTACTAATGAGCTTTGTTTGGGGACTCGCTATACTACTGCCTACAGGCAGCGGGACCGCATATGCCGGCGGACTCTATACTCCGATTACGCCCGTTGAGTCGGGTTACACCGGAGATCTGACCTGGAAGGATTATTCGCCGCCTGTTACACCGGGGACAGTTACGGCCGGTGTGTATGCTCCATTGTTCATAGACATCGATAATGACAACAATATATTTGCCACGATGTATCAGGGATTTCAAACTTCTGTTAATCCAACCGATACACCTACTTATATTGGCAAAGTGGTGAAGATATCTAACAACGGGCAGACGGAGACGGATATTACTTACGACGGCGACTTCCATTATCCGGTCGGCATTGCGGTAGATAACGCCGGCAACGTATATGTAGCCGATAACCCTAGCAGCACTCTTTCCCCGGAAAACACAACGAATCCATCTAGCACAATAAAAAAGCTGCCTGTCGGGACACAGTCGTGGATAACCCTTGCCGTTAGCGATCCGCTAAAGTTTGTTTATGGAGTTGCGGTAGATCGTCAAGGAACCGTATACGCGGTTGAAAATAACAGATATGGCATCAACCCTAGTACCGTGCCGGCACCTCCGACACCTCCACCGGCGCGGATTTTACAGCTACCGAGCGGATCGAGCACTTGGACACCTGTTCCAGGTTCATCTGCAATCTCTTATCCAATTGACATTGTTGTCGATGGCGAAGGAAATTTGTTTGTCAGCGACATGCCTACTTATACTCCACCTGCTACGGGATATGGTAAGATTCATAAACTTCCCGTCGGTGGAAGCGTGTGGGAGGATGTCTCGCCAAAGGATGAATCAGGCACACCGATCCCGTTCATTGCTTATGGGCTTGGTGTCGATAAATTCGACAACGTGCTCGCCATTAATATGAACGTTGAAATAGTCTCCATCGGAGGTCCCATTATTTACGGAAGTGCAATGAAATTGGGCTATAACGGCGGATCGCAAGATTGGACGAAAGCTAGAGTTATCCCGACTACTTCTATACCCGTCTTCAGTCTTGATATCGCAGCGGACAGCTCCGGTTATATTTTTGGCACAAGTGTTACGACCGCCAATATAGTCAGACTGATGGCGTCTATCGGATATAGCAGCAATGACCCAATGGCTGGTCTCCCGCCAGTAGATAATACCGGATACTTGCCGGGAGTAACCGCTACCGTGTATGGGAATGTAACGAGTATGACGAAACCCGGGTATACATTCTCCGGCTGGAGCACAGACCCTGCTGCAACATCAGCCTCTTACGTAGCAGGCGACACGATTACCATGAATCAAAGCGTGATGCTTTACGCAGTATGGACCCCTATTCCTTCGTTCACGGTAACTTATCAGACGCAAACGGGCGGAACGCTTAGCGGATCGGGTACCGAAACGGTTTACAGCGGGAATTCCCCTATTGCAGTCCCGACCGTAACCACGGATCCAGGCTATACATTCTTGGGCTGGAGCAGTGATGGGGGCACAACCCTGCTGACGAGAGATGAACTCGCAGCTGCTATAATTACGGGCAACGTGACCTATACGGCACGTATCCAGGCACCTGTAACTGTATCAAGCATCGTGTTGGACGACGACACTTACTCGCTGCAACCCAGCCAAACCCATCAAACGGTTGTTACAGCGATCTATTCTGACGAAAGCACCTCCGTCCTTTCCACTGGCGTCACATTTTCTTCAAGCGATCAAAACGTCGCCACAGTGAACAGTGAAGGTCTAGTGACAGCAGTCGCAGATGGTCAGACCGTAATTACAGCGGAATATGGAAGCCATCAAGCCCATGCAACCGTGTCGGTTTCCTCGATCATCTTGGCATCTCTTACTTTGGACAGCACAAGCTACTCGCTTGAAATCGGCGGAACGCACCAGACGGTAGTAACCGCTGTGTATTCTGACGAAAGCACGTTGCCTCTTACCTCAGGCGTGACGTATACCTCGAGCGATACAACTGTCGCTTCGGTGAGCGCTGAAGGACTGGTGACAGCGGCTGGAGCGGGTCAGGCCGAAATAACCATTGAGCACGGCGGCCTTCAAGCCCGCGTAGACGTCACTGTTCATGCAGCGGCGTCTAACGATCCAGTCATCACAACACCTGTGAATCCAATCAAAGAAGTGGAAGTGTATGTAGACGGAGTTAAGCAAGATACACTGGCAACCTTGAAGGAAGATACCGTGGGTGGCCAGAAAGTATCCACCATCGTCGTAGATAGTCAGAAGGTTATCGAAAAGATGGAAAAAGACAGCAACAAGACGCTCACTCTTCCACTCAGCGGAGACAGCCAGGTTGTAGTCGGTCAATTGACCGGCGCTTTGGTGAAGTCGCTCGAATCGAATGACGCGGTGATCGAGATCGTGACGGATCGCGGCACATACAAGCTGCCGGCTTCCCAGATCAACATCGACAGCATCTCCGCTCAAGTCGGAGCGAACGTCAAGCTGGAAGACATCGTGATCGAAATCCGGATTTCGGTTACAACGGAGGAGAACGCATCCAAGGTCGAGGCGGATGCGAAGGCGAATAACTACGAGCTCATCGGCAAGCCGGTTGACTTCGAAGTAACGGCATCGTATGGACAGACTTCCATTGACGCCAACCAGTTCAATAGCTATGTAGAACGGACCATCAGCCTCCCGGACGACATCGATCCGAGCAGCATCACTACCGGGGTTGTGCTGACCGCCAAGGGAGAGCTGTTCCATGTACCGACCCTTGTCACCGAAAAAAACGGTAAAAAGGTTGCCACCATTAACAGCTTGACCAACAGCACTTACTCCGTCATTCATAACCCTCGCGAGATGGATGATGTGAAGACGCACTGGGCACGCGCCGATGTGAACGACATGAACTCGCGTCTTGTCATTCAAGGCGTAACCGCGACGGAATTCCGTCCGGACGCCGCCATTACAAGAGCGGAATTTGCGGCAATCGTAACACGCGGTCTTGGGGTCCAAGGCGCTGCTTACGCCGGTTCCTTCTCCGACGTCTCGGCAACCGAATGGTACGCCGAAGCGGTGCAAGCGGCAGTGAACTACAAGCTGTTCGACGGGTATGAAGACGGCAGGTTCCGTCCGAACCAGAACATCAGCCGTCAAGAAGCTACTGCGGTTCTGACTCGCGCTGCAAGCATCGCGAAGCTGAAAACCGAGCTGCCGGCTGCCGAAGTCACTCGCTTGTTGTCCCCATTCACGGACGGCAGCCAAGTGGCCGGCTGGGCCCAAGCTAACGTAGCCGCCGCCATCAGCCTGAACCTGATGAACGGCCGGGGCGATACGCTGGACGTAGCCGCTAACCTGACCCGCGCCGAAACGGCCGCTCTCGTACGCCGCCTCCTGCAAGCAGCCAATTTGATCAACAAGTAAGATAAACGGAGAAAGAAGGCCCTTGCCGCCGACAGCAAGGGCCTTCTTTTTGTTAGCCCCGGTCAGCCCTGCTCGGATGAAATGAGCTCCTTGGTCGCATCTTGGGTACGTGCCTCATTTTCCGGATCGATAAGAGCGCAGCTTCGTCCAACACCAAAATCGGCGCCTGCTTCAGGAACGTCCGCACGATACTGATCCGTTGCCGCTGACTGCCTCTCAGCTTGCTCCCTCCCGTCGTTCACAAGCCAGCCCTTTAAACAACTCAACCGCCGTCTCGATGATGTCATCCCGGAAATCATACTCAAAAGTGTGGATCTGCGGATAGGCTTCCCCATTCCCAATGTAGCACATAGCGCCTTTCGTCAGCTTCAAGTAGTGCCCGAAATCCTCCGACGCGCGGAAAGCTTGCTTCATCTCGATCAGCGGCAGCCCCTTCTCCCGGCAGACACGACGGATTTTGTCCGAGCTTTCCTTGGTGTTAACCGTCTCCGGGAAAACATCGTTGTATGCGAAGCTGACCTTCAAGCCGTATCTCTCTGCTAGAGTCTGAGCCAGCTCTTCCAGGCGGGCTTGCAGCTGATCCAACTCCGTCTCGTACAAAGCACGGATCGTCAGCAGCAGCTCCCCCGTGCTCGCCGACAAGCCGAATGCTCTCTGCCCGATATCCACTTGCACCACTGTACAAAGCACCAGCCCCTTGTTGCGCGCCTGCGAGGTCAGGTCGGGAATGGCATCGATCAGCTTGGCGATGGCAAATGCGGGATTCGCCCCATCCTCCGGCTGGCTGGCATGAGCGGGAGCCCCTACCATCCGAATCGTCATGCCCTTGGAGGCGCTGTGGGCGGTCCCATCAATGACATTCACCGAGCCCAACGCCATGCCGCTCATGTTGTGGAAAGCGAAGATTTCCTCGATGCGGTGATCCTCGATCATAACCGCACACTGCTTGGCGCCGTCCCCCGTTTCTTCCGCATGCTGAAAGAGAAAGAAAATATTGTGCTCCGCCCCCATCCGGTCGATCTCCAATGCAAATCCGGCAAGGCTCGCCGCGTGACCGTCATGCCCGCATTTATGCGACACTCCGGGGATGCGGGAAGCATGGGGAATGTCGATCGTTTCCGGCATGGGAAGCGCGTCGAAATCCGCCCGAAACGCTATGTTCGCCCTGCCTTTGCCGGCATGATAGATCGCATAAAACCACGCGCCTTGGTCTATAATCTCCAGCTTGGTGTGCAGCTTCAGAAAATCGATCAAATGCCGCTTCGTCCAAACCTCCAGATTCGCCAGCTCCGGGTGCTGATGCAGCTCGTGACGCAATTGTTTGGCCAGTTGGAGGTGTTTAGGATCCATCTGCGCCCTTTCGAACCCCATACCACAACTCCACCATGCCGTTTTTATAAGCCGACACATCCTTCAACTCCAGCCCCCGCTCCTGCCCGATCCGGTCCAGAAACCGCGTTCCGTCACCCAGCAGAATCGGCAAAATCGAGAGTCGGATATCGTCCGCAAGATCCAGCCGAATGAAGTCCAGGGCAAGCGAAGCCCCGCCAACAAGCCAAACCTTCCGATAGCTCGGCTTCAAATGCTCATTCACCAGTTGGGTCAGATCACCCGAGTAAAAAGAGAGGCTATCCCGATCCGCCGACAGCTCGCGATGCGTCAACACAACCGTAGGCACGTCCCCATAGGGCCATCCTAGCTCCAGTGCCTGCTCATACGTCCTCGCACCGACAACAAAGCAATCGATCGATTTGAGAAACGCAACCGGATCCTCAGCCTCTGTGCCTTTCTCGTAGTTGCTAGCGGCTTCATACCACGACACGTTGCCATCTTGGCTAGCGATGTAGCCGTCCAGGCTTGAAACCATATGGATCGTCAAGTTGAAGCTGTCCTTGGTCATTTTGGCGCCACCTTCGTGAAATTGTGAATGCGTTATTTCAGCCGACTCGCAGTTGTCCGACTGAAAAGCCCAAAACCCGCAGTATCGCTTCATCGCTCCGCGGCCCCGGAATGATACCCCTGCAGCATATCGCAGGCGGATGTCCAGCAGCATCGGCTTATGCTCGCCCGTTTCTGCGCCCTCCGCAACCGCCTCCTTCGTTCAACTTGCCGGCAGACCGCAGGCCGCTGCAATCCATAGACAAGCTGGAGAGAGAAGCCAATCGCTTTGCCGTGGGGCTGTTGATTGAGGACAAGCTGCTACATGAGGGGATGACGATCTACGAGGCTGCACAGGCTAGCGGGGTCCCGCAAGAGGTAGCCCATTTGAAAAGCAAACTTGGAATGTTTCATGCCTCAAGACTACTTTGTCGAACGTAACTATTGCCCGTTCTATATCAGGTTTCCTCTTCGTCCTCCTCATCATAGATGTCGCCATATTGATCGGGTGCTTTTCCTTTGGATTCCAGAAGAGCAGGGAGCTTCGTTCCGCTCAAATTCGCATCTTCCAAATATTGAACAACAAATCTCCATTCATCACCATAGTCGAATAACAGCAGCATCTTCTGCTTGGGGACAAGAAACACTTTACTAACTTTAGCTCTCTTTACCCCTGGGAACTCCACCTTCTCCCCCATGTCAGCGAATAGCTCGTACCCTTGTTCGGATCGAGTCCAATTTTTCAGATTGTCATAAAACCCGAATGCATGATCCATATCAAAATCAAACGCAGACAACGCGGTTGCCGCAAGATCGTATAAACTCGAATTGTCTTGAACCGCGATTTTGCGGTAGGGCTTTCCACGAACGGCTCCGTTCCAATCCGTCAAAGTGATCTTAAAAATTTTTGCCATCTCTGTTTCCCTCCTGCCATTTCCTAATTTCCGAATTATATGGTAAATAATCCAAGAAATGATACCAACAACCAAAATCATCTTATTTTAGCTCGAGCCGTACTTTAGGCTGAAATGAAAATGAATAGGAGCCATTTTGAACAGACACCATTTTGTTCGTTTGTACTTCTATTTTATCAGAAACCAGAAAGAAGAAAAAAATAAGTCGGGATCGCCACATTGATCAGCAGCCCGTCCAAACCATCCGTAAAATTAATTAGCGTTGGCGGAGCCAACCACAAATAGGAGCATAATCGCTATGTATATATACACAGGCAGGTGCAGTTGATACCCGTTAAACAACGTAATGTCACTGGTGAGCGAGAACGAACGGAACAAGGTAATGAGCAAGACCGCAGTAAAGGCAAATTGAAGCACAAGCTTCATTCGTCCCGAAATCCCGGACGGATCTTGCCATACTGCCTTTTTGAGATCATCCATAAAGCCGATCGAGCTGAACAAGAGGAACGTTGTACATAAAAAAACCATCAGCGGAATGGGATGAAATTGTATGAAAGCGACCACCCCGATTAGCAAGATCAGACCAGCCATCAATGGTGTTCCCCGCTTGGCTTGATGGTCGGGCGGCAACTCCGTTCGAATCGGTTGGGTTAGATTAAGCACACGCAGTCACCAAATAAGAAGTGGCGTCAAAAACGCTCCTTCTCTTTCAAAGAAAGACCATCGACGAACCTTCGTCATTGATGAATCCCTCGCTTCACTGCAGCATCGAACGGCAATACTCACATTCCTTGCTTTCCCCGGAATAGAGCTGACCAGGGGCTCCGCAATTCGGACATTCAACCTGCTTCGGTTGCGGCCGAGCGGAGGAGGTAGGCTTGGTTTCGTAGCTCGGGGCAAGCTCTCTCTCAGCCCGTGCGTTATTGTAGGGATGATGTACAATCACCATATCTGCCTTCACGTCCACCGAAGCGTTCGGCAACAAGCCGAGGTAAGCCATCCGTTCGAGCTCATTAGCTACAACCTGTTTCCGCGATAATTGCATCTTGAAAGCGATATTAGCGATCGAAGTGATCCCTTGCTCATATATGAGGGCTAGATATTGCTCATAACGTGCCTTCATCTGGCTTTTCACTTTGTTCGACTTCCTCAGCAAACGAACTCCCAGAAAGAGGAACAAGCCGCTTACAATCATTAGGGGAAAAGGGGAGGATTCCGCAGAATCTGCAGAGAAACTACTCAACAGACTTAAACCTCCGAACACGATTAAGCATTTTCCGTACAACCGATGGTCGATGATCCGCAAGTGCGTGTGGTACTTATGTTTCGAATATCTAATAAATATAAGTAGAAAACCGATCGGAAAAAAGAAGATCAAGAACAACACGATCACTACGTTGTGAATGTACGGCTTTTCTCTAGAACTCACAGTTCGGAACCCCCTTACTTCAAATGCAGCAGTTGCTCGTTACGCTTCTTGAGATCGCTGCGAATGCGACTAATGAGCAGGCGTGGCGTAGCATCGCTCTCCAGCCGCTCAGGATTCTTATTCAGCCCGTCAACCCAGCGCTGCAGCTCTTCGGCCTGCCACAGCATATTTTCCTCTTGATACGCGAGTGAAGCGTGGCTTACCGGATCGCTATATTTCGCTTGCTCCTCCAACTCCGCCATCAACCGTCTAAGCTCAACGTACTGTTCTTGCTCCAGGTCTTCCAGATCGCTGCGAATCGCCATCAACTTCGACTGAAGAAGCCGGAACAATTGCTGGCTCTCCTTCGTGTCAAGCTCATTTTCCTTCATGCTTCTGCCAATCATCCGGGTAATAATAACGCCGATCGCCGCAACTGCTGCTGTGATGAGATGAATGTACGTGTAGCTGGATAGAGGCGTCTTGCCAATCAGCCAGAATAGCACGATCTCCCCAAGCACAGCCGTCGCATACAAGGCGACAATGGTTCCGGTCACTATGTAAGTCCAAAAGCTCCGATACGCCTGCCTGCCATCGCTTAGCCAGAACAAAACAAACCTATACATAGCCAGTACTGCACCCGAGGCTGCGGCAAGCGAAATCCACCAGTGTCCCCGTCCTTCCCCCGTTTCGTTAAACATAAGGAAAAGACTTAACACTATGAAGAAGACAAGGGCAAATATCACGGTTACCATACGATTATACGTGAAACGCTTCATGCTCCCCCCCCTAACTCACGCGTTGACCGCACTCCAGACAAAATTTTTGACCGGGACGCACGATCGTCTGGCATCCTGTGCATTGCAGCGTCGTGCCGGTTCCGCACTCTGGACAAAACTTGACGCTCTCGTCCACGAGAGTCCCGCATTTTCGGCACGGGGTACCGAGCGAAAAGCCGCATTTCGGGCAAGAGCCGGCATGCTCCGGAATATCCGCTTGGCAAGATGGACAGGCGTGATAAGGATCGCCGCAATGCGGGCAAAACTTCGATCCGTGCGCAAAAGGTTTCTGGCAGTTATGGCACGACACGCTTGCCGCACGACCGACTTGCTCAGACCGGCGGACATCAAACGCAAGGCCGCAGCTTTGACAAAACCGCGCCTCGGCACTGTTCGGCGTACGACAACCGGAGCAGATGCGTTTCGAGCCGGTCGCATCCAACTGATTCGTGAGCTGTGACAGCTGCCCCCCAATCGGGGCACCGATCCCGTACCCCATCGCCAATCCGATACCGGATTCCATGATGCCGGAGCCGGTTCCCTGATTCTTGGCTGCCCCCTCCAACGTATCGAACGTTCTGGCCTGCTGGTAAGTGTAGCCTAGAATGTCCATCTCCGCCCGCTTGGCAAGCGCGTCTTTCAGCCGCTGTGTCGCAGCGTCGCCTTCCGGTACATTAATGGACAATACGCTGAAATCGAGCAGCCGAATACCGTACTCCAAGAGGAGTGGCGACAGGGTGTCTTCCATATGTTTCGAAATATCGCCGACATACGCATTAATATCGAGAATGCTTATTTTCTGATGCACCAAGTAGCTGGAAATCCATTTATTGATGTTCATCAACAGCACGCCGCCAAAATAATGGCCAAGCGTCGATTGATCGAACACCGGAACTGTGCCGATCAGCTTAACTAGAAACTGCCGTGAATTTTCAATTCTCACATTGAACCGGCCAAAAGCTCGAACCGAAATCGGCAGCTGAAACTTCGGATCCATCATCTGAATCGGGGTTGGCGTTCCCCATTTTATATCCAGCGTACGTGCCTTATTAATAAACCACACTTCAGCCGAGAACGGCGATTTCCCTCCGAACGGTAGATTAACCAACGAAGCGAGGAGCGGAATATTGGATGTCGCCAATGTATGACGCCCAGCTCCGAATAGATCAAGCGCCTCGCCGCCCTTGAACAGCAAAGCTTCCTGCGACTGATTCACAATAAGCTGCGTCCAGTTCGTAAGCTCCCCCTCCGGATGCTTCCAAGCCAGCACTTCCGGCGCTCCATCATATTTCACCAAATCAATAATCGCCATGCCGACCGCCCCTTCCCATTACGCTTAACGACAAACACACATATCATAACAATACTACGAAATGCTTACAGATTCGACTCATTTTTTGGTGAAATCTTTCAAATCAGCAGGAATTTCGACCTATTCAAGCCCTGAATCGCTGAACTGAGGTTAGACAGGAGCTACTTATCCTTCGGCTGCGATTTACATTCAAAGCCTTGTTACTGGTTCGAAAAAGAACAAAAAGACACCTAGCACGGTGTCTTTTTAATAGGTTGGGTGGAGCATGAACACCACCCTTTCTAACATTTATTCATTCCTTAATAGGCTTACATTCCGAGTCTAAATTCCAAATCAGCGATGGATTCATGATAAGATTCACAATCCCCTTTTGGCAGGCTATGTAGAATGGCTAGGAAACAAAATGGATACCGAGCCGAAAAGCATCCTCGTTGAGAAATTCAACAAGTTACGAAGTTTGGCCTTGCCGCAACAATCACACGGCCGGTTGGCCGAAACGGCAGCTTGGCTTCAACTCGGTCTCGAATCGGCTTTAGAGTACGCCATTAGCATTCAAGCCATCGATGAACGCGCCAAACAGCAGTGGATAGAAGCCGGATGGAATTGCTTTATGAGTTTGTCCGGAATACAGAGTGAGCTTGTTTCGGATGTCAAGCCGGTCCGCCGCTTTCTTTCTGTCGTGCAGGAACTTCTCGCCAATCAATCCATCTATACCAAAGCCATAAACAAGGGAGAGTATGGCGAAGTCCAGCATCACGGCGAACTTGTAGGGTGGCATGACTCAGAGCATTATTATTTTCTTCATGACACGGTTTACAGAGTCGTCTATCAGTTTCTACAGGGTCAGGGCGAGCATTTTCCCGTTTCGGCCAAGATACTGTGGAAGCAAATGGATGCAGAAGGTGTTATTCTTAGCGGAGAGGAGCTCGAGAAAGGCCAAATCAGAAAAAGACATGTCATCAAAAAGACAATTGAGGGGAACCGAATCGGAGTCATTGCTGTTCGGTCTTTTTTTGTTCAGCCGAGTGCCTCTAATGAAATTTCCAATCACAGCGTTCGGAATAGAACGCACTCTCTAACACCTGCCGAGAATTTGTTCGCCCCGAAACCGGGGTCTGCCCCCCCCC
>NZ_BIMA01000097.1 GCF_004000845.1 Paenibacillus koleovorans NBRC 103111
ACGCTCGTTGTTCAGTTTTCAAGGAACAATCTTTGTAACATTTTGTCGTCGCTTTCAGCGGCGACCTTTATAAGATACCACAGGGGCCAGCACCATTGCAACCCTTTTTTACACAAAATTTATACGCCAATAAAATCTAGCAAAAAACGCCCGATTGCCGCCAAAGACTAGCTTCAGCAGGAGCCGGACGTTCAGAAAAACGCAACTTCACTTATTCGCCGCTCCGATCACGCATAACCGGGAACAGCAGCACGTCGCGAATCGATGGCGAGTCGGTCAGCAGCATCACCAAACGGTCGATCCCGATGCCCAGTCCACCTGTCGGCGGCATGCCATACTCCAATGCGCGGATAAAGTCCTCGTCCATTTCATGCGCCTCGTCGTTGCCTTGCTCGCGCTCCACCAGCTGCGCCTCGAACCGCTCGCGTTGATCGATCGGATCGTTCAGCTCGGTGAACGCATTCGCATGCTCACGGCCGACGATGAACAGCTCGAAACGATCCGTGAACCGCGGATCCTGATCGTTCTTCTTCGCCAACGGCGAAATCGCAACCGGATGGCCCGTGATGAAAGTAGGCTGAACAAGCGTCGACTCGACGAAATGCTCGAAAAACGCGTTCAGGATATGCCCCGCCGTCATGTTCTTCTCAACCGGCACCTTGTGCTGCTTGGCCAATTCGTGAGCCTGCTCGTCGCTGATCTGTGCGCTGAAGTCGACGCCCGTCGCTTCCTTCACGGCATCCACCATCGACACGCGGCGCCAAGGCGTAGCCAAGCTGACGCTTTGTCCTTGGTACTGAATTTCGGTCGATCCGAGCAGCTCCTTCGCCAAGTGGGCGATCAAATTTTCCGTCAAGCGCATGATGTCCAGATAATCCGCGTACGCTTCGTACAGCTCGATCATCGTAAACTCCGGGTTATGCCGCGTGGAAATCCCTTCGTTGCGATACACTCGACCGATCTCGTACACCTTTTCCAGCCCGCCGACGATCAACCGCTTCAAATGAAGCTCGATGGCGATCCGCATGTACAGCTGCATGTCCAGCGCATTATGATGCGTGATGAAAGGACGCGCGGCCGCTCCACCTGCGATCGTATGCAAAGTAGGCGTCTCCACCTCGAGATACCCATGAAGGTCCAAGTAGCGGCGCATCGCCTGGATGATCCGGGAACGCATAATAAACGTCTCCTGCACTTCCGGATTGACGATCAAATCGACATAACGCTGGCGATAGCGCATCTCGACGTCTTTCAGCCCATGAAACTTCTCCGGCAACGGGTACAGCGACTTTGACAGCACCTCGAGCGACTCGACCTTAATGGAAGTTTCGCCGGTCTTCGTCTTGAATACGACACCGCGAACACCGACGATGTCACCGATATCGAGAATGTCAAATGCCCGGTACTTGGTATCTCCAATCGCATCCTGCCGCACGTAGATCTGGATTTTGCCGCTCAAGTCCTGGATATGCGCGAAGCTAGCCTTGCCCATGCTCCGCTTCTGCATAATCCGGCCGGCCACCGCCACCGGTTCCTTCCGCTGTTCCAGCTCTTCGCTGGACATCGGATCGAAGTCGTTCAGGATCGTCTTGGCCTGGTGAGTACGCTCGAACTTTTGCCCGAACGGATCGACACCCAGCTTGCGAAGCTCGTCCAGCTTGTTCCGCCGGATCACCAGCAGCTCGTTCTCGTTCAATTCCACCTCTTGACTCAATGATCTCACTCCCTGTTTCCGTATTATATAAACAAAAAAGCTTCCGAAGGAAGCTTTCTAAGAATGTCAGAAAGTAGTTCTCCGCTGACGGTACCATTCCTACGGAAAGCGAGTCCCGCAAGGTCGGCGGAGCCATCTTTCCTTGAGGCCGTTACTTCTTAATGTCGATAATCTTATATTGGATGACGCCCGCCGGAACTTGCACATCCACAACCGAGTCTTTCTTCTTGCCCAGCAGCGCCTTGCCGACCGGACTTTCGTTGGAAATCTTGTTGTGCAGCGGATCGGATTCAGCCGTGCCTACGATTGTATATTCAACGGTTTCGTTAAATTCGAGATCCAACATGGTGACGATGGAACCGACGCTGACCGTGTCGGTATCGACTTCGTCATTATTAATGATGCGGGCGTTGCGCAGCATCTTCTCGAGCGTGATGACGCGCCCTTCGATAAAAGCCTGCTCATTCTTCGCATCCTCATATTCCGAGTTCTCGCTAATATCGCCATAACCGATCGCGACCTTGATCCGTTCCGCCACCTCGCGGCGCTTCACAGACTTGAGGTGCTCCAGTTCTTCTTCAAGCTTCTTCAAGCCGTCCTGAGTTAGAATGACTTCCTTCTCCGACATATCAACAAATCTCCCGTCATGTGAAGATTTTCATACTGGGATTCATCAGAAGAGATCCAAATCGTATGAATTCACTGATTTAATATATTAACCACGGTTGCCCAAGATGACATACTGGAACATATGGTTAGCCGGAAGCCCAATCATCTATTGGATGATTATATTGCAACCCGTTGGAAATGTCAATGACAGCCAATCCGCGCCAAATACGGCCTAACACCGAATTGAAAGCGCTCCATCCAACTGCTTAAGGCACCGAATCGACCATGGTATTAATGGACCAAAACCGGCTCGTCCGCCGACACGTCGCCGTCGCCGAAATCTCCGTTCAGCACGAATTCCTGCAACGTCTCGACCATCTGATCGCGACGGGTGTGCTCCATCAGCACGTCCTTGACTCGAGCGGAACCCCGAAGCCCCTTCAAATACCAAGCCATATGCTTGCGCATTTCTTTGACAGCAACGTGCTCGCCCTTGAGCGCAACGAGTCGGTCCAGGTGAAGCGTGGCGATTCGGATCTTCTCCTCCGCAATCGGCTCGGGAAGCAGCTCGCCCGTCGTCAAGTACTGGATCGTACGATACAGCATCCAAGGATTGCCGAGCGCCGCCCGGCCGATCATCACTCCGTCGCAGCCCGTATGCCGCAGCATCCGATGAGCATCCTCCGGCGTGAACACGTCGCCGTTGCCGATGACCGGAATCGAGACGTGATCCTTTACTTCCTTAATAATGTCCCAGTTCGCTTTGCCCGTGTACATCTGCACCCGCGTGCGGCCATGGACGCTGACTGCGGAACCGCCGCCGTTCTCCACCGCCTTGGCATTCTTCAACGCGTACACATGCTCGTCGTCCCAGCCGATCCGCATCTTGACCGTAACCGGCTTGCTGACTGCCTTCACGACCTCGCTGACCATCTTCTCGATGCGTTCCGGGTCCAGCAGCCAACGGGCGCCGGCATCGCATTTCGTGATCTTGGGCACCGGGCAGCCCATGTTGATATCGATGATGTCGGCGTTCGTCTGCTGGTCGACCACTTTGGCCGCCTCTACAAGCGTCTCGGTATCTCCGCCGAAAATTTGCAGACTAAGCGGCTTCTCGCGCTCGTCGACGAACAGCATCTCCTTCGTCCGTGCATTGCCGTGGAGGATCGCCTTGTCGCTCACCATCTCCGCGCAAACGAGGCCGCAGCCGAATTCCTTGGCGATCAGCCGGAACGCCGGATTGCAAACTCCCGCCATCGGGGCCAGCACGACGTTGTTATTCGTAGATACATTGCCGATCTGAAGCATAACTACCTTTCTCCTTCCTTCAGAACAGGGGACAATTCCAGCGGATCAATGTGGAGCGCAGCGGCGATTTTCTCGATCATCTTGGCTTCCGCCTTGCGGCTCCCCCGTTCAATCGCGCCTAGTACTGCTATAGAAACGCCCATGCGCTGGGCGAGTTCGTCTTGGGTAAAGCCCTTCAACTTTCGGAATGCTCGGACGCGTTGAGCGATTTGATTTTTTTCCATAGTTGGACGCCTCCCTTTCCTTCCAGTTTATCCAGATGCCTTTCCAGCCAACCAGCCTCTTCCGGCTGCAGCCTTCGAACCAAATCCACCAGGGGAATGAGCACGAAAGCCCGCTCCAGCATCCTCGGATGCGGCACGGTCAGGCTGTCGGTGTCGAACGTCAACCAAGCTCCTGCGGCAGGATCAGAGGGCTCCGAACGCCAAACGAGCAGCATATCCATATCGAGCGTACGGGGTCCCCATCGAATGTCTCGGGTTCGTCCCAATCGAAGCTCCGTCTCGGCCATTAACCGATAGAGCGCTTCCGGTTCCAGCGACGTTCGCACCGCGACCACTTGGTTCAGAAACGAATCCTGCTCCAGATAGCCGATCGGATCCGTCTCGTACATGGGAGAGCCGCCAGCCGCCCCTACTTCCGGATGCCGCACCAACAGCGCAAGCGAGTCCGTCAGATGACGCTCCCGATCCCCCAAATTCGAGCCCAATCCGATATAGGCCAAATAGGGCGAAGTCGCCGATACAGGTGCCGGAACAGGATCCGACCGAGATGCAGATGGGGGTTGAAACTCGCTTGTATTCACCGTTTAGGCCCGCTTTCTATGAATATGGACGGTCACCCCGTCGAAAATGGCTCCGAAGGGGGGATGCGGCTTGGTCAATCGCACCGTCACTTCATTTACCCTAGTATACTGATGCAGCAGATCGGATGCAATGGCTTCGGCCAGCGCTTCAATCAGGCGATAAGGCGGACCCGTTACGATTGCTTTCACCCGCTCATAAGCTTCGGCATAATTGCACGTCGTCTCCAGCTCATCCGTACGCCCGGCCTCCGACAAATCCATCCACAGCTCGACATCGGCCAGGAACCGTTGCCCCAGCTTGTTTTCTTCCGGGTAGACCCCATGGTACCCAAAAAAATGCATCCCTTTCAATTCAATCCGATCCATCGCGCCTCAACTCCTTCCGCTTGTATGTATGGCGTCGGTCATGCGGGCGACCCGTTTCATCTCCCGGACGTCATGCACGCGCACAATGTTGCAGCCTTGAACAATTCCTAACGCAACCGTCGCGGCCGTCCCTTCCAGCACCTCATGCGCCGGGAGGCCGAGCGTCTTCTGAATGACCGATTTTCTCGAAGTACCTAGCAATACCGGGTATCCGAGCTCCGCCACGCGATACAAGTTCTGCAGCAGCAGCAAGTTGTGCTCGTACGTCTTGGCAAAGCCGATGCCGGGATCCAGGATAATGCGGTCCGGCTGAACCCCCGCTTCGAGCGCAAGCTTCGCGCTCCGGCGAAGGTCTTCCACCACGTCGGTCAGAAAATCGGTGTAATCCATCGTCTTGCGATTATGCATCAAGACGACCGGACAGTCAAATCGCACCGCCACTTCCGCCAGACCCGAATCGCCTTGAAAGCCCCATATATCGTTCACGATATGAGCGCCCGCTTCCATTGCCTGACGCGCCACCTCGGCTTTGTATGTATCGACGGAAATCGGAACCGGCAAACCCGCTCGCACAAGCGCCTCTACCGCCGGCACGACGCGAGCCAGCTCCTCCTCAAGCGTCACTCTCTCCGCTCCGGGCCGTGTCGACTCGCCGCCGACATCAATCAGATCGGCTCCTTGCTCGACCATCTCCACCGCTCGTTTCACGGCTAGATCTACAGTCGAATACGAGCCTCCATCGGAGAAAGAATCAGGCGTCACGTTCAAAATCCCCATGATCAGCGTCACGTTCCGCATATCAAGCGACAAGTTGCGGCAAGGAACAACCCCGCTTCCAGGAAGCAGGGCCGAGGCAAGGGGGGTAGGCCTCCATACGCGCGTAGTCGGCCCGTTATTCAACTCCATTCGTTTCCTCTCCTCCCGCCAGTATGGCCATAAGCGTCGATAAGCCGCCGTGTCCAGGTACCCGCACCGGCAGCAGCAGCTTCACCGATGAGCGTTTCGTTCCCTTCCAGGTCGAACGCGCAACGGATCGGGACGATCTCCTGAATGGAGCTTGTGACGAACACTTCGTCGGCAGCGATCACATCACTCCACGTGTATAACCCTTCCTCGACCGGCAGACCGATCGACATCGCCAGGTCCAGCACATAGGCTCTTGTGATGCCAGACAGCAACCCTGTTTGCGGGTGCGGCGTGCAGAGGCGCCTCTCGCGAACGAGGAACAAATTGCTTACGATGCCCTCCACCGCATATCCGCCTGCATCCAGGAACAGCCCTTCGGCGCCTTTCGCCCAAGGATACCCGGACAGTTCTCGTTTGGCTTCTATATTGTTCATGTAATGAAATGATTTTAACCGAACCGGCGTCTCCGGCGTGCTGCGCGGCGTATGAAGAAGCTGCAGTGGCTTGCCCCGCAGCACCTCATGCATGTCCCGCGGCGGGAGCGCCTTCATATAAATACACTCGTTCGGGCGGGTGTACGGTTCCGTAGGAAGTCCAAGCGCTTCCGCCCCGGCCGATACCGACAGGCGAACATAGCCGTCCTCCAGTCCATTCGCCTCCAGCAGCGTGGCTACTTGCTGCCGAATCCAGTCTTCATCCGGACGGTAGTCGATCGCAAGCAATCGGCAGCCTTCCTCCAGCCGCTCCAGATGCTCCTTCAGCAGGAACGGCGCTCCCCCGTACGTCCGGAATGTCTCGAACAGCCCCATCCCATACAAAAAACCGTGATCGAATACCGAGACCACGGCTTCCTGTTCGTCCACCAACACACCATTCCACGAGAGCTTCATCGGCCGATGGCGAGAAAATTGCCCAGCAGCTTATGCCCGTGATCGGTAATAATCGATTCCGGATGGAATTGCACCCCTTCGATCGGGTACTCCTTGTGCCGCAGGCCCATGATCTCGCCCTCCTTCGTCTCCGCCGTAATCTCCAGGCAATCCGGCAGCGTCTCGCGCTTCACGATCAAGGAGTGATAGCGGGTAGCCGTGTAGGGAGACGGAATGCCCGCGAACAGCGAGCGGCCGTCGTGATGAATCTCCGACGTCTTGCCGTGCATCAGCTTGTCCGCCCGCACCACGTCGCCGCCGAATACTTGGCCGATCGATTGATGGCCGAGGCATACGCCGAGGATCGGGATCTCGCCCTTGAAGCGCTCGATCAGCGCCAGGCTGATGCCCGCCTCGTTCGGGGTACATGGCCCCGGCGAGATCAAGATATGGGACGGCTTCAGCGCGTCGATCTCCTCCAGTGTAATTTGATCGTTGCGGTGCACGACAACCTCTTCCCCGAGCTCGCCCAAATATTGCACCAAATTGTAAGTAAACGAATCGTAATTGTCGATAACCAGTATCATCTCGTCTCAGCTCCCCATGTCTCGCTATTAGTTCTATTTAATGTCATAATGCCGCCGGAGTCAATCCACTCTCTAGAACGGGAGAAAGATAAATGCGCCCCTCGAGGCGAGGGGCGCCGGATTAACGCTAGTATACCCGATATACGGATTAATCTTCGAATTGATACAATGGCGTGCTCAGGTAGCGCTCGCCGTTGCTCGGCAGGATTGCAACCACACGCTTGCCTTTGCCCAATTGCTTCGCTACCTTCAGAGCGGCGAAGATCGCGGCGCCGGACGAGATGCCTCCCAGAATGCCTTCTTCCTTCGCGACGCGGCGGGAAGTTTCGAACGCGTCATCGTTGTCGACCGTAATGACTTCGTTGTAGATATTCGTGTTCAGAATATCTGGAACGAAGCCGGCTCCGATGCCTTGGATCTTATGCGGGCCTGGTTTGCCGCCGGACAGAACCGGGGAGGCCGATGGCTCAACCGCATAAATCTGGATGTCCGGGAAATGCTCGCGAAGCACCGAGCCGGCGCCTGTAATCGTACCGCCGGTCCCGATACCGGAGACGAACGCGTCGAGCTTGCCGTCGTGGCCGTTGATCGCTTCCACGATTTCCGGACCGGTCGTTTCGATATGAATCTTCACATTGGCCTGGTTCTTGAACTGTTGCGGAATGAAGTAGGATGGATTCTCGGCTGCCAGATCCTCCGCCCGCTTGATCGCACCCTTCATGCCTTCCGGTCCTGGCGTCAGCACGAGCTGGGCACCGTAGGCGCGAAGCAGGTTGCGGCGTTCCATACTCATCGTTTCCGGCATAACCAGAATCGCTTTATATCCTTTAGCAGCCGCAACCATCGCGAGACCGATCCCGGTGTTGCCGCTCGTAGGCTCTATAATCGTGTCGCCTGGCTTCAGCTTGCCTTCCTTCTCCGCTGTCTCGATCATGCTGATCGCGATCCGGTCCTTCACGCTCGCACCCGGGTTCTGGTACTCGAGCTTCACATAGATCTCAGCGCTGTCTTCCGGTACGACACGGTTTAATTTAACAAGCGGTGTATCTCCAATCAACTGAGTAACGCTTTGAACCAATTTGGCCATTGCTAAACCCTCCCAAGTTCGTCGCTTTAATCCGAGTAAAATTGTCGGTATTATTAGTTCCATCTTATCAATCGGGCCTATTCATTGTCAACCACAATTTATACAGGCGGAGCCAATTTATTGAAATTGCTTGAGCAGGACGGTTGCCTTATGCTTTTGCCGAATCGATTGAGCCAGCTCCTTCAACGGAACGGCCTTCTGCAGCGCCAGCTCGTTGCGGATGAACGCCTTGGTCGTCTCGTCGATCGTTTTGTTGACTTCCTTCTTGCCTACCAGCTGAATGACGGCGAACCCTTCCTTCAACGCGATCGGACGGCTCAATTCATTGATCTTCAGCGCACGTGCCGCTTGGGTAATCGAAGCAGGGACGAACGGATCGGTTTCCTCCACCCAGCCGATATCGCCGCCGCCAGCTCCCGTCGCTTTATCCGTCGACCGTTCCTTGGCCAAGACGCCGAAGTCGAACCCCTTTGTCCAATCGGCAATGATTTTGTTCGCTTCTTCTTTCGTTTTCACTTCGATTTTCAACAAATGGTACTGGGTAAAGCTCTTGAATTCTTCCGGATGCTCCTTGATGTACGTCTGCACCTCGCCATCCGTTACCTGAATCCCGCGAATCGCCAGCCGCTCCAGCAGCAGCTTGTAGTACACGTCCTCGACCAGCTCCGACCTCGTCAGCCCGATCTGTTCCTTCATGGAGGCATAGAACGCCCGCTCGCTCTCGTACCCTTGCTGCATCCGCGCCAGCTCATTATCGATCTCCGCCGGGCTGACCGTAACCTGCAGCGCCTCCGCCTCTTGCCGAATCGCTTCGCGCTCAATCAACTGATCCAACAGCTCCGCGCCGTAACGCTCTTCGAGCCGCGACCGCAGCTCCCCGTACCGGATCGTCTTGCCTCCAATCGTGGCGACCGCTTGCTGCTCATCGATGGAAGCGCCATTCCCGCCGGGCTGCTCTCCGTTCGGAGGCTCAGCTCCCTTCTTGGCGCGCAAGGCGGCACTCCATAACATCGTCAGGGCCAGTATGCAGGCGAGCAGGCAGACAATGACGATCCACAGCAGTCTAACGCTCCTCATCCCTAGTTCTCCTCTTATCCCATCGGCGTATAGCCGTTTCTATATGATTGGTTTGCCGTTAGGATAGCTGCTCCACCAGCCCTTGCAGCTCTTCCCCGGTGAAATGGTACTTCTCGTTGCAGAAATGGCAGACGACTTCGGCTTCCCCCTGATCCTCCAACAGGCCTTGGATTTCATCCCGGCCCAAGCTGAGCAGCGTCTGCTCTACCCGCTCCTGCGAGCATTTACAGCGGAATTTCAGCTCCATCCGGTCGCGGATCACGACATCGTCCAGAAGCACCTCTAATATTTCTTCCACAGACTTGCCTTCATCCATCAATGTCGTAACGGGAGGGAGCCCGGAGAGGCGCGCTTCCAGCTCCCCGATCTCGTCATCGGACAAGCCCGGGAGCAATTGAATGATAAACCCGCCGGAGCACCTGACCGTACGGTCGGTATCGACCAGGACGCCTAGAGCGACCGCCGAAGGCGTCTGCTCCGACTTGGCGAAGTAGTAAGTAAAATCTTCTCCGAGTTCGCCTGACACGATCGGAGTGCTGCCGGAATAAGGCTCCTTCAACCCCAAATCCTTGATGATGTAGATAAACCCTTCCCGCCCTACGGCGCCGGACACATCCAGCTTGCCGACGGCGTTAAGCGGCAGCTCCACGCTCGGGTCGTCCACATAGCCTCGCACTTCGCCCGACGCATTCGCGTCTACGACGATTTGGCCGATCGGTCCGTCTCCCTTGACGCGGATCGTCAGCTTCTCCTCCCCTTTCAGCATGGCGCCCATCATCGCACCTGCGGTCAAAGTGCGTCCGAGGGCGGCTGTAGCAACCGGGGTTGTATGATGTCGAGCGCGCAGCTCCTCCAGAATGCCGGTCATGTTGGCGGCGAACGCCCGTACTTGACCGTTCAGAGCGGTCGCGCGGATCAAATAATCTTGCTGCATATTCGTGATCCTCCAAATGAATTTCCATTATGTATTGCGTTCATAGATGAGCTGAAGTCCTTGCAGCGTCAGCAGCGGATTGACGATCTGGATCGTTCGGGACTCTCCCGCTACAAGCTCCGCCAGGCCCCCGGTGGCGATGACCCTGGTCTTCGTCTTGAATTCTTCCTCGATGCGCTGGACGATCCCGTCCACCTGGCCCGCGTAGCCGAATACGATGCCAGCCTGCATGGAGGTGACCGTCGACCGTCCCACCGTGCTCTTCGGCTTGACGAGCTCGATGCGCGGCAGCTTGGCCGCCCGCTGGTACAGCGCTTCCGTAGAAATGCCGATGCCTGGCGCGATCGCCCCGCCTATGTACTGCGCTTTGTCGTCTATGAAGCAGAAGGTGGTCGCCGTACCGAAATCGACGATGATCAGCGGCGGCCCGTACAGCTCGATCGCCGCCACTGCGTTGACGATCCGATCGGCGCCAACCTCCCTGGGGTTCTCATAACGAATATTCAACCCGGTCTTGATTCCAGGACCGACGAACATCGGCTTCTGGTGCAAATAGTTGTGGCACATCTTCTCCAAGATGTGAATCATCGGCGGCACGACTGAGGAGATGATGACCCCGTCGACCTGCTTGACCGAAATTCCGGCATATTGAAACAGGTTGTAAATCTGCAAGCCATACTCATCAACCGTGGCCGAACGATTGGTGCTGAGCCGCCAATGATGAAGCAGCTGCTTGCCCTCGTAGATGCCGAGCACCATATTGGTATTCCCCACATCGACGACCAAAATCATGAACCGCTCTCCTTCTTGGCGTCGAGGTCCAGGCTGATGTCCAGCGCCGGTACGGAGTAAGTCAGCCGACCGACCGAGATAACGTCCACGCCGGTACGGGCGATGCCTTGAATCGTCTCCAGCGTGACCGAACCGGACGCTTCGATGATAACATGAGGCGCGGCCGCACGAACGCGGCGAACCGCTTCCGTCATATTGGCGTTGCTCATGTTGTCGAGCATGATAATATCGGCGCCTGCGGACAACGCTTGCTCTAGCTGCTCGAACGACTCCACTTCGACTTCGATCTTCATTGTGTGCGGAATGCCCTCGCGCGCGGCGCGGACGGCTGGCTCGATACCTCCAGCGCCCTTGATGTGGTTGTCCTTGATCATCACCGCATCGTACAGGCCGAACCGATGGTTATGACCGCCCCCCACACGGACGGCGTATTTCTCCAGCATGCGGTGTCCCGGAGTCGTCTTGCGCGTGTCCACCAGCCGGGTAGGCAATCCTTCGATAGCGCGCACATATTGGTTCGTCCGTGTGGCAATGCCCGACATTCGCTGCATCAGGTTCAAGGCGAGCCGTTCACCGAGTAGGATGCTGCGCGTGCTGCCGCTCACCTCCGCGAGGATGGTTCCCTTCTCCGCGTAGACGCCTTCTTCTACTTTCGGCACAAACACAAGCTCGGGATCTACGATGCGGAACACTTGTGCGGCTACCGGCAGCCCGGCGATCAAGCCGTTGTCTTTGACATGAATAATACCTTTAGACCGGCGGTCTAAAGGTATGGTCGTCGTCGTGGTGATGTCCCCGGTCCCTATATCTTCCTCTAACCATAGACGTACCTGCTTGGACAAAAGTTCCATATTCATGAAATATTTTTTAGTCATGGATTCGTTCCTCCGTAAACCCGTGGTCGCGCTGTATGAGTACATGCTTGCGCCAGATCAGGTCATCCTTTTCGGGGAAATCCTCGCGGTAATGGCCGCCGCGGCTCTCTTCACGGATCAAGGCTGATTCGGAAGCGAGCAAGGCGCATGTCAGCAAATTCGCGAACTCGATTTCTTCTCGTTTGGTCAGGCAAGATTCGAAGACGCTGAGTTGACGCTTGAGCTCCTCAATGCCTTTCTCCAATCCCCGTCCATTGCGGACCAAGCCAACGTAACGCAGCATAATTTTCTGGAGCTTGAGTCGTTTCTCCACGATCGCCTGCATCGGTCCTTCCGGACGATGGCTGCTCTCGGCCAGATCGAATGTCTGGTTCTGCTCCGACAAGCTCGCGATATGCTCCACGATCCGACGGCCAAACACGATCGCTTCCGACAGCGAGTTGCTCGCCAGCCGATTCGCCCCGTGTACACCTGTAGAGGACACTTCCCCACAAGCATAGAGCCGCTCTATGGAAGTCTGCCCGTTCAGATCGGTACGAATACCGCCCATCATGTAATGAGCCGCCGGCGCGACCGGAATCCAGTCCGACGTCAGATCGAGACCATAGGTGAGGCAATATTCGTAAATGTTCGGAAACCGGTGCCGTACCATCTCCGCCGATTCATGCGTGATGTCGATATAGACGAACGTTGACTTCGTGAGCTCCATCTCGCGAACGATCGCTCGGGCAACCACGTCGCGTGGAGCCAGCTCCAGCATCGGGTGCACCTTCTCCATGAAGCGTTCACCGCGAATGTTGCGCAGTACGGCTCCCTCTCCACGAAGCGCTTCGGAGATGAGGAAACGCGGCGCGCCTGGATAGCAGAGGGATGTCGGGTGGAATTGAATGAACTCCATGTCGCGAATGACCGCACCCGCCCGATACGCCATAGCGATCCCGTCCCCGGTCGCGATGTCGGGATTCGTCGTGTAACGATATAATTGGCCGGTGCCGCCGGTGCACAAGATCGTGGCGTTCGCCTGCACGAACAATCGCGAGCCGTCCGGCTTCTGCACCAGCACGCCCTTGCACTCGTTCTCATATGTAATCAGGTCCAGTACGATGTGATCGTCCCAGATTTGGATCTGCTTGCTGAGCTTCGTCCGTTCGGACAACGCTCTTACGATCTCCGCACCGGTCGCATCGCCATGAGCGTGCAGAATGCGTCGCTGACTGTGCGCCCCTTCCTTGGTCAGCGCGAATTCCCCATTCTCAATGTCGAACTGCGTCCCCATTTGAATCAAATCCTGGACGCCCTCCGGCCCTTCATGCACCAATACGTCGACCGCGTCCGAATCGCATAGCCCGGCTCCGGCGATCAGCGTGTCTTGGCGATGATACTCCGGCGAGTCCTCGTCCGAGATGACGGCCGCAATGCCGCCTTGGGCGTAGCGGGTGTTGCTGTCGAGGAGCGACTTCTTCGTGATCATCAGCACATTGTGACGTTCGCTGGCGCGAATGGCGGTGAATAAACCGGCAATTCCCGCGCCGATGACGATGACGTCCGTCTGTACGCGGGGCAGCTTATCCAACGAGAAATCGACTAAATATCGTGGTATCATACCATTCCCCTTCGTCGGGCAAGAGAGTAGCGCATGCTACTTGACTTGCAGCATGCGCTCTAAGGACAATCGTGCTTTCTCCGCAACTTGAGGCGGTACGTAAATTTGAGGCTGCATGGTTTCCATGCAACGAACGATTTTCTTAAGGTTGTTCACTTTCATGTTCGGGCACACCAGGAATTTAGTAGCGAAATGAAAGGTTTTGTCCGGACTGTCCAAACGAAGCTGGTATCCGGTGCCGTCTTCAGTGCCGACAATGAACTCTTTGCAGTCGGATTCTTTGCAATACTTAATGATCGCGGTCGTACTGCCGACGAAATCGCCAAGCTCGACCACCTCGGGACGGCATTCCGGATGAACGACGAACTGCGCGTTCGGATGCTGCGCCTTCATCTCGATGACATCCTTTACGGTCAGCATGTCATGCGTGTTGCAGTAGCCTTCCCAGATGATCATTTTTTTGTCGGTGTATTGGGACACGTAATGGCCCAAGTTTTTGTCCGGTACCCAGATAATCTCTTCGGCATCCACCGATTGAATGACCTTCACGGCATTGGCGGATGTGCAGCAAATATCGGTCTCCGCCTTGATCTCGGCCGAGGAGTTAATATACGTCACGACGGCTGCCTTCGGGTGCTGCCTCTTCAGCGCCTTCAGCCCTTCCACGTTGACCATGTCCGCCATCGGGCAACCCGCGCGTTCATCCGGAATGATCACCGTCTTGTTCGGAGCGAGAATCTTGGCGCTCTCTCCCATAAAGTGAACGCCGCAGAATACGATCACTTCGGCATCGGTCTGGGCGGCCTTCTGCGCGAGCAGAAACGAATCCCCGCGGAAATCAGCCACCTCCTGCACTTCGTCACGCTGATAGTAATGAGCCAAAATAATGGCGTTGCGTTCCTTCTTCAGTTCCTCAATCCGCTTCTTCAGTTCCCGATTCTGCTCGGCCTTGCGCTCTAACGCCAGTGCTTCCATCGCTAGTCCCTTCCCTTCGCCGTATCTATCCACGCCAGTAATAAGCGACCGAATGTGGTCGTGAAAAAGTTCACGAGTTAACTAATCCCAAAACAACCGGGTTAGCAGCGTACAATGTATCCTTAGTATGAGCCGCTGATTACGTCCATAGCCCGCTCCCCGTTAGGTTACATTTTACAACTAATTTACACAACCTCATCCGGACTGTCAATGTCCATTTACCCTGAAATAAGGGCATTTTTACCCTTGACTAACAAAAAATCCGGCAACTCCACAAGGGATTGCCGGATTGCTGTTATTCGTCTTTCGGGTCCTTCTTTTCGCGGTCGAAATCGAGCTTATTCGCTTCGCTCGAACCGTCCTGCGTGTTGATATTGACCTTCAATTGCTCATCGAAGCTCGAGTCCTCTTCTGGCAAGGAAGTGATCTTGCCGCTCTCCAGCAATTGAGCGATCTGTTCTTTGTCGAGCGTTTCCTTCTCAAGCAACGCATTCGCGATCAGATGCACTTGATCGACGTATTTCGTGAGAATCTCACGGGCTCTGTTGTAGCAGCCCATGATGATGCTCTGCATCTCTTTGTCGATCTCATAAGCGATCGCGTCGCTGTAGTTCTGCTCGTGGCCGATATCGCGGCCCAAGAACACTTGGCCTTGGGTTTGGCCGAACTGCATCGGTCCGAGTTTGTCGCTCATTCCGTATTCCATAATCATGCTGCGCGCGATGCTGGTCGCCTTGCGGAAGTCATCGTACGCGCCGGTGCCGACTTCGCCGATGTACAACTCCTCGGAGACGCGACCACCCAGCAAGCCGGTGATCCGGTCGAACAGCTCGGACTTGGTGGCGAGCAACCGGTCTTCGCCGTCCTTCGGAATGCTGAGCACATAGCCGCCTGCGCGACCTCGAGGGACGATGGTGACCTTGTGCACGACATCCGCGTGCTTCTCGTAGAAGCCGATAATCGCATGGCCGGCTTCGTGGTAAGCGATCGTACGCTTCTCGCGATCGCTGATGACGCGGCTCTTCTTCTGCGTCCCCACGATGACGCGGTCGAACGCTTCCTCGATCTCATCCATCGAGATATCCTTGCGGCTGCGGCGGGCGGCGATTAGCGCCGCTTCGTTCAGCAAATTCTCCAGATCGGCGCCGGTGAAGCCGGTCGTGTAGCGCGACAGTACGTCGAGCTTCACGTCCTTGGCCAGCGGCTTGTTGCGGGCGTGGACCTTCAGGACCGCCTCGCGGCCCTTCACATCCGGGCGGTCGACCGTAATCTGACGGTCGAAGCGGCCTGGACGCAGGAGCGCCGGGTCCAGAATGTCCGGACGGTTCGTCGCCGCTACGATGATAATGCCTTCGTTCGCGCCGAAACCGTCCATCTCTACGAGCAACTGGTTGAGCGTCTGCTCGCGCTCGTCGTGACCGCCGCCCAAGCCGGCCCCGCGCTGGCGGCCGACCGCGTCGATCTCGTCGATGAAGATGATACAAGGTGCGTTCTTCTTCGCGTTCTCGAACAAATCGCGTACGCGGGACGCTCCCACGCCGACGAACATCTCCACGAAGTCGGAACCGCTGATGCTGAAGAACGGCACGCCTGCTTCCCCGGCTACCGCACGGGCAAGAAGCGTCTTACCGGTCCCCGGAGGCCCGACGAGCAATACGCCCTTCGGAATCCGAGCGCCCAGCGCAGCGAACTTGCGCGGGTCCTTCAAGAACTCGACGACCTCGACCAGCTCTTGTTTCTCTTCGTCTGCGCCGGCTACGTCGTCGAAGGTAACCCTCTTCTTCTCTTCATTATAAAGGCGGGCTCGGCTCTTGCCGAAGTTCATCACTTTGCCGCCGCCACCCTGGGCTTGATTCAATAAGAAGAAAAACAAGATGAAGATGATGACGAACGGAATAATGGAGGTCAGGAATGTGATCCAGACATTATCGCCATCCATTTTCTCATGGACTTCTTTGTTGACAGTGCTTTGCTCGAGAAGCTCGATCACCCGTTCACCGAAAGGAGCATGGGTCTCAAAGAGCAGTTTGTCTGTATCTGTTATGGATTTCTTCAATTTCCCCCGAATCAGATACGTATACCCGTCGAACTTGACCGACACTTCATCGACATTGTTATTTTTCAGCTCCTGGCGGAACTGGGTATAGTCGATCGTCGTCTTGGTATCGTTCTGATTGCTGATGAAGTGAACGATTCCGACGGTAACAAGGAAAATGAGCAAATAAAATCCGGTGTTTCGGATGATCCGATTCATCCCCTACCTCCTCTCAATGACACACGTAACTTATTTTACCACAGGCAGAGTATGCACCACAATAGAACAGGAAAGGCCGGAAGGCGCATCTCCCCTAGTCTTCAGGACGAATACACTTCCGGTTTCAGGATGCCTACGAACGGCAGATTCCGGTATTTCTCCGCATAATCGAGGCCATAGCCGACAATGAAGGCATCGGGAAGCGTGAAGCCCTTGTAGTCGGATTCGAGCTCGACGGTGCGGCGGCCCGGCTTGTCGAACAAGGTGACGATGGAGATGGACAGCGCATTCCGCCGTTCCAGCACGTCGATCAAGTAGCTCAGCGTCAGCCCGCTATCGATGATGTCCTCGACGATCAGTACATCGCGGCCTTCCACAGGAGCATCCAAATCCTTGACGATCTTCACGATGCCGGAAGACTTGGTCGACTGCCCATAGCTCGATACCGCCATGAAATCCACTTCCAGGGGGATCGTCATGCGCTTGACCAGATCGGACATAAAGATGAAGGCGCCTTTCAGCACGCAAATGACAAGGGGATTGCGCCCTTCGTAATCGCGGCTTAAAATTTCACCTAACTCGGCGACCTTGCGTCCAATCTCTTCTTCCGAAAACATGATTTCTTGAATGTCGTTATGCAACTGCCGGCCCCTCCCGTTATCTTAACCTGATCATATTCCACTTGAACCCACCGGCATAGGCCGCGTCTATCCTAATACTATGAGACCAAGTTCATTCCCATTCTTATCCCGAAACCAACCGTTTCCATGCCTCAGGCGCGATCCGAACAGCCAGCAAGCGCGACGTATCGTCCATTAGCAGAGCGTGTCTGGACCGACCGACGCCGGGAATCCATAAAATCCGCCCCTCGGCATCCTCCAGGATTGGGAGGCGATCCCGCGCCTGCAACGGGATTTTTTTATTAATGAACATATCTTTTACCTTTTTCGAACCGTTTAAACCGAGCGGGTCCATCCGGTCGCCGTCACGGCGGAAGCGAATCTGCAACGGGAAAACGAGCCGGTCGAAGTCAAAAAAAGCCTCCGTCGCGGAGGAGTCCTTCGATGCCTCGTCCCTATTCGTCCTGGCGGTGACAGTCCCTTGCAACACGTCTCCCCACTGGAAGCCGCCCCGCTCAAGCCAATCCCGTTCCAACCATGCAGGCTCCGACCCCTCCACTATTCCGACACACGCAGCCCTTCTTCCGATCCACACTCGATCGTAGCCGCGCCTAAACACGAAGCCCCCGTGTAAGTCAATCGTGAGAGTGGGCGTCCGTTCACCGGCCAGCGCCTCGCGAATCCGTTCGATCCGATTGTAGTCCGACACATCCGCGGTATCCGCCAGCTCCGGTTCCCCGCACACATAGTTCAATATTAGTTTAATCAACCGCCTTTGTAAAGCAACGTGCAAGGCCAGGAAGGCGTTTCTGGAGAAGGCTACGCCGCCGTCCTCCCGGGTGACTAGCGCGGCCCGTGCACGCTCCGCTTCTTGTCGTAGAAAGTCATCTTCCTCCCGCATCAAATCGGCTAGTCGGTTCAACGCATCGGGAAGCTGCGGGTTCAATCCGGCTAACGCCGGCATCGCATCCAGCCGGATGCGGTTGCGCGTATATTTCCTTGAGCGATTGCTGCTGTCCTCGGCAAAGGGTAAACTGTGCTCGTGGCAGTAGCCCATCAGCTCTTCCTTGTATATACGAAGCAAGGGACGCACAAGTTCCAAATTTCCGATTCGTCGCGTAAGCGGCATGCCGGTGAGCCCGGACGGGCCGGTGCCGCGGACGAGCCGCATGAGCACCGTCTCCGCCTGATCGTCGGCATGGTGCGCGAGCGCCAGCCGCTCAGCGCCATGCTTGGCCGCAACCTCGGTCAGGAAGGCGTACCGCCGGTCTCGCGCGGCGGCTTGCGCGTTGAGGCCGGTCTCGCGGATCCAGGCCGGCAAATCTGCGACGCCGGTCTCGCACGGAACGCCGAGGCTCGAAGCGAAGGATGCGACAAGCTCGGCTTCGGCTTCGGACTCAGCCCCGCGGAACTGATGATTAAGGTGTGCCGCAATCAGCTTCCATCCGTAACGAGGGGCAAGCCGGTGCAGCACATGCAGAAGAGCCGTGGAATCCGGACCACCGGACACGGCTGTTACTATCGTATCGTTCGGCAGGAGCAGTTGCCGCTCGCCGATGAATCGTTCGACCGCGAAGACGAGCTCCGCCTCCGGATGCTGCATGGGTCGGTCCTCCGTCACGAATCAGGATTGCAGATAAAAATATAATGTAGACGCGAACAGCAGCAGCGACACCGCAAACGCCGCCTGAATCCAGATGGCGCGCTTGCGGCTGCCCGTACTCGTCCCGTTGCGGAGCATCAGCGTCCGCCACTCCTGGACGGCATCTCGGGACGAAGTGTAGCCGCCGTTCAATGCCTTCAACAGAAACGGCTTGAACCGCCGGCACCGGTCGGAATCGTCGATCAGCGCGACCAAGTCGTCGAGGCTGCGGTTCTGCGGCAGCGAGCGGAAGAAATCCGTCAGCCGGTTGCGCGAGTCGCCGAGCTGCAGGCACAGCACGGCAAAGGCGAACAAATCGTACGCCTCATCCGCCTTGCGGGAGCCCGCGCTCCAGTATCCGCGATCGTAAACTTCCGTGAATTGTTTGACCGAGCGGCCTTTGGCGGTCACGCCGCCGAAATCGATCAGCTCGATCTTGCCGTGCTCCGATACCAGCACGTTGTCGGCCTTCAGATCGCCGAATATGTATCCCTTGCGATGCAGCTGCACGAGCTGCTTCAGCACGTCGTAATGAATGAGCTCGAACCAATCCATCCCGTTCTTCTGTAGGAAGATCGATGGGTGCACGCCTTTAACATAGTTCATCACGTAGAATGGATAATCCCGGTTGTGCATGGTATAGTCGTCGGCATCCAGCAAATAAGGCCCGTTGTCGCTTCCTCTGGACAAAGAACGGAGCGCGTTCACTTCCAGCTGGGAGTCGATCGAATCCGAGCCGATCTTCATCGCATAGTGGGCCTTGCCCGAACGCACCAAATACACCTGGCCGTTCGCACCCTCTCCCAAGAGCCGCACGATCTCATATTTGTTCTTGTTCCACTTCCCGCTGACGCATGTGCCTTCGGCTAGCGCAAGCTTAGACGACGTAGTCACTCCAGATCCCGTCCTTCTGGTCGGACCGCGGTTGCGGATAACGTGGCGAATCGCTTCGATCCGCACGCTCGGAGGCGCGGATCGAGAAATGCTGCAACACTTGGCGAATGGCCGGTCCGGTTGGGGTAGTTCCCTTTATGTTTAAGTTATAGAACAAATGCTGCAATTTTGCAAGATCGCTGCTCCAGTCTATTAGCAAATCGGCATCCGAGCGGCCGGGAAAATGGAACACCGCCATCTCGCTTCGCCCTTTCCTCGCTTGCAGGCTGAGCAGCAGGTCCCGGCATGTTTCCTCCACCGCCTTCAGCTTCAGCTTCATGCTGGCGCTCGTGTCGATCAGCAGCGCGACTCGTAGCGGCGTCTGCTCGCTCATGTCGTCAATGACGCGGACGACCTCGCCCCGCTTGTCCGGCGGCAGCGCCTCCAGCTCGCCGGTGCCGAGAATTTGCCGCAGCTCGCGGCTCACGGCCAGGTGCATCGTCGTCATGACAGTCTTGCGCGTCATCGCCTGCACCGTCTGCGACAGCACCGCTGCCGTCACCAGCCGGCTCATGCCGCCGCCCGCGCGCGCAATCTCGGCGATCTCGTCCATGCCGCGCTCGCCGGCCTCGCCGTCGTCGACGATGCCGACGACGTTCACGACGATGCCCTCCTGCTGCGCATGGGCGGCCGCCGCAACGGGACTGATGCCTACATTGGAGCAGCCGTCGGTGATCAATAAAATTTGCTTCATCATCGGATAAGCTCGCCTCCCTTCTAAACTAGTACTAGTTTGTCCAGAAAGAGAGGTTCATATAAGCGACAGCTCGCAGCAGTTCAGTTGGTGCGGGGGAGGGCAAATAGAGGGGTTCCGACCGCTTTGCTCCGAGCTGCTAAGGAAGTGAATAGGCCGCCCCTCGGAATGGCGAGGTGCGGCCTAAAGGAATATTATAAGTTCAGCTAACGGTGCGCGGACGTTCGATCCGCGTAAGGCCCGGCATCCGGAAGGTGGCCCATTCCGGCTGGAACTTGTCCACCCGGGCCACGACGACGGTCATGTCGTCTTGCAGCTCCCCCCTATACTGGCGCACGACGCGCTCCAGCAGCAGATCGGCGATCGCCTGCGGATCGTCCGCTTGAATCTCCTGGATGACGCGGCGCATCCACATCTCCTTGTTCACGGCATGGCCCGGCGCGTCATAGATGCCATCGGTCATCATGATCAGGATGTCGCCCTGCTGCAGCTGCATGCTGACCAGGTCGACGTCGATTTCCTTCAGGATGCCGATCGGCAAATTGTTCGCGGATACCGGGATGACTTCCAAGCCCCGCTTGATGAAGCTGGGCGTGGAGCCGATTTTCATAAACGTCGTGTTCGCGCTGTACAGATCGATCAGCGCCACGTCGACGGTGGCGAATATCTCGTCGGAGGAGCGCAGCATCAGCACCGAATTGACGGATTTGATCGCCAGCTTCTCATCCATCCCCGACTGCAGCAGCTGCTGCAGGATTTCAAGCGCGGTGCTGCTCTCGGCACGGGCACGTTCGCCATTGCCCATGCCGTCGCTGATGGCGACGGCAAATTTGCCGTTGTTCAGCTGGGCGGTGCTGAAGCTGTCCCCGGACAGCAAGTCCCCGTTCTTGGCGAGTCCGGCGATGCCGGTCTCGACTTCAAATTCCTTGGCCGATCCGAACAGCACGGTCGAATAGCCTTCGCCGCGGCCGGACGTTTCCTCTCGCCGCACCGCCACTTGCTCGCCCAGAATGTCGGAGAGCAGTGGCGCTATAATTTTTCGGCATTCGTCGAACCCCTTCGTATACCGGTGGATAATCTCAATTTCAACATTCCCTTCGTCGAGACTGATAATATCTATGCTATGAATCGATAAGCCCAGCTCTTCGAGCGCTTGGCGGATTTGCTCCTCCTGCAGAAACAGCTCGTGGCCCTCTCGCTTAATTTCCTTCGCCAGGTCTTCCATGACCTGCGATACGCCGGTCAGCTGCTCCGCCACCAATTGGCGGCTCTCCTGAATCTGCTTCTTCCAATGGCGGTCGCTGCTGTACCGCTCATATTGCAGCTTCATCACTTCCATCACTTGATCGGTGCGAACGCAAGCCTTCTTCCAATGAGGCTGCACGTCCTTCCGGCCAAGAGACGGCTTCGACTCGATGGCGGACATCATCTCCGTCATATACGAGTACGTGTCGTAGAACTTGTTGTCCCAGCATTGCTTGCGCTTCCAGCAATTGTCGCAAGCCTGCTGCGCGACGGCATTCATGAAGTGTCCAATTTCATCATCCTTCCGCTCCTTTTCATCCGCTTGGGTTATTTGCTTGAAGCTTCGAGACAGCTGGCGGAACACCTCGGAGAACTGCTCCACCCTGCTCGCCGTAATATCGCGAACGCGTTTCGCGTATTCATGCTGGGACTTGACATTTTCTTGCGTGCCCGGGACGTACTTGGCGATGACTCGAATCGCCGTTTGCGGCGTAAGCAGGAACAGCAGCACGGCGGCCACCGATTCCCATGTGGAGTGGATCACTTGGGCCTGGTTGCCGATATACACCGTCAGAATCGACGAGCCGAGCAGCATGCCGAGCGCCACACCGAGGCGATTCGCCTCTCGCAGCAGCCCCGCCAGCATACCGGCGAAAGCCAGCAGACTCATCTGATAGACGGCATTCACATCGGCCAAGCTCAGGATGAGCCCGGTGATGACGCCGACGGAAGCGCCTAGCGGAGCCCCGCCCACAAAGGCAAACAGCAGAATCAGATAGCGGGACATGACGTGCTCGAGCGATATGTTTTGGACGACCCAGCCGACGAGACCGGTCATCACGGAAGCGAGAAGAATGATGAGGCAGATGATCTCTTCGTTTTTTAAGCTATAATTTTTGCGGGTCAAAGTGAACACCGGAATCGCCTGCGTGAAAATGAGGGTAAGCACGAAGCTGAGCGCCGCTTCCACCGCGGTAAGCATCAGCGTGTACCACGTGAGCTCCGTATTGACCATGTAACCGAACAACTGCACGGTGAAGGCGGAGACGAACACGATGAAGGGTGCGTAGGCCACCTCCGAGTGCTCGTATTTCTCCAACCCTTTCTGAATGAGGAGGAAGACGATCATCTCAGTGACGATGTACCCGGTTCTCAGCTCCAGGGAGAACAAGCTCCCGGCGACTAGCGCGAAGGCGATCCAGCGGATCAAGTCCTTCCTTGCGAAGTAAATGACGGCGAAGTAAGCGATCGCGAAGGGAGCGAGCTGTTCCAAGATCATCGCCTTGCCGAGCAGGAACGCCATCACGACGAGCACGGCCGCCCATTTTTTCGCGACTAGCGACTGCACCAACCGATTTTCCGCCATTCGTTGCCGACTGCCGCTTCGTATCCGTTGCATCACACCTCCTAGGGAAAAGGTTGAGGGATTGAGCAAGTTCCACTTTTGCATTTCGAATGACAACTCCTTCATCGATTCTTTGTGCTCCCTATTATAAGGACGACCGGGAATAAAAGTTTGTCAGAATGAGTTGATAGATTCCAAGAATTTTCCGACAAAATAACTCGCCCTGTAGAAACGTATGCGAGCCCTTGCCGCACTAAGGATCGTTCGCTTGGACAACGAGAGATGCCTAGCTGCTTGATAGAAGCTAATCTAACAAATGGGCTCTATTTTCTATCAAAAATTAGGAGATCGCTGTCGATTCGGTTGTTGTAAGGAACCATCCGACAAAAATAGTGGGAATACTTATCAATCAATTGGCATAGAAAAAAACCGTTCCTGCAGAAACGCCTGCAAAAACGGTTATTCGGGTACAACTTGTATAGCGGCAGAGGGGCTCGAACCCCCGACCTCACGGGTATGAACCGTACGCTCTAGCCAGCTGAGCTACGCCGCCGCAATCTTACGACAGTATATAACACGATCGAACGGCTTGTCAAATGAGATTACGCACCGGCCGCCGCAACCAAAAACCGCACCGGGGGCTCTCGCCTGCCGATGCGGAATGATTCGATTCTATACGCGTCTTGCGCCTCTGCCACCGCGCTTGCCCTCTGTGTTCTTCTTCAGGGAAGAGATTTTCTCTTCGCTGTCTTTCAGAAAACGCGACATCTTGTCCTCGAAGGTCGGCTTGTTCATAGGCGGTTTGTTAGGGCGACCACCTCGATCGAATCGGCCACCACCACCACCACCACGGTCGTCTCCGCCCCGATCCCGATTGAACGGTCGATCCGGACGTGGAGGCCGCTGTTCGCCAGGAGGTTTATCGATCGTTTGCTTAATCGACAATCCGATCTTCCCGTCCTTGTCCACATTGATGACCTTCACCAACACTTTGTCTTCGAGCTTCAAATGATCGTTGACGTCCTTGACATAGTTGTCGGCGATTTCGGAGATGTGAACCAGACCGGTGACTCCTTCCGACAGTTCGACGAAAGCACCGAAATGTGTAATGCCCGTCACCTTGCCTTCTAACTTGGTGCCCACTTCAATTGCCATAGAATGAAACGTTCCTCCCTAAGAGTGTTAAGAGTTGTTCTCTTGATCTAGCTTACGCAGCGGGAGCGCTTCTTGCTCATCCGTTGGACTATAATGGTCGTTTCCCCTACGCGAACTGAAAAGAGCAGCTATGCAGATTATACAAGATCGCGAAAAACAGGTCAATACGGGCCTTGAGAGGCCCGCTCTATGATTTGGGGGTGTAGAACAACGTTTCCCCCGGTTTGGTATAATGGTATTCCTTCCGAATCTTCTGGAGCAAGTACTCCGGATCGTTCAGACGCTCGACTTCTTTCTTGTACTGCTCGTTCAGCTTCCCGGTCTCCGCGCGCTTCTCGTTCAAGGCATTCACCTGGACCGACAGCGCATCGAGCTTGCCTTGCTGATCCCATGCAATGACCGAAGCATAGCCTACAATTCCCAGTACAGTTAACAAGACAATCCGCTTCAGCCGGCGGGAGCCCTTATGAGGTTGTTCCGGTTTGGAATCGGTTGCGACTTTCCGCATGTCTCTAACAGTACCTCCTGGCAATTATGACTTACGGATCCATTGCCATAGGCGACGGATCAGCTGCAGGAACCGAAGCAGCCGCTGCGGCTTCATCCAACGAGGGATGACAAGCCATGGACGCAGCCAGCCAAACAGCTTCCGAAACAGCACCCGGAAAGGGTACAGTAATTGTAACACAACTTTATACAGGAATACAGCGATCGCCAGGACAAATCCCAAAATTACGACTATTAGCCTATATAGCCAATAGATCGGCTTGATGACGAGCAGCTCGAAGGTGCGAACCAGCAATCGGATCAACCGGCGGACCAACCCGATCAAGAACAGCACGAAACGGCTGAACTTGTCGCTCAGAAGCCGCATGTAGAGCCACCCGCCGACAATCAAGCCTAAAAAGACGAAGATCCGGACTTCTCCGTGATTGCTCTCGTACAATCCGCGAAAGACGAGCAGCGTCGATAAAATCCAGTAAGCGATATCGAGCGGCGGAATCAGCCATCGAGGGACGCGAAGCTGTCCGGACAACACGCGGTACGCGTCGAATATCGCCCCCATCCCCGCCCCGATCGCGATCATCGTCAGCAGGGTGAGAAATTGCGTCTCGAGGCTCACTTGAACAATTTACCCAGCAATCCCTTGGTCTTCTCGTGGGAGCCCGATTCCAAGTAAGTCAGTCCGTTCACCAGTCCCTCGATCGCGACCAACCCTTGTTCCAGGCTCAAGTTTTTGATATGCAGGTTCTGCCCCTTCACCGCCAGGAACCCGCACTCGGTCTCCAGCAGAAACTCTTCGCTGTCGAAGCTCTCCACGTTCAGCACGCCCGAAATTTCGAGCAGCTTGCGATTCAGCATCTTCACTTCCTGACGCTTCACTTTCGCGTGATCATTGATATTCATGGCCTGTACCCCTCCCTATCCCTACGATATGGGGGGCTGCCTACTTTTAGTACAAGAAGTGTCCGGAGCAAACAAAAGAGACTATCGTCTCCGATAGCCTCCACATGCTAAAGCGGGGCTTCCGATGCATTCGACTCCTCGCGGAGCACTGTATACATCTCAGCCGCTTCATCCTTCCGGGTCGTCTCTACGATGCGATCCACGCGAACGGTTACCCGCTTCTGTCCGAACCCAATCACCAGCTCGTCCCCGACCTTGACGGTCGTGCTCGCCTTCGCTTCCCTTCCGTTAACCCAGATTCGGCCTTGATCGGACACATCCTTCGCCACCGTGCGGCGTTTGATCAATCTGGACACTTTCAGGAATTTGTCGAGTCGCATTATTTTACCGCTTCTTTAAGCTTGTTGCCCGCTTTGAAAGCAGGAACCTTCGAGGAAGGGATTTTGATTTCTTGGCCGGTTTGCGGGTTGCGGCCGGTGCGGCCGGAACGCGTACGCGTTTCGAACGTGCCGAAGCCGATCAGTTGCACTTTATCGCCGGTGGACAGGGCGTCCGTTACTTCACCCAAGAAGGAGTTCAAAACCGATTCTACGTCCTTTTTGGACAATCCGCTTTTTGTAGCGATGTTGTTGACCAGATCTGTTTTGTTCATGTTTATTTTTCCTCCTAAATATTAGCTGTCGCTTTTTTGCCTGCACAAGTAGTATGTATTCTTTGTTGCCAAGGGAAATCCTGCTAGGTTAGCTCAAATCACGAAAGTTTTTTTGATTTCTGCCATAATACTTCCATTTCCGCCAACGTTGACTGGGTGATGTCGCGGCCGGCCGCCCGAAGCTCCTGTTCGATATAACCGAAACGATCCACGAATTTGCGATTCGTCGTCGCCAGCGCTTCTTCGGGGTCGATTTTGAGAAAGCGGGATAGATTAACGACCGCGAACAGCAGGTCGCCTAGCTCGCCCTCCCGCCCCTCGTCCGAAGCTTCCTTCAACTCGCGGAGCTCTTCCTCGATCTTGGCGTACACGTCGTCGATCTTGTCCCAATCGAAGCCCACCTGTGCGGCTTTCTTCTGCAGCTTGTAGGCTTTCATGAGCCCCGGCAAATCCCGCGGAACACCGGCCAACTGAGACTGCCGCCCCGGTTCGATTCCCCGGCTGCGCTTCTCCTCAAGCTTGATCGCGTTCCAGTTCTGCAAAGCTTCTTCGGCGTCGGCCGCAGCCTTCTCCCCGAACACATGCGGATGGCGTCGAATGAGCTTGTCGTGCAGCGTCTCCAACACGTCGAACACGTCGAATGCGCCGGCCTCCTCCTCCATCTGAGCGTGCAGCAAAATTTGCAGCAGCAGGTCGCCCATCTCCTCGCACATTGCGTCCGGATCGTCGTCGTCGATCGTCTCGAGCACTTCGTACGTCTCTTCGATGAGGTTTTTGCGAATGCTGGCATGCGTCTGCTCGCGATCCCACGGACAGCCCTCGGGACTGCGCAGGATAGCGACAATCTCATGAAGCCGCTCGAAGGAACGGCTGCGCAGCTGATCGTCGCCGCTAGCCGGCACCCAGATAAGCGACAAGTTGCCGTAGCCCTCGATGCGGTCGAGCTCATACAGCGGCACTTGCGCGATCGACTCCTCGCCGTATACGCCGAGATGATGCCCGACCACGACTTCGTAGTCGTCCGGGTACACGCTCATCAGCTGCAGCTTGACCTCGGAAGCGGTGAACGTGTCGTATACTTGCCCGATCAACGTATGGATGCGCGGATCCGGCCGGTGATGGGTTAAGTTCGTCGCGTCCAGCAGCGCGAAGCCGTCGATCGGGTCAAACCCAAGCCGCAGGAACGCCTGGTCGAGGAAGCTTTCCCCGCCGATGATCTCTAGCGGAATGCCCCGCGCTTCGCAGGCTATCCGGAGCAGCCGGGTCGTCGACTCCGCGACCATCGGATGGCCCGGCACCGCGTAGACGATCTCGCTGCCCTCTTCGAGCGCGTGGCGCACAAGTTGAATGGCGATCTGCTCGTAGACGTCTTGGAAGCTGTCGAATTGCTCGTACAAGAAGTCAAAAGACCGGTAGGTCAACCCCTGCGACTCCATCCAGGCGGTCACCGGGTGATGCGCCGTGCGGAGGTAGAGGGTGCGCGCGGCTTGCAGCCGTTTCCACACGCCCAGCGTCAGCTGGTTCTCGTCGCCGGACCCGAGGCCCACAATAACGATCGAAGCCGGTATGTTCATGTTAGTCCGCATCCTTTCTATTGGGAGGTGCGAGGCGCAGGCGCCGCAGCAGCTTCGCGGCGCGGCGCTCCAGCGCCGGCCAGGCGGCCAGGTCGGCCGCCGTCAGCGCGCGGGCGCGCACGAGGGCGGCCGCGTACAGCAGGCCGCCGCCCGCTGTGG
>NZ_BIMA01000098.1 GCF_004000845.1 Paenibacillus koleovorans NBRC 103111
CTCCAACCGAACACCTTCGCCAGAGGACCGTCCGCCTTAAAAGCTGTAAGCTCGAAAATCGAGCTTACACAAACAAAAAGGGCGGCAACGAAGGAGAGAGCCTTCGATTGCCGCCTTCCTCATTTAAAACGCGTACCGCCACAAATTGTCTGCGTTCTTGAAGTACAGGTTGCCGAACACGTCCTGCGCGATGCCGCTGGCACTCACAGGGGTCGTGATCGTCGACACGGCGTCGTTCGTCTTGTCGATAACGAACAGCTTGCCACCGATCGTGCCGTACAGGTTGTCGCCTTTGCCGATCAGCATGTGCCCGTCGAAGAACACGAAGCTTTGTTGACCGACCGTGTAGTTAATCGAATACTTCTGGCCTTTATTCGTAACGGTGTTCGTGGACGGATCGTACTTCATCAAGTACCCCTCCGCCCAGAACAGGATCTTGCCGTTCGAGTCGAGCGAAACGGAGGTGATCGCCTGAATCTCGCTGGAGCCGACGCCCGGCAGCGTGTAGGTGTTGACGGCGCCGGTCGCTACGTTGTAGCGGAAGAACTTCGCCTGCGACGTCGTCGGCGTGCTGCCGTTGCCGCCCCAGATCGAGGTGCCGCCGTACACATAGCCGTTGTGGTAGGCGAGGGCGATGACCGCCTGATCGTTGACGATGTTGCGGATGGTCGTCCTGGACCCGGTAGCTATGTCATACACGGTTAAAGCCCCGCCCAAGTGGCCGTATCCCGGTACGGTCCCGACGAACAGCTTGCCGTCGCCGGCCGCCAAGCCGAACGGTCGATCCTGCTCATCGGCGCTTAGCTCGAACAATAAGTTCTTCACGCCGGTAGCCGGATTATAATCATAGATACGAGCTCCCGGATACACGCCTTGATACAGCTTGCCGTTGTAGGAGATCATATGCTCGGCTTGCCCGAAGCCGAACTTCGTTTCGTTCAGATCGCCGCGGATCGGCGTGTATACACCGAGGCCGCCGGTCAAATAGCCCGCCGTATAAATTTTGCCGTCCGGTCCTTCGGTCATACTGCGGATCGATGTGGAAGTATCCGGGAAGTCAAGCACGGTGGTTGAAGTGGCGCCGGTCTGAATGTTGTACTTGAACAGCTTCATCTCGCCGGCGACATACCCCAGCGTAACGACCGAATAACCCGGCCAGTTCGTTTGGTTCGTCAATTGGACGACGCCGATATCGGCTACCGCATTCGTCCCGAGATTGAAGCCGAGGGAAGCGGTCGTTTTGGCGACGATGTCATACACGTGCAGGATGCCGTCCGCGGTGTAGTACACTTTGTTGTTCACGGCATTCGAGACGCCGAGCGAGTGGACGGTGGAGATTTCTTTGTCCAGTGTCACGGTAGGAGCGGCACCGGTGTTATGGACAACGTTCAGGACGACCATCTTGTTGCTCTCACGAAGCTGAGCGAACACCTTGCCGCCCGTATAATCGAGCGAGTAGACAAATGTTTCCGAGTTATAGGCGCTAGGCAGGATGTTGTAGCGGTTGCCCGTATCGTTGTCGAAATAGATCAGTTTGCCATCCGTTCCGGTGCCGAGGTAAGTGACGTTGTTCACCATGTCATAAGCCATGCTGCGCACATACGTTTCACCAGCGGCTACAGGGTTGGAGGCTTGGATCTCGAAGAAACCGTTGACGCTATCCCACTTGAAAAATTTCGCATTCGGCGCCGTGCCGCCATAGACCTTGCCCCCTGTGCCGGCGGCCAGCGCATAGATGTGGTTTTGGCCCGACAGGGCGACGCCCAGATCTACGACATTCGCGGCTCCCGGCGTGTACTGATACAAACGGCCGGTATTAGGAGCGCCCATGTAGATTTTATTGTCTGTTGCCTTGATGGCCGCCCACGCTACGCCGGAGCCATTCAGAGGCTTCGAGGTGACGACCGTGTTATTGTTGTAATCGACAATCGTCATTCTGGCCGGCACACCGGTCGGATTGGATGTCGAACCGTCAGCGACCGCATAGATCACACCGTTGCCCGATCCATCCACACCGAATACGGCGGAGTGAAGCTGGGCTTCGCCATACACTTGCTCACCCAGATCCGTAAAGGCGGCGGTGAAGTAAATATCGTCCCAGTACGTCGTGCCCGTATTCGCAGCGTTGGAATATACAAGCGCTGTAGCGTAAGCGGCGTTGGAAGGGGCAGTCGTTTTGACCTTCAAGTACGTCCACTCGTTAGTCGGCGAATTTTTGGACACGAAAGCAGTAGAAATGTAAGTCTGGCTGCTGTCGTAGAACCGGATGTACAGATCCGCGCTGCCGCTCTCAATGTATGCCCATGCGTAGATCATGTAGATCGTGCTTGGAGTGATCGGAATTTTGGCGCTTTCGAGACCGTACTGAACCGTAGAGCTGTTGTCTACGATTTTGGCGCTGTAGGAGCCGGAATGCTTTTGAGTCGTGCTGGAGCTGGCGGCACCTGTCCCACCCCATGTGGACCAACCTGTGAGACCGTTTTCAAAGCTGAAATTGGTCACTAGCTTGTCGGCCGCCCCAGCGGACTGGACGCCGAACAGGGCGGCCAGCATGGCCGCAAGCACCCAGATGCCAAGAAATTTCTTAATCATATTAACTATCTCCTCCTTATGAGAAATTACTTTTAGTATGAAGGGTGATGTTACTAACTTGTATGGACAAAGTCTGTCAGAATATGGACAGATCGTGCTATGCTATGGAAGAGACAGCTTGTACTGCTGAATCCAATCGGAACAGGGGGCCGTTCATGATATACGAAGGAATTCGCTATAATACTATTTACATTCCGAATGTAGATTCGGCTTTCAAAATTTATTACTCGCATTGGAGAGAAACGCTTATCCCTTGGTGGACGTACCCGTTGACCTTTCAAATATTCGAGCTGAATTTGCTCCTGGAAGGCACCCAGGACGTACGGTTGGGAGATCGGTTCTACGAGATGAACGCCGGCGACTTGTTGCTCATAACGCCAGGGGTGCAGCGCCAAGTAGTGGGAACCCGCGGAGCGCCGATCACCTACTTCTCCCTTCATTTCGATATAGAGGACTACATGCTGCGGACGATTCTGACGTATCACGGCAACGGCTTGCATCGCCGCGATTCCGCCCTGGAGAGGGACAGTCGCGCTCCGCTCGAGCAGTTGGTCCATTTCCTTCAGTATAATCGCGACCAAGACATGCGCCATCCGGCCATCCGATTGAAGCTGATCTCGCATCTGTTCGCCTTGTTCGCGGTACTGGGAGGCATAGAAGAGTCCAGAATCAAACCTGGAACGGATCGAGCCGGGACTCTGATTGCTTATCGGATGGCGGAGGAAATCGAGCAAGATGTCCGAGGCGGCAGCATTACCGTCCGTACCGAGCAGTCGACCAAGGGAACGATCGCAAGGATGGCGGAGAAACTCGGCTACAGCCCTTCGTATTGCTCCCGGGTATTCCGCAGCGTGTTCGGGATGTCTCCTCAAGCCTATATTTCCAACCGCATCTTGCATCAATGCCGTCTAGAGCTAGCCAATACGGAACAATCGCTCGATCAGATCGCCGAGAAGCTAGGCTTCCAGGACGGCTTGCATTTCAGCAAACAATTCAAACGTTGGACGGGCAGCTCCCCAAGCGCCTACCGCCGCAGACCGATGGAAGCCCCTTTAGAAGATCAGCCGCAGCAGCCTATTCATTTGGCAATGGATTCCTCTATTCACATTTAGCATTATTCTTGAAATGAGGTTGAAGACGAATGAAGCTCACCATGATTCCGATCCGAACGCTCCGCTCGAAGCTGCTTATTTCTTTGTTCATCTTCATTCTTTTGCCGGTTTTTTATTTCAATTACGGCTTTTATCAATCTTCCCGGGATATCGTCGAGTCGGAAATGTTCGAGACGAACCAGATTGATGTCGATCGGAAGGCGCAAGCGATGAACGATTGGGCGGTTAGGCTGATGAAGACGTCCAATCTGCTCGTCAGCGATCCGGAAATCATTACCTTCCTGAGGGACGGCGCCAATTGGCGGGACGAATACACGAAGTTCACCCAGTTCGTCAGCGTGCAGAAGAAGCTGTCCAATGTCCATGATTTCCTGCTGGATGGAAAAGCGGGAGTGGCGCTGCTGGATCATCATGCTAATGTGTACTCCACTTGGGACAAAACGACGGCTGCCCAATATGCGGAGCAAGTGAGGCAATCGGAGGCTATGAACGGAGAGCCGAGTTGGATGGTCGCACCTGGGGTCATCCCCGTCTCCGGACTCCCGTCCACTCATCTTACGCTTTCCCGGCTTGTTAAAGGTGAGCTAAGTCAAGGCGGGTATGGCGTATTGTACATCGGTCTGCCGCTTTCTCAGTTTTTCTACGGCGAGGAGGAGCTTGCCACGCGTAGAAGCTCGGGCATGATCAGCCTACTGGCTGCGGGCGACGGACGAATCTATGGCGATACGGGGTCAGCGCCGGTCGGACCGGATGTGCTCTCGAGCTTGCACGGTTCATCAACGGCGGACCAGATGCCCGCAATCCGAACGAGCGGCGGCAAGGAATATATCGTGAATCGAGCCGCTATTCCCCAGCTCGGCTGGACGTATTACCAGCTCATGTCGCGGGAAGATTTCGTCGGTCGTTTGCAGTTTGTGCAGACCAAGTCGATCATCTGGGTGAGCGTCTGGTTTGCTGCGTTCGCCGTCTTCTTCATCATCATGATGCTGCGTTTTACTCAACCGCTTCGGGAGCTGGCCCGCTCGATGAGTCGAGTCGGGAAAGGCGAGTTCAATTCGCAGGTGAAAATCCGAGGGGTGGACGAGGTGTCGCTTCTAGGACGCCATTTCAACAACATGATTCAACGCCTGGACGAGCTCGTCGTCAACTTGCAGCTCGAGCAGCAACGCAAGCAGCAGGCTCAGCTGGAAGCGCTGCAAGCGCAGATCAATCCGCATTTCCTGATGAATACGCTCAATTCGATCAAATGGATGGCGATTCTGTCCAACGCCTCTCACGTTAGCGAGATGGTCACCAAGCTCGGCAAGCTGATCAAAATTACGATGCGCAAGGAGCAGGAGCTGATTACGCTTAGAGAGGAACTGGAATATTTGCACCTGTACATGTCCTTGCAGAAGCTTCGGTTCAACGACGATGTGGCGATCGAAAGCGATGTGCCGGAGTCGTTGCTTGACTACCGTCTGCCCAAATTCACACTGCAGCCGATCGTGGAGAACAGTATTATTCATGGGAACCAATCGCCCTTGTACATCGCTATTCACGGTAGGGAGCAAGACTCCCGTCTGATCCTTTCAATAAGAGACAACGGTGTAGGCATCCCGGAGAAACTGCTGACCGAAATCGAGCAGCAGGAGAATCGATCGGACGCCAAGTTTAGCGGAATCGGCATTCGCAATGTGAACGACCGGATTCGCATGCATTTCGGCGAACAATATGGCATCACCCTGAAAAATAGCGAGGACGGCGGGCTGGATGTGACGATCCAGCTGCCGCAACGAAAGGATGTGCCGGTATGATCCGCGTATTGATTGTAGACGATGAAATATTGGTGCGAATCGGACTGAAGACGATCATTCCGCTCCAGGATCATGGGTTCGCGGTGATCGGCGAAGCGTCGAACGGGCTGGAAGCATTAGCAATCCTCGAAAGAGAAGCATGCGACATCGTACTGACCGATATTCGCATGCCGAAGATGGACGGCCTGGAGCTGCTGGAGCAAATCCGAAAAAGATGGCCTGCGGTGAAATGCCTCATTTTATCCAACCATGACGACTTCGGTTATGTCCAGAAGGCGCTCCGGCTAGGGGCGTCCGAATATATCATCAAGCTGGAGATCGATCCGGAGGAGCTGATGGAGAAGCTGAACGAGCTGAAGCGGGAAGTGATGGAGCAAAGGCAGCTGCAGTCCGAGTCGACGCGACTGGAATTCCAGATGAATCGGTACGGCCAGGAGGTGAAGGAGAAGCGGCTGCGCGAGCTGCTGCTCAAGCAATGCGGGCGGAACGAGACGCAGGAAGTGTTGGAGGAATTCCAGATTTCCCCATTCGAAGGGACGATTCACGTAATCGCGGCGGGCATCGAGCGATATGATTCGCTTCTTGAGAACAACCGGTTCAAGAGCGAACGGCTGCTGACATATGCTGTGGCCAACATATTGGGTGAACTGCTGCGCGACCACCCTAGAGCGGAGCTGGTCGAGATAGGCAGTGGGCGATTCGCCATCGTATGCGATCGATTTCATCCCGAGCTGCTGGTCCGCATGCAAGAATCGGCCGAGCGTTTCTTGAAAATAACGGTCTCATTCGGCATCTCCGCTCCGTTCGAGGACCCGCTTCAGCTCCATCTGGCATATGCGGAAGCGGAGCAGAAGCGCGCCAAGCCGGCTCCTATCCCTTATCGGCAAGAAATTCGGACGATCATCCGCGTGATTACGGAGCAGTTCCACTTGCCGCTAAAGGTGTCCGAGCTCGCGAAGGAAGTCGGTTTTACTGAGAATTACTTGAGTGTGCTCTTCCGCAAGGAAACGGGGGAGACGATTACCGATTACATCACCCAGGTCCGGATGAAGAAGGCAAAGGAGCTGCTCCTGAGCCCCGACAACAAAATATATGAGGTTTCGGAGATGGCGGGCTATCCGGATCCGAATCATTTCAGCCGTGTCTTCAAGCAGATGGAAGGAATGTATCCGAGCGAATACCGCAAGCATGTGTTGTCAGATCGAACCAGAACCGTCAACTAACGCATAGCAAAATCCAGATTGTGCAAAGATCGCGCCGTTCTGCCAAAGGCAAATTTTCGTTACGATGGGGATGTTCCGACGAGGATCAGCCATTATCCATTCAGGGGGGAATCCATTTTGAAACGAAGATTATCCGTTACGACAACCGTTATCCTGGCGGCAACACTCATGCTCAGCGCCTGCGGAGGCGGCCAAGCCAAACCGAGCTCCAATCCCGGGGCCGAAACGCCGAAGCCAAGCGCCGAGCAGAAGCCGATCACGCTCAAGATGTGGGGAGGCGTGCCGCCCGAGAGCGGACCGCAGGAAGCTGTAGACAATTGGAACAAAGCGAATCCGAATATTAAGGTCGAGTATACTCGCTTCGTCAACGACGAGTCCGGCAACTTGAAGCTCGAGACGGCGCTGCTCTCCAACAACGATGCCCCGGATATATTCGTCACCTATAGCGACAGCAATATGACCAAACGCGTGCAGGCGAGCATGGCGATCCCTCTGGACGATCTGATTGCCAAGGAGAAATTCGATGTGGAAGGCATTATCGGTTCGGCCAACTTCAAGAAGTTTCCGGATGGGAAAATTTATTACTTGCCGGCGAACAAAAACGTCAGCGCGATTCTGTTCAACCAGAAGGCGCTGGACGAAATTGGGGAAAAAGTGCCGACGAGCTGGACTTGGGACGAATTCGAAGCGTTGGCCAAAAAGCTTAACAAAGGCGATCGCAAAGGGTTCGCAACCGACCCGGCGCTCGGCAACCTGGGCGACGCGGCGCTCCTTACCGCGAAGCCGGTGGATCGCGACATTACGGCGGACGGGACGTCCAACTACAATCACGCGGCAGTAAAAAAAGGACTCGAAATTCAGAAGCGGCTGGAAGACTCCGGCGTTATGGTGAAATATTCCGAAGCGGTCGCGAACAAGCTGACGGCGCAGAACGAGCTGCTGACCGGCAAAGCCGCTATGGTCATGGGAGGCATCTACTTACTCCGCTACGTCAAGGATACGAAAGCGTTCCCGCATGATTTCCCCGTTTCCTTCGCTCCTATTCCGCAATGGGAGAAGGGCGGGAACGTCAACAGCGGCGGGGTAGGCGACTATTTGTCGATCAGCAAAAACTCGCCGAACAAGGAAGCGGCATTCCGATTCATCAGCTGGTATTTGACCGAGGGCAATATGTCCATGCTGCCGGGCGGACGGATCCCGACCAGCAAAAAAGCGGACGCCGCCAAAATTACGACGCAATTGATCGGGGACGCTCCTAATCTGGTGCACTTGGATTCGCTGAAATCGCTGCTGAGCGCCAATTACAAATTCCAGACCAGCTATGACGTGCCGGCATCTACGGAGCTGAAGGCGATTTTCAAGGAAGAGTCGGAGAAATATTTGCTCAACGCCCAGAACATCGACAAGACGCTGGAAGTGATGAAGTCGAGATCGGACGCGGCAATCAAAGCGGCGAAGAAATGATTAACCCCATTAAATAACAACAGTCCGAGCGGAGCGCGTCTCTCTCCGCTCGTTTTCATCTCACTCGGAAGGGAGGGAGCTTGACATGAAGCGGTTTGGGCACAATTCCACATTCCGGGAAAACATGGCGGGATATTTGTTCATTCTCCCCAATTTTGCGGGTTACGCTCTGTTCGTGCTGTTCCCTATCTTATTCAGCTTGTATTTGGTATTCGTGGATTGGGAGTATTTGAAAGGCTTTTCCGGTATCCATTGGGTGGGGCTAGACAATTTCCGCAAGCTGCCGGACGACCCCAAGTTTCTGAAATCGCTCAAGAACAATGCCGTTTACACACTTGTTAGCGTGCCTGTTTCGATGATTATCGGCCTGCTCGCCGCAGTCGTTATGAATCGATACGTGTTCTGGAAAAGCACGCTCCGCACGCTCATCTTCCTGCCGTATGTCAGCAGTCTGGCTGCGGTCTCCGTCGTATGGCGAGTGCTGTACGAGGCGAAGCAAGGCCCGATCAACCATATGCTCCGCATGTTAGGCGTAGACAATCCCCCTGGCTGGCTCTCCAGTCCGCAGTCTGCTCTCTGGGCGCTCGTCATCATGTCGGTGTGGGTCACGATCGGGTACACGATGATCATCTATTTGGCCGGTCTGCAGGGTATTCCTAAAGATCTGTACGAAGCCGCCTCGATCGATGGGGCTACCGGCTGGCGCAGCTTTTTCCGCATCACGGTTCCGATGTTGACGCCTACAACGTTTCTCATTGTGATCACGCTGCTTATCTGGTCGTTCCAAGTGTTCGGTCCCGTCGCGATTATGACGCATGGCGGTCCGATCGATTCCACCATGGTGCTGTCGTACCATATTTATTTGCTCGCCTTCCAATTTTATAAGATGGGGTACGCCGCCACGGTATCCTGGATTTTGTTCGCCATCATCTTCGTCATTACGCTTATCCAGTGGCAGACTCAGAAGAGATGGCAGCAGCATTTCTAGGAGGTGCGCCTATGATTCCCGTCAATACCGCCGCCCGACACAAACCAGGCGCTTTGTTTCTGAAGCTGCTGCTGACGATTGTTTTCGCTTTTTTCGCCTTCCTGATGATATTGCCGTTCTTGTGGATGATCTCGGCCTCGTTCAAGGTCAACGGCGAATTGTTCAAATATCCGATCGAGTGGATTCCTAAGAAATGGAACTTCGACAATTACAAGCAAGTGTGGAACGGTCCCAATCCGTTTTATCTGTTCTACTACAATTCGATCAAAATTACGGCTATCACGGTCGTAGGCAATCTGCTTACCAGCGCTATGGCCGGTTATGCCTTCGCGAAAATCCGCTTTCGCGGCAGCGGCTTTCTGTTCCTGCTGTATTTGTCCACGATGATGATTCCAGGCCAAGTGCTCCTTGTGCCGCGCTTTATTTTGTTCGACCGGATGGGCTTGATCAACTCGCATTGGGCGATCATTTTGCCGGGATTGTTCACGATCTTCGGCACGTTTCTGATGCGGCAATTTTTCAGTACGCTTCCGAATGAGTTGCTGGAGGCGGCCAAAGTCGACGGGGCGGGGTACTGGCGCACGTTCTGGCAAATTTGTTTGCCGCTTACGAAGCCGGCGATTGTGACGCTGCTCATTCTTTCTTTCACATGGCATTGGAACGATTACGAGAATCCGCTAATTTTCCTGCGCGACAAGGACTTGTTCACGATTCCGATCGGCCTCACGACCTATGTAGAGGAATTCGGCACCAACTATACCTTGACTATGGCGGCCTCCGTATCCGGTCTCGTTCCGGTACTGATCGTCGTGATGATTTGCCAGAAATGGTTTATTGAAGGGATCGCCACCACAGGCGTCAAAGGCTGAACAAGTGGAAATTCCGCAATGAAATGCTTGAACGGTCGAATTGTCCCGGTTCCCGCTTTCTAGTTCCATTTGGACTTTCTAGTTCCATTTGGAAGGGATTTTCTTTTTCAACACATCCTTCAGTTCATCCCGTCCGATTCGCGGCGTCGTCGTATTGCCGCTATACGGTTTGATATGAGCGCCGGAGCCATATGGATGTTGGACGGACGCTTTCGCTCCCGGATGGTAGTGGACGACGAACTCGTCGAGAAAAGCGCCGGTCCCGTCATAGATATTACAGACTCGTTCATATGTCGTGCCTCCAGGGAGCAGCACCGAATTTCCGACTTCGACATCGTAATCTTCGTCCTCCATCAACACGCATAAGGTACGCGTCCAAGATCGAAATTCCGTATCTCGGTTGAAAATCGTAAGCTGTTGATTGTAAATGTGTGTCTTTATTTGCAAGGCATTTTGACCTAAGGGGAGAGTGCCCAGTTGCAGCAGCAACGTGGCTTGACCCCAATTCATCCTGGCCGCCACCTCCAGCCCTTCGAACAAGTCCGACGCCGTTGCCGCGCATGGCTGAAGACTCCGTAGCAGGTTCAACTGCGTGTTCGATCCGTTGGGGGTGACGTCGACCAGTTTATCGATTTCTTTCGGCGTAAAGTGAACAAGCAATCGGGAGAAATCCGCAGCAAATTTCGGCAGGCAGTATTGCTCCAGGCTATCGCTCTTAAGAAGCAGCTTGAGCGTCGGAATCGGGACGTTGTCCTGATGCAGGAGACCCAGCAGCGACAAGTAAGGCTCGGTTTCCGTGAAATCCATGAACAGCGGGCAGCCGATGCGAGTGATGATCGCGTCAATTACGGTAGGCTGGATCATCTTGAGGCAGCGATTATAGATGGTCAAAGTTATATCGTCGTGCTCAATGAGCTGAAGCAAATTCGGCGCTAGCTGAACCTTCTCCACAATCTGCTTGGTCAGCTTGAAATTTTGTCCGCACAGGGAGAGAGCCGGTATAGTTGCCGGATGATAGTTTACGGTTTTGAAAAACGCCACATACTCCGTTCTCCACTTCTCGTAGGCAGCCGGTCCGATCATATAGATAACTTCGCGTTTTTCCTTTTCCGCTTCTTCCTCAAGGATGTAATGCTCGTTTTCGGAAAGCCGCAGCTGCTCTTCTTGGATCGTTTTGTCGTATTGCTTCTTTTTCTCTTGATTGCTGGTGTTTTCGAACTCGCGTCTTTCTTTACGGTCGAGCTTTTTTTTGTAAGCCGTATCGAAATGAGTTTTCATCACATCCTGCTTGTCCTTCGTCAGCTTATCTTGGATCCGCGTCAATCCCTGCTGCCTTACTTGATCCGCATGCTCGGTCGATTCGGCAACCGCTTCCAGGGCGAACTCGATGTCGTAATTGTACTCTTTTACCGTCTCGATATGGCCTTGGGCTTCTTCCGGACTCGGGGAGCCGGTGAGGATTGCGAGTACTCGGCGTAGAGCAGGGACGTTCCCTATAAGATCCGCTTGGTAAAGAGTCAGGACATCGTATTGCTTCAAGGTGAGCGTCGGGATCGGCACGGCCAGCAGCACCTCCAGCCAATCCATCTCTGCCTTGCTGTCTCCTGCGTGGATAATTAGGCGCTTTAATTCGTCCACAGGCATAGGCGACTTGGGGGACCATTGCTGGAAAAAAGCCCGCTGGATCGGCGTAAAGCCGTCGGATTGGAGATAAGGCTCATCCCGTGTATCCTCGACGTTGCGTACGTATTCGATCACTAGATCCTCTAGTTGCTCCCAGCCTTTGTCTTGGGCGAGCTCCAGCAGCTTGAGCGCTTCCTGAAAGCGGGAGCCGTCGGACAGGTCCCAGCTGCGGAACCGCTCGATTGCGACCGTCTCGCTTTGACTTTGCGCATACTCGATGCGCTCCTGCAGGTCTTCCCAGCCTTTCGCTATCGCCAGCTTCAGCAGTTGATCGACTTCGCCCGCCAGCTTCGTGAACAGGTGATCCTCGTCCATGTCTTCGAAGTAGATGATCGCTTCTTCTTCCGTCTTGAATTTGGGCATCATCTGGATCGGTTGCAGACCGGATGGAGGATTGCTGCTTCGTGTTTGCTGCGACCTATTTTTCATCAGCTGCATGACGCCGCGGTTGCCGATCGTGCTCTGCAGCTGCAGAATGGCGTTCACTCCACCTTGGAGCAGCGGGGGATTGGGCCGTGTGGGTTGTTTAGCTTGCTGCTCGGATTGAGGCTTGCGAGGCGAACGGGAGTCGCCGGTTTTCGAGTGGAGGGGGCTCATAGTGTTCCTTTCCTTGAACCGTGATGCTCGTCCAATTCCAAGTTTTCCCTTGGCGTTAATTTCGCTGCTCGCGGGGGGAATCCTTGCGCTTTTTCGAAATTGAGTCTTCCCTACTAACCCTTTGCATCGATTGCCCTACGGGCGGGAGTAGTGGGGATGGGACTACCGGTTGCGCCGAATGATTCACATCGGATTGATGGAGAAGATGGAATAAGGTCCCCCGCAAACAAAAAAAGCTGGCCAGAGACATCCCAGGCCAGCATCCGACTAAACCAATCAAAACTGAAAACACAATGTGCATAAGGTGCCGTGCTCGATCGTATCGTACAGCGCGCGGATCTCGCGGTCCGGCGAACCGCTGCCGAGCGCGATGAGCAACGGAATGAAGTGTTCTGCGCGGGGGACGGCCCGTCTGGTGAAAGGAGCCGGCGATTCGTACTGCAACAGTGACTCGATGTCTCGCGTCAGCACCTTGTCGCGGACCCAAGAAAACAGGTGCAAGCATCAGTCTAGTTCACCCGATCCTTAAACGAGCTGACGAATGACATCGGCAAGCGGTGTCACGGGCCGGCCCAGCAATCGCTCGAAGTCATCGCTCACAATGTCCAAATCCCCTTCGCGAATACCTCGTTGGATCGAAACCAGGAACGGAATGATCCCCACGGGAACGCCAGCGCCGCTCATTATGGATCCATAAGTTTCATCATCCACCTGCTGCAACGCCACTTCCCGATTCAGAACAGTACCGAGGATCGAAGCCAGCTCCGCTTGTGTCAATGGTGGACCGGACAGCTCGTAGACCGCGTTCTCGTGACCTTCGCCAGCCAGCACCTGCGCCGCTGCCTCGGCATAATCCCGTCTAGCCGCCCAGCCTACTTTCCCCGCCCCAGCCGATGTAATCCAAGGCGCACCGTTCTTTACCGCTTGGAATGATCCGGCTTCATTTTCCAAATACCAGTTGTTTCGCAAAAAAGCGTATGGAATCCCCGACTCGCGAATGGCTACCTCAGTTGCTTGATGATCAGGCGCCAGCGACAGTCCACTCTCTTGAGCATCGGCAAGGCTGGTGTAGGCTAGAAATCTTGCGCCGTTCGCTTTCGCCGCATGAATCGCATTTTTATGCTGCACGGCACGGTTCTGAAGCTCCGAGGAGGAGATGAGCAGCAGCCTGTCGATCCCTTGGAACGCCGTTAGCAGCGATTCCGGGTCGTTGAAGTCGCCATGCCGAACATCGACGCCTTGAGCTTTCCAGTGCTCCGCTTTCTGCGGATCCCGCACCGAAACAGCTACATTCGCAGCCGGAACGAGCTTCAACAAGGTTTCTACGACGATAGAACCGAGCGCGCCGGTCGCTCCTGTGACCAAAATTTTCATACACGTGTCCTCCTAATGGTTGCTTTATGATGAACTTCAACGGCATTGTATCGCTACGGGTATAGTCGTATAATATGCTCTAGGTTCCTAAAAGAAAAGTAGGCACTTCGCTTAAACCTAGTATACAAAAAGATACCTACATCATATTCAACAATAAAGGAGATTCAATATGGCATCTGAATGCACAGTGGAAACGGCGCTAGAAATATTGGTTGGCAAATGGAAGCCGGTCATTCTGTTTCATCTGTTCTCGAACGGGACGATGCGATTCAGCGAGCTGCAAAAAGCGATTCCCGCCATCACCAAAAAAATGCTGACTCAGCAGCTGAGGGAACTGGAGTATCATGATATCGTCCATCGCGAGGTGTACCGACAGATACCGCCGAAAGTCGAATATTCGATCACACCCTACGGTCAGAGCATCACACCGGTGATCCAAGCGTTGAACGAGTGGGGAACGGCGCATGTGACTCACCTGAATGAGCTTTATGGGGAGCAGAGGAGGGTCAAGTCTTTCGCGATCGGCATCGAGTAATGGCATGAACAACCATGAGGAATTCGTCAACTACTAGAAAAAATTAGAATTAAATCGGGTTTGTTCACCGGAAACGATGAGCGGCTCGATTTTTTTATTGCGGAATAAGCTGAGCAGGCTTACAATAAATCTGTCGGGCAGGTAGTCAGATTAAAGATTGAGCTGGAGGGGTAAACATGCATTTAGAAAAGTTTAAAGGGATTTTTCCCGCGCTGCTCACGCCGATGTTGGAGGATGACTCGATCGACTTCGAGTCGCTGGAGCGGTTCGTGAAGCATTTGCTGAGCCTAGGCGTGAAAGGGTTCTATGTTGGCGGGAGCACGGCAGAGGGGTTCATCCTGACATCGGAGGAACGCAAGCGCATCCTGGAAACGGTTGTCGGTGCATCTGCCGGTCAGGCTACCGTTATCGCCCATATCGGTGCGATCAGCACGCGCGAAAGCTGCGAGCTGGCGAGACACGCGGAAGCGGCCGGCGCGGACGCCATCTCGGCCGTTGTTCCGTTCTACTACAAGGTTTCGCCTGAAGGAATCCGCCAGCACTATCATTCCATTATGGACTCGACGTCGCTGCCGTTCATCATGTACCATTTTCCAGGTGCGACTGGGGTCAGCCTGCCGCTTGATTTCTACGAGGCGATGGCGCAGCATCCCAGGTGCATTGGCGTCAAGTTCACCTCGCTCAACTTGTTCGAGCTGCAACAAATCCGCGCGCGCTGCGGAGACGATTTCCTGATCTACAACGGCCACGACGAGGTATATGCCGGTGGCGCGCTCTCAGGAGCGGACGGGGCGATCGGCAGTACGTTCAATATGATGCCGCAGCCATTCCTGCAGATGTTCGACCATGCGGCCCGCGGCGACTGGTCGGCCGTGATGCCGCTGCAAGCGCAAGCGAACGAAGTCATTTCTCATTTGCTGGCATACGATGTGATTCCATACGAGAAGATGATCTGTTATCTGCAGGGGCTGTTCCGCACACCGAAGGCTAGACAGCCGCTGAGCCAGTTCGATGCCGAGCAGAAAGCGGCAATCGAGCAGTACTTCAACAGCAGTGCCGTTCTCCAAGCGAACAGCTTGTCCAAGCTGCCCGGGTAAGCTACAATCAGATTAATGCTAATCTGACGGACAGGATGGACGGATATGGACCATTTGCTGTACAAACGCGTAAAACGGGATCTGATCGCCATGATCGCGCGGCTGGAGCCGCACAAGCGGCTTCCTTCGCGTCCCGATCTCGCCGTTCGCTTCCAGGTGACACGGACGACGATCGACCGAGCAATCTCCGAGCTGATCGGCGAAGGGCTGCTCTACTCCCGCGACGGAAGCGGCACATACGTGGCTGAGCAGCAGACCAGCGCTAACGCAGGCTCGAGCGGGGAGAAAGCGGAATCCGACACGCCACGACGAGACCGAATTGAGAGCTGGGGCGTGCTGCTCCCGAATATCATGCACGACACGTACCCCGGTATCCTGCGCGGCATCCAGGATCAGGCGGATCGGCATGGCGTGAATGTCATCGTCTGCAATACGGACAATATAGGCGAACGACAGACCTCCTCCATACGGAAGCTGGCCGATTCGGGCGTGTCAGGGATCGTCGTCGTTCCTGCCTTGCAGGGTGAGCTGGACCGGCAGCCTTTCGATGAGCTGCGAGAACGCCGAATCCCTCTCGTCTTCTGCAACCGCGGCTTCGAGGGTGTCTCGGCACCGCGAGTTGTGTCCAACAACTTTTACGGCGCTTACATAGCGGTGAAGCATCTACTAAGCGTCGGCTATCGCCGAATCGCGTATTTGTCCCGACCGATGTACTCGGTTGCCTTGGAGCGATTCCAAGGGTACACAAGCGCGCTGACGGAGGCCGGGGTCGAGGTCGAGGAGTCGCTTATTCGCTACGAGAGCTCGTTCGACGCTACAGATCCCGGCTATCAGGAAGCGCTCAGTGTACTGCAGCTGACTAACCGACCGGACGCCATCTTCTGCTTCAATGATGCCATCGCCCATAGCGTATATAAGGCTGCTGCGGAGCTAGGTTTGCGGCCCGGCGTCGAGCTGGGTGTGATTGGTTATGACAACACGAGCATTTGCGAGCGGCTGGACGTTCGTCTGTCGTCGGTCAAATTCCAGACGTACGAGATCGGCGCCCGGGCGGCGGAGCTGCTCATTCAGCTGCAGAGCGGGGAGCCGGTGCCGCCGGGCAAGATGATTGTGCTGCAGCCAGAACTGGTAATCCGGGCGAGCTGCCCCGGGCCCCGAACTCATTATTGAGCCAGTGGAAAACCCCTAACAGCGGATAATGCTGCCTCAATCGACTCGTATTGTTTTTTTTTCGCAACAGGCAGGAGGTCTTCCTTTTATGTAGAAATTGTATCGTACCGGTATTGATTTAAAACGACTACAATCGAAACGGTGGGGGAAGGTCAAACATGTACACTTTACTTGGTCATCCGTGCAGAAATTTCAACATTTTGGCGAAGACGGTCATTCAGGATCCAAAGGACGGCAGGGAAAAGCTGGTGCTTGCCAACTTCGTTGCCGGCGGGACAGGCGTCTTGATTTTCGTGGACACCGAGGATCACTCGTACGAGACGATTACGCTGCCAGGCGATGAAGGCGCATGGGGGTTGGTCAACTGGTTCAACAAGAAGCTCGTTGTTGGGACTTGCCCGCAGCATGCCTACTTGCATTGCCTTGATCTGACTACTCGCGAGTGGGCGGAGCCTCTGTCCGATCCGGGCGAGAAATATTTCTGGGATATGACCGTCGGTTCCGACGGCAAAGTGTATGGCGGCACTTGGCCGGGCTGCAGCCTGCTGCGCTACGATCCCGAAACACATGAGCTGAAGAACATGGGAAGAGTGTCGGACAACGACAAGAATTTGTACAGCCGACCGGTATATGGTGCGCTGCCCGGTACTGTATTCGTAGCCGGAGGGTATGACGTTCCTTTCCTGAAGGCGTTTGATCTTGCAACGGAAACGTTCCACGACTTGGACGCTCCGGGCTACCGAGTGAAAGAAGCGAATGAGGACTTCATCTGCCTGGAGAAAGAAGGGGAGCTGAAGTGGTTGGATTCGAAGACGCGTCAACCGATTGCGGATCTCGATCCAAGCCGGCTTACCAAATCGTCCGTCCAGCTGCCGAACGGTCAATCGTTTGGAGTCGTGGCGCTGGCTAACGACCGTTATGCGGGAGTTCGCGGGCAAGAATACTTTATTATCAATGGGCTAACCGATGTACCGGAGCTAAGAAGAATTCCGTCCGAGCCGTCTCCGACTCGTATTTTCACGCTTACTACCGACCCGGAAGGGACGGTATGGGGTTCGTGCGGCTTCGGCCAGACGATCTTCAGCTATGATCCGGTGAGGGATGAACACTGGAACTCCGCAACCGTCTGCAACGCCGGCGGCGAAGTGTACGGTATGCTGTTTGTTGGCGGCAAGCTGTATATGTCTGCTTACGTCGGCGGCGATCATATCGTGTATGATCCGAAGCAGCCTTGGGATCAGCTCAGCAATGCCAATCCGCGCATGCTGAAGTCGGTGTCGCCGGATTTCGTACGTCCTGAGGGACGCAGCGTCCTTGGCCCGGATGGCGGCATATGGACCGGCTGGTCGGCCAAATACGGCACTTACGGCGGGGCGTTGTCTCGCATAGATGTGGAGAACCATGGGGTGGACGTCTGGACCGATCCGCTTCACAATGACCAGCAGGTTTGCGGGCTGACCGCCGACGGGCAGTACTTGTATTTTACGACCAATGGAGGCGCCAGCGGGCTCGGCTATAAGCAAGTGCAGTGCGGGTTCGGAGTCTGGAAGCCAGGCGAGGGCTTGGTGCATCAAGTAACGTTTGACAAAGAAGAGGAGATGGTTGGAAACGGCGTTCTGGCCGGCGCGTCGAGCGTCTTCGTACGAGTAGGGGACTCGATCCGCGTCTTCAGTCCAGCGACGTTGGAGTTTACGGCTTCGATCCCTACGGACGCGCCATGCGGCTGGATGATCCGCGGCGAAGGCGAGACGATCCTGGCGTTCTGCGGCGAAGAGCTGCTGGTGATCGACGAGGCGTCCGCTTCCGTACGGAGCCAAATCGCCTTGCCTGGCAAAGTGCACGCAGCCACCAGGTCGGCTTCCGGCGACATTTTTTTTGCCGTGTTGGATGGGTTGTATCGCCTTTCTATATAAAGCAATTCGCAATAGCCGGCCCCTGGGTTGCCCCTGGGTCGGCTTTTTTGTAATTCGCGAATGTTAATCCGCATGTCCTAGCGAAACTGAGTACCAAAGTAAAAATTTATACAGCTCAAAATAGACTACATAACTATTATTATGTAAACAAATAGCAGCCAATCGGCTTTTTTCGTGTCCACCATACAAATCATCCCAAAATCAGAATATACCGATGCAAATCGGAATATTCCCCCATTGGTGGAAGCGGAAGGTTCTGATACGATGCTGATACACCTTTCACTTCCGCATACCCGTAATCAAACCTCTAGCACTGCCTTGCACCCTGTGCAGCTCACCCAAAGCAGACATCCCGACCGACTCCTTTGCTCCGGCATAACCCGCCAAGGCGGTTATGTAAATAACTTTTCTTTGAGGAGGCATGTGATGAAAAAAGCAGGCGGCTTGTTATTGGGCATGTTGGTATTGATTGCGCTCTTCTGCCTGGGGAGTGCGGCTATGGCAAGCGGTGATCCGCAAATGATCATCCCCACCGCAGCAGGAGCGGCAACCGGAAGCCAGTTTTTCCCGTTGGAAAATGCGTTCGACTCCACCGATCCGGGTGTCGACGGGACCGGGACGCCTACTGGCGGAGCAGGGGCGAACAATGGGCCGGCGTACTCGACCAGCCGAGTCGGCTATATTGACTTCGGGCCGAACTGGGCGAATGTCCGGATCACGGCCACATGGACGAAGTACCGTGCGTCCAGTACGGGCAACATGACCCCTTACACGGAGCTCTGGTGGGACGACGACATCGATATGACGAATGACGGCACGACCGAAACCCGCATTAATTTCAACAGTGTTCAATCCCTTCCCAATACAGGCAGCACAACCCCATGGATACGCGACAGCGACGTCAGCAGCAGCCCTGTTGCTCCGGCAGGACGGTATTTGTTGCTCCGCTCGCCGGCGAACATGACGAATCGGGCTAGTGAATACGGCATTGTAGGCTACATTCACGAGGAATCGATCCAGGTAATCAGACCCGCTTCGGCCGGGCAGGCGACCGGAAGCTCTTTTTTCCCGATGAACAATGCATTCGACGGTCAACCGACACTGGATGCCCTGACTGGCGTACCGACCGGTGGTGCAACCGCTGCCGATGCACCGGCGTACGGCAATCGTGTCGGATATATCGACTTCGGCCCGGATTGGAGCAAGGTCCGAATTACTTCTACATGGACCCGCTACCGTGCGTCGAGCGGAGGAAACCAGACACCATACGCTTCGCTCTGGTGGGATGACGATATAGACTCGACCAACGACAGCGGGCTCACCGAAACTCGCATCAACTTCAACAGCGCGCAGAACCTGTCTACCGGCTCGACAACGCCATGGATCCTGGACAGCGACGTTAGCAGCAGCCCGGTAGCGCCGCAAGCCCGATACTTGATGGCCCGTTCGCCGCTTACGATGACCAACCGCGCGAGCGAATATGCGTTCGTAGGCTGGATCGACGAGAACGGCAACGGGGTGCAGGATGCACCTAACCGCGCTGTGTCCGCCATCAACGTGACCTCGGCAGGAGGAGCGACCAGCATGCTCACATCGACCACGTTGCAGATGTCGGCTGCTGTGCTTCCGTTCGACGCCACGAACAATAACGTTACCTGGTCGGTTGTGAACGGAACCGGAAGCGCCACGATTAATTCCAGCGGCCTGCTGACGGCGGTCGCCGACGGCACCGTAACCGTGAAAGCGACGGCTCAAGACGGATCCGGCGTATTCGGTTCGCTCGTGATCGACATCTCGGCATACAGCCAATTGATTTTGCCTGTGCAAGGGGCTGGCTCCATCTACTACATCGACCTGCAGGCTTCTTTCCCGAATGTAGACTGGAACACGCTGGAGCGACTCTACATCCCCGCAGGAACGTATCAATTTATCAAGCTGGGCAATCTCCCGATTCGAACGGCCGCCAATCCGCTCATCATCTCCAACTACGGAGGGCAGGTCAAAGTGACCGGCACACACTCGTACACCCTGTCGATTGAAGGCGGGAAGCACTGGATTCTGACCGGGAAGTATGACAACACGCTGAAAACCGGCCATGTTAATTTCCAAGGGCATCAGAACGGCAATTACTCGACCTCCACCGGCAATTACGGGATCGAGGTGGGCCGCAATACGTCCAACGGCATAGGCGTCGGCAAGAAGGCGACTAATTTCGAGCTGTCCTTCATCGAGGTGGCGCATGCCGGCTTCGCCGGGCTGCTGATCAAAACCGACAACGATCCGACGGCCGTTATGGACGGGGTCAAAATCCACGACTTGTACATTCACGATTCGGAATCGGAAGGGATGTACATCGGCAATACGAGCAGCAACCTCGATACCCAGCACATTTTCACCAATCTCGAGATCTATAACAACCGGGTGCTGCGCTCTGGAACCGAAGGCATTCAGCTGTCCAATATGGGCGACGGGATCAAGGTGCATAACAACGTAGTGGTCATGAACGCGCTCGATTGGAAAGATCCGTTCCAGCTGTGGCAAGACGGCTGCTTCCAGTACAGTCAGAGAACCGGCAGTGCCGAAATCTACAACAACGTCTTTATCGGCTCCGCTAGCAGCCTGTTCTCCGTTCGAATCAGCGCAGGCGCAGGAGAGACGCCGAATTCGGGCGATGAAGTATATTTCCATGACAACTATTTCTCCCATAGCCGCGACATCCTGGCCTACATTCACAATACGCCATCCAACTATTTGACCAAATTCCGTTTCGAGGACAATATGATCCGGCAGTTGAACTACCAGTACGATGAATTGCCCGGCACGCATGTGAATGCCAATAAAATGTTCTATGTGTCCGACAATACGAACAATCCGATGATCTTCAAGAACAACACGAGGGACGGCTCACAAGTGTTCATCGATACGATCGGCGGGAACAACGGCACTTCCGGCAACATCACCGCTACGGGCAACACTACGAACACCAGCTTGGCGCCGATCGTCTTCGAGGATGTAACGTTCCCTTCTACCTTCGACTGGAGCTTGGTGGAACGGTGGGACGATACCTCCAGCTTGTACGGAGGCTCGATATACTTCGACTATGGCGATTATGTCTACTACTTCCCTACGGGGGCGCTGTACAAGAACATTGAAGCGGGATCGCATACCGGCAAAAATCCAACAACGAACCCGTCTACTTGGTCGCTTCAAACGCCGATGAAGGAAGATTTCCGTCTGGATTCGACTTCGCCTTATCAAGGAATTGGGCTTTCGCAATAAGCCGCTAGAAAAAGGAGAGGCCGCCTGTGCAGCACGTACGCTGCATAAGCGGCCTCTTCTTGGTGAAAGATTGTATTGACTAAGTGAGCGTCTATCCCGACAGCATCACGAAAACCTATCACTAAACCATCACCCAAATATTAATGACCACAGCCGTGGTCATTTTTCCGTTTCAATCAACCGATGCGCGTACCATTTAGGCCCCCTGAATCTCCAGGCAAACAAAGCGCCCCTTACGCCCCACTCCAGGTTCATCGCCAGCCAGACGCCGATAATGCCCATCCCGAGCGTAATGCCCAACACGTAGCCGAGCACGATCCGGACGACCCACATGGACAGCATCGAGGAGATCGATGTGAACTTTGCGTCGCCTGCAGCCCGCAGCCCGGCCGGCAAGATGAAGCTAAACGACCAAAGAGGGATTTGGGCGATCAGGTTGATCAGCGTCAGCCAGTACAGCTCATGCATGATCTCTGCAGGCGGATGGAACAGCCCGGCCAACGGCCCAAACAGCGGCAGGATAATAACGGTAGCCAGCACCAGGGAGAGCGAAGACAACACGACGAAAGCTTTAATGAACTTGCGGGCATCCTCGACATTGCGCTGCCCCATGCATTGGCCGACAACCGTCACCAACGTAAGCGACAACGCGCCAGCCGGGATTTGCGACAGCATGGCAATCGTATTCCCGATCGCATTCGCCGCAATGGCACCGGTGCCGAGGCTGACTATGAACACCTGCGTCATCAATTTCCCGCCGTTGAAGAACATTTGCTCCGCGGCGAACGGCACGCCGATGTACATGATTTTTTTCAGCATCGTCCAGCGAACAAGGAGCAGCTCGCGCAAGCGCAAGCGCAGGGAGGCATCGAGCTTCACGATATAAGTGATTGCACAGATAGCCGCTGTGTAGCGCGCCACATTCATGGCGATCGTCAAGCCATTGACGCCCATATCCAACAACGAGATGAACACCACGTTCGACCCGACGAAGAGCAAATTCATAATGAGCGACAGGATCAGCGATACCCTCGATTTTCCGATCCCCCGCATGACCCCGCTGACCGCCTGCACAATCCCGATACCCAAGAACGAGATACAGCTGCCGATAAAATAATGTTTCGCTTGGGCCAACACATCCGACGAAGCAGCGCCGAACAGCAGATCGAGGACCGGATTCGAGAACACCAACAGCAGCAGTCCGATTCCCAGGGAAAGTAATGAAACGGTAGCCACGGTACCGGCAGCCGCTTTCGCCACCATCGCTTCATTCCTACTTCCTTTGTATTGCGCGACAATGACCGTTCCCCCGGTTGCTACGGCGACGAAGGCATTGATCAGAAAAATGTTGAGCGAGTCCACCGTGCTGACCGCACTGATCGCCGCAACCCCGGACGAGCTGATCATGGCTGTATTGATGAGGAAAATGACGACAATAAAAGCTTGATCAATCAGGATGGGAAAGAAGAGATTCGTAATCTGCCTGTGATCCATCGACTTCCCGGTTAAGTGCTTCTCCAATAAGGCCCGGCCGGGCCAGCGAATGCCGAGCTTGTTCATCCTGCATCACTTTCTTTTCGTTGTTTTATCCAACCTTCAGCATTCCTCTACTATACTCCCATTCTCGGCAGGCAACAATGAGAATAGAGAATGATTTCAGCCAATAATGGGAAAATAACGTATCAGTCTGAAGAGGGGACGATAGCATGAGACGGTTAAGAAAATGGCTGCGTTCGAAACCAAATGCTCGCTTGGAACAGGAGGTTGCTTTCCCTGAGGAATCTTTCGAGCTCGCCTACGACTTGGAACAGAACGAGCGAAAGCTGCGCCAGCTTTTCCCGAACTGCTCCGATCTCGTGTTCCGCAACGTTCGGTTGAACGCGAAAACCGAATGTTTGGTCGTATATTTGACCACGTTGGTAGATGAGCAAGTAATCGAAGAGCATATCCTTAAGCCATTGTTGGCATCCTCCGAATCGCTAAAGCCTTATCCGGAAGACCGGATCTCGGTCGGTAAAATAGAGCGTACGAAGCAGGGACAGGAGTTGGTTCGCCAACTGTTGCACGGGTACACGGCCATCTTGACCTCTATGAATGAGCAAGCCTGGTTGGTCAGGACGAACGGAGGGAAGCAACGAAGCCTGGAGGAGCCATCCTCCGAGCCGGTCATCCGCGGGCCCCGAGACGGGTTCATCGAGAACATTTCGACGAATATGGGGCTTCTTCGCAGCCGCTTGAAAACCTCCACCCTCCGAATGGAAGCCCTGACGGTTGGCCGGCTCACGCAAACGCAAGTGGTCATCTCCTATCTCGAAGGCATCGCGAAACAAGCCGTAGTCGACGAAGTCCGAGAGCGAATCGCACGCATTCGAATAGACGGCATTATCGATTCCAGCTATATCGAGGAGTTTATTGAGGATTGCCCCTATTCGCCTTTCCCGCAAGTGCACAGCACCGAGAGGCCGGATGTCGTAGCCGCCGAGCTATTGGAAGGCCGCGTCGCGATCCTGGTCGAGAATACTCCGTTTGTCCTGGTTGTGCCGATGACGCTAATGACGGGGGTTCAAGCGAGCGAGGACTATTACATCCGTTGGCCCATTGCGACGTTCGTTCGTTGGATCCGGTTCCTGTTTATTTCCATCGCGATATTCGCACCACCGCTATACGTGGCCATCACAACGTTTCACCAGGAAATGATTCCGACCAATCTCGTGATCAGCATTGCCTCGTCTCGCGAAGCGGTGCCTTTCCCGGCGCTGATCGAAGCGATGCTGATGGAAATTATTTTCGAAGCGCTGAGAGAAGCGGGCATTCGACTGCCCAAACAGATCGGGCAAGCGGTCAGCATCGTCGGCGCGTTGGTCATCGGGCAAGCAGCCGTGCTCGCTGGCATCATCTCGGCACCGGTCGTTATTATCGTATCGATAACGGGGATTGCGGCGTTTACGATTCCGAGGTACAGCTTCGCCAACGGCATCCGGCTGCTCCGATTTCCGATGCTGTTTCTCGCGGGGACGCTTGGGCTGTACGGCATCGTACTAGGGTTTATCGCCATCCTGCTGCATGTAACCTCGCTGCGCTCCTTTGGCGTCCCCTACTTCACCCCGATCTCCTTCGGCAGTATAAAAGATATATTCATCCGCGCGCCGATTTGGGCCAAGACCTTACGTCCGCAGATAGCGGGCTCAGAACCTTCCTACCGGGAGCCGGAGGGGCAACAACCGAGTCCAAGGCGAGGGAAACGCCCATGAAACGAGCGATTGCAGGCGTTCTGCTTGTCTCCATGCTGCTCGTAAGCGGGTGCTGGGACCGAACCGAAATCAACGACTTGGCATTCGTCTCCGGAGCCGCTTTCGATTTGACCAAGGACGGGGAGTATTTGCTATCCCTCCAAATTGCGATCCCTTCTTCCTCTCAAGGCGGTGTGGGAAGCTCTGACGGCGAAAAGGAGAAATTTTTTGTGCTGTCGGCGGTGGGAAACAATGCGAACGAAGCGTTCGAGAAATTACAGAAAAAAAGCTCGCGCCGGCTGTTTCCCGCCCACCGAAGCGTCATTTTTATTGGCGAAGCGCTAGCCCGGCATGGGATCAACGATATATTGGACGTGTTTACACATGATCCCCGACAACGTCTCAGAACGTACATCATGGTCGTCAAGGGTGGAGAAGGCTTAGACATTCTTGAGGCGAAGTATCCGTTCGAACAAGTGCCTATTGAGGCGATCAAGGAAATGGAAGCGCTCAGCAGTGAACTGGCTGTGACGCTCGGCGAGTTTTTTATGGCTGCATCCAGTCCCGGCATCAGTCCGGTAATGGGTGTAATCATGTCCGAAGGCGATTCCGGCGGTGTCAAGTCCGGCGATAAGCAATTGGTTAAGCTCGCGGGTTTGGCTTTTTTCAAAGAGATGAAGGTGGTAGGCTTTTTGGACAGTGAGGAAACAAACGGGTTTCTCTGGTTGACGGATCGTATGAAATATGGGCGTATCAACGCGATTATTTCCGAAGGGGATGTGAAAGGGAATGTCGGCATGACGCTGAACTCAGCGCACCGCAAGATCACTACGGAAGTAAATGGAGGCGCGCCGAAGGTCCGCATTCAATTGCAGGGAGTGGGGAGTTTAGTGGAGAACAACACCCGTCTGGATATTTCGCGGCCGAACAACCTGAAGCTCGTTCAGCATGCCCTGGAGCAGTCGGTCGAACGCCAAGTTCGCGATGTCGTCGCCAAGCTGCAGAAGCAGTACAAGGTGGATAGCGTAGGATTTGGCATGGATATGTATCAGAATCACTATAAACAATGGAAAACGCTGCAACCGAAGTGGGAGCAAACATTTCCTGAGGTGAAAGTAGCGGTAGATGTCCAATTGGCGTTAACCGGGGTAGGGATGGCAGGCCCGCCATTGCAACTGAAAGAGGAGGAAATCGTAAAATGATTTTGCAAATCGTCGGGTATGTTCTCGTGCTGCTGTGGTGGACGATCAGGAGCGTGAGGCGCTTGTTGAACAAGAAGAAACGGAAGGAAGCCTTCGTCTTCGCCTCGTTGAACGGCTTGGGGGCGGTTCTCGGGCCTTTGCTTATCGCACAAGTCCCTTTGCCCAGCTTTATTGCACCGGCAGTACGTTTGTTTGAACCGATCGGGAAATGGATTTCAATGTCGTGAAGCCACAGCTTTTCTTCTAATGGTATCGATCACTAGGAGGAGTAGCGGGATGATGCTTTGATTAAACAAGGCCAATATGGGGAAGGTGAACACGATATAGTTCTGGAGATCCGCTCCGTTTCTGAAAATCCAAACCGATCCGAGCGTAGCCAGTAGCGTGCAGGGAAACACAAGATCGCGATAATCGCGAATACCGAACAGCTGACTCACGCACAGGCATAGAATAAACAGACAGATCGCCGATTTTACAAAACAGCCCATGACCCAGATCGAGACCGCAATCGCTTCCAGTCGCTCGAACGAACCTTCGATACCGATATACTGAATCACGCTCAGGAACGAATAGCTCAGCCTCCCCGTCAATGGGCCGAGCACCAGAATCGAGAGTGAAACTACCGTCAATAAGATGCCTGTTATTCCCGCCAAGGCGATCAAAGCAACCTTTCTAGCCTTCTTGGGTTGATTGGAGAAAGGAAGCAGCCAGCCTAAAATAAATAATTGATTCATAAATGCGCATGCCGGAAGAACCGCCCCTTGCAGCACCGGCCAGAAGCCGTCGCCGAGAATCGGTTTGAAGTTATTGGGGTGGATTTCCTGGAGCGTCAGGATGAATAAGGGGAACACGAACGCCATAAGCAGAGGAGTCAAAAACTCGTTGCTTCTGCCAACCACTTCAATCCCCGCATAGACAGCGAACCCGCATAAAATCAGCAAGGTCATGCTTCCTACGAGGTGAGGGCTTTTGGGGAGCAGCAGCGTATTGATGAACATGGAATGCTGATATGTGATCGTAGTGATCGAGACGAACCAATAATAGATATAATTGACGCCGATCAGCTTTCCTGCCCACTTGCCAACAATCTGTGAGCTATATTCGATAATCGTCAGCCCGGGATAACGCTTGCCCAGCTTGATCATGACCCAGATGCAGAGAAGACCGGTCGTAACCGATGGAAAAACCGACAGCCAAGCATCTTGTTTGCCGAACATGGCCATTTGGCCTGGGACGGATAAGTTGATGGTAGACACGACAAATGTGAATAAAATCAATCCTAGCTGAACGGATGTAATCTTCTCGGCCCTCATCATGGACGGAGTGCTCCTTACTGATTGAAGTGTTCCAAGTATTGACACATCCTCTAGCCTCTATACATCTAAAAAGTCATCCCAGCAGCCGTTCCGGTCATCTGAGTTGCCTATCCCCGCCGCTCAGCAGCTTATCCGTACGGTGGCAAGGTAGTGTTGACTGAGGAATTGCTGTCCCGCCAGGCATGATTCCTTATCGGAGCCTGGTGACCGCGTTTTTCAATCAGCATCGGGATGCGGCTGAGCGGAAGGATCATGTGAATTTGCAGTTGGCGGCGTGCTGCGGGGAATGGGACAGCTTTGATCAGAGTGCAAGTGAGTGGTGGGTGAGAAGGAGGATGGAGTAGAATCATGAAAAGGCCATATACACTATAGTCCGACTTTTTCGGACTGCGTAGCGGGAGCGAAGGATGAAGCGGTCTCTAGTCCGACTTTTCCCACTTGCAGAGCCGTTTCCGCACGCTCCCTCTGGAAATCGCCGCTCTAATTCGGCCGATTCGGACTACAGAGCATTTCCGGGCGGAGAGGTGCGCCGTAGTCCGATTTTTTCGGACTAGGGAGCAAGGGTACAGGCGCCACATTGCTCGAGAATGCTCTTCTCCTCGCGCGGGTTTAGCTGGTTGTGAGAATCCGGCGGAATGGGATAATCATGGATCGTCCTAGGGACGATTTTTCAACAGATAAGAAAGTTTAAGTTCTTCACCGTATTGAAGCGCCAGGAG